>PBYS01000037.1 GCA_002729725.1 Puniceicoccaceae bacterium
CGATCTTGTCGGCGAAGATCCATTCCAGTTGCAGCAAGTCGGCGTAAGTCAGGAGGTTTTCCGCAACGGCGGATTCGGTTTCAACTTGCCCTTTCAGGGCATTTTCTTCACTCATAGTTCTACAGTTTTTTAATTGTTAAAGGTCAGTGGCTTAAGTTTTCCAGACAGAGCCGCTGGCCTTTTTTGCGTTTTGGTCGTCAAGGACGAAGTCAATAAATTTGACTTGTTAATAAATACAAGGTTTCCTTGTATTTATGCAAGCGGTTTTTCAGATAATCGAAAACGAGGTGTATACTCCTGCCATGCCAGCAGGTAGACCCTCCAAAAAATCAAGACCGCTCTTGGGCGGCAACATCACTAAAGCGCGTAAGGAAAAAGGACTGACGCAGCTCGAGCTTGCGCAGTTGCTGGGCATGACCCAGCAAGGCGTTGCCTACCTTGAGCGCGAAGCAACTTCGCTCAAAGTCGACCAGCTGGCCGCCATCGCCGACGCGCTGGATACAAGCGTTGACTTCTTGCTCGGCCGTCCGTCCAAAGTGAAGCGTATCGGAGGGCCAACCGGGCGCGGCAAGCGCCTGTTCGAGGCAGCCGCCAAGCTGCCCCGCGCTCAGCAGGATAAGGTTTACGATGTCCTCGAGTCCTTCGTCAAAGACCACGGAAAAGCCTCGTAGCCCACTGACTATTTTTTCGAGAAGCCCAAAGAGATCAAACCGCAGCGGCTCAAGGTGGATCGCAGCGAGGCACGAGCGAGAAGACCTTGAACCGCGTAGGTACAATCTCGACGGCGTATCGAAAAAGGGAGATCGCCCGTTGATTTCGATGACACGAGGGAAAGCGCTCGGGGCGAGGCCGAGCAAGACCGGGTGCCGGTCGCGTCTGCGCGACGGGCATGGCTTTGATCCGGAAGCGGCTTTGCCGCTTGGATTTCACAGAGGCTGTGTGCAGTGAGCCTAGGCGATCGGAACAGTGCCTCTGTGTTGGCGCGATGGCCCCGGCGCGTCGTGTTGAGTTGAAGCGCGCGGAAGCGCGACGCGGGGGCAACCCGCGCGCTGGTGGAGGGGGAAAGCCCCTTGGGGCTGCGTGGCGGGATCGGCAAAGCGTTATAGGCGCAGTCGGCGAAGCACGACGAAGACGGCCAAACGTAGGCGCTCATTCGCATCGGAGGTGAACGCTTCGAACGGGTGACGCCCCGGGCGCGGGGTTCTGAAGCTCTGCGGAGTATCGGCTTGCCCGATACGGAGTCTAACTGACTGACGGCGATGCTCAGAACGGAGACGCGCTAGTCCCGCCACCGTGCCGCCGTCGGGAGCCCCCTGCTGACTCGCTGCCTGACTTTCACTTAGGATCTGTGCAGGGAGCCTTAGCGACTGGAACAGTGCCGCAGTGCCTGCAGTGTGTGGGTGCGGTTCCTGAGTTGACGCGCGCGGAAGCGCGACGCGGGGGCAACCCGCGCGCTCGGCGGTGGGGGAAGCTCCCCTTTGGGGGGCGCGTGGAGGGATCGCCGAAACGAGAAAGGTCAGAGACGAGGAACGAGACTCTGGGCGGTCAAGCGGAGACGCCCTTCCGCATCGGAGGTCAACCGTTCAAACGGAGAGGAACCCGGGCGCGGGGGTTTGAAAATGATGGCGCAAGCCAAACTGAAAAGACGACGCGGCCACAAACGTAGACGCGGGTAGTCTCGCCCGAACCGCGGAGACGGGGAGCCCCCTGCTGACTTGCTGGACGATCGCCCAACACGACGTTATGTCCAGTTCCTGTAGGGAGAGTGTTTGAGTGAGTGTGCGAACGAGTCGACCGTGAAGCAGGAATTGGACATAACGTCAGTTGGGCGAGGAGAACGGCGAGACGTCAATAGCCAGGGGGCTTCCTCGGCGCAGCGCTCCGGGCGGGGCGGCCGATTGGAACCATGACTTTCGGACGACCGTTGCGTAGTTGTCGAGTTGATCGAAAGCGGCTAAAGAGAAAGGCAAACAAACGATGAAAAATTAGCGATCTTTACATTTTGCGTTCGACCCCTTTTCAGTCCCCTAGCAAACGACAAAAGATTAGGATGTTTATTTTCTACGTTCGACCCCTTTTTCAGTCCAGGGGGCTTCCTCGGCGCAGTGCTTCGGGCGGGGCGGTCGATTGGAACCAAGACGTTCGGACGACCGTTGCGCAGTTGTCGAGTTGAACGGAGAAGCGGCTAAGATCCAAGAAAAGCAAACGACAAAAGATTAGTATGTTTATTTTAAACGTTCGACCCCTTTTTCAGCCCTTTCCTCGTGTAATGTGATTGGTGATCTCAAACTCATGAGAAAAACCTGACGGCAAATCGATTTCGTTGGTGATCGAGACAACCGAAGTCAATACGACAGAGGAATAATTAAGTCCCGCAGGCGTGAATAAGGTCGGTGTAGTCAGAAGGGGTCATTTCATTACCTTTGTGGTCAGGCTTTGATACTCCTTTGCCCCATAGCCATCATTCTGCCTGAAAGCGGAAACGTATCGGCTGACCGCGTCAGCAGTGCCCATGTTGAGTTCTCGTGTGATCCAGCCGTTAGTAGCACTCGTCTTCTGTTTGAGAAGTGCCGCTAACATGATGTGGTAAACACCGTCCTCCCTCTTCATGCGTAGACTACGTGCCATACGAAAAGAGAAAGTGACTATGAACCTTACACGTCAACCACAAAGGTAATGAAATGACCCCTTTTGATCCTTTTGTGTTAACTGTTACCTATGTCTTTGGGTTGAACCATTGACGCTTTGAGCAACGGTCAAGGATTAGGATTTATGATTTCTTGGCCTGACCCCATTTCGGACTCCGTTGCCTCTCAAATATCCTTATAAGTTTCAGTGATAGATTTATTTTCCTCAATTCGTTTAAAAGAGAATTTCTGTTTAAATACCAACTGGCGTGAAGAAGGATGTATCATTAGTGTCAAACTTACATAATAATCACTATCAATTTGATAGGGCATATTATGTGAAAAACGAAAACTGTTCTTCCCTTCATTTAGTTGGTTAGTCTGAAGACCACCATTACCGCTGGAAGTATATGTTTTAGGATCTAACTCAAAAATACTTTCTTCTGGCTCAAGAGAGTAAACTGCGTCTTCGATACTTATTGTTGCATCTTTAATTTCGACTCTTTCAGCTCTACTATTTTTAGTAGTCAATGATAAATACATAACGTAAGGGCCTTTTTCCACGTTACGCATAAATAAAAACGGAAGATGCTCCTGCTGCTGTTCACCACGAATTACAACTTGAAGGTTATATCCTTCTTTTTCAAGATTAGCCACACTTGGCACAAATCGTTTCAAATCTGTAGAAGAGCACCCAGCTGTAATACATGTTAATAGAAAAGAAAACATAATCATTTTGACTGCAAAAATATGCTTTTGAATCATAGATTAGTTCC
Organism: Puniceicoccaceae bacterium; assembly: GCA_002729725.1. Taxonomy (GTDB): domain Bacteria; phylum Verrucomicrobiota; class Verrucomicrobiia; order Opitutales; family Coraliomargaritaceae; genus Thalassobacterium; species Thalassobacterium maritimum. Next base: position 3,404 of record PBYS01000037.1, read on the forward strand.
TCTGTTTAAATCAGTTCCTCTGTTTGGAGGTCTAACTCGCATATATTGGTCAACAATCCACTGATCTCCCAAGTTTTTCACGCAATAGCTAAACATTTTAACATCTTTAAAATAGTGAGCAATAGTATCGATCGGCCCTTCCGGTGCACGCGCGTCAGGCGTCCCTGCTCCCGGGTGGGGTTTGCCATCAGGGTTATAGGAAAGCAAATTACCATCATCAGCATAACAGCACTGCTGCCCTGGCCCACCCTTATTGTTAGTTGACCTGAGGCATGTTTTAGCTCCTGGATGATAATTGGGGTCTGCCGGTTTTGGTTTAGACCAATTACCATCAGGTTGATTCCACTCATTTTCACATTTTTGTGTTAATTTGTTGGGACAATCAGGCAGATCATCAATCCAGTCCAAATCGTTCAATTCTTGTTGGATCCATTTGGCGCACTTCTTTTTCGGATCACTTCTAAACGGCCAAATCCAACGTCCGTCCGCGTCCATAAATACAAGAGGGTTGTTTAGAGTAAACGCATAAAGATTTAACCCACCGCCAAATTCTTCAATCGGATCTCTGGATGGCCAAACAGGGCGACCCGACGCGATTATCGTAAGCGTAAGCCCGTTTTCCCCGATGCGGTTGCGGGTTGCAGGCCGATTTTTCCCGGCGCAATCACCCACCCCGCAAAAAAAATCCCCGACGCGGTTTTTCGGCTGCGTTTGGGTTTCGCTCGGGGCGTAAGCTGTGTTCAGGGCGACCATTTAAGAAGACTGCTAAAGCTAGACACCAAAGGCGGCTAAAGGAAGGAAAAACTGCATTTTTGCCGCCCTCCAGCCCCGCCAAAGTTCGCGTTTCGTCAACGTTTCCGATTTGACAACAGGCCAAAGTAACCTAGATTCATAGGTAACACTAATGCTGGCGATTCGCCTTCATTCTCCAAAAGGAAGCCCGTGGGAGCTGCAACTCTCACGGGCTTTTTGTTTACATGCTACTTCTCAGTAACTTTCGTCAAGAGAAGCAACAACACCATTAACACTAATGCTAGTTCTAGCATTTAATCACCTCCTTTCTGTGACTCGAACAAGTCGAGCCGAGAGGTTTAGAACAAAGCTTTCAAAGCAAAGCAACGTTCATCATTTGAGCTTCGCTGGGTGCGTCCGAGCGTGAACGTCGATCAGTTGTTTGATACTCACCTCGGTGTAAATCTGCGTCGTCTCAAGCTTGGCGTGTCCAAGCAGTTGCTGGATAAAACGCGTATCCGCGCCGCCCTCCAGCATATGCGTGGCGCAGCTGTGGCGGAACAAGTGGCAACTGCCCTTCCGCCCGATCTCGGCCGCCTTGATGTATTTGGAGACCTTGCGGCTGAGCACGTCCGGATTGAAGGCTTCGCCGTAGCTGGTCAAAAACAAGGCCGTCTCGTTCGCGCTGACCACGAGCAAGGGGCGCACCTCGCAAAGGTAGCGTTCCAGCCAAACAAGCGCACGCGAGCCAACCGGCACAACGCGGTCTTTGCGGCCTTTACCCTGCCGCACTTGTGCGGTGTGTCGCTCCTGGTTAACCGCCGACAGCTCCAAGCTGGTCAACTCGCTGCGCCGCATTCCCGTCGAGTAAAGCAGTTCCAGCATGGCGCGATCACGAACGCCGAGCGGGTCGTTTAAATCGGGCTGGCCGAGGATCGTTTCCACTTGGGCGATGCTCAAAGGCTCCTCGGGCAAGCGCTTTTCGGGGCGAGGCATTTCCAGTTCGGAAGCGGGATTGTAAAGGATGTGATGCCCCCGACAAAGCCAGCGGAACAGATCCTTAACCGCGCTAATGCGGCCACGCTGCGAACTGGCACCCAGCGGCTTGCCGTTGGCCTTGCGGTAGCGGTGCAGATGCCGCAGATAGCTTTCGAGGATCGGAAGCGTCACCGAGTCCGCGCGGACGAGTTCGCGCTCGCGGCACCAGACAAGGAACGCGTCCAGCGCGTAGCGCCGCCCCTCAATCGTGTCTTCGGTGTAATTTCTGACGGCCATCCATTCAAGGTAAGCGTCGGAGTAGTCGGCCAGGTTCTCCGGATTCTCGCGGGGGAACTCGACCTCCGTCCGCACATTGCCCCCACGCTGCTTCCGGCTGCGGCTTCGCAGATGGCCGCGAGCGGCGATGCCTTTCTTACCTGCCATGACTACGATACGACGACGTGTAAATTATGCGCCGCTTGTGCGTTTTTGGATTTCGGTTTTTTCGAGCGGTAAGCGGCTTTCTTACTGGCATCAGCGGCTAAAGAAGAACCCGTAAAGCCCCCGTTTTGGGGGCGTTTTGACCCCGCAAACTCCGCCATATGCCCCGTAAACTTTTCGTCGTAACCTAATTTCTGGAGGTCGATCAATCCGATCAGCTGAGGCTTAGCCGTGTCGGTGTCGCCGTCGAACAAGAGTTCATATTCATACGCGCTCCCGCGCATACCCGCGCGGCGCGGGTAAATGTATTCCAGTTCCTCCAAGCGGTCTAAGTGGACTTTGAGTTGCGTATTGCTCCAACCCGTAAACTCGCGCACTTCGCGACGAGTGAACCAACACAGCTCGGGGTCGATCTCCTCGGATTCGCAACGCGCTTCGACCATCGCTTTCAACTGCTCCAACAGTCGCCGCGTCTGCGGCGGCAGTTCGTCGAGCGAGCGGCCGAGGACTTCATGAGCCAAGGCATTCGCGGCGGCCAAGTCGGACATTTCGACCTCGATGTATTGCAAGCCGTCCTGCTCCTTGAGCGGTCTTTGATGTTGGTGCAGCAAAGCGATACTGCGGATCAAAGTCAGATACTTCACGTGGTCTCGGCGCGTCCGGGTGCGATCGCTAAGGAAGGTCAACTGCTTCGCGAACGGGTTGACGACGTGCAGCGGCTTAAGCAAACGCTGCGCGTTTCTGTGAACGGCCAAGATGCGATCACGCTCAACCTTGCGCTTCAAGCCCTCAAAGGTTTCCGCTTCGCGCTGCAAGTCGTGGATCGCTTTCGTCTGCTCTCTCGACTCGTCGACAGTGAGCACAAGACAACGGTTCAAAAGCTCCTCATCGATGTCCACGGCGGTCGTCGTCAGGAAGATCATGACCGGGCCTTCAACGTGGTATTCCTCCGTTTTCATGCGGCCTTGATCGTCCTTACCCGTGCTCGCGATTGTCAGTTCGCCTTCAGACTGCAGGAGCTTCAAAGCGTAGCTGGCTTTCTCTGCGCCTTCTTCCTCAACGATAGCGAGGATCTTGTTTTTCAGATTCGTCTCGCCCAAATAGTAAAGGCTCTGGCCAGTCATGGCCGAGTATTTGACGCGCTCCTCCTCGGGGATAAAGGCCAGGATCGATTCCATCAGCATCGACTTGCCCGCCGCGCTCGTGCTCTGGATGATCACCGCAAGAGGCCTGTTCAACTGGCGCGACACACAAGCCAGATAGCCCGTCAGCTTGTTCGTGGCTTCGCCCACGATCCCGCACGCGTCAAAGTCTTCGAGGATCTTACCGAGCAAATCAGGCGACTGTAAAAGCTTCATTGCCTCGTCTTTTTCATTAGCCGCCATTTCCGGAACCGTGGCCGCCGGTTCCATCGCCTCGCGGATACGTTCCTCCTGCAGCGACTCTAGGGCAAGCAACAGCTTGCCGAGGTCGCGCTTGATTAACTCCGGTTCGAGCGTGGTTTCACTCGCGGCCGTCCGGATAAAGCCCTCGCGATCTTTGGCGCGGTAAAAGTCCAACGTGTCCAAGTGGAACAAGTCGCCGCAGTTCAAGCGAAGGTTCACTTTAAGCACTTCGAGCGAGCCGTTTTTTTGGAGGCCTCGGACGCGATACGAACGCTCTCCGAGTTCGAACGCGTAATCCTCGCCTACGGGTTTCAACTCGACCTTTTTAATCTTAGCTGCCTCACCGTCGACTCGCGCATCAGCGGCTAATTGCTCGTCATCGCGCCCAGAGGGCACCCGCGATTCCTCACCCTTCGGGCACGCCTTCGGCGCACCATCTCCGCGCTGTCGCGCTTCGTTAGCAGCTATTTCAACTAAAGAAGAAGACGCGCACGGAGCGTCTTTTGATGGTGTGCCCTCTGTCTTTGAGGACATAGCTTGATCTTTGAGACCAGTCCCTAACCACTCCGCAGAGTTCAAAAGAACGCCAAGAGATTTCGCGGCTGGCGTGACCTTCAAGGCGTATTCGTTGGCATCCATCCCAGCAGGAAAGCGGACTCGGAAGCATTCGATGCCGATGGACTGGAGACGCGAAGCGTCTCTTTCTGCCGCTCGCTCTCCGGCTTTGTCCCGATCATAGGACAAGTAAACGCGCTGCGTTTTATGCGTCTTGAACGCCTCTAAATGATCATCGGTAAAACCTTCGGTGCCGTAAATGCAAGTGACGTTTTCAAAGCCATTGACCCAAAACGTCAGCGCATCGATGACCGATTCGGTCAGGATGATTTCCTGACTTTTGAGACAGTCGGGGTTCCAGATGCCGCGATGTGGGCCAGGCAAATACAGATGATAAATTCCGCTCTTCTGACTCCCAACTTTGCGCCCGTAAAGCTCTTGAACATCTCCCGAAGCGTCCATGATCGGGAACACAAGCGAGCCGTTAAAGTGTTCGTGGCCGCTTTCCCGATAGATTCCCAACCGCGTCAAGCGGGTGCGGATTTCAAGGCCTTCTTTCCTCTGCTTATTCGGCAGAGTCAGGCCAAGCGTCCGGTCGGCGAAGCCGATCTTGAACCGCTTCAAGGCTTCCTCATGCCACAAGCCGCGCCTCTTCAAATAGTCGATTGCCGGTTGATTCTCCTTTAGCCGCTCTGCGTAGTAATCGAGCACCTGGCTAAACAAAGTTTGATCGTCCGCATCGAAGGCGACCGGCGGCGGTAACTTCGGAATCGTCGATTTCTTCACTGGTGCCGCGCTCTTGTAGAGCGTCGGACTTTTCGATTTCAGCAGCTCCACCGCTTCGCGGAAGCTCACGCCGTCGTATTGCATGATAAAATCGATCACGCTCCCGCCTTTGCCGCTGCTCATACAGTGCCAAAGGTTCTTGCCCGGCGTCACAATGAAAGACGGCGTCTTTTCATCCGTGAACGGCGAGAGGCCGCAAAGGTCTTTCGCGCCGTGCTTCTTCAGCTCCACCCCTTTCGAGCGGACGAGTGCCGCAAGGTCGGTCGAGCGTTTCAGTTCGTCGAGTTCAGAGTCAGGGATGCGAGCCATCAGTTCTTATCTCCTTCCTCGTCCAGCCGAATCATTTCACGGATGCGCTCCAAAGTCGCGCGGCTCTTTTCGATGGAGTCGTCGGTTTCGCCATCGTTGCGCCAGATCCATTCATCGATCTTGTCGGCGAAGATCCATTCCAGTTGCAGCAAGTCGGCGTAAGTCAGGAGGTTTTCCGCAACGGCGGATTCGGTTTCAACTTGCCC
>PBYS01000038.1 GCA_002729725.1 Puniceicoccaceae bacterium
ACCCCATTGAGAAACTCTGGGATTTGATACAGGATCACACAGCAAATAAGCTGTGGCCCACAATTCAGCGACTGGATAAAGTCGTTGGACTGCACTTGCGGGACTGGTGGGAGCAACCACTCAAAGTCATAAGCTTGTTTGGCAACGGATGGATACGCGCTTCAGCAAACGCTACCTGAAGTCACTATAGGATCAAAGATTTTTAGAAATGGTATAAATACCATTTTCCATACGCTTAAGCACGCTATTAGGGCAGGTACTTCATTTTCATCCTGAGATTAGGACGTATCGATAGAAATTCACTTGCAGAAATAAGTCACTCATAAATCCTCTTCCAATGAAGACTACGCTTCCCTTCAAAATCAGCACACTTGTATTTGTGCACAATGCGCTGGGGCACCAGCTGCTCATCCAACGCAAAAAAGCCCCCAATCTCGGTTGCTGGAGCCCGATTGGCGGAAAATTAGACATGAGCGCGGGCGAGTCCCCCTATGAATGTGCCCGCCGCGAGACCGAAGAAGAGATCGGCCTACAACTGTCTGATCAGGATCTGCACTGCTTCGGCTACATCTCCGAAAAGAGCTACGAGGGCACCGGGCACTGGTTAATGTTCTTATTTGAATGCAAAAAAGAACTTTCCGAGCTCCCCGCAGCCATCAATGAAGGGCACTTCGAATTCTTTGAACGCGCCGCGATTGACGACTTAGCCATCCCGGAGTCCGACCGCAGCTTACTTTGGCCCTACTACGACCAGCACAAGGCTGGCTTCGTCGGTCTACGCGCCAATTGCGACCCGCAGGGCCAGCTCAGCATCACTGAAGAGCTCAAAATTTAAGCGCCTTACCTGCTTCAACACGGGCAAGCGACCACTGCGCGGGCTCGGAGGGCAGCTCCGTGCCTGTCGCGACTACTTGTAGGTCGCCCGGGCAAGCGCGCCAAAACCCTTGGCGACGCACGGGATCGAGCTCCCCCAGCACATCGTCCGCGAGTAATACGGGCGCCAACCCAAGCTGCTCGCGATAGAAACTCGCCTGCGCGATGCGTAAGGCCACGCACAAGCCGCGCTGCTGTCCATCGGAGGCATATTCACGCGCGCCCCCAACATGCAGCGCGAGATGAAAATCATCCCGATGAGGCCCACGCTGCGTCGCCCCCATTATTTGATCCCGCTTGCGCCCATCCTGCAACTGACGTCGGTAAGTTTCCACATCGCGACAATCCACATTGGGTCGAAAGTCCAATTCGGGCCCTTCATCAGCCTCGGCAATCTGATCATAAACCCGGCACAGCACGGCACGCAATTGCGCCATGCCTTGCTCACGATAACTGGCGATGACACTGGCATGCGGTGCGATCTCAGCCTCAAAAGCGGACAACTCGGCGGCGCTGCCCCCGTTTTTCAACAAGCGGTTCCGCTCTGCGATGCCACGGTGAAAGTCACGCAAGGCCGTGTAATAGGCACGATTCACTACCGAAAGTGTGAGATCCATGAAGCGCCGGCGCTCACTCGGCCCCCCACGTAGGAGCATCAGATCGCTCGAGCACAGCGTCACCGTCGGAAAGCGCCCAATGAACTCGACCAAGCGCGTCACCTTCTCGCCATCGATCAAAACACGTCGTCCGCCCTTGCCCGAGTGGATCTCTAGCTCGATCGTCCCCTCAAGCTCATGTTGTAACTGATAGACCAAGCTATATTCTTTAAAGCCCTTGCGCGGCAAAGCCGCCATGGTTTGCGTACGGAAGGAGCGCAGCGCAGTCGCCAGCCCCAAAGCTTCCAATAGGTTCGACTTTCCCTGCCCATTGGCCCCCAAGAGAAAATGACGCTCTCCTAGCAATGGAAGCTCGGTAAATTCGATATTACGAAAATTCTGTAGGCGTAGGTTTAGAAAGCGCATGGGGGTCCGATCTCCGTGATCAATCAATTGTGATCACTTGGCTGCTAGATGCGCTCGCCTCGCTCCGCATCCGCACATAGCTGCGGCAGATGGCCTCTGCCAACGCATCCCAATCCTCCGCCGTGGTCTCGGCCCCGGAACTGATGCGCAAAGCACGCCCCGCAGCCGCGGCCCCGATACCGAGCGCCCGCAACACGGGCGAGCCAGTCGACTTGCCCGTCGCACAGGCCGAGCCCGCCGAAACTAAGAAGCCTTCTTTCTCTAAGAGCCGTATCCAACGCACGCTCTGAAACTGCGGCATAATCAAGGATACAGTGTTCCACAGGCGATCTGCACCCACACCAACGACACGCGTATTCGGAATTCCACTACAAACCTTTTCAATAAAAGCATCCCGCAGCACAGGCGTCGCACAGGGAGTCGATGCCTCCAGCGCAGCCAACATTGCCAAGACGCCGGCCACATCCTCGGTACCCGCACGCTGCCCGCCTTCCTGCGCACCTCCATACAACAACTTGCAATCCTGCGCCGCCTGCGGCAGTAGCAAGAAGCCGACTCCCTTGGGCCCTCCAAACTTATGGGCACAGCCGCTCACATAGCTGCAGTCAGCCAAACCAGACAAGGGCATCTTCCCCAGCCATTGTGACGCATCACAATGGTAGGGCACTTGCGCCCGCTGACACAGCTGCGCGATCGCCTGCCAAGGCTGGATCACCCCGGTCTCATTATTAGCAGCCATCACCGATAGCGCAGCCAGGCCCCCCGTCTGCAGTTGCGCATCCAGCGCCTCCAAATCTACGCGCCCATCTGGCAACAGCGCCAGCAAGCACACTCGCTCACCGAAGGCGGCTGTGGCCGCCTCCATCACACTGGGGTGCTCGGTCGGATTCACGCCCAGCCGGGCATCGCTCGGCAGCTGGCGCGCCCAATGCCGCAGCACCATATTATTCGCCTCAGTTGCCCCCGAAGTAAAAACCACACGCTCAGCCGAGTCCTTCAGCCCCAACAGCGCCGCCAAAGATTCGCGCGCCGCCTCGTAGCGCACCCGCACCGCTGCAGCCTGACGATAGGGGCTGGACGGATTGAACCAATGCGCCTCTTGCGCCTGCAGCCAAGCCGTCCTAGCCGCAGGCGCAAGCGGTGTGGTTGCATTGTAATCAAAGTAGCGCAGCTTCATATTCTTTTACGCTATACGCAGGTGCCAACAGGTCAAACGAAGTCCCAAGCCGCAGAGCTTAGAAGCGCTTAGGGGATACGCACTTCTTGACCGACACGCAAAGCACTCTCACTGGAAAGGCGATCGCGATTAGCCTGATAAATATCGATCCAGCGCGAAGGCGTCCCGTAAAAGCGCTTACTGATCGCGCTCAAGGTATCGCCCGACTGCACGGTGTATGTGCGCGGCGCATTACTGGGGCTCGGGGCCGTGGCGCCCGCATTGACTGTCGACGTCACAGTCCTGGTGGGCGCAAGTGTGCGCCCTGGGCTGGAAGCCCCTGCGGTGCCGCTGGCCTGCACCGGAGTCGAACGACGCGCTTGACCTAACAAATTCTCAAGTTGCTCCACGCGCGCGGTGGCCGCCATTAGGTCGCGCTTCAAACTATCATTCTCTTGCTTCAAAGTTTTGACCAGATCCATCAAATCGATCCGGTCCAATTCTCCCTCATAAGGTTGCGCTGGCAATTGACGGGCAAACTCCTTTTGCGCGGTCTCGATCAACTGCCGCACCTGCGAGGCCTGCTGCGATTGCGGCTTGAATTGCAGATAGCGGTCGAAGTGATAGATCGCTCGCACGGGATCCTTCATCGTGCGCAAGTATATGTAGCCCGCTTCCAAGTGCGACTCTGGTGCATCGCGTCGCGCATCGACCACGCGTAAAAAGGCGCTCAAAGCCTCCTCCATCCGGCCTTGGCTCTTATAATCTTGCCCCAACTGGTATTGTTTTTCGTCAGTCTCGCTGACAATCTCGACCCCACTGGGCGTACAGCCGACAAAGTGCGCTACAGCAAAAACAAGAGAGAGGTAATAACAAAGCACACGTGACATCCGTCTACTGTGTTAAATCCGCGTCAAAGCTCGTCAATGCTATTCGATCCGGAGCCAATCCGAGCTCATTATCTTGCCTAGAGCCGGCCAAGTCGCTCTGATTTCAGCATGCAAAAGGTGGAAGAATTCAGAACAGGAGAGGTCATCATCAAACAAGGAAAGATGGATAACGGATTTTACGTCTTAGAAAAAGGCGCAGTCGAAGTCTATAAAAACGACATCATGCTCAACGTGCTGATCTACCCCGGCACCATCTTTGGTGAGATCGGCGACATTTTGCACACGCCGCGCACCTGCACCATCAAAGCGCGCACCCAGACCAAAGTGATCAAATACGAGTGCCCCGACCTTCAAACTCTGGTCGAACAACATCCCGAAATCGCAGTCAAGATCATGGAAACACTCGCCAGCCGCCTGGAACGCACCACTCAAAAACTAGCGGATTTATCGATCACATCCACTTTCTTTTCTGAAGAAAGTAAATAAGTCATCGGGTAGACTGGCGTTACAAACTCCGGCGAAAAAAAGAACGACCGACCACACTAATGAAAACAAGCATCGCAACCCTCATGATCTTCGCACTACTGCAAAGCTTCCTCTCTGCACGCGAGCCGCTCGAAATCGGCAGCCCCGCACCACAGCTCACTGCCAACGATGATCAAGGTAAACGCATTCAACTAGGGGAAGCCCTCTCCAGCGGCACCACTCTGGTATTCTTCTATCCCAAAGCCATGACGATGGGCTGCACGCAGCAAGCCTGCAGCCTACGCGATGCCTGGGACGAGCTGCAGACCCGCGATGTGCAAATTTTCGGCGTATCCACTGACAAAGCGGAGCTGCAAGCCGAATTTCGCGCCAAGCACAGCTTGCCCTTCACCCTAATCGCCGACCCGGAGGGCCACGTTTGTGAAGCCTTCGGAAAAGGAAAGTACAGCCGCCAAGCTTACATTTTTCATGACGGCGTGCTCGTTTGGCGCGACCTGAAAGCCGCTACCAGTCAACAAGCCGAGGAAGTGCTTGCGGCCCTCGACGCACTCAACATGTAAACACTGGCTCTCACCAGCATTCTACGAAACTCCGCTGCACGGCTAGAAAAACAAAGCTTCGGCGATCATTTGCTCCGCAGCCAATGGCTTGACGCGAGTCGAAATCTTTTCTTCCGATTGACCGAGCAAAGCCTCAATTTCACCCATCGAGCCTTCGCAAAATTTGCGCCATTTGAAATAGCGCTCATCTGAGTAGCCGAACTCTAGCGCGAGTGAACAGCCTGCCTCCTGCTCCTCACACTCTTCCATGCTGTAGCGCGCACCCTCCGCCGCGCAAGCCTCACAGCCTTTACAGGCAGCCAAACATTCACGCACCCAATCCATCAAGCGCTGGCCTTCGCCCCAAGTCGATTCGCCATGGCGCACGGTCACCGATTCCAGCCCGCGGCACAGATCTTCAATCGCATAGCCACTCAAGAACTGCCCAATCGCTTGACGCACTGGCAACAGACGTGCCATCGCGAGGTCGCCCACGCGCGAGGCCTCTGGCCAGTTGAGCTGGTTCAAATCCTTGCCCTCGTAGCTGCTGTCGTAAATAGAACGCCGCACGCCCATCAACAAGTTGTCGAAATAGTCCTCGATCCGCTCACCGGGCACTCCACAGAACCAATGGTAACTAGGCAAATCCGGCTCCAGCCACACCGATACCTGATTGGCCAAATAACCACAGTTCTCTGGCTGGTAGCCCAAAATCAAAGCCTCACAGCAGCACATCTCCCGGTGCGAATCCCCGATGTAGCACTGACTAAATAACTTCGCGCGCATGGATGCATCCTGAATCTCCCGCGAAGGGCACAGCACGATGATACGGCTCGGATAGCGCTGCGCAAAGGTCAACAAAGCTTCGAAGCGCGCATGCGCCTCCTCAGCCGTCACACCCCAGCCAAAATGCAGGACTACGTTCATCTGCGACGCACGAAAGGCCGATGGCGAGCCCGTGGCCTCGCTTTCCCACATGTGGTCCAGACGGCTGGTCACCTCCCCAACGGGCAGATCAATACCGGGCAATACGTCGATTAAATCTTTCATAAACAGAAACTACAATTTCGATATTTGAGACAGTGCAGGCGCCCCGATCAGCCCGAGCGACGCCACTGGTGCCCACGCTCCCAAAGTAAACGTTCGCTCTCCAGCGGCCCCCAAGAGCCAGCCGTATACTCCTTCAAACCACGCTTACCACAGGCCGCCCAATCCTCCAAGACCGGCGTGACTAACTTCCAAGAAGCCTCCGTCTCGTCGCCGCGAATGAATAAGGTGCTATCCCCCACCATCGCATCCAGGATCAAGCGCTCGTAGGCCTCCGGTGTGTTCGAGCCAAAAGTGGTGGAGTAGCGGAAGTGCATTTTGACCGGTTGCGTGCGCGTCTCTAAGCCCGGGATTTTCGAATTCATCACAATCGTGACGCCCTCATCCGGCTGAATGCTGATCACCATTGTATTGGCTGCTACGTTGAACTTGTCCGCCTCCGAAAAGAGAATGCCGGGGGGGCGCTTAAATTGAATCGCAATCTCACTGGCACGGCGCGCCATACGCTTGCCCGAGCGGATGTAAAAGGGCACCCCTTGCCAACGCCAATTGTTGATCGCCAATCGCATCGCAGCATAGGTTTCCGTCGAAGACTCCTCTGGAATGCCCTGCTCCTCTGCGTAGCCCTTCACCGGATCGCCCTTGACCAAACCATTGGTGTAGCGAGCGCGCACCACGTCGCCGCCCTCTTCGTCCAAATTTAACGGCTGGATCGCCTTGATCACTTTCACCTTCTCATCGCGAATCGACTCCGGGTCCAGCGAGACGGGCGGCTCCATCGCCGTCAGCGCGACCAGTTGCATGGTATGGTTCTGAATCATATCCCGCAGCGCCCCACTGGTATCGTAGTAACCACCGCGCGTGCCCACTCCCAGGCTTTCCGCCACGGTAATCTGCACACAATCGATGTATTCTCGATTCCAAAGCGGCTCAAAGATCGAGTTACTGAAGCGCTGCACCAACAAGTCCTGCACCGTCTCTTTGCCCAAATAGTGATCGATCCGGTACACTTGTGGCTCCTCAAAGACACGATTGATCGCCGCATTCAACTCGCGGGCCGAGTCCAAGTCGCGCCCGAAGGGCTTTTCAATCACCACCTTCGAAGCCAACTTAGTGTGCACGTGCGCTTGCGCCATGCCACTGCTGCCCAAATTCTTAATGATCGGCTCAAACACGCTCGGCGGTGTCGAAATATAGAACATCCGCTGCACATCACGCCCCAAGCCTTGCTCGATCTGGTTAATTTTCTCGGCCAATGAGTCGAAAACCTCCGGATCATCATAACCACCGGAGTGGTACGACATGTTTTGCCGCACACGCTCCCAAATTTCCTTATTCAAAGGACGGCGCGAGTGTTCCTCGATCGCCTCATCCATCATCGCACGGAAATCCTCGTCCTCAATCGGCTTACGGCCAAAGCCGATCAGATGAAACTCGCCTGGCAGCAAGTTATCCACCCCCAGATTAAAGATTGCCGGCACCAGCTTGCGCGCAGTCAAATCGCCCGAGGCGCCAAAGATCACGACCACCGTAGGCGGCGCGCCGCGATGGTTACTTAATCCCTTCAAAAAAGGGTGTCTCGCTTCATCTGTTTCAGGACTCATGCTTGGTAGGTGTAATGTTTAGGAAAAAGTGGCACATTGCCATAATGGCGAACGCGTCCCTCACCCTCATCGGGGAGCAACACATCAATCACGTCAAAACGGACGTGTTTCGGAGGATTTTGCAAACGATTTATATAGGACTTACATCCCCGCAGCAAAACCCGCTTCTTATGAGCATCGATTGAATGGAAGCCATCCACTAGCGCATCCTCGGCCCGTGCACGCACCTCCACAAAGACCAGCACCCCCGAATCCCAACAGATTATATCCAGCTCATCCCGCTTATAGCGCCAGTTGCGCGTGATTATACGGTAGCCCAGAGTTCGCTTACAATAGTCCGCCGCCAAGTCTTCGCCATACCGTCCCCGCTGCGCCCGCGAACTCCCCGTCGCCAGCTTTCGCGGCTTGCGACAAAATAAATCACTCAAGCTATTAAAAATACTCATCGATGACACTTCTATCTCCAAGCGCATTTCTAAAGAAAAATCGCCCCCAGTGAAAGCGAGAAATTCTCACACATGCTGCCTACGACAAAAACACTTGGGAAGAAAGGAACTAAGCAATGATCCCACTCTCCCCACAAAACACTGAGCTCCCCGAAAGCTCAACGAACTCATTACAGCCTTCATGCCACCTTCGACGTTCCCAGCGTTCCCCCAGTCGAACGATCAAAAAACCTAAATCCTGCAATCGCCAAAGCACCAAAAACAGAACGAACATCGAACATTGAACATCGAACGCCCAACATCGAATAAAACGTGGCGTGCGCCCTCGGGCGTGCCGGGGCTCAAACACAAACGCCGGCTCTCCCGACAGCTACAACAGCCGCACACCTGAATCCCTCCCTACAGGTGCAGATTCAATGCTATAC
>PBYS01000039.1 GCA_002729725.1 Puniceicoccaceae bacterium
ACTTGACCTCCACACTAACCACCTAATAACTCTCACAACTGTAACCGATGTCCTTGTGTAAAGTGTAACCGATGTCTGTGTCGCGCCATTATATTGATAGGAATCTAAAAATGGGGTCATTTCGTAAATTCATAAATAAATTGCTCATACCGAGAATTTTTAAAGAGTCCATGCACGTTTAAACGACCAGTGTGTATTGGACATAATGCGATTTTGTAAGTGACAGATTCCTATCGGAATCCGATAGGAGGGGCCTAATGACAAAATCTGTTATGTCTCTTTTGCCGCTGTCCATATGCACCAAAGACTTGAAGCTTCACCGTTGCCCAGACGGGCGGTTCGGGTGGAAGTGGTCAGCTTGGAAGTTGCGGCTTAAAGTTGCCCGTTGGGTCGTCGCCGATTTGGCGGTGTGACGGAGAGGCGGTTAAGAGATTGAGGGGCGGCTCAGTTTTGCGCGTTAGCGGCGTTGCCCAAGCGAAAGACGAAGGATCGAGATTCGATTCCAGAGGACGGAGCGCAGGGCATTGACTAGCTCTTGCGACGAACCACCACGACAAAACCACCGACGACGACCAAAGCACCGACTAACCAGAGCCACCATTGAGACGATTGTTCAACGAGTTCCCCGGCCGGTTCAATAGTGACGACCTTGGCAGGTTCTTCGATTGTTGGTTCAGGCGGCGTGACTGCTTGGACCGTCTTGGACGGAGAAGGAACGGCGGAGATTTCAGCATCGATGTCAATCGTGTGTATCTTTCCAGGAGGCAACATTTGCTCTTCTGATATGCTTGTCTTACTCAACAAATAAGTTTTCTCATCTCCTGTTAACTCAAGCCCCAACAAATAAAATATAGGTGTGAAAGGGATATTGTTCCCCTCATACGAGGATGCATAAGCATCGCGAAGTTTGTTTTCTAATTTTAACCGTTCTGATCGATTCTCTGCCTTCGAAAAAATAGTCTCAAGCTTGCCCAGAAAAAATTTATTGGTGAGACTTTCCTCTAAATAGCCGATTTCCCCATCATAAGTATCGGTTGCAGTTGAACGCATTTCAATTAAACGACTGCGACCGACCAGATCAAGCCAATCTCCATCTGATAGGTTTAGGTTTTGATAGGCTAAATAATCTCTCAGCTGCCCGACTGCATAAGGTGCAAAATTGCTTCTTTCAGCAACCTCCTTAGATAGTTCCAGACCCCGTTCTTGATCACTTTTGTAAACCTGCGGGATTTCTTGAATCATCGCTTTTAACTCTTCCTCTTTTTCCTCTACATCATCATGAATAACATTGAGGCTATTTTTATCAGCGTAGTAAAGAAGCCCACCGAAGGCAGCTTCTCTAATAGGTAAATGCTCAGAACTCAATAATTCGCGGAGAACGTTACGCCCACTTTCACCCTGAGCGCCAAGAGTGAAAACAACCTCATGGAGTAGATTGTCTTCATCCTTTCTGCTGTCGGGCGTTCCTTCCAACCCTGACACCCAACGCGTCAGAACATCCGAATCCATGCGTATATTGTTCAGACGTGCGCTAAATATAATCATGGCTTGGATTCGATAGGAGCTATCAACCAAATGCTCATTATTTAATTCAGCAATAGAATTGTAAAGCGCATCAGCATCCATCCTGAACAAATTTTCGTTATGGATAGCTTCCCAATAGTAACACTTGTCTGACCTATCAATTAGTTCTTCGAATGGAACATTCCCTCCATTTGCCATCGACAGAAAGGTTAGTCCGAAAGTCGTGATACGGCCAAAAACTTTAAGTAAATTCATTTCTGCTGCAGCATGGAAGCTGCTGGGTTAGAAGAGGCTCGCAAATCCTCAATTTGACCGTCTGACAAACGCTTGTGTGCGTCAACTGCATCAACAGTTTCAATGTAACCACCGTCTCGCATTAGGTTACTTGTCAAGTTCGGGTGTTCTTCGTCTAATACGATATGACCAGCCTCGTGAGGCGCAATAAACGAATCGTATTCGTCATTCTTTGAAGCGGAGAGACGAATGCAATAGCCACCGACAATGGGGCTGCTACTTCCTGTATAATAATAAGGCAATGCCATGCCGCGACCGCCTTCCCCACCAGCTCCGCTCACTTCGTCTACTATAAACACATCCATGGTGCCGGGGTCACCATCACCGTAATTCAAGGCGAGTAAGGCTAGAGTGTGGATACTATTAACATCACCATCATTTAAAAGATCAGAGGACGGAACTGATACAACAGTTCCCGGAACTGAGTCTACAACAGCTTGAAAATATATTACTTCTTGCCCCTTATCTATAACTACATGGCCAATATTTTTGGATCCAGTGTAGAGAGTATGATAGCCAACTGCGACAGTATTTCCAACTTTATCATTGATAGCACTAGCAATTAATTGCGCAATTTCACCCGGATTGCTGCCAACTGGTATTGATACTTCAGTAGAATCCGGCGTAATACCCCCAGTGCTATCAGTGTATTGCCACGACAACGATAAATCCCCTGTAGCAGATGCTATACCGTCGATCGCGAAAATGTTTTTAACGGGGCCCTTGGCAGTATTTTCAATTTCATTAAAACGAACTGCTCCCTGCGCAAAGACTCTATTCATGCGTCCGATAAGCGTATCGGAGCTAGCTTGATTTTCGACATCACCGTATTTCAGCTTCACGAATCGTGTATCAACCGTTCGGATGGCTTTCGTGCTGCTCTCTGATGGCGGCAACCCAACGGGCAATTCGATGTGAGCCAAGTCGTCATTATCAACGACTAAAGTCATCCGCACTGTATCTCCCAATTTGACGTTTATCGTCTGATTCCCTGCATGGGCATCATCCGTATCCCATGTAACAAAACGGAAATTGTCGGTTGCGTAGAAGGTCACGGCATTTTCAGTCTTTGAACTAATTGGCAACTCTCCATTCTCACCTGCTCTTCGTCTATTTACAGATGCGCCATCCTCATCGAAGAGATCAAAGCGTATCTTGGCAGATGTGCCTAGATCAACAGGAAGCTTAACACGATACGTCCTTATGTCCCCAACACTCGATGCCTGAACATCCAAATTCTGGTCCGTAACCTTATTTGAAACTTCAAATGCATCAGTGATTATTTCCTCCCGGAGGTTCTCCACGTCCATCTTGAGTAATATTACCGTAATTTTTGCAGATTCGCCAACTGGATTATTATTTTCATCATAGTATTGCAAACTGATGCTAGTATCGTCGATTTCCTCACTAATTTCAAGACCTTCTACCCAAATACGGTTACTGGCGTTGAGCGCAGCAAGTTGGTTATTGTTCAGGCTCCATGATTTCGTTGGACTGTTAGGTGTGGTCAGCAAAGTGCCGTCAGTCTCGCTATCCCAGATTTTGATCTTGTCCGTGCTTTGCACGAGCTTGAAGCTACCAGACCCCGATAGTGGTGCTGCCTCAAAGTAGACCGGGCTACGGATGGAACTGCTCAAGTTCACGTAGAGTTGATCGCCTTGCTGTGTCTTCAGGCGTTTTTTAGGCACGGTGGCCATCACGTCGCCGGAGAGCTCATTTGTCGAAACGTCGTTTTTGATGCCGAGCAAATTGTCCGGATCGTCGAGAACTAAGCCGATACTGCCTTCGCTGGAGCCGACTACGATTTCAAAGGTATAATCATAGTCACCCTCGCCACGCACGTGATTAAGGCCGATGCGCTGATGAAAACCTTCGGCAAATTCGAATTCGCGACTAGCAAGCACTCCAAGTCCGGCTTGTATGTGCACGGTCAATTCTTCGCCGCCACTGGGGAGTTGATTATAAACTTTCAGCTCCCATTGCTCGGAATGGCTGCCGCTGTGGTCGCCAATCGTGAACACAACGGGCACGCGGCTTTCCTTGGTCGCCTTGAACGAATTAGGCGTGGCGAAGATATCGTTGGCATTCGAAGGGTCGCTGCCTTGTTGCACTTCTTCGGCGTCAAACAGGCCGTCGCCATCGCTGTCTTCAGCTGGGCTACTAAAACTGCCAACCGTCAGTCCGAGTTCACGCTCCAATGCATCGGGCACGAGGTCGCGGTCGTAATCGATCGACACTTCTTCGGAAACGAAGCGGCTCATCCATCCGCCGATCCAACCTTCACCGAGATCTTCGTCGTTATCATAGCCTTGCGGCGGCGATTTCGTCAGGCGTCCGCGCTCATCGTCATAGTAGATGTTGTCCGTGTAGGTCGTGCGTGTCTTATCCGGCACAAAACCTTCGCCCCCGACCCAGCCATAGCCGAGATCTTCTTCGTAGAAATCGGCAATCACATTCCAAGCATCGGTAATGTCGCCAGTTTTGCTATCGCCATAGTAATGGCTGGATGCCCGGCTGAAATCCGCATAAAAGGTTTCACCAGCTACCCAACCCCAACTAATCTGAAAGACGTCGTCCGTAGGGTACCAGTAAGACGACAAGTGATTGCTCGAATAGCCAGTGTCTTTGCGAAAGGCGGTATAGACAGCCGAAGCACTTGTTGTCAGATCGGGAATAAAGCCTTCCCAGTCAGGGTTAAAACTACTCGTCGCATCCGTCAACCACCCTCCGGAGAGGATGCGGCGACGATTTTGCGGCACATCGAAGGCGAAATCATGATACAGTCCCGTATCGGGATCGTAATACGCGATAGACACATACTTCATACCGCTCGGCAAGCCAATGCCACTGCTGGGATACGGGCGCACTTTGATCGTCCATTCGGCCTTATCGCTCTTGATCATGCTTCCTTCAGAATCCAGATAGGACTGGGCGGTGATGGTATAAATGCCATTATTGATTTTAAGCATGGGTGCTTGCTTTGCTTCAGGATCGTATTCTTCGGGTTCGGAAAAGTAGCTCAACCCTTGGAGACTTGACGAGCTGCCGTCGAAGCGCAGATAGGGTTCGAGGTGCGGTGCCTGCACGTAATAATGCGTCTTCGCTGCACGCGCGGTCGAGCGGAGCGTGACCACTAGATTGCCTCCGTCGTTAATCGTGTAAACACCTCCGCTCAATGTATAATCGCCCCTCAATTCGAGGGTGGGCTCGGCGATTTTGGAGTTTAGGCTGTTGGGATCTTCCGAAGTGGCAAACTCTTCGAGGTTCGTCCAGCCGTCACCGTCGTTGTCCGCATCGGGGCTATAGGCACTGTGAAAGAGTTCCCAATCGTCAGGCAGGCCGTCACTGTCGGCGTCGAGGTTAGTCGACGGATTTAAGCCGCGAACGAATTCGTTGAGATCTGAAACTTTATCGCCGTCGCTGTCAGTGGCACTATCTGATGTGCCAAGCAAAAGTTCCTCGAAAGAGTCAAGACCATCGGCATCCCCGTCCAAGGGCGAGACAGCGCGTACGCGCCAGAAAAACTTATCCGTGCCGGAGATCGGGAGCATGGTCAACATGTGTTCAACCACTCCCGTTCCTGTGAAAGGTAAATCGACATCGATCCAACTACCTGCTGCAAGACTGGGACTCCCGCGGAACTGATAGCGCTTACCTGCCACCGTCGGGATGCTGAAATCGAATAGACTACTCGTCACCTGAATCGAAGACGGACTAAAGACCGATGTGCCATCTAAAGGATCCGTGCCCCAGACTGATTCGATATAATTGTTCTGCAAATCACCATCGGGGTCTTCCTCACCACTGCCAGCCGCTAGACCGTAATGCGCGACATACACGTCGGACATTTGGTCGTTATTGACATCCAAGGCACATAGGGCGGAGAACACCGATAGGCTGGCGACGAGCCAAGAGGCGTGGGCGGTTCGAAGCTTCATTTGTCAGATTCGCTTACGCGCGTAAAGTTTAGGATGATGTCTTGCGGCACCTCCGGATGTCTCGCATCGTAGCGTTCCTGCGCGGCTTGCAGTTTGAGCGCATTGTCGTGAGACAGCTTAAGCGAAGCGAAATGCTCTAAGTAATAGCTTATTAGATCGTCTAGTTGGCGATAGACCTCTTTCGGAACTATGCCGCCACCTTCCATCACCAAGACGTACTCTGGCTCACGTGAAGTAAACTTAACTGGCGGCTTTCGCCACTGCGTACGATACTTGAAACCAAGCTTTTGAGCAGCGATTGCCCGCTTACGCTCCAGATCTGAATCGATCTCATAGTTGAAGCCCGTATAGTTGTAGCTTCGAGTATCCGTAGCAAAATTGCCTAGGAATGGAAGATAACTGAAGTCAACATTTGTCCAGATTTCATAGCGCCTCTTTTCTAGAGAAAGTGTCAGTTCTGTATACTCGCCACCGAATACTGTCGCACTCAAGCGAAGTTGAACGGGCTCCAAAACCTGCGCCTCTTGTATTCTCTGTAAAAGTTCGGCCGAGAAGCCCTGTAGTGGCTCGTTTAATTTCAGCGCTCCAGAAGCTTTCGGAAGAGGGATCGGTAAGATCTTACGTAAAATTAAGTCTCGTCCGCCAATAGAACTCACAGTCTCCCGAACCGAAGGCTCGGCGAGCGTATCGGTTTTAAGCAAAGCGGCTTTGGATTTAGCGACGTCCATTCGAGCTTCGATCTGGCTATCAGCGGTCGCACTTGAAATCTCTGCCTTCATTATTTCTTGTCCCAAGAGATTGACTGAAAATGTCAGAAACAGGCACATTGCAGCATAAGATTTTGTAATCCTAGGATTCATATCATTAAAAAAGGGCGAAACAAGACATCTCAGTCAAGCAAAGAATGCTAGATATACCTAGTCGCTAGAAATCGAGCTTTATATTATTCTAGCACAGTCTCATGACTGGCAAAAAAGACCCAACAACAAAGCAAATCGCAGTGCGAGTAGGTAGTTCTGTGCGCTCAGCCAGAGAGGACGCAAACCTAAGTCAGGATGAGCTGGCATGGCGGGCAGGCATACATCGTGCTTACATGGGAGTCATCGAACGAGGCGAACAAAACATAACCATTTATAAGCTCTATCAGGTTGCAGAAGCTATGAATCTGCAACCCTCTGAAATCCTAGAAGCCGCCGACTTATGAGACTATAAGTTTACGTCGCCAACTGCCAATCGACCAGAGTTACCTGTGGGTAGCGATTATCGCGCCAATAATTCCAGGAAAAGCGCACTGCTAAATCAATGGCTTGCCCCGCGGCAGGTGGCTCTCCGAGTCGCCAAGCAATGCCCGCGACTCCGCGTCTAGAGCTGGCATTGGCAGGCATGCGGAAACGAAAATTGCCTTCGCCAAAGGCCTGCGGAGGTTCCTCCAGAACCACGCCCTTCAATCCGAAGACGGGCTCAGGGTTCCCTTGCCCGAAGGGATGTAAGCGATCCAGCTCATCCAAGAGCGCCTCGCCAAGGTCGGCGGGCTGCAGCCAAGCCGAAATCGATAAGGAAGGCTCCGGCAAGCCATCTGGATATAACTGCTTCAAACTTTCCAGGTAGCACTGGGTAAAAGCGGCCACATCACAGGCCTGCAAAGACACGCCTGCAGCCATGGGGTGCCCCCCCCAATGCCCCAGCAAATGGGCACAGCGCTGGAAAACTTCAACTAAATTGACCGAGGCCACGGAGCGTCCGGACCCCTTGGCTTCCTCGCCCTCAGAGCCCAGGATCACGCAAGGTTTATGAAAGTGACGACTCACTCGACTGGCTACAATTCCAACGACACCGGGGTGCCAATCATCGCCAAAGAGCACGATGCCCGGCTCATCCGCAAATTCCACAGCCGCGCGTTCTTCCGCATTCTTCGCAATCCCGCGTTCGATGCTTTGCCGCTCCTTATTCATCTCGTCGAGTTCTTCGGCGATCTGTTGGCATTCGGGATAATCCTCTATCAACAGCAACTCGATCGGGAGCGAGGCATCTGCAAGTCGACCGCTGGCATTAATGCGCGGTGCGATTTTAAAAGAGATATCGCAGCTGGCCATTTCTTGGCCGCTATCAATCCCCGACACTTCGGCCAAGGCACGGATACCGCTACGCCCATTGGCGCGCAAGTGACGTAGGCCAAACCAGGAAAGAATGCGGTTCTCCCCATGCAGCGGAACCAAGTCGGCCACGGTGCCCATGGCCACGAGATCCAGGTAGTCTTTGAGTTGAATCCCTTCGACACGCGGGTCTTCGGCTTCACGGCGATGCTTGAGCAAGCCATGCAACAACTTAAAGACCAGGCCGGCGGTGCACAAGTCGCGCCAAGGGGCCCCTTCGGCATCATTGACGTGCGGGTTGACGAATATACAACCTTCGGGCGCCTGGGTCTTAGTTTGGTGGTGGTCGACAACGATCACATCGATCCCGAGCCCACGCAGGTAGGCAATCGGCTCATGTGCATTGGTACCACAATCCAGCGCGATGAACAGCTGTGGTATGTCTCCATCAAAGATACGATCGATCGCCGCACGGCTCAGGCCGTAGCCCTCCTCCATGCGACGCGGCACAGAATAGCGCGGCTCCAGATCCAAAGTGCGCAACATGCTCACCAACTGCACGGTGCTGGTGACCCCATCGACATCGTAGTCACCAAAGATGACGACAGATTCCTTGCCTTCGATGGCTTGCTCGATCCGCTCGACCGCGGCTTCGAGATTTACCATCTCAAAAGGGTTATCCAACTGCGCCAGACGAGGCCGCAAAAACTGCTCCGCAGCCTCGGTGGTGGTGATACCTCGTTGAACGAGTAACTCTGCGGTGACCTTCGACAGTCCGAGGCGCTCTGCCAATGCGGTGGCAGCGCCCTCGTCGATGTCGATTGAAGTCCAGAGCATATGCTTACACTAGATGCAACTATGCCTCTTCTTTTTGGCTCTCCCACTCATAGCGTTTGGGCGTGAGCTGACGCTCTTCAACATGGCGACGGCTCCCCTTGTGCCACCAGTAGAATACCGGGCTGGCAATAAAGATCGAGGAGAAGGTGCCGGTCAGAATACCCACAATAAAGACAAAGGCCAAGTCGTTGATGACGCCCGCTCCAAAGACATACAGCGAAACTGCTGCGAGCAGTGTCGTGATACTCGTCAGCAAGGTGCGAGAGAACACACGGCTAATCGACAGATTAATCACGCTACGCAGATCCATGCCAGGATTGAGCTCCAACTCCTCACGAATACGATCGAAGGCCACAATAGTGTCATTGATCGAGTAACCGACAATCATCAGGATCGCGGCCAACATAGGCGCGGTGAACTGACCACTAACAAAAAGGCCCAACTCGCCAAAGATGACGAAAATACCAATCGTCATCAAAACGTCGTGAATCGTCGCCACCACGGCACCGACACCGTACCCCACCTCGAAACGCAGGGCCACGTAGAGCAGGATGCCAAGCAACGCTGTGAGCACAGAGATCAGCGCATTCCATTGAATATTTTGAGAGACCGAAGCACCAATTTGACTGATACCAGCCTCTTCAAAACCAGCAGTGGGGAATGCTGCTTGTAGCACTTCAAGTGTTGGGCGGGCTTCGTCAAAAGCAGTTTGAATCTTGAGCACTTCACGATCTTCGCCAATCAAGCTTTGGTAGTGAACGGATACATCAGTCAGGTCCTGCGCTTCCACGGCTTCCATGATTTTGCCAGTCTCAACTTGCTCCGAGTAGTTGACTGTCATTTCGTCTCCACCGGTAAAGTCCTTACCGAGAATATTGTCGTGATGGATCACGACGCTGATCACACCGATCAAAACGACCGCCCATGAAGCGATGAAAGCCGGCTTACGGAACTTGAAGAAATCGAATTGTCTCTCTCCGAACATCTCCAGGCCGAGGATGCTGGAAACTCCGATGCGATGCACCAGGAAGTCGACCAAGAAACGAGTGACGATCAATGCACAGAAGATCGACGCGCAAATACCAATCGCAAGCGTCACACCGAAGCCCTTGACGGGCCCCGTGCCGAGCCAAATCAAAATTGAAGCAGTGATCAGCGTTGTCACATTGGCATCCACAATGGTGGAAGTCACCTTATCAAAGGCACCGGCAGTCGCATTCTTGATGCTCTTACCTGCACGCAGTTCTTCGCGCAAACGCTCGAAGATCAAAATATTGGCGTCCACGCCCATACCAAGCGTCAGCACCAGCGCGGCCACACCAGGTAGCGTCAATGTGGCACCTAGGCTGGCGAGCACGCCGAGCACAATCACCACATTGATCAAAGCCGACACCACGGCGACCAAGCCGCCGAGGAAATAATAAACCACCATGAATCCAACCACAGCAATGGCACCCCACTGAGCCGCACTGATCGAGCTATCGCGTGCACCAGCGGCCATCGTCGGGCCGACTTCATACATCTCATCGACACGCAACTCCACAGCCAGTGGATTATTCAAAACATTGGCCAGCTCGATCGCTTCGCGTTGGGAAAAATTACCCGTGATCTGCGCATTCTTTGAAAGCACGCCTTGAATCGTGGGTGCCGAATAAAGTTTACCATCCAGCACGATGGCCAGCGGCTTACCTACCATACGTTCGGTCACGGTGCGGAACACGTCGGCTCCCTCACTCGTCATCACTAGGTTGATTTGAAAGCCGCCTGCTTGCGTCTGTGAAGCGAAAGCATCGTCAACGATCTCACCCGTCGCCTCAGGAATCAACTTTACGAATTGACGACGCTCATACGTTTCACCGCTACGGTGATCTTCGATTTCTTCCGCCAACACTTCGTAACCGACAGGATAGCGATTGGCCGGAGTGGTGTCTGGAGTCAAATCAGGGTGCACCGCGCGAAATTCCAAACGAGCCGGCTTCTTGACCGCATCGATTACTTCCGGATTATCCTTAGTGGACAGCCCAGCAAGTTGAATCTCGATGGCATTGTCACCACGAGCACGAATGACAGGCTCGGCCACGCCCATACCGTCGAGGCGCTCGGCCATGATGCTGATCGCATCCTTGAGCTGCTCCGCTTGCTCAAACTGGCTGAGCTCGGTCTGCGAGGACTCATCAATCTTGAGCGTTACCCCCACGCCACCTTTCAGGTCGAGACCGAGACGAAGCTGGCTTTGCGCCTTTTTCAAGATGTGCTTGAGCAGGATGTCGTTGCGCTTGGTCTGATTCGCAATATCAGCGACATTGATCTGCGGAAAGAACTTCGCGTAATTGATCTCTTCTTCGACGCCTAGGTCGCGCAAGGCGATAAAGAGCGTCGGCGACTCCTCCGCCTCCACACGCGCCTGCGCCCGCTGGAGCACATCCGTGAAGTCCGCCTGCTCGGCTGTGACTTGCGATACGATGTAATCCTCGAAAGGACGATCCTGCAAAGGCGTAATGCTCATCAGGCACCAAAAGATAATGGCGGCGGTGAGTAGGAATTTCCAAAGAATGTTTCCGGACATGGGTATTAAGCTTAACGCGTGGAGTTAAGATGAAAGAGAAATTTACTTACTTGGCTACAGTAGCCTCGAGCTTGTTCGCAACAAAGCCCTTACCAAGTTCAACCTTGGTGCTATCCGCGATGCGGATGACAAAACGATCGTCCTTAACATTTGTGATGGTCCCATAGATGCCCCCCGTAGTGATGATCTCATCACCTGTCTTCAGCTCACTGAGCATTTTATCGTGCGCCTTTTGTCGCTTGCGTTGTGGCGCAATAATCAGGAACCACATACCCACAAAAAGCAGAATGATCGGCAGGAACTGACCGAGACCGCCGCCAGGAGCTGCCTGTGCGATTGGAAGGAGCGTTGAAATTTCGGGAATTGACATAGAGCTTGTTAGTTGAAAAACCGCAGAAGGAAAGGGAGTCGCCCCTAAATAGCAAGTTCCTATTTTTTTACTCGCTGAGCCCCATCCGTCTCAGCAAGAGGCGTAGGTGCTTGGGCGGCGCACAATGAATCGTAGTATCCGGCTCGCCGGGGATGATTTGCACCTCGGCCAAATGCAAGGCCACGCCATGGAATGCAGGTAAATTAAGGCCGGCTCGTTGCTTTTTAGGATGCAGGTCGCGCTGGCTCGGCGCCTCAGGGCCGCCATAAAGACTGTCGCCGAGCACGGGAATCTCCATCACTGCGGCATGCGCCCGCACGTGCTGCGGACGAAAAAAATCAACTTCAGCCTCCCAAAGCGCCCAGCCTTTGGCCGACTCCGCGATACGCTTGAAATCTGTAAAAGCTTTTTTCCCCTTCGCGGTCGAAGGAATCATTTTAGGCTTCACATTGTGCGGCAGCAATGGCGCATCAGCCCGCATACTAGCGGCGCCCCCGGCAGGTTGCGCAGCCGTGACAAACTGAAAGCGAAAGCGGCAATCTCCAGAACCAAAACGGTTGCGAAGGTCTGCCAGTGCCTCCCGGTTTTTCGCAAAGAGCGCCACACCGGAAATGACAGGATCGAGGTAATACACCGAAGCAAACAGCGACGCGCCACGACGCACCAGCTCAGGCTTCCCTGCCTGTAGCTGCGCATTGAGCGCGGCATCCATGTCCGGCTCATCATCCCAGGGATACGCACGCGTGCCGACTCCCGCCGGCTTTTCTAGCGCCACCCAACCCTCTGTCTCCGCCAAAACAGGCATGCGATAAGGCGCATCCCCCAACAAAGGAGGCGGAAAGCCAATGGCGTTTTTCTTATTTGGTTTCTCAGACACGCGAAAAGTAGATACAAAATACCCCCGGCTCGACAAGCGCAACCGAGGGTACCATTAAAAAGAATTGAACCGCAATTTACGCAGCGAGCAGCTGTGCACAGCGTGCTTTCTGGCGAGCAATCTTGTTTGGATGCACAAGGCCATTTTTACCAGCCTTATCAAGTGTTGAGATGTAATTGCGTGCAGCTACTGCAAGCGCATCCTTATCGCCCGCAGCCGAAGCAGCGTCCACCTTCTTCGCAAAAGTCTTAATGCGAGTCTTGATCTGACGGTTACGCAGAGCGCGAGTCTCTGTCTTACGGATGTATTTAAGTGCTGATTTTGTGTTAGCCATAGCTGAAAAAAAGTTAAGAGGCGGGAAAGTGGGGGTACCCAACGCAGCTGTCAAGGCGTAAATGTTGATAAAAGAGTGTCGATTTCGAAGTGCTGTAAGCCGGATTTTGTCCGCCGTGCGCCGAAGCGATTGGCTGTGCGTTCATTTATCTATCCCGCCGAAGCGAAATTCCCACCGAAGTGAGATGCGACATACCCGGAATCATTGGACGGGCCGCCCGATCCCCTATTTTGCCTTGCACCGGATTGGGTTTATCCTGCCTCCTTCGTTACCTCCGGAGCGGTGAGCTCTTACCTCCCCATTTCACCCTTACCTCAAACAAGTTCGAGGCGGTATAATTTCTGTGACACTATCCGTCACGCCAAGTTACCCTGACGCGCCCCCGTTTTCACAGGGAATCCTGCCCTACGGTGTCCGGACTTTCCTCTCAATCTTACGATCAAGCGAACGCCCACACTCCGAAATCGACTCGCACACGCTGGCTCGCCAATTCTTAAGGTGCAAGCGGTAATTTAGGAATTACACACGACGCCAGCGGCTCGCTTGTGCGATACTGTATTGAAACTTGCGCGCATGCTCCCGAATCAAAAAGGGCATATCCCACTGCGCCTCCAGCACGAAGGCGGGCTGCAGCGCCTGACGCAGGCCGGCAAAAGAATCGGCCGCCCCATCGCCGAGCCAATTGGCCGATGCGGTGTACTCTTCCAACCAAGTAAAGGGAGTCGTGATAAAGAGCTGCCCCCCAGGCCTCACGAGCTCTGGTAAACGCCGCAGTAAACGCATCGGCTCGGGCAGCCGACAGATCAAATTACAAGCGACCACGAGGTCGAATTGCCCAATGTCTTCGCGGATATGCTGCGCATCGCCTTGCTCAAAGTGCACGCGACTGCGATCAATCGCGGGATCGAGCTCCAGTAGGAGCTGCGTCGTCGCGGAACCTTCGTCCAGTCGCGGCGCCGCATGCCGCCCATCGCTCGCCATGCGGCTCGCTGCATGTATAAAGGCCTGCGAATAGTCCACCCCGATCACCTCTTTACAATGACGCGCCAGCTCAAAGCTTGAACGCCCGACCGAACAACCAAGGTCCAGCGCACGCGCATCCGCAGGCAAGCTCACGAATTCCGGCCCCTCCAGCGCACAACGCTTTGGAAAGTCCAAGGCATCGCCTCCACCAAAAGAATATGGAAATTGCTCCGCGGCACTGGCATAATGAAACACTAAATACTGCTGCAACAGCTCATCGGACTCGTAAGGGTTATTTTCTGACATCATCAATGATACAAACTGAAGGATTGAAGAGTTAGCAAGAAGCCGTTGACCTTTCTCAGCAAAACCAATAGTAGCTACAATATGTCATCCGACACTTCCCCCTGGGGCTTACATCCATTTTCCAATCAAAAAGAGATCCGTCTCCAATGGGAACAACTCCGCATCCGCATCGTTAAACGCGGCAGCGATCTACTATTGGTCGAGAACCGTGACGGCAGCCACAGCGGCATCCAACTCGGGGCCTACCCGGAGTCCGACTTTCGGCGCTATGCTTTCCAAAGCCCGGTCGAAAGTATCCATGTGCAACCACGCACCCCCGATCGCCCGCTCGTCGTTCAACCCATTCACCCGCTACGCCTAGCACCGCGGGCCAAGGTCGAGTTCTACGTCTCAATTCCATTGGACATTCAACTCTTCGCCGGCGAAGGCAAATCAGGCGAACGCATCGAACGCATCCGCGGCGAGATTCTCTCCGACACATGGTTCGGCGATCTGGCCGGCGGGGTGCTCTGCTACGCGATCAAGAGTCGCGCCCGCCGCGAATGCCCCACGATCGACTCTGAAACCACCGCTCGCGCCCTGTGCAAAGTCGAAATTCACAACCGCTCGATCGAGCAACTGCACTGCACCAAGTTTTGCCTACGCCTGGACCACTGCCACCTGTGGCGCAGCGAGGCCTCACTCTGGACCTCTCCGGTGCATATACGCTTCAATGGCAACGACCAGCTCAGCTCGATTGACTACAGCGAGAAAGCTCCCAGCGAAGCGCCGCAGGCCACAAAAATAACCGAGGCCACCGAAGCGCCCCTCAGCGGCCTCATTCGACGCACATTTGCCGGACTCGGCAACTCACTCACATAGCATGAAACCGCTAGACCTACCGACCATCCTCCACACTCTGGCCGTCCTTTGCATCGGACTCTTCTTGGTATTCTTCATCGGGCGCCTACTCACTCGCGTGCTGAAGCCGCGCTTCTCGCCTCACCACCTACTGCTCGCGCAAAAATCCCTCCTCTATGTCGGCATCGTGCTGGTCGTCTGTACAGTGCTGATCCAGCTACAGGTCAACCTGACCGCCGTGCTCGGTGCGGCGGGCATCGTCAGCGTAGCCATCGGATTCGCCGCGCAAACCAGTCTATCCAATCTGATCAGCGGCCTATTTTTGCTCGGCGAACGCCCCTTCGAAGTCGGCGATACAATTATCGTTAGCGGCACCCGCGGCGTCGTGCTCTCCATCGACTTGCTTTCGGTCAAACTACGCACAGTCGACAATCTCTTCGTGCGCATGCCCAACGAAACACTGATCAAAGCCGAGGTCACCACCGTCACCCGCTTTCCCATCCGACGCATGGACATCAATATCGGGGTCGCCTACAAAGAAGACGTCAAACAGGTCATCCGCGTATTAAAAGAAATCGCCGACAGCAACCCACACAGCCTCAACGAGCCAGAGCCGCTCGTACTCTTTAAAGACTTTGGAGCCTCCTCACTCGATTTCCTACTTGGCGTCTGGTTTGAGAAGAGCAAATTCGTCGATCTCAAAAACGGCATCATGCAGGACATCAAAGAACGCTTCGACCAAGAAGGCATCGAGATCGCCTTCCCACACCTAACCGTGTATGCCGGCAGTGAAACGCCGCCGTTTCCCGTGAGCGTGACTCGGGACAAAGAGAAGCTACCCCTCGAGTAGATCCACCATATATTTGGATGGCTTGTAATGCTCGATAAGGATTTCGGTCTGTTCGCCACGAATCATGCGCGCTTGCTGCAAGCGAATTTCGGGCGTCTTATGCGGTGCGTAGAGCACGTCATCGTGCGAGGCATTGGCATGCTCTTTAAACAAATCGGGCGTAATATTGCCACCAAGGTGGTCGTCGCGCCCCGTGGCTACGTGGATCGTGCCGAGGATTTTTTCATCCTGAATATCACGCCCAGAAAATGGCAGCACTTGCGTACCAAAGCCGAGTTCGCCCAGCGCACCAATCATAGGATCTTCCTTCAAACGACGGTTGTGATCTTCGATCTCCGCATAGTCTCCATATACAAACTGCGATTTCACGATCTTGCCGTCTTCTACATGCAATAGACCGATGGTGCTTTCGTCGTATTTAAACGGAAAAACACCTTCCGCACTTTCAGGCACGAAATAAACCTCGCCCGCCGGCAAGTTGGCCACGTCCGGCTTGCCGGGAGGGCACAGACCGTGACTCTTTTGCGCCTCTTGCCCATTGGTGTGCAGGATCAAAGTGTAGACTTTGCGCTCCACCTCAAAATCAATTTCAAAGCGGTCGGCCTTCGTCAGCCCTAAACGCAGCTTTTCCGCCTCCGCGCTCACCACCTCGTAATCCACAGCCAGGCCGGTATCCAGGATGATTTGATTCAGTCCGTGCAAAGTCGCTCCACGGAAGCCGAACTCCTTGCACTTCGCAGTCAACGGAGCGGTCGCGGAAAAAGTCGAGACGGTCAAAATGATGTCGTACTTGGTATAAATATCTCGATCCAAGCTCAAGTGATTGCCATCCGGATCGTAGCAATCATCCTCCATATCCAGATTGCTGCCTCCGGTTTCCTTGTAGGCAAAAATATCGCCGCCGGTCCAGTTCATCTCGTCCAGGGCGCCCGCCTTGAAGCCCTTATAAAAGACTTCGTGCCCATAATTCTGAATCGAGAGTGTCTCGTCCTCTAGAAATTTATAATCTTCGATGTCAGCCGGATTCGGCAAATCGATCAGGATGCAGACTTTTTCCCCATTACCGCGACCGAAGCAAGTCGTCAGCAGACGAGTGAGACTGAATGGAGGGAAGCTGCGTTCGTTGGCGTCGAGTATCATGGTTCGTTGGCGTTAGTTAGGCAATAAAGTCAGGCGAAAAAGTTCAGAGCAGACACAGAGCTGTGTCAAAGCTAGGTTTGACTGATAGGGCTGAGGTGATGAAATCGCAAATGATTTTGAAAATTTATCCTAATTCCAAGCATTCATGAAGCGCCTATTCGACATCCTATGTAGTCTCTTACTCTTGTCGGTATTGTGCCTACCACTGCTACTGCTCTTAATCCTGCAGCTGATTAATCTCGGCCGCCCCCTCTTTTTCAGACAAAGGCGTGCAGGTAAAGACGGGCGCGCCTTTAACATTCTCAAGCTCCGCTCCATGCGCAATGGCCCCGGCAGTGATGCCGAGCGCCTCACCTCCTGGGGCCAATTCATCCGCAGCACCAGCCTCGACGAACTGCCCGAACTATGGAATGTGCTCAAGGGCGAGATGAGCCTCGTCGGCCCGCGCCCGCTACCGACCATCTATTTAGACCGCTATTCCGCTGAACAAGCCCGCCGCCATGAAGTCCGCCCTGGCATCACGGGTTGGGCCCAGGTCAAGGGCCGCAACGGCCTCACTTGGCAGCAACAATTCGAGCTCGATCTCTGGTATGTCGAAAACCATTCCTTCTTGCTCGACCTAAAAATCCTCTGTTTAACCATTACCACCGTTCTCCGCCGCGAAAACATCTCCGAAGAAGGCCACGCCACACGCAGCGAATTTCTCGGCAACGAAAAATAACCTCACGATACTCTCATGCCTGACCGCCAAGCTATTGAAGCTCTCATCATTGAATCCGTTCAAATGCTCGCCGAAGACTTTGAACTCGAAGCACTCAAACAACCTGACTCTGACAGCCCTCTTTACGGCGAAGGCGGTGCACTCGACAGCATGGCACTCGTGAATCTGATCGCCGATATCGAAGAAGCGCTGGCCGAAAAGTTCGAGCGCTCCGTCGCACTCGCCGACGAAAAAGCGATGAGTGCCAAAAATTCGCCCTACCGCAGCATCCGTAGCCTGACTGATGCCGTAATCGAAAGGATGCCCGCGTGAAGACGATCGTCATCACAGGCACGCGTAAAGGCATCGGCAAAGAACTCGCCGAATATTACCTCGCTCAAGGCTGGAAGGTCATCGGCTGTTCACGCGGTGAAAGCAGCATTCCCCACGAACAGTACCAACACTTCGCACTCGATGTGAGCGACGAACAAGCGGTCGTCGCCATGGCCCGCCAAATCAAAAGTAGCCACGGCAGCGTCGACGCCCTGCTTAACAACGCGGGCATCGCCTCGATGAACCACGCCTTGCTCACCCCCGCCGACACAGTTAACCGCATTTTGCAGACCAACGTAGTGGGCACCTTTCTCTTCTGCCGCGAAATGGCCAAACTTATGCGCCGAAGTAAAAGCGGGCGCATCGTCAACTTCACAACCGTCGCACACCCACTCAACTTAGAGGGCGAAGCCATTTACGCCGCCAGCAAAGCCGCCGTGGAAAGCCTCACCCGCATCCTCGCACACGAGTTGGCCCAGCTAAAAATCACCGTCAACGCCATCGGCCCCACCCCCATCGAGACCGACCTCATCCGCGGCGTGCCACAGGACAAGATGGAGGCCTTACTAGCCCGCCAGGCGGTCCAACGCATGGGCGAAGTCCGTGACGTGATCAACGCCGTCGATTTTTACCTACGCGCCGAAAGCGATTTCATCACCGCACAAGTGCTGTATCTCGGCGGGGTTTGTTAGTTGATGAGCTGGATTCGCAACAAGCTAGCCGCCTACAGAGATCGCATCGCCTGCCACGAAGGCGGCCGCACCTATAGCTATGCCGACTTCCTTGAGCTGATTGATCAAGCAGCCGCGAAGCTCCCCTCGGGCAATCGACAAGTCGTCGAGGTGCAAGCACCCACCACCATCGAAGGGCTGGCCACACTGCTCGCGATCGCAGCGCGCGGCCACATCGCACTGCCACTCCCGCTCGAACTGCCCGCAGCCGAGCAAGCCAAAATGCGTCAAGTCGCCGCGACATCCCCACTCTACGATCAACTCCAAGGCAGCGGCTTAATACTTTTCAGCAGTGGCACCAGCGGCGAGCCCAAAGGGATGCTGCATAATTTTGACGCATTACTACAGCGTTACCGAAACATTCGCCCCCGCCAGGACCGCAACTTGTTGCTTCTACTGATCGACCACATCGGCGGCCTCGACTCCGCCTTTCGTTGCCTGTTTGCGGGCTCCACACTCGTGGTGCCCACGGCCCGCACCCCCGAAGCCGCAGGGGCCGCGATTGCCACGCATCAGGTCAATGTGCTGCCCGCATCCCCCACTTTTCTC
This sequence comes from Puniceicoccaceae bacterium, assembly GCA_002729725.1. Lineage (GTDB taxonomy): Bacteria > Verrucomicrobiota > Verrucomicrobiia > Opitutales > Coraliomargaritaceae > Thalassobacterium > Thalassobacterium maritimum. The sequence continues at coordinate 19,246 of PBYS01000039.1, forward strand.
AACCTCATGTTACTCAACGGCGTCGCCGCCTCACATGACCTAAGCTCCGTCGAGATCATCGCCTACGGCGCCGAAGCGATGCCACAAACAGTGCTCACCCGATTGGGCGAAGCTTTTCCCAATGCCCAGCTGCAGCAAAAATTCGGGACCAGCGAAACTGGTGCGATTCGCATAAAAAGCGCCGCCAACAGCAGCCTCTTTTTCCGTATCCAAGATTCGGAGACACAATGGAAGGTCGTCGCAGACGAACTCTGGCTCAAGACTCCCTCGCGCATCCTCGGCTATCTCAACGCTAGCAACGACTCGCTCGAAGCCGACGGCTGGTACCGCACCGGCGATCTCGTCGAGACGGACGACCAAGGATACCTCCGCATCCTTGGCCGCGCCAGCGCCCTAATCAATGTCGGAGGACAAAAAGTGCACCCCGCAGAGGTCGAAGCCGTGCTCAACACAGTCCCCGGCATCACTGCCAGTAAAGTCTTCGCCAAGCCCGCCCCCATCACCGGCAGTGCCGTCGCCTGCGAAATCGTAGTTAATAAAGAGCAAGACCTCCGCGCCTGGAAACGCGCCATCCGCAAGCACTGCCGCGGCCAGCTGGCCCCATGGAAGATCCCTTCCAGCATCGCAGTGGTCGACGCGTTTGCAGTCAACCGACGGATGAAGCATGCGTAATTAATAGGACAGCAAGTGGCCAAGTAGCCATCAGTCCTCTTCGCCGCTAACAAATACTTTGCCCCAAGACAAAGATCGCCGTCCACAAAAGCGTGCGCGGCCAATTGGTCCAAATCAGCCGCCGACGCTTGATTTGCGTCGGATCTCCTTGATCGATCTGGCGGTGTAGCGGCACAGATACGAAAAAGGACAGCCCCCAGCATGTCATCACCAGTATCAAGACCAGCCAGCTCAAGACGGTGCCGAACGCCCACACCGCCCAAGCAGCACAAATGAGTTGCAAGATCATCAACGGAGCGATGATCCAAGTGAAACGAAAGACATAAGTCTTATGCCAATCAATCATCGACGCCCCCTCCATGTGCAAGAAGCTCGGATAAATGATGCACTGCACCAGCCACAGTATCACACAAATGCCGAAATCGACGAGTGTGTGGACTTCAGACATCGGATCGGCAGAGTGGATCGGCGGTCTTCACCAGTGAAGCCCCTACGATGACAACTTCCCCTTTTTGTGCAGGAGCTCGGCGATTTGAATGGCGTTGAGAGCAGCGCCCTTCCAGAGCTGGTCACCAGTCACCCAAAGCGCGAGACCGTTTTCGAAGACCAGATCTTTGCGGATGCGGCCGACGCCACAAGGCACCACCTCGGAGTAGTTGAGCGGCATCGGGTATTCGGCATTAGCGGGATTGTCCACCAGCTCGGCACCTTCGAAATTGCGCACGGCTTCGCGCGCGGCTTCAACAGTGACGGGCTTTTCAAATTCAGCACTGATCGAGATCGAGTGGGCACGGAAGACGGGCACACGCACACAGGTGCAAGTCACGCGGAGATCGTCGATCCCCATGATCTTGCGGCCCTCGTTGAGCATCTTCATCTCTTCCTTGGTGTAGCCGTCGTCAAGAAACTTGTCGACGTGGGGAATGAGATTGAAGGCGATCTGATGCGGATACACTTCTTGCTTCATCTCACCCCCTTCAGCCCAAGCGTGAGCCTGTTGATCGAGTTCGATCAAGCCGCCGGCGCCACTGCCGGAAACGGCTTGATAAGTGGAAGCGATAAAAGATTTCAGGCCGAAGGCTTTGTGCAGCGGATAGAGCCCCATCAACGAGATCGCTGTCGAGCAATTCGGATTGGCCAAAATGCCTTGGTGATTGTCAACCGAGTCGGGATTGATCTCGGGAATGACCAGTGGCACGTTGGGGTCCTGGCGGAAGGCGGAGCTGTTATCCACGACGATACAGCCGCGCTTGACGGCCTCTGCAGCGAAGAGCTTGGACTGGTCGCCCCCGGCGCTAAAGATGCAGACGTCCAGCCCTGCGAAGCTCTCTGGAGTCGCTTCTTGAATCGTCCAGGATTTGTCGCCAAACGATTGTGTCTTGCCCGCGGAGCGTGCCGATGCGAGCAAACGAAGTTCCGCGATGGGGAACTCACGCTCGTGAAGGAGACGAATGATTTCTTGACCGACTGCACCAGTCGCTCCGAGGATGCCTACGTTATATGCCATTTGATTTAATAGAGGAAAGCGCGCGTGTAAAACAAAGCTGTGAGGCCTTGTCAATAACACCTACAGATCGCTGCTTGCTGGTTTCAATTGCCGACCAAACAATGGTCGTTCTGGAAAATAGCAAGCTAGTGAAAGAATATACAGTCTCAACCTCAAAAAATCCGCCCTCTTGTGTGGCAGATTCTTTTGGCACTCCCTCGGGACTCCACACCATCGCCGACAAGATCGGAGCCGATGCGCCGGAAGGCATGGTCTTTAAGGGACGGGTGGCGACGGGAGAACTTTACACCGAGGTCTCCGGGGAAGATGCCGCGCGCAGCCTGATCACCAGTCGTATCCTACGCATGCGCGGTCTGGAGCCGGGCAAAAACAGCGGCCCCGGCTGCGACACCTACGATCGCTACGTGTATATTCACGGCACCAACAAAGAAGAACTAATCGGACAACCCGCCAGCGCGGGCTGCGTGCAGCTGCGCAATCGCGAAATGATCGAGCTCTTCGAGCGAGTCGAGGCAGGCGATCTCGTTTGGATACGCTAATGCCGCGCCCGGAATACGACTGCGAAAACTGCGGCGCCTGCTGCCGCTGCTTTCCAATTTTTGCCAGCGAGGCCGATGCCGAACGCGAACCCGCGATCCGGCGTGAGACTCGACAACTGGAGCCCCACCTGGCCACCCAGGACAAAGCTTACCAGATGCACCCGCTCCCCTTTTTGGAAAGTTGCGCGTTTTTAAAAGAAGACCAGCTGTGTCGCATTTACGCCACCCGCCCGGCAGTCTGTCGCCGCTTCGAAGCAGGCAGCGAGCAGTGCATTGAAGCGCGGGAACGCATGGGAGTCGGGCGTACGGCCCATTAGACTCCACTACGGTACAGACACTGATACGCCTTCGGAAGCAGCCCATGCCGCTCCTTAAAAGCACGCGCAAAGTGGCTCGCATTGGAATAACCTACCTCATTGGCCACTTGAATCACACTCAATCGATCCTGCTTGAGCAAACTGGCCGCATAATCCATCCGCAACTCACGTAAATAGCCAAAGGTCGTCTTCCCGTGTATACGCTTGAAAGCAGATTTCAATTTGTGCTCATTCAAACCAGACAGCTGACACAACTCAGCCATTGAATACTCGTAAGATGGATCATGCTGCATATGCTGACACAATTGCTCGATCGCCTCTCGATCGCCTGCATTCAGCTGCGGGCTCGTCGCATTCACCATTGCCTCTGCCTCACTTAACAGCTCGGCTATCCACACCAGCGCATTGGCTTCGATCTGAAGCCGACGCTTCAAACCAGCGCTCTCCCCCACGCTCACCTGCCGAGCGCACTCCAAAGTGCGAGGCCCCATTCGGCCGCCGACGAACTCACCAAGCTCCCCCGATGCGGCAAATTGTTGCAGCTGCTGGTTCACTTGCCCCTGCGAACTCAGCTCAGCCAACTGCCCGACCATCACGCGCGAGCATATACATAGCCCGAATGCCACCCCGTCCGAATGAGTGCGATCAATCAAAAATTCGCGACGCGGCATCGTGAACCATTGCCCCGCTTCTACCTTTTCTACCACACCCGCTGAAGTCGTCCACTTCGCCCATCCGCGTATCACAAAGCCCATCACTAGATAAGTCTGCCCGAAATCAATATGACAGTGATTCGGGCCGTCCAAACGGCACTCGATATAAATATAGCCCAGGCCAGATCGTAGCTGAAACCATTCCGCATGCCCCCACACACCGGATTCCCTCCAATCCCAACGCCGGGGAGGCTGAAAGGGGCAGGCGGGCATCGAGGCCTTCGCCTCATCCCCCAGACTCAGGCCTGTTCGCACGTTCTGCATTCGTTCAGTTTTGTTGTTTCTAAATATCGGCACAATCGACACCGACGCGCTCAGAGCGCTGCATAGATAGCTAGTCGTGAATCAGCGTCAAGCGATAATGAGACTCTGTATCATAACATATAATCGCGAGAACACACTTCTGCCCGACAGTTAAATCGCCCAGCGATCAAGCGATTAGCTACAAGTTCAGTTCTAATTGATCATTTTGCGCCAGCGACCAAGCAGTATAACCACGCCCCCGCAAAGTGGCGGCAAAAGCCTGCTCATAGCCATGTGTGGCGTAGACTGTCTTCGGCGCCACTTGATCGACAAATTGCAAAAGATCGGGAAAATCAGCATGATCCGAAAGTGGGAGCACCTCATCCACTCCATAGCGATATTTCGCGGAACCATCCATCCCCCATCCGCTCACCATGGCAACGAGACAATCTTTGCGCGGCATTTTCTTCAAGACTGCTGGAGGCATCACTACGATGCAGTCTCGCATATTTAGAAAATCCAAGGGACGCGTATCCGGCATGACGACACCGTAGGCGCTGTAGACCTGATTGAGCGGCGCAATGGCCTTGTGCACCATTAAGGCCTGCGGGCGCAGCTCCAATATTTTCAATACTTCTTGCGCTTTACCTAGGCTGTAAGCCAGAAGAACTGGCGTGCTCCCGGCAGCCAATGCACGATCACAAAAATCATGAATACGCGCACAAGTCTCTTCAAAACTGGGAAAGACATACTCCGCACGTCCAAAAGTAGTTTCCATAACCAACGTATCTGCCTGAGGGACATCGATCGCCTCCGCAGCCAGTCCCTGCCGTGTTTTAAAATCTCCCGTATAGAGAAAAGTCTCTCCAGCATCGGTCTCTAAATACGCCATCGCAGAACCGAGCACATGTCCCGCGGGGTAGAAGCTCAGCCGATAGCCTTTGCCCAGATACACCTCCCCATAGGACAGCGCCCTACCGCGATCTGCCATTGCATTGCCATTTCGCACACGTATGAGAGCAATGGTCTCAGGCGTCGCCAAGTAACAATCATGATTCGCTACATGGTCTCCATGTGCATGCGAAACCACGGCAAACGGTTTTCGTTTGCGTGGATCGAACCATAGCTGACATTCTGGCAGCAAAAGTCCTCCTCGATAAATTGGCTTCAACATACACGCATACTGATTCACTCAAATACAAATCTCGAGTGAATCCTCTCTTTAAAAAAAATAACTTTTGACCGTTGAATTTAGAATCACATAGCTTGTCAAAATATGGAATCGGTAATGCAAGCTAGCGTAGCAGAAAAAGTGCGATCCACGCAACTGGAGCATAGCTCGCCCGCAGAATGGGTGCGCATGAACGAATCCGTACGAACCACCCCCAGACGCGATGGAGAGCCCATCACAAGACTGCTGCTCGACATTCAGCACGACACTGAGAGCCATGCCTCCTGTATCCGCCAACAACAGCGCTTAGAAAACAAACAAGCTGTACAGGAGCTAGCACAGTGGCGAATAAACTTTGACCCCAATAGCCAAAAAATAAAGCTTCATCACATCCGCGTCATACGAGATGGAATCACACGCGAATATTCGAAGCCAGAAAATGTCCGAATAATACAGCGTGAAGAAGACTTGGAATCCTACATCTTGCATGGCCAAGTCACCCTACTAGTGGTCCTGGAAGATATACGCGTAGGCGATGTGATCGACTCATGCTACACCCTGATCAATCAGCCTCAACTTCTTCCCGACCACTTTTCAAGCTTCCAATCTCCCCCCGATCTCATACGCACTGGCGAATACAAGCTATCGGTGCGCTTCCCGCAGCAGACAGCCATACAATGGAAGTCGGCTTTGCCCGAGAATAACCCGCTCATTACAGAAGAGGAGGGAGGCTACATTCGCTGGCAATGGCGCACACATGACATCGACCCCACGGAAGCAGAAGTCCACACCCCCTCTTGGAAACTGCCGACAGACTGGGTTCATATCTCCGACATGCAAAAATGGTCCGAACTCGCGGTGGCAGCTCATAGCGCTTGGCCAGAGGTGAGCGATTTCAAGTTACCCGATCAACTCGCTTCGAAAATAGATGACCCGGGGAATCAAAAGAAGACGGCCGACACCCTCATTCGCTACGTGCAAGACGAGTTTCGCTACCTAAGCGTCAAAACAAATCTAGGTGGTCAAATTCCCAATCCACCCGAAAAAGTAATCGAAAGAGGCTACGGTGATTGTAAAGACCTCTGCTCACTGCTCACGCACCTGCTAGGCAGCCAATCAATCAAAGCACGCCCAATACTGGTCAATACTACACTCGGAAAAAGTCTTCCTGAGCTCCTGCCTTGTGCGACACTCTTCGATCATGTGATCGTCGAATATAAAATCGATGGTATGGCCTACTGGGTCGACCCCACACTGACCGAGCAAGGCGGCGGCGCCACCGGCCGCTATATCCCGAGCTACTATTTTGGTCTCCCCATTCAGGCAAGACCCACCCACTTAGTCGAGCAGCCCCACAACCGCAGCGTCAAAGATAGCTACCAACTACACGACACCATTTTACTGGACACAGCTAAAAACACGTCGATTTTACGGGTCACCACAACTGTCAGCGGCAGATACGCCGACGATTTCCGCCTTCAATTTGCCCAAGAAGGTCCAGAAGGCTTTATCAAAAGCACAGAGGAGCGCCAAAGCAATCGCTACCAAACTGAAAGCTCAGTGACTCCCGTAAAATACCACGACAACCGCGAGCTAAATGAATGGCAGATGATTGAAGTCTACAACATCGACTTCTTTAAAAGCATGAGCTTCGACCGACAGTTTCTGCAGCTCTCACTGCCGCGCTCCATAATTATGGCCGCGCTCCCTACCCCCGATGAAACGGAAAGGCAGGCCCCGTTTGAAATTCCTAATAATTTAGACATCACCCACATCGTGGAAGTGCATTCGAAAGCAAATGGCCGCCAAAGGCGACAATTGAAAACCTTCGAACTAGCCGGCCTCGAAGCCTCCGTAGAGGGCATCTTTAGAAGTGGCGCATGGACTAAGACCATCCAACTTAAAACGTCAACCGACCACATACCTGCAGACCAAGTCTTTAGCTTACGCCAACTGTTGCTCGACCTTTGGCAACACTCCTCATGGGTAATTACTGCCCCGAGAGGCCTCGTTCGACTACACCGCCCAGAAGACTTCGGTCAACTGACAGCAGACAAGGCAAAAGCGAAGAAACGACCTCAGACTACAGTGGTGCCCAAGAAGCAGTCAGCCAGAAGAGCACGTTTCAGAGCACAGAAGCTATCCACGCACCCAGAGGAAATCAAAAAAAGCGAGCAAGACACACCCAAGCAAAAGGGACGCGGCAAAAGCAAAAAAGAAAGCCATTCCGGCAAGCGAAATGGCTTTCTAAAATCGATTCTGTTCTGGAAGAAGTAAACCCCTCTCCAGAGCTACGATGCCTGTGGCTTAAATGTGAATCGCTTCGCCAAATACGGCAGCAGCAGCTTCCATCATCGCCTCACTGAGCGTGGGGTGTGCGTGGATGGTGTTATGAATCTCTTCAGCAGTCGCTTCGAGCTTCATACCTAGGCCATACTCTGCAATCATCTCGGTGGCATCGGAGCCCACGATGTGTGCGCCCAAAATTTCGCCGTATTTTGGATCGACCAACATTTTGACAAAGCCTTCAGGTTGGTTGGAAGCAACCGCCTTGCCTGATGCTTGGAATGGGAACTTGCCCACCTTATAGTCGATGCCCTCTTCCTTGAGCTTCTTCTCAGTCTTACCAATCGAGGCAACTTGAGGTAGGCAATAGGTGCAACCTGGGAATTCGCGCACGCGTTCCGGCTTACCATGGCCGAACATACCATTGACGGCTTGCACCGCTTCGAAAGTGGCTACGTGTGCCAACCAAGGCGGCCCGATGATATCGCCCGCAGCATAAATGCCCTTGACCGAAGATTCGTAATTCTCGTCAACCTTCACATAGCCGCGATCCAGCGCAAGCTTAGTGCGTGTTGAAAGTAAACCTTCTGTGTTCGCAACCACGCCAATCGCCAACAAGATAGAATCCGCAGTAATGCTCTCCTTCTTGTCCCCCTTGACGAGGTCCATCTTTACATTTTTAGCGGCGACCTGGATATTCTCTACGGCAGTCGACACGCGGCAATCAATGCCACTTTGCTTAAAGGAACGCTCTACCACAGCAGCCGTTTCATGGTCTTCAACTGGTAGAATTTGGTCCATCATTTCAACCAAGGTGACCTTAGTCCCAAATGCATTTAGGAAATAGGCGAACTCTGCACCGATCGCTCCCGCACCAACAATCACGATGGACTTGGGCTGCTTTTTCATCTCCAGCGCCTGACGGGAGGTCATGACACGCTCGCCATCAACTTCGAGGTCTGGCAAGCGACGCGGCTTACAACCAGTCGCGATCAGAGTTTTCTCTGTCGACAAAATCTTCCCCTTGTCCTTACCAGCAGTCACTTCGACCATGCCAGGCACATTGATTGTGCCGGTGCCGATGATGTGATCGACTTTGTTTTTCTTAAAGAGAAAGCCGATGCCCTTTGCCATCGTCTCTGATACATTGCGCGAACGACCTACGATTTTGGAAAAATCATAATCGAGGCCCTTGACGGTAATGCCCAGATCTTCGCTGTGCTGAATCTTATTATAAAGCTCTGCACTCTTCAGCAGCGCTTTAGAGGGGATACAGCCCCAGTTTAAACAAGTGCCACCGGGGCGCTCTTGTTCCACGCAGGCGACTTTCTTACCAAGTTGGCCGGCACGGATGGCTGCAGCGTAGCCCGCAGGGCCACCGCCGATGACGACGAGATCGTATTTTTTTGTCGATGACATAAGCTAAATTAAAAGCGTCAATTTTCGGGTGGAGTCAATTCTTATCAAATAGGCGAAATTCGTATCGCGATTCATGCACCACTCTTCAACTGGACTGCTTTCCAGCCTGTCTAGTAGCGTGTTGCCCGCGGCTTAAATATCAATCACGTCATCATCCTGCAGTGGCTTATGCCGACGCTGAGATTGGTTCGATCCAGGGCGAGCCTCTGGCCCCACAGAGCGAGCACCAGGCCGACTCGTCCGCACCTGCACTTTACTCTGTCCAAATAGCAAGTTGGCGAAGGCACTGGTTAAGCTCACAATTAAAGCCCCTGCCAAAGCCGAAGAAAAACTATCCACGACAAAGCCAGAAACTAAGTTTCCCACCAAAAGAAACAGCAAAGCGTTTATAAACCAAATCCCCAGCCCAAAGGTCATAATGATAAAGGGCAGTGCAAACAACATTAGCAGCGGCTTCAGAAAGACGTTGCACAAACTAAGTAACAAAACTGCGACCACTAAAGCCCCGGTATCCGAATAATGAATGCCCGCAAACATGTGCGATGCAATCAATACCCCCAGCGCGATCAGTAACCAACTTTTGAAAATACGTTTAAAGTCCATAATTAAGAATCTGAGTCAGTAGTGGGATCCACCTCAGTATCCATGCTGGGTTGATAGCGGAAACTATAAGATACAGGCTCCTCCCCATCAACTGCTGGAAGAACCAGGATCACGTTGTATAAATGCGGCGGCGGCAGAATGCCGGGAGCACCGAGTCCGAAACCATCCGGCAAAAGCTTCAGATGGTGATAAGAACGTCCACGCACGACGCCCGTGAAGCGGACAGTGGCCGTCTCGGTCTCAGGTTCTGCAATGAGTCCGTTCTCATCGATCCAATATAGGCGCAAACGATTATCAACAATGCGTAAATTGATTCGTGGCTCCTCTTCACCGCGATCCACATAATAGCCTTGTTCAGTCACCAAGTCACCTAATTCATAGGGTGGTTCAGAGACTTCGGTCGGCAATTCAACTGGCTCCTCCTGCGCACAAAGAGAAAGGGAGCTGAGCAACACGAGCAGAGTGTGGAAAAAGAATTTCATAGCCTAAACATGCGCAAGTCGTCGCGAAGATCAACCCTCACCCGCCGACTCACGCGCCTGGATTTCAGATTTAAGTTTTTTTACCTGTGCCATGCGTTGCGCTGTCGCAGCTTCCGCGCCAGCTTGGCCAGGCACATAGAAAGTCATGGGGTCCAACATGTAATCTTGTCCCGAAATCGCATGCGGATAGTCGTGGCTATAGCGGTAATCGGCCCCATGCCCGAGCGCTTTATTTGTTTTAGTATGAGCATCTCGCAGCCACAAAGGAACAGCTTGAATTGGTTGATCACGGAGACTTTGCTTCACAGCGCCCATGGCGCGTGTGACAGAATTACTCTTTGGAGAGGTCGCCAAATACAGTACTGCATGCGCCAATGCATACTCACATTCTGGCATACCAACCTTTTCGCAGGCCTCAAAAGCTGCCACCGCAACTGTCAACGCATGCGAATTTGCCAGGCCCACGTCTTCTGATGCGAGAATGGTTAAGCGGCGCGCAATAAAGCGTGGGTCTTCACCTCCTTGCAACATTTTGAAGGCCCAGTAGAGCGCCGCATCAGGGTCGGAGCCACGGATACTTTTGATCATCGCAGACACGTGATCATAGTGCTCATCTTCATCGCGATCGTAGCGAATTTGCCGCTCTCGCGCAAAAACTTCGACCGCATCGGCATCCAAGTGTGCTCCCACGGGTTGACTCAATACCAAGGTCTCCAGAGCATTCAGTGCGCGCCTCAAGTCTCCGCCTGAAAAATCGGCCATCGCTTGAAAAACTACCGAGTCCGCGCTACAGCGAAAACTGCCCAAGCCGCGCTCGCTATCGCTTAAAGCACGTGCCAGCACCGTCGCGACGGCTTGCGAATTGACAGGTTCTAAGCGAAATAAATGGCTACGACTCAGCAGCGGTGGATTCACATAGAAGCCGGGGTTATGCGTCGTTGCACCGATCAAACGAATATTGCCAGCCTCCACGTCTGGCAGCAAAAGATCCTGCTGCGACTTATTAAAACGGTGAATCTCATCGATAAAGAGAATCGTATTCTTCGCAGGTTCATAGCGCGCTAAGCGCAAGATATCCCGCATCTCAGCCACATTGGATAGCACCGCATTGATACGCACAAATTTACTCTTTGTCTCCGCGGCGATCACCTCAGCGAGCGAAGTTTTACCACAGCCCGGAGGGCCGTAGAAGATGAGACTACCAAAATTATCAGCCTGAATCAGTCGCGGCAATAGACAGCCATCCCCCACCACATGGTCTTGCCCGATCACTTCGCTCAAGTCACGTGGGCGCATGCGCACTGCCAAAGGGCGGTGCTTGGGCTCGGAGGCAGTCTTTCCTGAGTCGGCGAATATATCAGCCTGATCCAAATCTTTTGGCATGCCACTACATTCAGCCCTGCGCATGAGCCTTGCAAGTGTGAACAAAACGAGAAAGACTCTCACACTAACGCCTCCTACCTCATGCCGCGTCAAAGACAGATGCCTACCCGTGCGCCTGCGTTGTTCCTACTCGTCGGTATGGTACTTGGTCTATGCCTAGCAAGCACACAGCCCGCTCCCGTCGCATTTAGCCTAACGTTCGCACTCTTCTTGGCTGGCTTCAGTTATTATTTCGCGAAAAGAGGAAGCTCACTCTGGTTACTGAGTTTCATTACGGCCACCAGCTTGACAGCTTGGGCATACGGAACACTGCGACTGCCCATGACTCCCAGCTCAGACTTTTTAAAGCTACCTGCCCGTGAAGCATTTTTACAGTTCGAGGTCGAACGGATCCTACAAGAAAGAAATCAATACGGTAGGCTGAGTGGTATCGCGAACGTAATCGATGCGAATACAACAAGTCGCCTACAGCCTGGCGCCAAAATATTCTTTCGTGTCGACCTAGAGGAGGCAGGCACGGTTCACTTGCTGCGTGGGAGCGTCATTCAAGCCACTGGCGTCCTCAGCCCCATACCGCTCAAGCTGGAGCCAGACAGCTTTGAAGCGTACCTAAAAGACATCGGCATACACTATCAATTTGAGCGCACCAGCGAGCACCAGTTGTTAAGGCCCCCCGGCTCCTTCGATCAATTTTGTCAGCGCATGAACCTACATTTCCAGCACTACTTACGGCTCGGAGCACCGGAAAAGCATGAGCTGGACAGCATCTACATTGCCATGTTATTAGGACGCAAGGCCGAGCTCAATAACGATCAAAAAGATCGTTTTCGAATGACAGGTACCATGCATTTTTTTGCGATTAGTGGACTACATATTGGCGTCATTGCGACCGTCATCGCACAGTTTTTAATACTAGTAAGGGTGCCACGAAAAATCAGTCCCTTCATCGGGCTTCCACTTCTTTACTTATACCTGAATCCGTGAGATAATTGTATCCGCAAGTCGGCGTGCTTGGTTTTCATTGGCGCCCCGTAATTTTCAAGGCATTGGCCTTCAGGATCGCCGAC
>PBYS01000040.1 GCA_002729725.1 Puniceicoccaceae bacterium
GATCCTGAAGGCCAATGCCTTGAAAATTACGGGGCGCCAATGAAAACCAAGCACGCCGACTTGCGGATACAATTATCTCACGGATTCAGGTCAGATTAAACAGAATACGTTCGGACGCTACGCCCTGTCAGAAATCGAAAAGCGCACCCTCACAATTGTAACTAGAACGACATGATTTCATTTCGCCTCTCTCATCAAGCGCAGCCTCACAGCATCCCAAAACCTCGAACGCCTCATCTCCAGCAGCCTTCAATCCGAATGACTCCCTCATCTCCGAACTTCGACGAGCTCAGTAGTGCCGCAGACCTCCGGTCCAATCGCAGCCGCCGGCAACCAAATACTGGCCGACGAATTTGCGGCAACATTGAGCAATTGAGTGACCGACTTCGATACTGACGCGAGCGCTCGTAAGCGCACATCAAAATTCATGAAAAACACTCGACCGTTACAGACAGACGCAGCAAGATGCTGCCTCGAACCATGTATCGCCCTTCTATTATCTCTATTTCCCCAGCAACCGCTTCGGAGCTACACCGAACTCGACCACAAAGGTAATGACATGACCCGTTTTTCAGCCCCCAATTGACACATGACAAAGTCCGAATACGATACACTGAAAGCTCAACTCGCGCAGAGCGCCCCAGCAGACTTGGCTGAACTGATTACCGAGCTCGCGCAGACTGAAGATGCGGTCTACGCCGCTGCGACTGCCTTTGTGCAACGTAAGGATCCGAAAAAGCTGATCAAAACACTGCGTGCTCAACTTCGAGGAATGCGCACAGGGAAGACCTTTTACACTTACCGCATTGCGGGTGAATTTCAGAACAAGCTCTGGAGCTTTCTAAATTCTATTGACCGTAACCTTCGCCCCGAAGCACCACTGGCGGCGCTGGATCTACTGGGTGCATTTTTCGAAGCGGATGCTCAAATATTTGAACGTGCCGATGATTCCGATGGCATGATTGGCGATGTCTACCGCCACGCGGCCGAACTCTTTGCGCAAGTATCCGAATCGCTGGAATACCCTGCCGAGGCTGCTGTCTGGCTCGACCGGTTATTGGAGAAAAACGACTATGGCGTACGCGACCGCCTGCTAGATAACGCAAATCGTATCCTGACTCCGGTGGCACTCGAAACGCGTATCCAAAAGCTACGCACCCAACTGGAAGCGCTCACACCTGAGAAGGCCAACGGCTACGACCGTGCGCGTAGTGCCCTGGAAATAAAACTCACTCAACTCGTCCGAGCATCGAAGAACATCGAACTGTATGTAGAGATCAGGCTCCAAGGACGTCCGCCTCAACAGCATCCAACATATGCCATCGATATCGCAAAACTTTATCTCGAAAATGGCAATGCAGAGAAAGCGCTCGAATACTTGCCCGAGTTTAATGACTATCACTGGAATGCCAGTGCAACCGAACTACGCATTCAAGCCTTCGAAGCTCTAGGCGATGCAGCGGGCGTCAATCGCCTACGACTCAAATCTTTTACCGACCACCCATCAGTCCGCGGGGTCGAAAAGTATTTAGAGAGGTTACCGCAGACGGAACGCGACACTGCTAAAGTGGAATTGTGCGACTTCATCAAACGAGGTGATTACACTCCAACCACACAGGCCGAGGTATTGATCGCGCTGGATGAGGCAGCGTCCGCCGCCGAAATCATCTGTAAAAACGCTGCAATCGTGCAGGACCAATCCTACTATACACAAAGCGAACTAGCGAAAGCACTCGCTCCAACCGCACCCTTAGCTGCGACGCTGCTGTATCGGGGTGCCGTTGAAAAAACACTGGAAGAGGCTAAGCCCAAAAACTACCGCTACGCTGTCACCTACCTGGGTAGGCTGCTCAAGTTAAATAATTTAATACAAGACTGGCAAGGTCACGAAGCGCACGAGATGTGGTGGCCCAAACTGCATGCAAAGCATGATCGCAAAACAAGCCTCACCCGCGAATTGAAGAAAGCAGGGATTGCGTAATAAACACACGTGATTGCAGCCATATAGTTCAGTTTGCAATTACCCCCTGGTGACAGGAAGTGGTATCTGAATGGTAGCAACCTATGCGAAGCTGCTTATCGAGTCGCTTCGAGGCGATAGAAGGCCTTACCTTCCGGCGGATTGGGATCGAATAATGTTTGTAGACCAAATGTTGAGAAGTCGTCGCTGGTCTCGATGACTGTGGAGAAATCGATCAGGTCGATGGAGCGTGTGAGTGCCAATGTGATGGAGGCATCTTCATAGCCGAAATTAAATTCAAGCCTACCGTTCACATCGGTGCCAATCATCCGAAATTTGTTGGGATGTGACGGGTCGGCGATGAATGGGTCGGTGCCGAGGGCCCTTTCGAGGCCGTTGGCGTCACCGGCACTGTCGCTATCAAGCTCGAAAGTGGCGTCGATCAGGGCCGCCAGTTCCAGGTCGTTGCCTTGCAGTTCGACGGCTCCGAGGTCGAGCCCGCCACCGACGAGTCGAGCAAAGCCGCGTTGGTCTACGCTGCTGCTAAGAGCCTCGCTGCCGCCTGCATCAATCGCGGGCGAGTTGGGCAGTGGCGGCATGGTTTGAGTCGAGCCGCCGTAGTTACCTAAGGGGGCGAGGTGAAGGTTGGGGTTTACGCTCGCCCCACTGATGTTCGAAATTCGTGAGAATGTGTTGTCTCCGATTAAATTCGGGCCGTCGAAATGGACAGTGCCCAAGCTGTTGAAGTCCCGAATGTCAGCAGTTGTGTGAGACGAGGTAGTGTTGGGTCCGACAATACTGGAGATCAGATGGAGGCTGCCCTTATTATTCAAGATGCCGCCGCCTGAATTAATCGCATGATTCTGACCAAGCGTGGATGTGCTGATGCGCAGGCTGGAGAGAAAGCTGTAGATTCCGCCGCCGTCCTGACTTGCTTGGTTTTGGCTCAGAGTGGATGTAGTGAGGTTTAAGCTGCTTTCATAGTTAAAAATACCACCGCCAAGTGTTGCCTGATTGCCGCTGAGTGTGGATGCGGTGAGCTTAGTTGTATGGCACCACGCAGGGACAGGACCGGGTTGGCGAAACCATTGCTTCCTGTGCTTCCTGTGCTGGGATCCAGCGCGGGAGAGCCAAAGAGCGGAGGGCGGCTGTCCGCCGGGCCGCCGTAGTTGCCTCGCAGCGCCAATATGGGGTCGCCTGTCAATAGAATGCTACTCTCGATGAGACCCGCCCCCGATGGGACTCCGATGAAGTTCGAGCCATATTCAATAATGGTTCTGGAGCTGCGATAGTCTGGTATATTGGGTGCTGAATTCTGAGCGATGATTGAGCTCCACAAGTAGTTATCTAGCGGGCTGCCACCATCGGTGCTGTAGATTCCCCCGCCTTCATTGGCTGCACTAGAGGCCAATAAGATGCCTTCGTTACTGTTTGCGCTGTCAGAATCGAGCGTGAATATGCCGTCGCTATCGTGTGTAAATTCGCCGGGATCAATATTGCTGGAGGACTGCAGCGAGCTCGTCTCCCCCGCGTCAATCTAGGACGGTTACAGCCATGAGTTAGCACATCCACAAATCTAACCTGGCTACCTCACAAGCTAAGCTTATCCGGCAACCTATTAGGATCACGCATAAACAGTAATGGCCATGATACTCGTAGGACGAGATACTGAGGAGCTCCTCGGTGGGCACTATCCATCAAAGCGGTAGCGGGTAGCTGGTAGCGGGTGCCCCGCCCGCCTCCGATCGAAATCAGCCTCCCCTTTCACATGAGCTCCGAGAGGGCTTCACATCACGCGAAAGGAAACGTTTCGCGATCACGGATGATTACCTTTGCGAGTTCAGAGACCGAACCGTTCTTCGCTGCAGAGACTAAAGCGTGTTAGAAGCCACGCGGATTGCGGGGATTACCGCGCATACGCTGCTGCTTAACCGCAGGAGGGTTCTCTAAGTAGAGGCTAAACCATTCGTCGCCCAAGCCTGCATTCGAAAAGCTCTTCACACGATCATTCGACAGGTGCTCCCAGTTGCGGGCGAAGGTCTCGACTCCAGTGGACTCTTTGGCCTTCAACAAGACACGACGGGCTTCATCGGGCTCGCCAGTCTTCACATAAATCCACGACATTAAGCCGTAGAGCAAAGCGCCGCGATCGCCGCGAAACCACATAATCTGGCGTTTGTAGACCTTTTTTGCGCCCTCTAAATCGTCGTTCTTATAACAGCGCGCCATTCTCATGGCCACCGTCATGGGTTCCATCATCAAAGGGCCTCTTAAAAAGCCACATGTGGCGAGAATCTCGTCTACCTTGTCGAATTCCTTGAGCTGGTAGTGAAACTGCAAGCGCATGGTTGCAATCTGACGCCCCGTAAGAATGGACCACTTGCGGAAGGGCTCCAGGCCCTTAGTGAGCTCTAAGCCCTGTTTCAGCATGACCTGTTGATCCATTTCGATCTGACGTTGCATCTGCTTCACGTTGCCGCCCGGCTTGTTTTGGAACTGCTGCACCTTGCGCTGCATGCGTTTCTGAGCAGATAGCATGCTTTCCTGCAGCGCGCCTTGGGCCTGGGACATCTTTTTCCGAACTAGGAATCCGATCAGGAAAAAGCTGCCAAAAAATCCGGCTACGGTGAAGATGACGGTCGTGCCGGTGCTAGCGTGCGAAGCGTTTAAGGCACTCGCCAATGCGATAGCGACCAGCGTTGAAATAAGAAGTGAAAGCATACTTTGAGATTTTGTGTCTAATAAATTAAATCGGTACGATGATTGATCTAAAGATGACACGCGCAACAGAAAGGCGTAAAGGCCAATTTCCAGCGGCTTCTCGATTTTAAAATACCAATGTCAGCTAGGCCAACCAAAGGAGCCGTCCCGCCTTAGAGCGAGCGATTGCTGGCGTATCTGTAAGAAGCCCCCCCCCCGGATCTCGTTCAATATAATCCCAGCAGTGGGCCGCGAGCACCCGCCAAGCACTTGACGCGCTGTTCTGATTTGTAAAGCTGAGCGACACATGATTTTACGCTGCCTTTGCCTGTTACTGATCTTTAGCTCCTACGCGCTACGCGCGGCCGCCCCAGAACAAGCGGTGGTGCAGATTATCAACTTCGCACAACAACCGAATTGGGTCGAACCTTGGCGCTCCTCGCGCGTCGCTCAATACTCGGGCAGTGGATTCGTCATCGAGGGCGACCGCATAATGACCAACGCGCACGTGGTCAGCTGGTCCAAGCAAATTTTAGTGCGTCGCTACCAAGACCCGAAGCTCTACCCGGCCGCCATCGAATACGTCGGGCACGATTGTGACCTCGCTGTCATCAAAGTGCTCGACCCCGCGTTCTACGAAGGCATGCAAGCACTCGAGATCGGCACTCTACCGAAAGTGCGCACCGCAGTCACCACTTACGGCTACCCAGCTGGTGGTCAGCAAATCTCCTACACGCAGGGAGTCATTTCGCGCATCGAAGTGCAGCGCTACGCACATATTTACAACCGCTCGCTGCTGACCGTGCAGACCGATGCCGCCATCAACCCCGGCAACAGCGGTGGCCCCGCCCTACAAGGCGACTTAGTCGTGGGCGTCTCTTTTCAAGGTAATCCGAACCTCGAAAACGCGGGCTTCTTTATTCCACCCAACATCATTCGTCACTTTCTGAAAGACATTGAAGACGGCAGTTACGAAGGCTTCCCCGACGCGGGCATCAGCACCGCACGCCTACACAATCCAGCCTTCCGCAAGGCCCTACAATTGCCCGACAACAATATCGGTGCACGCATCGACATGCTCCTACAGCCCTTCCCCAAGACACACGAGCTACTACGCGAGAACGACGTCATCCTAGAGGTCGAAGGCTACCAAGTCGGCAGTGACAGCATGATTCAATACGAAGGTAACCGCCTACACGTCTCCATTCTTTTCGACGCAGTGCAGGATGGTGAATCGCTAGATCTGCTAATCTGGCGCGACGGCCAGAAACTCACGATCGACCTACCGGTTTACAAAAATACCGCCGACCGTATCTCTGGCAGCCAATACGACACCTTGCCCCCCTACCTGATCATCGGGGGGATCGCCTTCACGGAGCTCAGTAATAACTACTGCAGTGCACTTGGCCAAGACTGGCTGAAAAACTTCCGCACCGATGTCCTCTACCAGCTACTGTATCGCGCCTACCAAGATGAAGCAGGCGCGCAGGCTCGGCCGATCGTGCTGTCCAAAGTGCTGCAACACCCCAGTAATATCGACTTTGGCGTGCACACGAAATCCATTCTTACCAAACTAAACGGCCAAGAGATACACTCGATGCAGGACCTGCTACAGGCCTTGGATGCAGGCGATGACGAATTTCACCGCTTCGAGTTCTTATCTGGACGGGTGGAAGCGCTCCGCCGCGACGATGCCGAACAGGCCAATGCTCAACTACTCCACACCTACCAGATCCCACAAGCCTATAGAATCGAGGCACAGAATGATTAAGCATCTCACACGCACACTTTTTTACAGTCTATTAATACTTCAGGCAGCCCAAGCCGGTAACCGAACTCGCACACACCAAGCGACTGCATTCGACAGCTCAGCCGCACTGGTTGAAATCGAAATCAGCAAGACCGCCTACAACTACCGCCTCCCCTGGAATACCAGCAGCCAGCAAAGCCGTAAAAACGGCATTATCATCGGAGCACATCAGATCCTCACCACAGCCGACGGCTTCTCGGGTCAAACGCTCTGCCGAGTGCGCAAAGGCGGCATCACGAATCAATACACCGCCAATCTAAAGTGGATCAATTACTACGCGAACATTGCCATCCTCGATGTCGAGAACCCCGTATTTTGGGAAGGCATGCGCCCCACACGCCTCTCCGAGAACATTCCGCAGTCCGGCGAGTTACAAATCATCCGCTGGCGTAATGGACGCATCGAAGAGCGCGCCGCCGAAATCGTCCGACTCTCCATAGGCAAAAGTAAGATGAGCTACGTAAACCACTTAACAGTCTCCGCCTCCACTGAGATGGACGGCACGGGTTGGGCCGAAGTGATTCTCTCCGACAACGAAATCGTCGGCCTCACCTCCTCCTATTCTAACGACAAGCTCAACATACTACCGGCCCCCTTCATCGCCTCAGTGCTCAAACAACAAACCAGCGGTCAGGATCTAGGCATCGGTCACTTTGACTTTAGCGTGATGAGTGGCAAGAACCCGGCCCTGCTGCAATCCAAAGGCATGACAAACACCGATATCGGCGTCGTCGTGACCAAAGTCGGCGCCCACAGACTCGCGGCCAACACCTTACACGTAGGCGACGTCTTACTCGCCATCAATGGATTTGAAATCGATAACGACGGCAAATACATCGACCCGACCTACGGACGTCTTTCGCTCTACGGACTTGCGACGCGTGACAAGCATGCCGGCGAGACTCTCCCCATGCGTATCTGGCGCGACCATCAAGAACTCACGATTGACTACATTCTCCCACGTGCGGCATTTGAGAAAGACCTCGTACCCCAGCATCTCTACGACCAAGCCCCCGAGTATTTAATCGCGGGCGGCCTGCTCTTCCAGCCGATCACCGGCCCCTACCTCAGAACCTATGGCAAAAACAAGCCACTGCTACTCGATTACTACAGCTATCAGGCAGAGCTCCCCGAGCGCCACGGCCTAGTCATCTTATCTTCCGTCATTCCCGACGATTACAACCACGGCTATGAAAGTATCCGCCAGCTCATCGTCGACCGTATCAATGGCCAAACGATCCACACACTCGCAGACATTAGCAAGGCACTTGCCCAGCCCCAAGACGAGTTTCACCGCATCGAATTCATGCCCGACCAAGGGCTCAAACACATGGTCCTCGACGCAGCCACCATGGAGGCTGCCACGCAACGTATTTTAAAACACTACAACATCCCCAAAGCAGGCTCCGATTAGAGCGTGCACGCAAAAATTAAGCATAGCCAATGAACTTCAAAGTATTCATATATCATGCGTGATGACGACATCTAACCGAAGACCTTTGAAGACACGCTCGATGGCTTGGTGGCTTTGGAATTTAACAAAAAAGCGCACTCGGCGACCTGTTCAAGGAGGTGCCCGACCGGATCGAAGACAGCATCTTCCTAGTCGCAGCGGGCTATGCACTCGGCACGCCAACAAGTATTACATTGGGCTGGCTGGCATCACTACTGGCAGCTTGCGCGGCCTATGTTCGGGTGTTGGGCGGATCGTTGGGATATTTCGTTCCTGGCCTTGCGCGAGTTTATCACACTCACCCCCACCCGCCGGGGCGACCACCGTGCACTATTCTGGGCCTTTTTCATTCCAACAAGACTGTGGAAGGATTTTTTGGGGGCGTATTGAGCGCCTCACTACTCGGCGGCGCGCTGTGCTGGATCACGCCCTTCAATTTCTGGCAGGCCACCGTGCTCGCCTTGCTGATTTGCCTGATGGGCTTCTTTGGCGGGCTAGTGATGTCCGGCATTAAGCGCGATCGAAACATCAAAGACTTTGGCAATTTGATCGAAGGCCACGGTGGCATTTTAGACCGCATCGATTCCATCTGCTTTTCAGCCCCCCTCTTCTTCCACCTCGTTCGCTATTACTTTGCCGTTTAAATGAATGCCCCCGTCATAGACCGACCCCACTTAGGAAATTTACAACTGGCGAATGAGGTGGCACAACAAGCCACTGAAAAGGTGCCCGCCTACCGCAACTGGATCGAAATAGTATCAATGGGGAATTCGACAGTGTCAGACCCGCCCTCGCCTTCCTCAATACCTGTCCAGCCTGACTAGCTGGGTGCGCCATCTGGCCACGATGATTCACCTTCACCGCCTGACGAATTTAGTGCCGCAGTCAGTGTAATTGTAGCCGGACCATTTTCTTATAGCCTGGTTAATTAAAAAACTCGACCGCTATTCCGTAACCGACAAGACGCGATAAAACAATGAATCACCTGCAGGTTCGACGAACAGTTTGTAGCTATCGCTGTTGTCATCAAAAATGGCATTCGAAAGATCCAGATTGGTCCACGAATTAGGATCGGATAAATCAGAGCTGCTCTGAAGCCGCTGTGAAAGCACGTTCTCGGCTGGCGCGGCCCACTCTAAGACAAATGCCGAGCGAATCTCAATCGAGCTGGCGACCTCTGTGGCCAGCAAACTAGGCAAGGAGCTCTTCGAATACGCCGCCAAAAACAAGCTCGGGGCTTTTTCAGATGCCAGCACAACAGGCTGCCCATCCGTAGCAAAGCCCAAGTCTGTGGAACGGAAATAAGCACCCGAATTGTCCTCGGCAATTAAGGACTCAGTCCAGACACCGGACGCAGATTCACTGACAAACAATTGATTCCCGTTGCCCGAAATGTAAGAAACGGCATAGTCAAGCCCACTCGCGCTGGATGCATCGTTGTGCGCCAAGGCCACAGAGGCAAAGTTACTAGCCTGAGACGATACGGTCTGGAACTGCCAAACCGCTCCCGCAACATTGGCCTTGCTTGCAAAGCGCACCGAGTTCTGCACAGGATCGGCGTAAGCAAGCCGAAGACCGGAGCCGTTGGTATTATATAAATCGAGCTGAGATATTTGAATGATGGTATCCTCAATGATAGCTTCACTAGAATCGAGACTGCTCGCATCCATCCCTTGATAGATCAACTGAGTCGCCGTCTCGTCTAAAACCGTGTTATTGTTCAAATCCTCGCCCGCATCCAACTGCTGATTGAAATTCACATCCTCCGAAAAAGTGGAATAGACGATATGACTGCGGTCCCCCTTTCCCGCCACAATGGAAACCGAGGCGACCGGCCCTTCCGAGATCATGGTGGAACTCAGTGAGTTGTAATCATAATAGTAATGCCACAGTTGATAGTTCGCGCGAATCACAGCCACGTGCACGCCACCGTTGACGTCAATCGCGACCGCTCCAGACATTTTCCTGATCGGCAAAGTGAGCTTGGTGTTGGCCGGCTGCTCCAATGTGTCAACAAAGAGCCAGTTCTCCTGCCAATAGGCGAGCGACAGCTCGCCATCTAAGCGATCCGCGAAATGTGGCTGATCCAGGTTCTCTTCAAACTCCGTCACCTCCTCAACCGACCAGGCCCCCAAATGCGTGGCCACTCCTAAGCGATGATATTTTCCGAGAATCGGAAATCCAGTAGTCGTATCTACTTCTGGAGGTTCGGCCATTTCAGAGCTCTCCAGCCAAAGGAATCGAAAGCCATCGGCAGTGGTGCGCACGCTCGGGGCGAAATTCAAAGGGATGCTAGGCACCGGATAGCCGAATTCATCGACAACTGGAGATCCATAAGAATTGAGAACTGGTAAAGTGTCTGCCAGGTAGCTTTTGGACCGACTCGCAGCTTGCAAATGACTGCCCAGAGCACAGGCAACGACAGCAATCATAAAACGAGAAAAAAAGGAATAGTCAGTGGGTAAACTCATGAATGCAACAAGTCCTGATAGCTCCAAACAAAACTGTCAAGATGAGGCAAAAATCAATATAGCCGAACGGTGCCACCACGATGCGACAAACACCAGCGTCGCTACCGCGATCGGTCTCCAAGATGGGCAGTCCATCACACGCATAGCATTGAGTCGCGCCGGGCGCAGGGAAGTTCTCAATTTCCCACATCAGCTTATGTCTGAAGTTATTGAAGACTCTCCGCTCACTCAACCTGAAGGATGAGACCTTTCAAGTAGCGGCTCTCGGGAAAGTTCAGCAACACGGGAAAATCGAATGGCTGTGCCGTGCGGGCAAAGATACGTGCCTCACGCCCGGCGGCGGTCGCAGCGCGTGCGACCGTTTCCTCAAACTCGGCGGCCGTGGTCTTTGTGGAACGACAATAAGTCGCGAGCAGGCCGCCTTCGGGCAGGCAGTTAAAGGCTTGAGTGTGCAGCGCTTCCACTGCGGCGGCATCGAAGGCTTCGGTATGCGGCGGGTCTAGAATGATCGCATCGAGCTCCCCCAGTTTGCGCTCCGCTAGGAATGCGGACACATCGGCCTCGATGGTCTCGACGAAGCAATTGTTTTTCTGCGCCTGAGCTCCGATGGCTTTAATGCAGACATCGGAGCAATCCACCGCCACCACGTGTTCGGCTCCATTGCGTGCGGCTTGCAAGGCAAAGGCGCCACTGTGAGCGTAGGCATCCAGAACTGTGCGACCTTCGCAGAGGCTTCCGACCAGTGCATGTTGCTCGCGTTGATCGAGGAAAAAGCGAGGCTTCTCTGCATTCAGCAGGTCGATCCGGTAGGCGATGCCATCGATCTCGATCCAACGCGCTTTCAAGTTTTGACCACTCAGAGTGCGGACGCCGTCGGCCTGAAATAGTACGATCTCCTTGGGCTCGCAGGCTTCTTTCAAAGACTCCACAATTTCGTCCATTTCGGAATCCACGATGGGATGCGTCGAGCGCAGGCAGAGCACGCCGTCATAAAGTTCCACTTCCAAGCCCGGCAAATAATCGGCATCGGAACCAATCAAACGTTGGCAATGCTCATCGCTACGGCGCGCCAGTGCATCGTTGAGCGCGCTCGCGATATAGGCTCCATCGAAGTGTGCGCCTTCAGCATGACTGAAACGACGCCATGCCGCAAGCGAATCGCTGGGGTCGAAAAGCCCGCTACCGAGCGCTTGGCCTGATGGATCGAGCAAAGTGGCCACGCAGGCTACAGTCGGGAGCGGACCAGTCAATTGATCCAGCGCGACCCATGGGTGCCCCAAATTTGGCAGCGCTGCAGACAGTTGAATACTTGTTAAATTTTCCATAAGAAAGAAATTATCGAGCCTTGGCAAACAGTCGTGCCGACATCGCCAGCATCACTAGGTTGGGCAGCCAGGCAGCCAGCATCGCGGATATGATCTGCCGCTCGCCCAAAATGGACGCGATACTGATCAATAGATAAAAAATGACAAAGAAGCCCATCGCTTTGGAAACCCCAATCATAGGATTGGTACGGACGCCTGCCACAGCAAAGGGCACTGCGATCCCCACCACGACGAGACAACTGAAGGGAGCCGCTAACAAGGAGTAATATTGCACCAAGTAAGCACGTACCGAAGGATTTTCCTCAGGCGTGACCGTATTAATGATACGCCGCAACTCGTTTAAAGAAAGCTCCTTGGGCTCTTTATGCAAGGCGAGCATCAAGGTGGGGTCTTCGTCGAAGTCCTCAAATTTCTTTTCCTTAAAGGTAAGTGCTCGCAGCGGATCGCCAGTTTCGGGGTCGAGTAGTAACTCGCGCCCATTGATAAAGACCCAGCTGCCCTGCGTATTATCAAAATAGGCCTCGCTGGCAGAGATACGGCTCAACTCTTGCCCGGATGGATCGCGAGTATGCACGTTGACTCCTAGGCCGAGCCATGCGCGCTCGCTAAAGCGGTTCATAATCCACAGCCGCCCATCTTTGCGATTATCGAAGCCGAGATTATAAATCAGCCCCACCTCGCGCGCGTCCCGCTCCGCCTCATCGGCGGCAAACTCAAGATTATCAAAAAAGGTGCGCGACTGCTCCACCGATTTCGGAATGACATATGCTGTCAAATACAGCAGTAACATCGTGAGCAACAAGCCAGCGCCCCAGAGTGAACGGCTGACACGTAGCAGGCTCGCCCCGGATGCGCGCATAGCGATAATCTCATTATTGCGGTGTAAAGTGCCAAGGGTGAAAAGCAGCGAGACCAGCAAGGCAATGGGTAAAATCGCCGGCAGATAGGTCGGCAGCGCGAGGCTGTAATAAAAGAGTATCTGCTTAAAGCTGGCGTTGGTATCGAGCAAATCGGGCAGCGAGTCATACATGTTCTGTAGAATCAGGATACCAATAATCACGCCCATGGTGAGCGTGAAACCGACAAGCCATTCTTTTAAAACATAGCGATCAATCAAAGACATCTGCCGATCTAAAAGCCCCCTCCGCGTAAAGTCACTCCGATAGCTTGGATTTTTTCAGCAAGCACGGAACGGGCACGAAGCGAGTCAGTACGCTATTTTATTCTGGCACCGGAACTGCTCCGAATGCTTGATACTAATTACGATGGTTAAACGAATCAAAGAATCATGGAACTCTCGACTCGGCGTTATTTTAGCCGTCGCCGGAAGCGCAGTGGGCTTAGGCAACTTCCTGCGCTTCCCCGGGCAAGCTGCAGAATATGGCGGCGGTGCCTTTATGCTGGCCTATTTCATATCCTTTCTACTGATCGGGCTGCCGATCTGCTGGGCTGAATGGATCATGGGGCGTCACGGCGGGCAAGCGGGCTTTAACTCATGTCCCGGCATTTTCAACTATATCACACGTAGGCCTGCCTTTAAATACATCGGGGTGATCGGGGTGTTGATCCCGGTCATCATTTATATGTATTACGTCTACATCGAGGCCTGGTGTCTTGGCTATGCGGTCAATTTCCTGACAGGAAACATGGACTTTACCAGTGTGGAGCAATCAGGAGAGTTCTGGGGCAATTTCATAGGGATCGGCGCGGACGGGAGCGCCATGGGCTTTGGCCTGCAACAAGTCGGCTTCTATCTGCTACTGGTGTTTATTCTAAACTTCGTATTGATCTATCGCGGCATCTCGAGGGGCATCGAGCTGTTCTGTAAATATGCGATGCCAACGCTCGTGGTGATCGCGTTCATCATTTTGCTGCGAGTGCTGACACTGGGCACCCCCGATCTCGAGCAGCCTGCTCGCAATGTGAGTAATGGCCTCGGCTTCATGTGGAATCCGGTCAAACATGTGGTTGAGCTGAAGGATGAGACGGGCACTTGGGTCGTCGACCGCGAGGTCGTTGACGAACAGCGCTTGGCCGCTGTGAACGCCGCTGCTGCCAATAGCGATACCATGCGCGTGCGCCATATTTCAATGCGCCAACAATTACTCAACCCACAACTGTGGCTGGCGGCGGCCGGGCAAATCTTCTTTTCACTCTCGGTGGGCTTTGGCGTGATCATCACCTACTCCAGCTACATGTCGAAAAACGATGATGTCGTGCTGAGCGGATTGGCCGCCACCAGTGCCAACGAGTTTTGCGAAGTCGCGCTGGGGGGCCTGATCACGTTGCCCGCGGCTGTGACCTTCCTGGGCGTGGCCGGTGTCGCCGGCATGGGCACCTTCGGGCTGGGC
Source organism: Puniceicoccaceae bacterium (assembly GCA_002729725.1). GTDB lineage: Bacteria > Verrucomicrobiota > Verrucomicrobiia > Opitutales > Coraliomargaritaceae > Thalassobacterium > Thalassobacterium maritimum. Next base: position 14,071 of record PBYS01000040.1, read on the forward strand.
TTCAATGTGTTACCCATGGTCTTTGCCAGCATGGCCTTCGGCGAAATGTTTGGTTTCTTGTTTTTCTTTCTGTTGTTCTTAGCCGCGGTCACCAGCTCACTCTCGATGCTACAGCCTGGCATCGCCTTCCTGGAGGAGGCGATGAAAATCAATCGCAAGCAATCGGTGGCGCTGCTGGGCCTAATCACCGCAATCGGCTGCGGATTTGTGGTCTACTTCAGCAAGGATGTAAAAGCTCTCGACACGCTCGACTTCTGGATTGGCACTTTCCTGATCTTTGTGCTGTCCACCTTTCAAATCATCATCTTTGGCTGGGTGCTCGGCGCGGACAAAGGCCTCGACTTTGCAAAGCAAGGGGCGGCTATTCGCATTCCGCGCTTTTTCAGCTTCGTGATGAAGTATATCAGCCCAGCCCTCCTATTAATCATCTTTGGGCTCTGGATGGCGGCCAATATCTTCGGCATCAATCTCAGCACTGGCGAAACACATTACAGCAACTATGTCGTCGACCTATTTATTGAACCCAACACGGTGGCTCGCTTAAGCGTAGGCCTCATTCTGCTGGTGGCAGGCCTATTCACCCTGATCACCGCCATCAACCCCGATTACAAAAACCTCAACAAAAAACAATAGACTATGACAACCGCAGGCTGGATCATTATGCTACTCTCCGTGGGCTCTGTCAGCGCCCTACTCTTTTGGTGCATCTTCAAAGTCATGACGACTCCCGAAGAGACCGAACACATCCATGGCTTCGAGCAAGAGACGCCCGACATCGACTGATGGTCGACTGAAATCGAGCTCGGCTACAAGTTAAAATTCGTTCGAAACGCATCGCGCGCAATCTCGAACTCGTAGCGAATGGGGGCCTCGACTTCAGATAGATCCGTCAGGCGCTGCTCGTCGATTGCTTGCTCAATACCTCGATAAAAGGCGGAGAGACGAGCAAGCCCCAAATTGCCCGCGCTGCCGGCAACGAAATGCACAATGTTACGTAATTGATTCGCATCGCCCTGCGAGCAAACCTCAGGTAGCGCATACAACTTAGCTGCACTTTCATTGGCAAAAAGTTCAAACAACTCGCCTGCCAACTCAAGATCGTCTTCCCTCCCATCGCTGACAACAAGCATATCTAGCTGCTCACGATCAATGATCGGGCTGTTCTCGTCGTATTTTACGTGTTTAATGTATGGTGCTTCGGGCATCTTATTGTTGAATCCAGCTAGGCGAGCTACGAGTGCTCAGAGAGAAGAGGAGTAATTTTTTCGCAGAATGTGTCAATCGAGCGCTCCGCTTGCAATCTTTCAATAGAGTTCTCAGCAAGTTCGGCCCCCATATCTTGACGATTCACAAACTCAAGCATTCGATCTGCTAAAGCTTGAGCGCTACCAGCCTCAAACATCAAGGCATCATGCGCGTGCTCTAGTATTTCCGAGTTACCTCCGACATTGGCCACAAGACATGGAAGCTTCGATAGCATAGCTTCCAGCACAGTCATAGAAAAAGCTTCCCCATACCGGCTCGTATAAAGCAATGCGTCGTAAAACTCATAGTGTTCGAACAATTCGCCCGGACGAATCCCACGCATAGTAACCTGATCGATTAGGCCAGCCGTCTCAATTCGCTTGCGCTTGGCCTTGCGCTCACTGGGCTCGCCCAGTGCAAATAGGTCGAGCGACACATAAACTCCGCGCTGCTTTAAGAGGCCCACCGCAGCCACGGCAATATCCGCGCCTTTGGCCTCTGTTAATCGTCCAGCCCACATAAAACGACGGCGCCTCACGTAACGTTCTTTAGGCTTCAATATTCTGACATCAGTCCCAGGATAAATAACCGGTAAAGATTCGACCTGAGTCATGCCTGCATCGGTTAATTGATCACGAAGCCAACAACTCGCGACATAACTCCCCTCCAAGTTCAACTCGTGCGCTTCACCGATAGGCATCATCCCCAAGGCGCGTCGGGCCTTACCAATACAGTGCATAAAACCGCGATACAACTTAGATCGGGAACTCGGATTAGCTCGCCACCAGCGATACCAAGGATCTCGATTAAAGCTCTCCGGCAATAACCAGTCCATATGCAAATCATAGACGATCCGAACACCTTTTTTTTGCAAACGAAATAGCAAAGACTTCGAGAGCTCACGCATATTCCAAACATAGACCACATCAGGCTCAAAACGGCTCATACGGTAACCAAGCGCCTCTGCATTCACTCTTTCGTGTGCATAGGTTGCCGCATAAGACGTTCCAAGCTTCGAGTCTTCAAAAGCGTTCGGATACAGACGAAACTCTCGAAAAACACCCTTTTCTCCTGGCACCCCCATTGGAGGCAAGCGATAATTTGACGTCAACACCTGCATCTGATGCCCTTGGCGCACCAGAGCTCCCACGGTCTGTCGACAGCGCTCATCGTGTCCACTATAGCCCAAGGGCGGATAAACGGATGTTAATACAAGTATTCTCACAAATCTTAATGAGCCAGTCAACCTAGCACCTATCCAGCCAAAACTTCAGCAAACATAAGTTTTTACCTTATTTTAGATTAAAGCGACAATACGTTAGCTTAGGCTAAAAGTCGAGTGATAAGCTTGTAAAAAGCATCAAAGCTCAACAGCGCAAACTCGTTTGCGCTTGTGAAAATAAGCGACAATGGCCTAGTCTCAAGCATAAGCGTCGATTATCACAAACGAAATATGCCCGACTACTACATCAGAACACCCGAGCAAGACGAGTCCCGTGGACCCTTCGACATCTCAAAGCTGCTCACGCTTGCTGAAGCAGGTCAAGTCAGCCCCAACACGCTTTATTACGACGAAAATAAAGAAGAGTGGACGCCGTTGGCCCTGAATGAAGAACTAGCCGCTCAGGTTTTCCCAGAAAGAGAAAAACTCACTCTGAGAGTCGATGAGGCCAAGAAAAACACATCGAACGCGCGCACTCCACCCGCATTGGACGTAGAGTCGATGCTCGCCGCAGCCGAAGGCGATACAGCAGAAAAACGAAAACTATCACGTAAAAAAAAGAGTTTCGAAATTGCAGCCAATATTTCCTCCTCCGGCCTAGGATTGATGCTGGTATTTTCTGCGCTTTTCATGTTTTTACCACTCGTTCCTCAATTTCAAGCCGCATTCAGCGAGAACGGGGTCGCCAGTATCTTAAACTACCCCACAGTTTTAATCGCGATTTTCGACTTAATCCTGGGGCTACTCCTATATCTGTCTGTGACGGAAGCATTTCAAGTCGCACGTGGACGAGCCATGTTAACACTAGGCTTCGGCTTGTATGTGGGCTGGGCGCTAGGCGACCCGCTCATAATGGGGCTCACGGCCGCCGCAGGCATCGGCATCTTTCTTGCCACGATCTCGCAAAGCTTGAACACCATGATTCCCGCATTTATACTTGGAGTGGGCGGCAATGCCTACCTCGCCTATCTGGCACTGAATGGCCGGTTTGATGGGTTCTTCGACAGCATTGTAATGAATATAGTCAACAGCTAAGCCATTTATCTACAATCAGTTTTGCAAAGCAAAGACCAAAAATCGATCGCAGACAAAGCCCGTAATAGGCTCGAACAAGTCAAATCTTACACCGCGCGTGCTCAAGCACTCATGCGCAAGGACATTTGGGAGCTAGAATACCTCGGCCGCCGCACCCTGCGCGCACGGATGTATCACCTGCTGCGCATCCTAACCTTAACCGGGCAAGGTTTGAAGCGCAACCAGCTCCCGATGCAATCTGCAGCACTCACCTTCTACTCCTCAATCGGCATCGGCCCCATCATCGCCTTTGGCATCATGATCTCCGGCTTCCTGATCGACCGCGACATCGCAGCCCCCCACTCAGATCCAGCCGACAGCGTCGTGGTCAAGAAGATCACAGAAATCATAGCCTTTGCTGCGCCACAAGTATCCGTCACCGTCAACGAAGATAACAATGGCGTGACCCAAACAGAACTCGCCCCGGAGCTACTCGAGCTGATCAGTCACTTCAGTTCCGTCGCGAAATCGGGCACCGTCGGCGTGATTGGCACCGTGCTGCTACTATTTATCTGCTTGCGCGTGCTCACCTCCATCGAAAGCTCCTTTAACACGCTTTGGGGCGTGGAAAAAGGCCGCAATTTCACAGAACGCATCGTCACGTATTGGACATTTATCAGTCTAGGTGCCCTCATCGGCTCCGCCTCGATTTCGCTACAAGTATTGACGGTTTTCTTGCGCTTTGCAGAAAATCTCCCCTTTGGAACGACCATCACTGCTGTGATTACGTTTTTTCTGCCACTGATCACGCTGATAATGATCACCTTACTGCTGGCTGCCTTCCTGCGCTTCATCCCCAACACACAGGTTCAGTGGAGGCCCGCCCTACTGGGTTCCTTGCTCGTAGTGGCGCTGTTACAGATCTACAAGATGCTCTCCTTCCTCTACGTGCAGCAGGTCGTCAGCAACAATAGCCTCTACGGCTCCGTAGGCATCATAGTTGTGCTCATGCTGGGCCTCTACGTATTCTGGCTCTTAATCCTGCTCGGGGGACAAGTCACTTACGCAGTGCAAAACGCCGATTTTCTGACCAATGAAAATGCCTGGCAAAACACTAGCGAGCGCGCACGCGAGCTGATTTCACTCACTGTGCTGCTGATCGTCATGCAGCGTTTTCAGGCGGGCCGCCCCCCCGTCAAGACCAGTGAACTACTCAAAAAACTACACATTCCTAGCCATATTCTAAATACCAGTATCAACCGTCTATGCGCCATTGGTTTCCTAAGCCGCATTGAGGATAGCAACGCGGAAGAAGAACGCGACCATGCTTATCAGCCTGGCCGGCCAGCCGAAAATATTACCTTGGCCGACTTCAAACAGAGTATTGAAACCTTCGGTAACGACGAAGGCTCTGACATCGCAGCCACAAACACTCCTGCCATTCGCATCTACATAGACGAAGTGCTCGCCCTCAAGCATTGCCCCAAATCCAACATGACCTTGGCAGAGCTCATCCGCCTGCAAGAACCTGCTAGCTAAAGTTAGCAACCAATTGGTTGACAGAGTAGACTGGGCACCTAACCTCAGGCGTTTTTTCGTATCTCATGATCTCTTGGATTCAACACCACCTCATCCGTCACGGACGCTGGATATTCCTGTCCCTGCTGGCTATTATTATCGTCGCATTCGTCTTCACCATCGGCAATACGCCGGGTTGCACGACTGATCGCAGTGGCTACAAGGAGAACCTGTTCTACGGGATTGACTTAAATGCGCCCCGCGAACGCGAAATCGTCATTGAAAAAGTGCAGCTCAGCGCCTACCTCAACGGCCAACAGATCCGCAGCGACGAGCAATTTCAGACTCAACTGACCAGCCGCATCGCACTCCTGCACCTCGCGGATGAAATTGGCGTCCCGGCTCCCAGCCAGGAAACACTGGCCGACTACATCACCACCAAGAATGCATTTCGTGGCCCCGATGGCAAATTTAGCGCAGACGTCTACACTAGCTTCGTAGACAGTATGGAGTCCAACCCACGTGCACAAAAAGGACTCGTTCTACTAGTGCTGGAAGAGGACTACCGGATCAATCAAATCGGTTCCGTGCTGGCCGGCCCGGGCTACTTGCTCCCCTCTGAAGCCTTGGCACAGACACAACGCAACCGCACTGAGTTCACTCTCTCGACTGCACAAATCGACTACGCCAGCTTCACGCCTGAAATCGCAGCCGACGAAGCCGCCCTACTCGAATACTACGAAGCCAACAAACTTCGCTACCAAATCCCCGAGCGCATCCAAGCAAGCTACGTATTTTTTAAGAATTCTCAATATGCAGCCCAAGTGCCTGAAGCCACCGAAGCCGAGCTGCGTGAACATTTCATCGCCAATCGCTCACAATTCGTCGCCGACTTTGAGGCCAACAATCCAGCATCCGAAGAAGGCGCCGACGAAACTCCAGTCACCTTCGCGGACGTGCGCGAAGCAGTCGCCCAGAGCTACCTGCAAGAACAGGAAGCGCGCATCGCCAACCAAGCGGCACAAGCATTCGCTTACAGCCTCTACCGCGATGAGATCAAACGCGACTCCGCAGCATTCAATGAACTGCTCAACAAATCCCAAGTCAGCTTGACTCCCATTGAGCCCTACACACTGGCAGGTGCCCGCCAACGCGCACTCTCACCCGAGCTTCTGGAGTCCGCATTCCAGCTAGGCGGCAACCGCTACTACTCCGACGCCTATGCCATCGAGGGCGGCTTTGCCGTATTGATCTACGAAGGCCGCATCGCCCCGGAGATCCCCGCTTTCGAAGCCGTGCAGGCCGAAGTAACAGCCGACTACAAAGCCGAAGAAAAACGCCGCCTCTTCAACGAGAAGGGTGAAAGCCTGCAAGCCGAGCTTGAAGCCAAGATCAGCGAAGGCAGCGCCTTCGTCGCAGCCGCCGAAGCCCTCGGCCTCCAGGCACAGGATTTCGAAAGTTTCAGTGCACAAGAAGCACCTAGCGAACTCAACCGTAGCGCCCTGCAAACCGCACAAGGCATGCAGGCGGGCGAAGTCTCTCCGATGCTCACCACTGGCGGCAGCGGCATCTTTGTCTATGTCAAAGAGAAGACCGTGCCCGAAATCGCTAGCCACGACGAAGACCTCGTGCAAGCAGAAGACTACCTAGCTCGCTTCGCGGCCTACACTAGCGGTGCCGCCTTTGCCAACGAGCTGGTCTTCCACGGTCTGCCCGAAGAATCGGCGCAAGAAATCTCCGAATAAGCTAAAAATGGATTGGAGTCAGTTCCAACGAATCGACCCTCACCTTTTAGTAGGTCTCGTCAATACGGAGCTCCGCAACCATTCGGACTCCTTAGACGACCTGTGTCGCACACACGACATTGACCAGAAGCAACTCTGCGCCCACCTGGCGAGCGCAGACTATCATTTCCAAGTAGATCAGCGGCAGTTTCGTTAAACTGCCGCTGATCCAGCGGAAACAACAAACTATAGATACTTCTGAATCGATTGACTCAAACTAGAAGCAATCGCCTCATCACCAAAGGTGCCGACGCGAATACTCATCTCATAATAAACAGGTGATTTTGTTCGGTAGCTCACTGTGATCTTCTGATCGCTCGCGTTACGGAACAGATATTTACCTGCAGTTTGATCGCCAGAGCCATTAATAAACTGAAGCCCTAGATCGCGTGCTCCATTTCGGATCGCCTGTTCGAGCTGCTCAGAGCTTGCGTCGACCGCGACAGTCAAATCGCCCAGCGCATAAGCAGTGCCTCCCGCAGCAGCCCCACCGGCCACAATCGCGACACAACCAGAAAATTGAAAACTCGCCCCTAATAGTAGCGCAGAAACAAAGCCAGCATGGATATATTTATTCATGGGGGAACAATAGCACACGATCGCTAACTCACAACACAAGTTCGATTCAGAACACTTGATTTTTTAAACAACAGCCCTACGCTTCTGCGCCTTTTGAGAAACCCTTGCCTCTATCTGCGGTAATGCTTTCTCAGAATTCATGTTTTAAACCCAAAACAACCAATTATGACAACAAAAGCACCTGAACGCCACGAATTCCAAGCCGAGGTCAAGCAAGTCCTCGATATCGTCGTCCACTCGCTCTACACGGACAAAGAGATCTTCGTCCGTGAGCTCGTCTCCAATGCATCGGACGCCACCGAAAAGCTGCGTCACAATCAAGTCGCCGAGAAAGATGCCGACATTTTTGACGCTGATCTCGACCTCGAGATCCAAGTATCCTCCGACGAAGAAGCCGGTGAAATCACCATCCGCGACTTCGGCATCGGCATGACTCGCGATGAGTTGATCGAAAACCTGGGCACCATCGCCCACTCAGGGTCCAAGGCTTTTCTCAACGCGCTGAAGGAAAGCGGCGAGCGCAACGACAATCTGATCGGTCAGTTCGGTGTCGGCTTCTACTCCGTCTTCATGGTGGCCGATTCGGTCAAAGTATACACCCGCAGCTGGAAAAAAGAAGGCGAGTGCTACTGCTGGTCCAGCGATGGCTCTGGCGCCTACGAAATCGAAGAGGTCGAAGGCGAACGCCGCGGCACCCGCATCGTCATCTCCCTCAAGGACGAATATAAGGACTTTGCCAAGAAGGATCGTATCGAGGAGATCATTAAAAAGTATTCCGCTTTCGTACAGTTCCCGGTCAAGGTCGACGGCGAAAAGCTTAACACCATCGGCGCAATCTGGCTTAAGAGCAAAAGCGACGTGACCGAAGAAGAATACAAAGAATTCTACAAATTCCAAGCCAAGGCTTTCGACGAGCCTCGCTTCTGGCTACACTTCAACGCAGACGCGCCGCTGGAAATCAACGCCCTACTCTACGCCCCCACTGAAAACATGGAAGGCTTCGGCTTTGGCCGCATGGAGCCCGGCGTCGGCCTCTACTGCCGTAAGGTGCTAATCGACAGCGAGCCCAAGAACTTGCTGCCCGACTGGCTGCGCTTCGTGCGTGGTGTGGTCGACAGCGCTGACTTGCCGCTCAACATCTCTCGTGAGTCCATGCAAGACAGCAGCCTGATTCAAAAGCTGAACAAGGTCATCACTAAGCGCTTCCTCAAGACTCTGGAAGAAAAAGCCAAGAAAGAGCCCGAAGTTTACAACGACTTCTGGAGCAACTTCGGCCTATTCCTCAAGGAAGGTGTCACCACCGACTTCACACACCGCGATCAGTTGCTCAAGCTGCTGCGCTACGAGTCTTCTTACACCAAAGCCGGTAGCACCACTAGCCTAGCCGACTATCTCTCGCGCGCACCAGAAGGCCAAAAGGAAATTTACTACCTCTTCGGCCCTAGCCGCGAAGCGATTGAAAGCGGCCCTTACATCGAGGCCTTCAAGGCGCGTAACATCGAGGTGCTCTACCTTTACGAGCCAATCGATGAGTTTGTCATGAGCCACGCTCGCGCATTCGAAGAGAAGAACTTTGTCTCTGCCGACAACGACGACATCGACCTCGACGCCATTTCGCCAGAGACCGAAAGCGACAAGGCCGAAGCCCTCGCCGCCGACGCTTCCGAAGCCCTTTGCAGCTTCATTAAGGAAAAACTGGGCGAAGAAGTCAGCGAAGTTTCCGCCAGCGACCGCCTCGTCGGCAGCCCTGCTATGATCGTCAATGCCGACAAGGGCATGACCGCTCAAATGCGCAAGATGATGAAGGCCATGCAGCAAAAAGCAGGCGGCCCCGAAATGCCCGGTATGGGCGGCGAACCTCCCGTCAAGCTTCAGATCAACCCACGCCACTCACTGGTTAAAAATCTGGCGGGTCTACACGCCAACGACGGCGAACTAGCAGGCCTGATCTGTCAACAGCTACTCGACAACGCCCGCATGTCGGCCGGCCTATTAGAGGACCCGAGCCAAATGGTGCAGCGTAGCTACGATATCCTCGAAAAGCTCAGCGCCAAATAAGGCAACTCCGTTTATTTAGAACAAAGCCGCGATTCCTCACAGGAGTCGCGGCTTTTTTGTTGTGAAGGTCTCTAGATCTACATTTTCCCCTTCACGTAACCAATCAACTGTTTAGCCACGGGGATGCGTTTATAGACAATATCAGTGGGGTCCCAATAATCTTGGTGAAAGATCACCTGCCCCTCACTGTTAAAGCGCATACGAGTCATTCCTATGGACTCTTCCCATGTGCCGGTGGGGGTCTTTTTGAAATCCAGCCGCATCGTCCAATCGATATAAAAATCGCCGCCGCTACGTACGATTTTATGAAAGACAAATTCTGATCCTTCCAAAGGGGCCAAGCCTTCGATCATATACTCACGAATTTCGGAGGCCGAGCCCAAGCGCCGAAAAGCATCTCGAAAATAAACTTTGTCGGCATAGACTTTCTCAACGTTCGCGGCCAGCCCCGCTCGACTGTAATCGGCGAATAGCGCTTCGACCCGATCGAGCATCTGCGATTCTTGGGGGCTCCCCTCCGCAGGAAGTTCAAACTTAGATGGATCCGTCCATGCGAGTGCGTCACGATAGGCAGCGTCGGGTATGGTTTGCGTATGCATAGTATTTGATGAGCTACAACCTGTAAATAGGCTTGAGAGACAAATGCCGGCGAGCCAGCAAACGGTTAATGGTTTAATTTTCACATTAAATAACCGCAGTCAGGCGACAAAGCTTACAAAAAAATCCGTTTACAGTAAGTTCTAGACTGGCGTTGCGATCCTTTTTTTTTCACCCAGCTCTATGAACATAGCTATTCAACTCGCCGAACATCGTCTATTAAGTGATGCACTATCATTTCAAGAGATCCAACTAAATGGCAACGACAACCACTACTCCCAAGCAACGAATCGCAATCGTCGGCTGTGGCGTGGCAGGCCTGACGGCCGCCTGGCTCTTGCAACGAAAGCATGAAGTGCATCTTTTCGAAAAAAATGATTACGCGGGCGGGCACACACGCACCTTACGCGTGCCGAACGGCCTCGATGCAGGGACTCCGGTCGATACTGGCTTCATCGTCATGAACCACCGCAACTACCCCAAGTTCTCTGAGGTGCTACGCCAGCTAAATGTGGAACTGGAAGACAGCTCCATGACTTTTAGTTTTTACGATCGTGCCACAGAGTATGCATACTCAGGAAATTCTGTAGGCAGCCTCTTTCCCTCGCTCAAATACTATTTTAACCCAAAGCACATCAGTTTCATACGTGACTTATGGCGCTTTGCCAAAGTGGGCTATCGCGATCTTCAGTCGGGCTATTTGGCCAATAAAACCTTAGGGGAGTATTGCGAAGCACGCGCATTCGGGCAGGCATTTCTGCAAAATTACCTTTATCCCATGGGCGCGGCCATCTGGTCCTCCCCGATCGAGGAGATGCGTGCCTTTCCCGCCCAGGCCTATCTGCATTTCTTAGAAAACCACGGCTTGCTGCGCCTCACCAACCGTCCTCAATGGCGCGTCGTTAAAGGCGGCTCGCGTACTTATGTACGTGCAATGCTGCAAAGCTTTCAGCGAGCGCCCAACTTAGAATCGGCTCCTAAATATATCCACCGTCATGACGCAGGCGTAACACTTGAAATGCAGGACGGCCGCACATTGGACTTTGACCATGTGGTCTTGGGCGCTCACGCAGACGAGGCTTATCAACTGTTAGCTCAACCCAGTGTGGAAGAAAGGCGCAACCTCAGCCCGTGGCGCTACCAGCCAAACGAAGTGGTACTACACAGCGACGCCAGCCAACTGCCCCTCGACTCAAAGCTCTGGGCCTCCTGGAATTTTGTGCGGGATCAGGGTGATGCCGATACACGTCCTGTCGCAGTGAGTTACTACATGAATCGCTTGCAAAACCTACACACGCACGCGCCCTACATCGTCACCCTCAATCCATCGAAACCAATTGACGCGAGTAAAGTAATCAATGCCACCACCTTAATGCACCCGCTCTACTCACAAGCTAGTTTAGAAACGCAACCGCGCCTGCGTGCAATGAATGGCCAAAACAACACTTGGTTCTGCGGCAGTTATTTCGGCTACGGCTTTCATGAAGATGCGGTGCAATCGGCTGTCGAAGTGGCCGCAGGCTTTGGCATATCCCTATGATCCAACACTCACAGATCTATCGCGGGCAAGTCGTCCACCAGCGGCTGACGCCATGCGCCCACAGCTTCAGCTATCCCACCACCTTCTTTGGCTTCGACCTGAACGAGCTGGAATCACTCACAGCCCAAAGCTCACTGTTTGGCCACAACCAAACGCGACCGCTGAGCTTGCGCGATCAGGATTACCTGTATGGACACAAAACACCTATCGGTGATCAGCTGGATCAGCTACTGTCGCCAGAGCAGCCGGGCGAGCGCACACTGTTGATCACTTCTCCACGCTACTTCGGTTACGCCTTCAACCCGGTCAATTTTCATCTGCGCATGGCGGGCGAGGCATTGGTCAGCGTCTTGGCCGAAGTGAATAACACATTCGGTGATCGCCACATATATCCACTCACCGAACTACAAGCGATCGGCCCTAGGCGATGGACTGCTCGTTGTAAGAAAGATTTTCATGTATCCCCATTTAACGATCTTGCGGGTGAGTATCATTTTAATTTTCACATCGAGCAAACATCTATTTTTCTAGGCGTAGATCTGCATCGCGAGGATCGATGCGTATTAAAAACATGGATACAAGGGACCGCCAAACCGATCACCAATGCAGTTATTTGGAAACATGCCCTGTTAAAGCCATGGGACACTGCACTCAACAGCATGCCGCGCATTTTGTATCAAGCTGCTCAGCTTTATTACCGAAAAAAACTTTCCGTGCACACTCGCCCGATTCCACAGTCGAGGCACACTCTGATCGATCGTGACCAGACAGCACGCCATCCGATCGTATAGAGCTCAGCGGCTGCTTCGCTCCAGCAAGACATGCTGCACATCGATCAGTTCCGCCTCGAAGCCGGCTTCACAGTAGCTGAAATAATAATTCCACTTACGCCGAAAACCTGCATCAAAGCCTAATGCATCGACCTCGCCCTCTGAGGCATTGAAGGCTTGCGCCCAACGACGCAGCGTCTCTGCGTAGTCATGGCCGAATGGATACATGGCAATTACTTGCAGTTCCTTGGTATCGGCCACATGCCCGCGAATCGCCCCCGGCGAGGGTAAGTGCCCACCGGGAAAAATGTGCTTTTGTATCCAATCACAACTACGGCTATAGCTCGCATAGCGATCATCGGAAATCGTGATCGCCTGCAGGACCGCGCGCGCTCCGGGCTTGAGAGAGCGCTGTATAACTTCAAAATAACTTTCTAAATATTCGCGACCGACCGCCTCGATCATTTCGCAGGAAAGCACCGCATCATACTGCCCATGCTGGCAGCGGTAATCCTCCAAAACAATCTCAATCTGGTCCGCGTAAGGCGAGGCCTGAAACAGCGCTTTAGAATAATAAAATTGTTCTTCCGATAGCGTGATCGTCTTGACGCGGCAGCCGCGCTGCGCGGCACGTAAGGCCAACGCACCCCAGCCCGAGCCGATTTCTAAAATCGAATCACCTGCTGAAACTCCCGCAAGGTCGAGCATACGGTCAATTTTACGCAGCTGCGCCTGCTCTAAGCTCTCTTCCGGATTGCTGAAGTAGGCACTGGAATAGGTCATCGTAGGGTCTAGAAAACTCTGATAAAAAGCATTACTCAAATCATAGTGCTCCTGAATATTAACCTGACTGTTTTCCAAAGTGTTACGACGCGCCCGGTGGTAGAGACGGTTCATTTGTTGAGTCAGCAAGGAGAAGCCGCGTCGCACACGACCTAAATCCTGCTGATTCTTGGCGAGCAGCAAGAGCAGTGCTGAGAGATCGGGCGTATCCCAATCGCCATCGACATAAGACTCGCCCAAACCAACGCTGCCGCTAGAGAATACTTTACTAAAAAATGCAGCCCGCTGAATCTTCAGTTGTATCTGAGCATCTCCCTGTTCACCTAAGACGCACTCCGCGCCACTGGGAAATTGAATTTGCAAACTCCCTGACTGCAGATCGCGCAACATCCATGCAAACGCACGCTCCATGAGTTTCATACGTGGCAACGTGCTTGCAGATTGAACTAATTTGACTGATTTCGTGGTATCCATGGAAAAAAGGTGTTAGTGGTCGATTGGTAGCGGCGATAGGCCTGTCCACGGCTCTTCAGCGATGATCGCTCAGCAAAAGGCACGCCGGTCAAATAACGGAGAAAGACATACATGGCGATAGGCCCGATCCATGCCAGCGGCGCGCCTGCGGCTAGTAGCAGGTAGCCAAACCAGTGCAGCCATTCAAAAAAGTAGTTAGGGTGCCGTGAATAGCGCCAAAGCCCCCGACGACATACAGCTCCTTTATTGTTAACTTGCGCACGAAATTGCGCCAGTTGCTGATCCGCGAGTGCCTCACCGAGCATCGCACATACCGCAATACCAACCCCAAGCAGGTCGAGCCACGTCCAAACGCCCGCGCGACGCATGGCAACGCTCACTGGCAAAAAGAAGAGCGCAACGAGGACGACCTGAGCAAGAAAGAGAAAATAGAAATTACGCGCCTGCTGTTTACCCCAATATTCTGCCAATGCCCGATAGCGGGGGTCTTCTTTCCCCAGCAAAATACGATCTGCGAACAAATGATAACTTAAGCGAAAAGACCAAACCATAATGAGCAATAAGACCACCCAAGAACGGATCGAGTCCAGCTCCGTATAGCGATGATATGCCAACGCGCTCACGCCTAAACCTAGTGTCCATATTGTATCCACGAGGGCCATCAATCTCCACTTACGAGCTAGCACATAGACGGAACTGGCAACGATGAAGCCCACAACAACGAAACTGATCCAAAAAATTAGCATGTTATCATTTAGTTACGAAGCTTACCCGCGGCGGCCTCTTGATAGATTTTTTCGGGATACACTTTCAAATCCCAAACGAGCCCCAGTTTCTCCAATAGACGCAAGCCCCAGTAACTTAAGTCCAACTCCCACCAATACATTCCTTGCCGAGCGGAAAGTGGCCAACGGTGATGATTGTTATGCCAGCCTTCCCCAAAAGTAAGTAAGGCCACCCACCAGCTGTTACGACTTTCATCGTCAGTTTTAAAACGCTTGCTGCCCACGATGTGGGTGACTGAATTCACACAGAAAGTCACATGATAGACCAACACCGTACTCATAAAGAAGCCCCACATAACCATTTGTAAGCCACTGGTTTCAAGACCAGGATAGAACGCGTCCAGGCCCGCCCCCACCCCATAGAGCAATAGGATCAACGAGATGACGGGTAAGATGTGAAAACGATCAATAAAACGAAGCTCTGGGTATTTATTTAGATCCTTAACGCGATCGTGCTGAATGGAGCCATACGCACGACACAGCACCCATCCAATGTGCGCCCAGAAAGCGTCGTTGACCACTGGGGAATGAATGTCCTCTTCTTTGTCCGAATGTTGATGATGGTGCCGATGATTCGCCGCCCACCACATTGGACCCAATTGCGCCGATGAAGTGCCCACCCACGCCAAGATAAATTGAAAGGCACGACTCGTTTTGAATGCCCGGTGGGAAAAGTAACGATGAAAGCCCGCCGTCAATGCAAAGACCCGAGCTACGTAAGTGATTAGCAAAGCAATCAGCGCTGCCCAGCTAAACCCTGTAAACAGAGCCCCACATGCGAGCACATGCATCATGAATATTGGGGATGATGCCATCAGCAGACGGTTGTCCTCATCGTGCAGTGCATGTCGCAGAATGGATTGAAATTTGTAACTACTCAGGTGCTTGATTGGGTTCAGCTAGCAAAATATCGGGCGGTGCTGGATTGCTTGATGGAGAGCTTGATA
>PBYS01000041.1 GCA_002729725.1 Puniceicoccaceae bacterium
AAGAGAGTGCGTTCCACTTTACGCGAGCTGCTCACTTTAGATGATTTCCAAAAGCCGTTCTCGCGTACTGAATTTGCAGCCCAGCATGGATTAAGCGCAAGCCGTTTAGACCAGCTCTGGGACGCGGAAATGCATACCACCCCTACCCAATACTGGGAGGAAAGAAGGCTCCAAAAGACTCAGTCGCTCATGCAAAGCACTGACACCGCGATCAAGGAAATCAGCTTTCAAATGGGGTTCAAGCACCCAAGCCACTTCTCAATCTGGTTCAGCAAGCACACTGGCGAATCGCCAAGCTCTTTCCGAAAGAGGCACTTGAACAGTGAATAATTAACTGCTCCATGATTACCACATAAGATTAAGTTTATAGACGCTAACCAACCACTGTCTAAGCACTACGACAACGCAAACCAATCAAGCATAGTCAAAAGAATCACGCTGACACAGCTGACCGTAATCCCGCCGCGACCTTTTCTCGATCCTGTTTTTCAAAATCTTCAGGCCAACCCACTGCGGTGAGCGCAACCAGATCCGTTTCGGTGAGTTGCAAGGGTATGGAACAGGCGAAGATTGAAGGGTGGTATTGCCCCAGTTCGAAACAGGCGCCCTGCTCACGGCAATCGCGAATGCGTTTCCAGACGTCGTCAGGCTGCTGACGCTCCCAGGCCTTCCTTGGTGCGGATCCCATTACAGTCTTGATTTCGTGATCCGGCATTTGCGCCAACAGTACGGCGGCGGCCGAGCCGATCGCCAGATGGATGCGCGAGCCGATCGGACTGGTGATCGCATTGGGCAACGAAGGTTCGGCTCGCAACGCGGTCGTAGCGAAGTGCCCTTCCCGAAGGGATACTTTGACCGACATCTGCAGCTGTTCGGACAACTCGCGCAAGCTCGGCTCGAATTCACGGAGCCGTGTTTCCAGCTCCGAGTAGGTGCGGGCCACGTGCGCTAGGCCGAAAGCGATCCGCAGACCGCCGGAGGGTTCTTCGCACAGCCAGTTGCGTTCGAGGAGCGTATTGACCATCCGGTAACACGACGCCGGCGGAATCTTCAGCGCATAACTCAGCTCCTTGACGGGAACTGCATCGTTGCGATCTGCGAGATATTCTATCACGGAAACCGCTTTATGGAGGGCTGGAATGGTTTGTGAATTGGACATACTTGCATTACCATATATGATAATAATTTTATCAACTTTATTTTGACCTTAATTCTCCACGTATGATTCTCGGACCAGAAAAAAGGAACAGACCATGACTCAGACCAATCAAAATAAGACCGTAAGCGAGGTGGATCCCGCGACACTAAAAATTACAGACATGCGCTTTGCCGACATCGACGGCGCACCGAAACGTTGCACACTCATCAAGCTGTACACCAACCAAGGGCTAGTCGGATATGGAGAGGTTCGCGATGCGTCCAGCCGAACCTACGCGGCGATGCTGAAGAGCAGAATCATCGGCGAGAATCCCTGCAACGTAGATAAGATATTCCGTCGCATCAAACAATTCGGGGGGCATTCACGTCAAGCTGGTGGCGTTAGCGGCATTGAGGTGGCGTGCTGGGATTTAGCCGGCAAGGCCTGGGGCGTCCCCGTCTGGCAGTTGCTGGGAGGTCAATTCCGCGATCAAATCCGGATCTATTGCGACACCGACTCGGAAGGTGGTGGGCGCGATATGGGCAAAGCGTTGAAGGCACGAATGGCGCAGGGCTTCACTTATCTCAAGATGGATCTAGGCTTGGAATTACTGATCGATCAGCCGGGTTGCCTAAGTGCACCACTCGGTTTTCTGGAGAAGATGAAAGAATACAAGCAGACGGTTTTCAGCACGCCGGGCGGCTCCATCGATCCACGGGCCATGCGTGGTGAAGCTTATGACCTGTTCAACACCGCCCACCCTTTCACCGGAATCCATCTAACTGAAAAAGGCTTAGACTACCTGGAGCAATACATGGCCGATGTGCGTGCCGAAATTGGTTATGAGATTCCACTGGCAATCGACCACCTAGGGCACATTCCGCTGGAGGACTGCATTAAACTGGCCAAGCGCCTGGAGAAGTTCAACCTAGCTTGGATGGAAGACCCCATTCCTTGGCAGATGACTGAGCAATACACACGTCTCGGTAACGCCACCACCGTCCCCATCGGCACGGGTGAAGATATTTACCTAAAGGAGAATTTCATACCGCTATTCAAATCCGGCAATCTAGCAGTGGCGCATCCAGACGTGCTCTCCACGGGTGGCATTCTGGAAACCAAAAAAATCGGGGACATGGCGGAGGACTACGGCGTTTCCATGGCCATCCACATGGCGGAAAGCCCCATTGCTTGCATGGCAGCTGTTCACGTGGCAGCAGCCACCCGAAACTTCATGGCGCTGGAAGTACACTCTGTGGACATCCCCTGGTGGCAAGAACTCGCTATCGGCCTGCCCAAACCTCTAATCAACAACGGATACATCCAAGTGCCGACGACACCCGGTCTCGGCATCGAAGCTCTCAACGAGGAACTGATTGCCGACAAACTTCACCCGGATTTCCCCGAAGCATGGGCTCCAACTGACGAGTGGGATAACGAGTGGGCCAACGATCGGCAATGGAGCTAGAAAACATGAACCTCCCCGCCCAATTTGATCTACATGGACGCACCGCTCTGGTCACCGGTTCGTCCCGCGGCATCGGTCGTGCCATCGCTTTGGCACTGGCCGAGGCCGGAGCCGACATCGTCATCCACGGCACCGCCGACGGCGACCGAGTCAAACGGGTGCGCGACGAAGTCCTCGAACATGGAGTCCAATGCACCGTCGTCCTGAAAAATTTGACCGACGACGATGCCGCGGAGCACCTGCTGAGCCATGTGAACGAAGCCTTCGGCAAGCTCGACATCCTCGTGGCCAACGCCTCCGTCCAAGTGCCCAAACCATGGCTCGAAGGCAGCCGCGAGGACTTCGAACTACAGGTCAACGTCAACCTGCGTTGCACCTATGAGTTGATCCAGCAAGCGGCACCCAGAATGCAGGAGCGCGGCTGGGGTCGCATCCTCACCGTCGGCAGCGTGCAAGAAAGTAAGCCCCACCCCGACATGCTGGTCTATGCCGCGACCAAATGCGCGCAAACCAGCATAGTCCAGAATTTGGCCAAACAACTCGGTCCATCTGGAATTACAGTCAACAACCTCGCACCCGGCGTCATCGAGACCGACCGGAACATCCCTCGCCTAACGGATGAGGACTACAAAAAGATCGTCCTGAGCAAAATCCCCGTCGCGAGAATCGGGAAACCCGAGGATTGTGCAGCGACTGCCCTACTCCTCTGCAGCGAGGCCGGCGCCTACATCACCGGACAAAATATCTACGTCGATGGCGGTATGAGCCTGTAACGGAATTTCAACTACACACAACCCAAACAAAAGATTATGAGCAACCAAATGCATGTCGATCAATTCAAGGAAATCCGCGACACCGTGGAGGACTTTGAACTCAGTATTCCACTAGAAGAACTCTGCGAGCGCTATGAAAAACTCTACACTGGAGCGGTGAACGATGTTCTCCGTGAAATGTGTCTGCCCAACCAAGGTCTCCCCACCAGTATCATGCCCCTGCGTGACGAAATGGTTGTCTGCGGCGAGGCCTTCACAGTCAAGGCAGTCAAAGACCCAACGATGGGCGGCGAATTGGAAGTGCGTGTCGATATGCTCGACAAGCTGCGTCCCGGCCACGTCGTCATCTGGAACGCCAATGGCGAAGACCACGCGTCCCACTGGGGCGGCGTCATGACGCAGGCTTCGATCAAGCGTGGCTGCCGCGGCGCCATTGTCGATGGCGGCATCCGTGACACCAAAGACATCCTCAGCCAAAATTTCCCGATCTGGTATCGCTACCGCACCAGTAACGGTGCCCTCTCCCACACCAAGATCGTCGGCTACCAAGTGCCGATTTTCGTGGGCGACATCGTCATCAAGCCAGGCGACATCCTTCTGGCCGACATCGACGGCGGTCTCGTCATCCCCCGCAAGATTGCGGTCGCCGTCCTCGAGCGTGCCGAGCAAGTGGAGCGCAATGAAGGCGAGATCAAAGAATGGGTCGCTGCCGGCCTCACCGCAGAAGAGATCCACGACCGAGGCGGTTACTTTTGATTCAGGGTGTTGCGTGGCGCGCGAGTAGAATGCCCTCCGGGTGCTTGCCCGAGCCAGTAGGGGCTTCACAGGGAAGCCCCTACGATGAGTCCTCGATCGGTTCATCCACGCGAGGCCGAAGCGTGCACCCTTCCTGCCAAGTGCCTTCGATCAGCACACATTTGGGGATCGCCGGGATACCGGCTTCATTGCGCTGAACTTGTGCCACGACCATATCGACGACCCCGGAGCCGATGGCCTGAATGGGCGCAAGCATACCGCTAACTTCCGGTTGGTCGGATCGTGTGCTCAGGCTGACAAAGCCCAAATCTTCGGGGATCCTGCGCCCGGCCTTGCGCACCAAATCCCATTCGAGAAGCCAGTTCGCGATGACGACGTCCGGTCGCTGCGCATCGATCCAGCGATTCAGGTCATTCGTCCCCAGGTCATCCATCCACAGGGGGGCGATGCGGTTTTCCGCATCGGTGTAGAATTCGTGACGCAGAAACGACATCAGCAATGCGTGTTCCGTGCGCTTGTCCGCCCGCTTCCGTCCCAGCATCGCCACGCGCCGGTAGCCACGCATGCGCACTTCGTTCAGGATGCGCTCCATGGCATGCTGGAAATGCATCATGACGTAACTGATCGAAGGCTGCCCCAACGAGCCCCCAATCGTCGCCCAGGCAAAGTCCTTCCAAGGCAGATCCAGTTTCGTCCCCTCCGAAACCGGAGCGACAATGACCCCACTCACGCCCCGAGCCTTCAGAATCGAGTGCATACGGTCCGCACTCATGTCGTTCGGTTTGAAGTAAATCGCCTCGAACCCGAACCCTAGGTCATAGGCACGCTTTTGCGCCTCTTCCTGCAACAGTGCGACCCGTGCCCGGTCATGCATTGGCTTTTCCTCCTCCAGCCAGGCAAGGTTCGAAGCCAAACGCACCCGCTGGCGACGCACTTGGCTCATCAGAGACTGCACCATCGGGTTCCGGCGATAACCGAGCCGTTCCACCGCCGACTCCACTTTACGCGCCGTCTCCGGTCGGACTGCGGCCGTTCCATTCAGCACGCGGGAGACCGTCATCCGCGAGACCCCTGCCGCCTTCGCGACATCGACGATACTCGGCGACGAACGCGCCTTTGAATTTGAGCCCGAATTCGGCATAATGTGACGATTCACAAAACAGGGGTTTTGACCGCTGGCAAGATCGAAGTATCGTTCAGAAGTATAAGTTTTCAACTCGAACACCCAACCCCCCATCGCATGAACTCAAAAAACTACCGATACCTTCCCCTGCTGCTCGCAAGTTGCACCCTCTTACCCACCCTCAAAGCCGATGTACTGGGCTACTGGAGCTTTGAAGACGGGGAATTACTGACCGACAACACGGGAGCAGCCGACCTCACAGAAGATGCAGATGGAGGCAGCGTTTCGGCCTACGAATTGCCCGCATCCGGCGCTGGCAGCGCATTCCCGACGACGATCCCACTGACCGGCGCGACAAACAGCCAGGCAATTTCGTTTACATCGGATATACGCCTACGCCCAGGAAACGTGAGGGATTCTAATTTCAATACGGGACGAACTGCGACCTTCGAGACTTTCCTGAACGCCAGCTCTGTCCCGGGAGACGGTCAAGTCGGCCTCTTTGGTCTCTGGGGTAGCTCAAGCCAATACCGCCAGATGAAAGTATCGATCATCGATGGTTTTTTATCGGCCGGGGCGAACTATGGAAACACAGGTGCAAGCGGATCGTCTCAGCTGGTCGGAAGTTCGACACTCTCAGTCGCCGCCAACGTGGATTACTATGCCGCCGCCGTTTTTACCGGAAATGCTACAGGCGATGTAGTCTTCTACCTGCAAGACCTGACAAACAGTGGCTCTCTCCAATCCCAAACAATCAGTTTGGATGCGACTGGCGATGCACTCGGCGATTTCAATAATGCGACCAACAACTACCGGTATGCCATGGGGACTCCGTTATCAACGGATTATTTCAATGGCATCATGGACGAAGTCAGAGTTGCCAACCATGCGCTCAGCCAGAGTGAATTGCTAGTCTCTGTGCCTGAGCCCGCGAACATGGCATTGCTGTTTGGAAGTGTCGCCAGCCTGATGCTAGCTCGCCGCCGCCGTCGCTAGGCCTTACATTAAGGCGCAGGTTTTATCATTTTTGATAGGGACGCCGGGGGCTTACCGCGGCGTCCCTCTTTTGTGTTCAGCGGCTACCTCGCCAATGCACAGAGTCTGCGTGACCAAGGCCTCTTCGAGTTCCGGGTCTTGCGTTTTCGACCCCAACGAGGTCGGCGACCAACTCTCCCTCAAGACGACCTTCAACGATCCTCCGCAGGATTAAGGCGATCAATTGCAGCGGAGGGTTTACTCCTCGAAACAAATCGGCTTGTCTTGAAGCAAAATCCGGCAGGCCAGTCAGAGCAAAACGATACAACTTTACAAAAAAACGAACATGAAAACTTTCCCGATTCCTAACCGTTGGTGCGTCCATGGATACTACAGCCTCTGCCCCTACGCTCCCGACAATTCAGGCCGTTTCCTGATTGCCGGTGCCGATCTCGATACGCAACTGGCGGAGGTTTTCGTATTGGATCAGGATGGGCGCATTCTGAACCGTTTCGGCTCCGTGCCCACGACGCCAAGTTTCTGGCACACCGGGCTCTGGCAAAGCTGGTCGCCGGATGGAAAAATGGTCTATTACCAGAGCGGCACACTTAAAGCGCCCAAAACGATTCGCCATCACCTGGAAACAGGTGAATCGATCGAGATTGACGGCGAGATCGAAGGCGCCCCGCCATTGGGCGAACCCGCATTCTCCTGCAGCCATGGCATGCTTTACGCCGCCGGCTATGGAGGGAATCCGTATAGTCCGGAGAGCGCGCCCACCCCATTCCAAGCGAGGGAGCGACACGGCATTTCCAAAATTAGCTTTGCCCCGCATGAACATGGCGCGGCACAAAGACATCGGTAACAGATAGCACAAGGACATCGGTAACACTTAACTGGCGAGATGCCATGGAAAGAAACCGATGTAATGACCGAGAA
>PBYS01000042.1 GCA_002729725.1 Puniceicoccaceae bacterium
TGGGTGTTTCGGTTTTATTTGTTTAAGGCTACTTTAGCCACTGAACCCCAACAGGTTCCACTCTTTTAATAGAATTTATCTCACGAATTCAGGAAAACCATTAAAATCAAACTCCGGAACTTGCTTCCGGTGAATATAATATGCCGGAAACACTAGCGCCGCTTTCTCATTTCCTCCGAAGCTTATGAATACATCTAGAATTAGAATAGGACCGACCGGTTACTCTACCTTGAAGGATGCGAGGTCCCATTGCGGGGCGCCACACTCTTCGGCGATTTCGTTGAAGGCCTTGATTTCGGCTTCAGAGAACAAGAGGCCACCGGCTTTGACGACGCGCTCGGCCCAGCGGGCTTCGAGCTGGCCGGGCAGTAGGCAGTTTTCATTACCGTGCCCGAGGATGTCTTCGATCACGGCTTTGACATTGCCGGCTTGATCGCGCCCTTGTGCAAAGGCGCCGCCATTGATGGCGTCGGGGTGGATGACTTGGAAATAGAATGCGGGGGTGCGCTTCTCCCCGGCTGGGATCTCACGGCTACGCAGAGTCGGCAAGCTACCACCGATGAAGGCGCCAACGATCTCGTTGATCAGGCTAAGGCCGTAGCCTTTATGGGCGCCAAAGGGAACGAGTGCGTTGACGGCATTAGGATCGGTGGTGGGCTGGCCGTCAGCGTCAACTGCGGCGTTGGGTGGCAAGGCAGTGCCCTCGCGCTGGAATTGTTGCACGCGGCCCATGGCGATCACGGAGGTGGCCCAGTCGATCACGACGGGGAAGCCGACAGCGTCGGTGGTGGGAAAGCCCCAGCTATGTGGGTTGGTGCCGAGCGTGGGGAACTTGCCCATAAAGGGCACGACTTCGGCCAGCGCGGCGGTGCAATTGGTGTAGGCGATATAACCACGCTTAGCGGCCTCCATCACATAGCCGCCTCCCCAGAGGTAGTGGAATGCATTATCGACGGAGACTTGCCCGATGCCGTATTTGTCGGCAAGCTCGCAGGCGCGGTCGATGGCTTCGTAGGCGGTCGCTTGACCTAGCTTCTTATTCGCATTCCAGATTTCGCTAGCTTCGAAGCGGCAGGGCAATTTCTCGATTTCGACGGCGGGTGTGCAACCGCCAGTGGCACTGCCAAAGAGATGGTCGAGGTGTAGGGCTTTAATCGCGTTGTGGGTGCGAATGCCATGGTGCGATGCGTGCGCGGAAAAGCGGGCGGCTTGGCTGGCTTCTTCTTGGGTGTAACCACGATGTTGATACGCTGCGGAGACGAGTGCGTCGTGTTGCGCTTGAGGGACGATGTAGAATTTTTCGGACATGATGTAGTGGTGAAATAAGATTATTGAATGAGCGCGGCGGGTGGTTCGACTTCGTTGACTTGTGCGAGGGCTTTTTCACCTTTGAGCAGGTTGACTAGGTTTTGGGTGGCCATACCAGCTTGGCGCTGAACGCTCTCATAGGTGCGTGAGCCTACGTGTGGTGTGATGATGCAGTTTTTTGCGCCGAGAAGGGGGTGATCAGCGGGCGGGGGCTCTTGATCGAGCACGTCGGCACCGTAGCCGCCGAGCTTACCGGCTTCGAGAGCTGCGGCAATGTCGCCAGTGTGAGTGAGCTCGCCGCGGCCGCAATTGATTAGGATGGCGCCGTCCTTCATGCTTTTGATGGTGTCGGCACAGATCATATCGCGCGTTTCTTCTGTCAGATTGGTGTGGAGTGAGACAATATCGCTGGCGCGCAGTAGTTGTGTGACACCGGCAGCGCGTTCAATATTTTGCTCTTTAGCGAAGTCTTCAGGCCAGTAGAGATCATAGCCGATGCACTTCATACCGAAGGCATTGGCACGGATCGCAACTTCGCGACCAATACGACCGAGGCCGATGATGCCGATGGTCTTCCCCATGATCTCATGACCAGTCATGCGCTTCCAACCGCCCGCGGCAGTGGTATTGGCTTGCTCCATAAGGTTCTTATTTAAGGCCAAGAGGAGCATGAAAACGTGCTCGGCCACGGTGGTGTGATTGACCCCTGGACAGAAGCTGACAGGGATGTTCTTCTCAGTGGCGTAGGCGACATTGATCTTATCCACGCCGATGCCATATTTGGCGATAATCTTGAGCTTGGGCAGCGACTTATCGATCACGGCTTGTGTGATCTCGTCGTCGCCACAGAGGAAGGCGTCGAAGTCGCCTGCGAGTTCGAGCATGCGCGCCTCGGAAAGCGGGCCGCGTTCGCGGACTATTTCTGCGCCAGTGCTTTCGAGTAGAGCATGGTGATCGCCGGGGCAATCTTGATAGGAGGTGGTAGTGAGGAGGATTTTCATAGTATACAACTGAGTGGTTGGCTTGCCTGTTATTTGACGCCGGGGAAGTTAAAGTAGTTCTTAGCGTTATTATAGCAGATATCTGCAATGAGTGTGTCGAGCAGATCGGTGTCGTTGGGAATGAGACCGGCCTCGACATCGGTTCCAATAATGGAGCAAACGAGGCGGCGGAAGTACTCATGGCGTGGGAAGCTGAGGAAGCTACGGGAATCGGTGAGCATACCGACGAACTTGCTGAGCAGTCCGACACTGGAAAGAACATCTATCTGGGTGCGCATACCATCGAGTGTATCGACGTGCCACCAACCGGACCCGAGTTGCATCTTGCCTGGAACGGAGCCGTCTTGATAGCTGCCCATAAGCGTTGCGAAAGGATAGAGAAAGGACGGATTAATGTGGTAAAAGATGGTCTTCGGCAGGGCATCTGCAGAGACGAGGCTATCGAGGAAGGCCACAGTCTTACGCGCGACGGGCTCGTCGAGCATGGCATCGTAGCCGGTGTCGGGGCCGAGCTGTTTAAACATCTTGCTATTGTTGTTACGGATAGGCCCGAGGTGCAGCTGCATGGTCCATCCGCGAGCGGTATTCCAGCGAGCGACGGCTTGCATGAGGAAAGTCATCCACTGCTCGGCTTCGTCCGCCGTGGGTGTTTGTGAGCTGCGGAGTTTTTTGAAGATGACTTCTGCTTGGCGATCGCTACAGGGCACAAAGGGACAAGCTTCCAGACCGTGGTCGGTCAGGCGGCAGCCGTTGTCATGGAAGAAATCGTGACGCGACTTGAGTGCACTCATGAAATCGGCCGCAGAGTCGATGGACTGACCGGATACATTAGCGAGCTGGTCGGTCCAGCTGTTCCACGCTTCCAGGTTGGCAGTAATCATGCCCTTGTCGGGACGGAATGTGGGAAACATCTTGGTAGCCTGCGCCCCGCCATTGAAGGCGATGTGGTGCTGAAGATCATCAACGGGATCATCGGTGGTGCCGACTGCTCGGATGTCGAATTGCTTGCAGATATTGTGCACGTTGAAGCTATCTTCAGAGAGACGGGCGTTGGCCAGCTCCCAGATTTCGTCGGCGGTCTTGGGGCTGAGCACAAGATCACAATCGAAGTAGCGCTTAAGCTCAAGGTGTGCCCAGTGGTGCAGCGGATTACGCACGGTCTGAGGCAATGTGCGCGCCCAGGCGTCGAACTTCTCCTTAGGGCTGCTATCTTTCCCAGTGATCAGGCTTTCGGGCTCACCGGCGGCGCGCATGGCACGCCACTTGTAGTGATCGCCTCCGAGCCACACTTGTGCGAGGTCGGGGAAGCGTGCATTGCCTGCGATGTCCTCTGGCGGGAGGTGGCAATGGTAGTCCATGATCGGTTGACCGGCAGCGACTTCGTGGAAGAGACGCTGGGCAGTCTTGTTGGGAAGAAGGAAATTTTCGTGTAGATAAGACATTTGTGGGAAATTGCTCGGGGTTCGGTGACTCGGTTTTCGGTTGGCTGGGTTCGGTTGCTTGGGTTCGGTGATCGGTTCAAGCGTTATCAACTGACAACTGAAGAACCGATCACCGAAAAACCGCGAAGCTATGCTTCGCTAGATCGTCATGGAGGCGTAGCCGCCGTCGACGACG
Organism: Puniceicoccaceae bacterium; assembly: GCA_002729725.1. Lineage (GTDB taxonomy): Bacteria > Verrucomicrobiota > Verrucomicrobiia > Opitutales > Coraliomargaritaceae > Thalassobacterium > Thalassobacterium maritimum. The sequence continues at coordinate 3,927 of PBYS01000042.1, forward strand.
ATTTCGGCGCCGTTCATGAAGCTGCCGGCATCGCTGGCGAGCAAGAGCGTCGAACCGACGAGTTCGTGGGCCTCACCAAAGCGGTTGGCTGGCGTGTGCCCCATAATAGAAGCCACGCGCTCAGGAGTGAGCACTTTCTTATTCTGCTCTGCGGGGAAGAAGCCGGGCACGATGGTATTGACGCGCACTTTTTGCTCGGCCCACTCGCGGGCTAGGTTTTTGGAAAGGTTATGCACTGCGGCCTTGGTGGCGGAGTAAGTGAATACGCGGGACAACGGAATGATACCACTCATGGAGCCGATGTTAATGATGCTACCGCCCTCCCCTCGCTCGACCATGTATTTGCCGAATACTTGCGAAGCAAAGAGCACGGCCTTCAAATTTGTGTTTAAGATGCTGTCAAACTCGTCTTCTTCGATCTCGAGAATCGGTGTGGGCGAATTGATGCCAGCACCGTTGACCAAGATGTCAACACGGCCGGACTTTGCGAGCACCTTGTCCAGCAATTCTTGAATGGAGGCCTTGGAATTAACGTCCACTTTTTCGAAGTAAGCTTTGCCGCCGGCGGCTTCGATTTTAGCGAGACGCGCAGCTGCTTTTTCTTCGCTGCGTCCGACTAAGACGGCTTCCGCGCCAGCCGCTGCGAGACCTTCAGCCATCGCACCGCAGAGTTCGCCGGTGCCACCGATCACGACGGCGACTTTATTTTGCAAACCAAAGAGAGTATTTAAGTAGTTTTCAGGATTAGACATGCTACGATCTTAACAGAAGCAGGCGCTCACATAAATGGATTGCTCTCTCATATATTTGCATTAATTCATCATTTATATTCTTGCGCCAACATGTATGCCGAATTCGAGTCCAGCACCCACAACATCATTCGCCTCGATCGAAGTCGTTGACCGACCGTGGTTCCCCTACTTGTGCACAGAGGTAGAGCACTGGGAATGGCGCACCTCGGGCGACGGACACTACAACTTCTGGATGGCACTTTCGGGGGAAGGCTATTTACGCTGTGAGACCCAGACCTTTCGTATCTTCCCTGGTGCTTTTTTCATTTTCTCACCTAAGCAGCACATCTCGGCAGCCCACTACTCGGGCCCACGTATTACTCGTTTCTCAGCTCACTTCCACCCACTAAAAAACGGGCGTAGAATGACAGAAATTGAGAATTTCCCGCTGCTAGGCGGAGAGATCCAGTCACTGAGTCTAGCGCAACGACAAATCGATGTAATTATGCGCATCGCGCTGCGTCGCGACGACGACGCAGTGCTGGCTCAGAAGCTGCATGAGTTTATCGCTCAATGCACGGGGCAAAGGGGAATCATCGCCGAGGCGGCGCTCAACCCGCGGATCTCTGAAGCCCTTCGAATCTTTCGCGAGGCACCAGCCTCCGTCGACTCAATCACGCAAATCGCGCAGAAATTGGGCGTCTCACGCTCTCATTTTGACCGTGAATTCACACAACAGATTGGGCAGGCTCCTAAGCAATTTTTAATTAATTGCAAAATGATCGAAGCGCGGCGCTACCTGGAAAGTAGCCACCTACGTGTCGGCGAAATCGCGGAGGCACTAGGTTACAAAGATATCTATTTTTTCAGTCGCCAATTTAAACAACTAGTCGGTCAGTCGCCGATTCAATACCGCAAGGCACTCCAATAATAAGCGATTCGCCCCGCCTGCGGCACGGCTAAGTCCAATCTATTGCACGCAAGTAACTACCCCACAAAGTCACGAAGGCCGCCTAGAAGAATGGGTTGTGAGCGAGTTCCTGCGCCACAGTCGTCATAGGACCGTGACCGGGGCAAAGCACGGTATCGGTAGAGAGTGAGAGTAGCTTGTTGCGGTTATTATTAAGGGCCAACTGGTAGCCCTGTTGACTCCCCCCCATCGAAAGACAAAATATAGAATCCCCCACAAAGGCCACCTGCTTTTCAAGTCCGTTGACGATATAGCTCAGTGCCCCGCGTGAATGACCATTGGTTTCCACCGCTTTAATCTGAAATTTCCCGACAGACAGCTCAGCCTCAGGCTCCAACAAGCTGGCACCGAGCACAGGCTCATTGGCGGGTGCGTAGACCTGGCCAGCGGGGGCAAGTTCGGACAAGGCAGTGACACCACCGATATGGTCACGGTGCGCATGTGTAATCAACACAGCTTGCAAATGAAGCCCGCGCGACTGAATCAATTCTAAAATAGGCTCTGCACGAGTGCCGGCATCGAACACGATGGCATCACGGCTGCTCTGATCGAAGGCGACATAGCAATTGACAGTGGCGTCGGGATAGCTGGCCTCTGGAAAGGGCATACAAATGCACTCCAAACCGGGCAAATCGACAGTGGACGGATACCAATCCCCCTGAGCGAGCGAGATCAGCTTATCGGCATCCAAGCCGAGGACCTGCGCGACCTTACGCAAATGAGCGACATCGAACTCGCCCGCCAGCAGTGCGCGCACCTCCTTAAAGCTGAGTCCGGAACGCACAGAGAGTGCTCCATGGCCCAAGCGCTGTCCTACGGCAGCTTTTAACAGCACATCTTCAAAGCCATCTTCAATTGGAATTCGCATGCTTCTTTGTAAAAGCCTCAAGCGGCATAGAAGCAAGTATGTATGCGACTTCAAAACGAACTGGCGAGGCCGCTCACTAAAAAGTGCGCACGCCCCGCCAGTAAAACGTATAGAAGGCCAGGGCACATTATCGAAAAAAGTTAATCCACTGTAATTCATGTGTTTAAATTTTGGGCTAGACATTTCGAAAAAGCCGGACATGTTAAGCTTGGATGAAAATCGAAGCATGGATCGAAGCCCTCCCCGAACAGTCACTGCGAAGCCTTGAGCTACGCGAATGGTCGGATGACGAAGCTCAGAGCTACGTCGATCTACTAGACCAGCACCATTACCTTGGTTGTCCGGATGCGCGCAAGCGGCACCTGCGCCAAGTCGTGCTCTACGAGGGCAAAGCGGTGGCGCTACTGATCTGGACGACTTGTAGCCGCAAGTTGGCCGACAGGGAGAGTCATATCGGCTGGGACGGCCGCACGCGGGAGAAGCGCCTGGGCTGGATCGTGCAGAACAGCCGCTTCCTTTTATTACCGCAAACGCGCCCCCAGAATCTTGCGAGCCGAATCCTGGGCATGGCGGTCAAAGCCTTGCCGGATGCATGGGAGAGGCGTTATCACAAACGCCCCCTGCTGGCAGAAACCTTCGTGGATCCCGAAGGCTACAACGGCACCTGCTATCATGCCTCGGGATGGACCCGCCTTGGGCGGACCAAAGGCTATGCCCGTGTGTCAGCGCCGCAGTATTACCAAGACAACGAGCGCCCCAAATATCTATGGGTCAAGCCGCTGGCGAAGGATGCCTTGGAGCGCCTTCGCGACCCGAGTCGGCTCTTACCCGGCGAAGACGCCAAAGCCCGCGCACCGGGCGTATTGCCAGTCACCGGCAAGCAAGCCGCCAGTCTGAGTGCAGCCCTACGCACGGTCAAAGACCCACGCTCGCGGCGCGGCCGCCAGTTTCCTCTCGGCGCGATGCTCGCGACCGCAGTATTGGCGCAGTGCTGCGGCGAATCGACCGTGACGGGCATCTTCCGCTTTTGCCAGGACTTGAGCTCGCCCCAAAGAGCCAGCCTCGGCTTCCGCTCCAACCCGCAGGCACGCAAGGTGGTGCCGCCTCCCGGGGAGGGTTGTTGGCGCAAAGTGCTCGCAGCGGTCGATCCCAAAGAACTGGCCGAGGCTTTGGACGCATGGCTGCAAAGCCAACACGAAAACGGCGACTTACCCGAGCTACTCTCTATCGACGGGAAGGTGATCTCAAGCAATCTGGCGACCATCGTCTCGCTCGTCGATGCGACCGACGGCAGCCCCGTCGCCCAAGCCGCAGCCAGCGGCAACGGACAAGAACAGAAGCTGACGACCCAACTAATCGAGTCACTGCCTGAAGGTGCCCTCGAAGGCAAAACCCTCAGTGGCGACGCACTCTACTCGAATAAAAGTCTCGTGCGTGAAGTCGTCCAAGGGCGCGGTGGTGAAGTGCTCGTGCAGCTCAAAGCCAACCAGAAAACCACACTCGAAGAAGCGACCCGCAAATTGAGCCAGTCGGCTCCCCCTTTTTGTACACAGCCCCCGAGTTAAGCCACGGACGTATCGACATCCGGGGCGTGCGCCACATCCCCGTCACGCCTATACAAGTTGGCTTCCCCTGTATCCAGTCAGTTGCCGAAATCCGGCGCCAGTCTACCGATAAAAAAACAGGCCAGCAAACCAATGGGCAACGCATCTACCTGAGCAGCCGCGCCGGCGAACCACCCGCGAGAATCCTGCAAAAAATCCGCGATAGATGGAGCGTCGAAAACAAAAACCACCATCCGCGTGACGCCACATTGTTAGAGGATAAATGCCGTTGCCGCACTGGAAACACCGCCGCGAACCTCGCATTACTACGCGGAGTCACACTCAAAATCTGGAAAAAGGCCAAGCCACAGCGAACCGCACCCGATTTTATACGCTCGAATCAAAGAAAGATTGACGCCCTAATCGCACTCATGAACAGAAATCAACGACTTACGAAAATGGAGTGAGGGGCCCTGTATAGAAGGCTGACTAGCTACGCCAGCTCTTGAGCACGCGCATGTAATTGGCACGCTCCAGTGCATCCGGGTCCGGACAGCGTAGATAATTCATACAGCCACGCAGCTCTTCGAGTGAGGCGTATTCCTTTTCCTGCATCCATGCACTTAACTCATCCAGCATTTCAGTCACTTGCTCTGGCCCATTTATTAAGAGGCTGGAAACAACCTGCACCGCATCCGCGCCTGCCATCAGTGCCTTCACAGCATCAATGCCGGTATGCACACCGCCGGAAACCGCGAGTTGTGTATCGACACGGCCACTCAGGAAAGCAAGCCAGCGCAGGCGCAGACGTAGCTCATGAGAGTGCGACAAATCCAACATCGGTTTGATATCCAGCTCGTCGGCATTGATATCAGGCTGATAGAAGCGATTGAAACAGACCAAACTATCGGCCCCGGCACCAGAGAGGCGTTTTGCAAACTGCGGCAGCGCAGTGAAGAAGGGTGATAGCTTAACCGCCAAGGGCACAGTGATACGCGCCTTGACCGACTCCACGATGCGGATACAACGATCCTCCAACTGAATTGAGCTCTCATCCACATCAGTGGGAAGGAAGTAGAGATTCAGCTCCAGGGCATCGGCTCCCGCACTTTCCATCAAAGTGGCATAGTTGACCCACTCCCCTTCCCGCGTCCCATTGAGTGATCCGATCACAGGCACACTGACAGCGGCTTTGACCTTGGCCAATTGGTCGAGATAATTCTCGACCCCCCGATCCAATAGATCGACCTCTGGAAAATATGAAGCCGCCTCGGAAAAGGAATTTTCATAACTGCCAAGGTGGGCTTCGCTGCCGACCATGTTCTGTGTAATCTGCTCCTCAAAGAGCGAATACATCGTGATGGCAGCGATGCCGTGATCCTCAAGGGCACGGACTTTATCAAGATCGTCTGGCAGCGGTGATGCGCCCGCAATGATCGGATGCTTCAGGTCGAGGTCGAGGTATTTAGTTTCTAAGTTCATAGCTGTGGATGTTGGGTTCGACGTGAATTATTCTGCATCTTCATCAGCCGTTTCAAAAGGCTGTGAGAGGCGATCGTAGAGTTCGAAGCGTTCGTCGACGAAGGTTTGAGCTGCTTGGCCCAACTCCTTGGCACGAACAGGATCTTTCATCTTAAGCATACGGAAGCGCGCTTCATTATCGGTAAATTCGTAGAGCCGCTTCTTCGGCTTACGCGAATCCAATTTGAGCGGATTCTCTCCCTGCGCATTACGTGCAGGGTCGTAGCGGTAGAGCGGCCATGCACCGCTATCCACGGCGAGCTTTTGCTGATCAAATCCACTGGCGAGATTGTAGCCGTGCGCAATACAGTGGCTGTAGGCAATAATGAGTGAAGGCCCGGGGTGCCGCATCGCTTCATAGATGGCATTGACAGTCTGGGTATCCTTGGCACCGATGGCGACGCGCGCCACATAGACGTTACCATAATTCATCGCAATCAGACCGAGATCTTTCTTGCCGGTCACCTTACCGGAAGCTGCAAATTTCGCAATCGCGCCGATCGGTGTCGACTTACTGGCTTGTCCACCGGTGTTGGAATAGACTTCGGTGTCGAGCACCATGATATTGATATTGCGACCGGAAGCCAATACGTGGTCCACACCTCCGAAACCAATATCGTAGGCCCAACCATCACCACCGACGATCCAAACCGATTTCTCGACCAGATAATCCGCCACATCGAGCAAGCGCTTGGCCTTAGGCTCCGACAGCGTTTCAAGCTTGGCTTTAAGTTCGGCCACACGGGCACGTTGATCGGCAATCCCAGCCTCGGTGGATTGATCGGCCGTCAAGATGGCATCGATCAGCTCGGCATCCAGGCTAGAGGAAAAACCGCGTAGCAAGTCTTGTGCAATGACCACCTGCTTATCGACCGCAACACGCATACCCAGGCCAAACTCAGCATTGTCCTCAAAGAGCGAATTCGCCCAAGCAGGGCCGCGACCGTCATCGTTGCAGGTGTAGGGCGTGGTGGGCAAGTTGCCACCGTAAATTGAAGAGCACCCGGTGGCATTGGCCATCAATAGGCGGTCACCACAAATCTGTGTCAGCATCTTTAAATAAGGCGTTTCGCCACAGCCGGCGCAGGCTCCAGAAAACTCGAAGAGCGGCTCTTTAAATTGCGTGAATTTCACATCTTCCTTCAGAGTCGCGCGGTCAGGTTTAGACAGATTGAGAAAGAAGTTATAGTTGGCGCGTTCCTCTTCGAGTAGCGGATTTTGCATGCGCATATTGATCGCCTTCTCGCGCGGATTAGTCTTGTTTTTGGCAGGACATACCGACACGCAGAGCGAGCAACCGGTGCAGTCTTCCGGTGCCACTTGAATGGTAAATTTCTTATCGGGGAAGTCGCGTGCCCGGAAATCGGTGGAGCGAAAGCTCACAGGTGCATTTTCGAGCTCATCCGCATCATAGAAATTGGAACGAATCGCAGCGTGTGGGCAGGCTTCGACACACTTATTACACTGGATACAGACAGCAGGGTCCCAGATCGGAATCTCTTGTGCAATATTGCGCTTCTCCCATTGGCTGGTGCCCACATCCCAGACGCCATCAGGGCGAAAGACACTAACGGGCAATGAGTCGCCTTTATTTTGCAACATAACTGAAGTGACGCGTTGCACAAAGTCAGGCGCTTCGGCCGGCACCACTGGGGGCAGCTCCAAAGTAGAACTGGCAACGCTAGGCACCTCGACCTGCTGTAGCGCAGCCAGGGTTTGATCCACCGCAGCAAAATTCTTCTGCACAATTTCGGGGCCCTTCTTGCCGTAGGTCTTTTCGATCGCTTCTTTAATTTTGGCAATCGCTTCATCCTTGGGCAAGACACCCGAGATCGCGAAGAAGCAGGTCTGCATGATCGTGTTGATACGTCCACCCATGCCTGCGGCACGTCCGACTTTATACGCATCGATCACATAGAACTGTAGTTGTTTTTCGATGACAGCTTCTTGCACTGTGCGTGGCAGGTGCTCCCAAACCGTATCGGCTGGGTAAATCGAGTTCAGCAGGAATACGCCCTTCGGCGCCGCGTATTCGAGCACATCATATTGATCTAAGAACTGCGCTTGGTGACAACCCACGAAGCTGGCATTCTTAATCAGATAAGGGGCACGGATCACCTCTGGACCAAAGCGCAAGTGCGAGATGGTGACTGCGCCCGACTTTTTAGAATCATATACGAAGTAACCTTGTGCAAAGTTAGGCGTGCCCTCTCCGATAATTTTCACGCTGTTCTTATTAGCACCCACGGTGCCGTCCGAACCGAGGCCGAAGAAGACCGCGCGGATCACTTCACTTTTCTCAAGATCGAAATCATCTTCAACAGTGAGCGAGAGTCCGGTGACATCATCAACGATGCCGACCGTAAAGCGGCGTTTTGGTTGCTCGACCAAGAGCTCATCGAAGATTGCCTTCACCATGGCAGGTGTAAAGTCCTTCGAGCCCAAGCCGTAGCGACCGCCGATGACTGTGGGGCAGAATGAATCGGGCAAGAGGCCAGCCTGGCGCGCCTCTTCGATGCAGGCCATCATTTCGACTAAGAGAGGCTCACCCAGTGCGCCCGACTCCTTGCAACGATCGAGCACCGCAATGCGCCGCACGCTTTTAGGCATCGCAGCGACCAAACGCTTAAGATCCAAAGGACGGTAGAGGCGAATCTTCAGCACCCCAGTCTTGCGCCCCTGAGAGTTTAAGTAGGCGGCAGTCTCGACTGCAGTCTCTGCGCCAGAGCCCATAACCACGACTAACTCTTCGGCGTCTTCGGCACCCTCGTATTCATAGAGCGAATACTGGCGTCCAGTCAGCTCAGCGAATTTATTCATCTCCGCCTCCACCACATCGGGGCAGGCATCGTAGAACGGATTGGCCGCTTCGCGCGCTTGGAAAAAGACGTCTGGGTTTTGAGCCGTGCCTCGAATCGTGGGGTGATCCGGTGACAAGCTATTCTCACGGATGCGTGAGATGGTATCGGTATCGAGCATCGCTTCGATGACTGAATTATCCAACAACTCGATCTTATTAATCTCGTGCGACGTGCGGAAACCATCGAAGAAGTGCATAAAGGGCACGCGGCACTTCAAAGTGGCCGCATGCGAAATCAGAGCAATATCCTGCGCCTCTTGCACGGTGTTGGAAGCCAGCATCGCAAAGCCCGTTTGGCGGCAGGCCATCACATCGGAGTGATCTCCGAAGATAGACAGCCCGTGGGTGGCCAGTGCGCGGGCCGCCACGTGCATGCAGAAAGGAGTGAGCTCGCCCGCGATCTTATACATATTCGGGATCATCAACAGCAAGCCCTGCGAGGACGTAAAAGTCGTGCATAGGGCGCCCGCCTGCAGCGAGCCGTGGATGGCACCAGCCACGCCACCCTCTGACTGGAGCTGCACCACTTCAGGCACATCCGACCATACATTGGGGCGATTCGCAGAAGACCACTCATCGCAGACTTCGGCCATACTTGTCGACGGGGTAATTGGATAAATCGCAATGACTTCGGAGGCGCGATAAGCCACTGAGGCCACCGCTTCATTCGCATCCAACATACTCACAGAGGAAGGGTTCTTTTTTTCTTTCACGATAAGAAACCCTAAAGATAGAACCCTAAATAGTAAAGAACATCTAATGCGAGATCGAACGAGTTTAGCGCAACTAATGGGAGAAATTAGTCTCTAACGCGCTCGACCGCCGTCTCTATAAGCCTCCCAAGAGACGCCGATATTGCGAATGAGCGGCTATTTTCCGCCAGTATTATAGCGCTCGATCCAAGCCGCACTCCAAGCAGCGTAATCGCCCGCTTCGATGTGGGCACGAGCCTGTGCCATTAAATCCAGAAAGAAGTGCGTATTATGAATCGAAAGGAGTGTATGCGCGAGCAGCTCTTTCGCCATGATCAGGTGTCGCAAATAGGCGCGACTGAAATTCTGGCAAGTATAGTTATCCGCTTCCATGATCGGGTTCGGATCGTGCTTAAAGCGCTCATTCTTAAGATTCAGCACGCCATAGGGCGTAAAGACAGTCGCATGGCGCGCCAGACGTGTAGGCATGACACAGTCGAACATATCCATGCCGAGGCCTACCATCTTCAATAATTGTGGTGGCGTGCCGACGCCCATCACATAGCGTGGCTTGCCCTTGGGCATCACAGGCACCGTGGCGGCCACCTGGCGGATCATCTCTTCCTCCGGTTCGCCCACACTGACCCCCCCGATGGCATAGCCGGGAAAATCCATTTCAGCCAGAGCCTGCCCACAATGTTGCCGCAGATCATCGTAGATCGAGCCTTGTATGATCCCGAAGACGTGGTGCCCCGATTCAATAAAGCCGTCGTTAGTCGCGTGCTCTAAAAACTCACCTGCCCAGCGGATGGTGCGTGCCACCGCGCTCTCGCACTCGTCGCGCTCGCAAGGATAAGGCGGACATTCGTCGAGTACCATCGCTATATCCGTATCGAGATTTTTTTGTATTTCGTAGCAATCTTGAGGTCCAAGAAAAAGTTTACGGCCATCCAGATGCGAGCGAAACTCGATGCCCTTTTCGGTAATCTTGCGCAGCTTAGAGAGACTAAAGACCTGAAAGCCACCACTGTCGGTCAGGATCGGCTTCTTCCAATTCATGAATGAATGTAAACCTCCCACCTCGTGCACCAGCTCCGAGCCCGGGCGGATATTGAGGTGGTAGGTATTGCCCAAGATAATTTGCGCCCCGACCTCTTCGATCTGCGCAGGCGTCATGCCCTTAACTGTGGCTTGAGTGCCCACAGGCATGAAAATGGGAGTCTGGATTTCACCATGCCGAGTCTTGAGAACTCCGCGCCGCGCCTGACCGTCTTCTTTGATCAATGTAAACATTTAAAGAACGTTGAACATCGAACTCATAACTTCCAATCTCGAATATTCGTATAAATTCACTAAATTAGATACAAAGTTCGGCGTTGTATGTTCGACGATCGGCGTTCTTAGTGGGCTTCCTTATGAGTCTCGACATACCCAGTATACAGGAAATAGACGGCAGCGGCCTACGGATCGCTGTGATTGCTTCGCGCTATAATGAAGCGCTGGTGGATTCGTTGGTGCAGCACGCCTGCGCTACAATCGAAGCCTCCGGCGCAGAGCGTCCGGTGATCGAACGTGTGCCCGGTGCCGCCGAGCTCCCCTTTGCGGCATCTACGCTGGCCAAGCACTCAAAATTTGATGCAATTATCTGCATCGGTGTGGTGATCGCAGGCGACACCAGCCACCACGAGATCATCGGCGACAGCACCGCCACCGCCCTACTAGACATCAGCATCGCCCAACAGCTGCCCGTCTTGAACGGCATACTTGTGGTCAACAATTTAGCCCAAGCTCATGCGCGTGCGGGCGAAGAAATCAACCGTGGCAAAGAATTTGCTCAAGCTGCCCTCGAAATGGCATTATTTACAAAAAAATGGACGACGAAGTAAAACCAGTCAAACGCGCCTCACAACGCCGTGATAATCGCATGTGTGCGGTGCAATTTCTCTACCAATGGGAACTGAACCGCCCCGATCAATTGCATGATGCGCTACGCGTCTTCCTCGAAACGCAAGATCATGAGCGCGACTATTACGCCTTCGCCGAGGACCTGATCCATGGTGTGATCGAGCACATGGAGCGCGTGGACGAGCAAATCAAGATTCATGCCGCGAATTGGACCTTTGACCGGATCGCTAAAGTTGACCTGTCCATCCTACGACTGGCCATATATGAGCTACTACAGCGGCGCGACATTCCACCGATCGTCAGTATTAACGAAGCCATCGAGCTCGGTAAGATTTACTCGAACCCAGATTCGAAGCGCTTCATCAATGGTATTCTCGATCAAATGAAAAACAAGATCGACCGTCCCCTTCGTAGCGCGGCCGACTAAGTTCGAAAACAAAAATTATGCGCGGACTCTTTAAAAAGTTCAAAGACGGCCTCAAGCGCCAAACGCCCACCTTCCAGAAAGCATTTAACGGCATCTTTGCAGCTGGGATGCTGGACGATGCCGCATTGGAGGAACTGGAAGAAGCCCTGTACACAGCGGACTTCGGGCACGAGACCGTCGAAGAAATTATCGAAGAAATCAAGCTGGCCTACAAAGCCGACAAAGAAATGAGGGGCGAAGACGCCGCTAAGATTGGCGCGACCGTGCTCGCCCGGGTGCTCAAAGGCGCCGAGGGCCGAGTCGAAGTCGGCCAACACAAGCCAGAGATCATCTGCCTGGTCGGCGTCAACGGCTCCGGAAAAACCACCACCTCCGCCAAGCTGGCGCATCTCTATCAAAATGAGGGCCACAGTATGCTACTCGGTGCTTGCGACACCTTTCGCGCTGCAGCCAACGAGCAAATTAAGCATTGGGCCGACCGCCTGAACATCGACATCGTAGCCAGCCAACATGGTGCGGATTCCGCTGCCGTCGCCTACGATGCACTGGAGGCCGCCCAAAGTCGCTCACGTGACATTGTGATTCTCGACACCGCCGGTCGCTTACACACCAAGGGTAACCTGATGAAGGAATTGGAAAAGATGCACCGCGTCATCCAAAAGCGCGAGCCCACCGCCCCGCATCACAGCTGGCTAGTGGTGGACGGTAGCCTGGGATCCAACTCCATCGAACAAGCACGTGTCTTCCACAAGAGCTTCCCGCTGACCGGACTGATCATCACCAAGCTAGACGGCACCAGCCGCGGCGGCGCACTGGTAGGCATCTACCGCGAACTCAAACTGCCGATTTATTTCGTAGGCTTAGGCGAACAGCCGGATGACCTGCAGCCGTTCTCAGCCGAAAATTACTCCAACGCGATCTTTGGGCTCACAGAATAATCGTAGTGGCTTCACTGGTGAAGACCGCCGAGAATACACGCCCCGAAGCAAATGCGGGCTTCACCAGTGAAGCCCCTACAACATTCATCATGCAAACGCAAACTCTCACCGTCCAGCTCGCTGAGCGCAGCTATCCGATTCACTTCAGCCATGTGCCCGAAGCACTCAAAGCCGACATCGATGCCCTGCGCGCTGCCGGCCGCAGTATTCGCGTAATCAGCGATGCCCGCGTCTTACATGCCCATCCAGACTATTTATTACAGGCGGGCTTTGAGGATAGCGAGATCCTCTCACTCCCCGCGGGTGAGACGACCAAGTCGGTCGAATTTTTCAGTCAGTGCCTCAGCTTTTTGGCCAGCGCTTCCGCCAACCGAGACTGCGCACTCTTTGCCTTCGGGGGCGGCGTGATTGGCGATTTGACCGGCTATGTGGCAGCAAGCTATTTGCGTGGCATCGATTTTTATCAAATTCCAACCACCCTACTCTCGATGGTGGACAGCTCCGTGGGCGGCAAAACAGGCATCAACCTGCCCGAGGGCAAAAACCTGGTCGGCGCTTTCTGGCAGCCCAAAGCCGTGTATATCGACACCGCACTGCTAGCAAGCTTACCCGCGCGTGAATTCGCCGCCGGCATGGGCGAAGTGATCAAATACGGCATGCTCGCCGACTTAGAACTCTTTAACGATCTGGTGGCACTTGACGGGCTCGACGCACACTCGCCCGAACTGCCAGCGATCGTGCGCCGCTGTTGCGCCATCAAAGCGCAAGTCGTCGCCGATGATGAAAAAGAAACCGCCGCCGCAGGAGGTCGCGCACTGCTCAACCTCGGACACACCTTCGCACATGCGATCGAGAATGTAGCCGGGTATGGACAATATTTACACGGCGAAGCAGTGGCCATCGGGCTCAGCCTGGCCACGCAACTTTCAGTAGAGCTGGGACAAATCCCACACAGCGACATCCTACGCGCCGAGCGCGTGATCCAACAGTTCGAACTACCGACACGCCTGAGCCAAGCCCTTCCCATCAGCGCGCTGATGACAGCCATGCAACGTGATAAGAAAAACCGTAGTGGCCGCTTACGCTTTGTCACAATGACCGCTCTCGGCACCGCCGTGACCAGCGATGGCATCGACAGCGCATTGATAGAAAAGCTCTGGCGCGACGCTGGCGCGGAATAGCGTCAATCGCGAGAATCGCGTGCCCCCCCGAGAGCAGCACGCCACCATCACGAGTCGATCGGCTCATCTGCGAGGATCGCGTGTACACGATCTGCCAGGCTATCGGCAGTGTAGGGCTTGGCTAAGAAATCGCTCACCCCGCAGGACTTAATCGCTTGCACCCGCTCCGCTTGCTTATGCCCGCTGGAGACCAGAATCTTTACATCAGGGTTCAACTTTTTTAAAGCACGGCAGAGCGCAGGTCCATCCATATAAGGCATTTCCACATTAGTGACCACCATGTCGATCTCCTTTAGACGGCTCGCGTAAATGGCCAATGCTTCGGTGCCATCTTGCGCAGCCAGCACATGGTAGCCGCGATCTTCAAGTGTTCGCTTAATGGTGTCGCGCACAAACATCTCGTCGTCAGCGACCAGCACGAGTTCACCATCGCCACTTTTAGGGTCGCGGTAGGGCTCCAGGGGCTCCACTTTCACAACCGAATCCGTATCGGCAGGAATGAAAATACTCACTGTGGTGCCGACTCCACTACGGCTCTCAATCAGCATAAAGCCCTTATGCCCTTTAACTGTCGCCTGGGTATTGGAAAGACCGAAGCCAAAACCTTGTGTCGGTGGCTTGGTGGTATAAAAGGGTTCCGCCACATGCGCTAAAGCTTCGGGGGCAATGCCTGTGCCGGTATCGCTCACCACGAAACTGATGTAAGCCCCCGCCTTGGCCTCGGGAGCCAAATTCTCAAAGTTCTCATCGTAGAGATGATTCTGCACATCAATGCTCAACTTGCCTCCGTCGGGCATGGCCTCACGTGCATTTTGAACTAAATGCTGAAAGACTGCGCAGATTTCAGACAGCTCCCCGCGAAATTCCCACAGCTCTTCGTTTACGTTGACTTGTAGGTCAATGGATTCATCGAGCAGCTCTTCGCAGGCGCGCAAGATGCCACGCTTCACCTGAGTGCCGCGAATAATATCGCGCCCCCCACCCTTGCCGCGCTCAAAAGCAAGTAATTCGGAAATCAGCGTCGCGCCCTTGGTCGCACATTTTTCAATCATGCTGACCATGCTCTGCGCCTTCTCCCCCTCTACGGAACGCTTCAGCATGGCCGAGGACAACATAATCGGTGCGAGCGCATTATTCAACTCATGCGCCACTCCGCCCGCCAAGATACTAGAGGACTGCACGTGGTGGGCACGCTCTTGCGCATCCGCCAGCTTGCGCTGCTCTGTGACATCCGTGTTGAAAGATACGATCGCCTGCGGCAGGCCATCCACACAGCACTGCAGGTGCTGACGCACTTGCACCAGGTACTCATCACCATTGCGATCAAGCTGCCGAAGCTCGCGCCGCCAGACGCCCCCTTGTGTCAATACGGCCATCGCCTTTTCACGCTCAGCAAGGTCTAAATACAACACTCGCGAAATTGGGCGGCCTTGAATCTCTTGCGCCGTCCAACCGTAGAGCGCTTCAGCCGCCTGATTCCAAAATAATACACGATTATTTAAGTCATGCACGACAACAGCATCTGGAGCCGCTTCAAGAATCGCTTTAAAATCAATGGGGGCGGCTGCAATCGAATCACTCATAAATGTAGTGGATTAAAAGCAAGTAATTCCCGACGGGCAATCTTCGATTCTATTGCAAATAGCCCTAAAACTCTGGCGATACGCGCAGCTCTTGGCCTGGCTCCAAGGTATAAGTTCCCGTCGTGTCGGGGTCCTCATCATTGCGAAAGATTTGTATTTCGATCGGCTGCTCAATCTCCAGCGGAGCCATCCAGCACCACTTACCAATTTCCTCAAACTCCATCTCCACCCCGCGATCCCAGCTCAAACCGGGCCCATTGCCACGTATAAATGGTTTATTGCCGATCCCGATAAAAACCGAAGCGACCACCGTGCTTTCGACTGCCTTACTAACCTGACGCGGGACCCCATCCACCATAAACTCTAGCTCTGGCTTCGGACGAACGGCTGCTTCTGCGCTATGCGCCTCTGCTGGTTCTGGCGCTAAGACTTCTTCCGGTTCTGGCTCTGCCTTGGGCTCGGATGCTTCTGCCTCGGGGTCGGATACTTCCTCTTGCTCGGACTCGGAGAGCGCTTCGCTTTCTAATCCAAGTTCTGGCGCCGTGGCTTCTTCGGCTGCTGACACGGCAAGCTGCTCGACGACCACCTGCTCCGCCGCGACTTCTTCGATCGACTCTGCTGCTGGCAACTGGTTTTCGCTGGCGGCTGCAGCAGGCGCGGCCTCTTCGGAAACTGCCTCCGCTGATGGCCGAAGCTCTGAATGGCTGCCTTTCGAAAGAATTATACGGCTGACTGCTTGTGCTTGTGACTCGCTCTCCTGTTTCAAACCAAACATGGCTCGCTTAAGCATACCAGAGCCAGAATTGCGACGCGTGCGTGTCGAGCGCACTTTCTTAAACACTGGTTCTTCAGCACTCGCAGCGGCCGCCTCGGCCGGAACTGTCGGCGGCTCCACGATGGCTGCTGGCTCAGCAAACGGTGCTGGCTCTTCGGCTGGCGTCGCTTCTTCAGGACTACTTGGCTCGGCGGCCACAATGGGCCTCGCGGCCACTTGCGCGCGCACTGCGTCCAGCTCGGAACGTAGTGCGGGAATCAGCTCGAAGTCGGACTTCAGTGTTTGAATCGCATCGGCCTGACTCTGTTGCGACTCGACCAGTGCATTGACTTGCGGGCTCAGTGCATCGACTTGCTGCGCCAAAGCGTCCAACTGCTGAGTAAAGGTGTCGCATTGCTGCGCTTGCGCCTCCAGTTGCTGCGCCTGCTCGCTCTGCTGACTTTCTAAGGGCGCCCATTGCACCTTCATTTCTTTCAAAGTTGCCAGCGCTTCCAACGTCTCATTCGAGACTGACTGCTCTGGCTTAGCTTGCGCCCGCTCTTCAAGCCCCTGTTTCAGAGATTTAATTTGCGCTCCAAATGTATCTAATTGCTCTTCAGCTGCAATCAGGTGCCGCCGCATAATTCGCAGGTCCGCAGTGCGATCCTCGACCTCTTCACGCACGCGCACTTGATACTCTAAAATATAGGGCAGCACAAAGAGGCAACAACCCAGCGCCACGGAAATCACGCAGGAGGCGACCTGCATATTGGTCAATTGCCAATCACCAAGGATCGCAATCGCTAGCGCGATAACGACCAGCATTACATCGCCGATGATGAATGGCCATTTAGAAAGCGTCGTTTGAAGGTCTTCGTCCGATTGCATGGGGGCTGGTGGTATAAATTCCCAATCCAGATTGTGAAAGCCAATTAGCCGCACAATCATAAAAAAAGGCCGCCCCTCGCAGGGCGGCCTCAAAATAAATATGGGGCTCTATTATCGGCCGGCTTCAACCAGGCGTTTTTCTTTAACCAAGTTGGCAGCCTTACCGATACGGTCGCGCATGTAATACATACGTGCACGCATAGTCACAGACTCACGATCGATTTCGATCTTTTCGATTGTGGGGCTGTGCACTGGGAATACCTTCTCGACGCCCACACCCGATGCAATGCGACGCACTGTGAATGCTTCTTGAATGCCGCCACCCTTACGAGAGATGACAATACCAGCAAAAATCTGGATACGTGTTTTATCACCTTCTTTAACCTTGAGGTGAACGCGAACGCCATCGCCTACTTTAAAGTCGGCGCGGTCGTCGGTAAGTTGATCTTTTGTGATGTCTTCGAGGATTGCTTGGCTCATGGGAATACTCCGGTTTGTTGTATAAAAGTTATTTGTCTAAAAGGTCGGGGCGTAAGCGCCGCGTTTTTTCAATCTGTTGCTCGTGCCGCCATTTCGCAATCGCCGCATGATCTCCAGAGAGGAGAACCTCTGGAACACGCAACCCACGGAAGTCCGCCGGACGCGTATATTGAGGAAAGCCGAGCAAAGTGCTCATAAAAGATTCCTCCGTCAAGGATTTTTCGTCACCTAAAAATCCGGGAATAAATCGACTCACGCAGTCAATCATGACGGCGGCGGCCAAAGTGCCATTTGTCAGCACATAGTCACCGATGCTCACTTCGAGATCTACCAGCTCGTCGCGCACCCGCTGATCGACGCCCTCGTAGTGCCCACTCAGTATAATAAAGTGGGGCTCTTGCACTAGCTCGCGCGCGAGTTGGCTCGTCAGCGGCACACCGTCCGGCGCCATATAGACGACTTTACTGGCAGGCTGACGCAATTGCTCGACCGCCGCAAAGATCGGCTCGGGCTTCATGACCATTCCGGCTCCACCACCGTAAGGTAATTCGTCGGTCTTATTATGTTTATCGGTGGTCCAATCGCGCAATTGGTGCGTGCGAATATCAATCAAACCGTTGCGCTGACCGCGCCCTAACATACTGGACGCAAAAAAACCCTCTACCATTTCTGGGAAGAGGGTTAAAATGTCGAACTCGTGATGCATCAGAAAAATGGCCTCAAGTGTGGCCCCTTGCGAATTCCGCAAGCAGCCAAGGTGAAGTGGGCCAAGATGGGCGAGTTACAAAAAATGACTACGCTTCAGCAGTCTCTGCTTCAGCAGGTGCTTCGCGACGTGCCTTACGGATGAGGCTCGCAGCTGTATCTGTTGGCTTAGCACCGACAGACTTCCAGTAGTCTACGCGGTCAAGCTTGACACTCAGCTCATCCTCTGGGCGCTTAGCCTGTGGCTCGTAAGTGCCGAGAACTTCGACGAAACGACCATCACGACGAGCCAAAGCTTCGGTGACAACCATGCGGTAGAAAGGGCGGTGGCTTGCGCCATGACGTTGGAGACGGATTTTAAGTGCCATAATATTAAAGTGTAAAGATAGAGTTCGGCGAGACCGCCGGAAATTGGGAAAAGCGAAGAAAAAAGGTGTTAGCTGAGCGAGTGTCAAGCGCAGAGCAAGATAAATATTACGATTCCGGCTCCACCACATCGGGAGAATCGGTCCAAGGCAAGGGAAAGGCGCTCTTTTGCCAGTCTTTGCGCTCATCACCGATCTTGGCAAACTCGTCCTCTTCTCCGGCGACAAGAACGCCGGAAAACTGATAACGAGTCTCCCGCCCGGTCATACAAACAGTGCGCTTGCCAGTATAAGAGACGAGTGTGCGTGGCGTACTATAGTCAATTTGGCGTATTTTAGACATACGAGCAGTTGGATAGATAGATGAGGACGCTGGCAAGTCACAGATTAAAGATCGCCCGAGTACGCGCCAGCAGCTGAATGCACCTAAAAGCTAAAACGTGTTTGAACAACGAAACTTCGCTCATGGGGAGGCTCGCTATAATTATTGACCGGGTTCAACTCATATTCTTCATCGCTAAGGTTGAGTATGCTAAATGTAATCTCGCCGCGTTGCTGCTGTAAGCGATAGCCAATACTCAAATTAATATTGGGCACATAGCTATCTGGGATCTCTGGCACGAGGGAGTGACTCTGCTGCACCCAGTATTGCAGATCGGCGCCCGCAAACCAGCCATTCGTATTTTGGTAGCGCGCATAGAGCGCCCCCGTGTATAAGCTCGCACGACTGTCGTCGAGATAAGGCGAGGTGCGGCTCACGCCCAAATCGCTCTCCAGCTGCTCGTCGATCTCTGCATATTGCCAGCTAAAACTAGCGCCCACACTGGCGCGACGGCTCAGTAAATGATCGATCCGCGCAGTGAAGCTCATCTCATCGTAGTCGAGGGATTGCTGCATTTCCCCGATGCTGAGTTCGCCCGGATCATTGGCGTAAGTGCCCAAAATAGTCTCCGTAAATCGCCCAACTATGCGCTCGGCATTAAATCGCCCGTAACTCCAGTCTAAGGAAAGGTAGGTATCTTCTGCCAGTTGGCCATTGAGCGCGAACGTGAGGGTGTCGATGGTCCCGCCCGCCCATCCGGAAGTAATCTGGCTGGGAGCGATCGAAGTGTAAGCCGTGGTGAGACCACCGATATTGGACGGCTCAAGGCGCAATAGGTCTTCGATACGATAGCCGCTCATTGAACGCGCATAGGCTCCGCGCAGCAGCCACTCGGGTGATAGTTGCCAAATAAAGCCGAGCTGAGGTGAAAGTTGCGATTCAGATTGCGACTGCGGGCTCCGAGCGAGGGACTGTAGGCCATCTGGATACTCGATACTGTCATACTTCAAGCCCGCCACCACGGTCAACTGATCGGACAAAGCATAACCAAACTGGCTATAGAGGGCGATCCGCTCAAAGTCTTCGCTGCTACCACGCGTGCCATCGCTGTCGATCGCGTAAGGCACTAGATTGTATAATTGTGCCGCCGGAATGTTGCTATTGATCGCGGCACGCATACGCATGTCGTCTTCCAACTCCCCGACTTGCAGGCGCGCGCCTACGATCAGCTGACTCTGCTCCCCTTGCCAGACGTGCTGCGCTTCGAAGTTGTGTAATTCAAAGCTTTGCTCATTTTGGTAGGACGCGTCGTAGATTTTTTGCTGACTGGGGCTACCGCTCAGGTTCGTGACACCCAGCGAAAGCAAGGGGTCGGAATCGCGACTGTTGGTATCGGTCCAACCATACAGGAAGAGCGAGAGGTTCTGATCATTCCACTGGCGTGTATAGGTATTAAAGAACAGCGGCTCTTGAGCTTGCTCTACACGAAACTCAGGGTCGCGGCCGTAGCTGTCATTGACGGGATGGGCTCCACTCGTGCTCGGCGTAAAGACGACATGGTCTCCCACCACAGAATAAGGGCGCACGGAGCGGTTAAGCGCATCGGGATCGGGTCCCGCGCTCAAGTCCCCTTGCTCGCTATCGTTAAAAATGAGCAAGCTATAAAAACGATCCTTGGAGGTGGGCTCGTATTTAAAGTGCACTAAAGCGGAACGCGTTTCCAGGTCGTCGTTATAATAGAGAGGGTCCCATTCCTCTTGGTATAATTCCAGCGCGAGTTCGATACGACTGCCTTGATACGCTAGAAAAGTGCCGACCGCATAGCGCCCGCGTGAGTCGAACGAGCCTTCGACAGTGCCGTTGTAACCCATCTGATTCAACAAGGAGCTATATTCCTGATTCGAAACTCGTTGCGAGGCGATGCCCGCGCCCACAGGAGCCAACGCATTACGCAGGAAGAATTCATTGTTCAAGGCTGTGTCGTTGCGCTGATTGATGCGGGTGGCGTCGAAGCTTTCGCGATAGACGCGTGCCAGAAAGTCGTGAGCGGCAAAATTAGTGTAGTCGGCCTGCACGGCCTTGCCCGCTTCGGCCAGCGCTTGCGTGGGCAAGCCGGCCTGTTGATAAATATCAGCCAAATTAGAGCGGCGCACCGCGAGATCTTGATCGAGCAAAGACTGCGAGCGAAATAAGCCGCGATTGTTGTTCTGATCGATCGAGCTTTGTAAATCACGCACGGCCTCATTGTAGCGCAGATTGTCGCGCTTTATCAGCGCGGCGTAGAGCCAAGGAGTCGGATCTCCTGGGTCGAGTTCCTTGGCGAGTTCCAGTTCTTGCAGCGCTTTCTCCACGAAGTCGTCGGCCTGCGGGCGCAGCCAGGGGATCGAAATTTGATGGCTCTCAGCAAAGACCTTGGCAAGATAGCTGCGCAGTAAGGATCGATTGGGCTGAAGTGCTGCCGCTGTCAACATATCCTGCAACGCGGCCGACTCGCGCCCTTGATTGAAGCGGACCAAGGCCAATCCCAACCATGCATCTGAATAATTTGCAGCGAGCCCGAGCGCCTGCAAAAACTGAGCTTCGGCTTGAGCGGCTTGGCCCTCAGCAGCCAGCCTGAAGCCCTCAAGCACAAAAACCTCTGGGTTTGAGGGGTTATATTGCTTTGCCTGCTCCAGTGCTCCGTGCATAGCGTCTGTATCGCCAAAGCCGAAGTCTAGGCGCGCTAAGCGAGCCCAAGCGTATCCAAACCCTGAATTAAGTTTAGTCGCCTGCTGGGCAGCGGCGCGGGCGCCTGCGAGATCCCCCACTGCCTGTAAGCTATAGGAGCGAACCAACCAGTCGCTAGCAGTTTGAGCTGGCGCCAATGATGCGACCGCCTGAGGGTGCCCTTTGACCGCATCGATCAACTCCAGCAACGCGGCCGATTGCGGTTGGGAACTGCCCCGCAAAGACTGGGCCGCCTGCTCCACTTGGCCCACAGCCAGTATAACTGCAGCTCGGTAAACTTGGGTGTCTGCCGTAGCCAAAGCCCCCGCAGCTCGCGGAAGGCTCTCCAGCGCAGTTAACAAGTCGCCCACTTGGTATGCGGCTACGGAGCTATCATAGCTCACATCCAAGTCGAGCCCCCGCGTATCCAGCACGCAGGGGTAGTAGAGATACCACTGCATATAGCGACTGGCATCAATCATAGGCAGCCTGACCGGCGCCTGTCCGACTTGCGTTCGGGCGCGCTCTCCTGGGCTTAAAGCAAGGCTGCCTACCGCATTAGAAAGATCGACCCGTCCCTCGAACATCGAAAGCTCTGTGCTCTGGTCGTCATTCACACGGATCTCAAATTCGGTGCCACGAATGGCGGCATTGACTGCTGCGGTCTTGATATCGGACTCACTTTCTGGCTGACGACTAAAAAAATACAAGGCTCCCTTTTTAAGCTCGAGAGCGGTTTTCTTAGCTCCCTCGAAAGTCGAGGTCTGAGATAATCGGATCGTAGAGAATTCGTTCAAACGAATGATATGACCGGAGGGATAGCGCAGCGCTGCGCGGCTGTATTCCCCCGTGCGCACCCGGTCGCCATCCGCCAGTAAGGTGCCCGATTCCACAGCAGTCCACGCCTGGGCATGACTGCGGCTGACCTCCACCAGGTTCTCGACACTGATCAGCTCAATCGACTCCTCCCCATGTAAGCTGGCACTCGCCCAAAGCAGGCTGCAAAAGAGGTAGGTCAGTATGTGGTGGATACAATAAATTCTCACTTGGATCGTAGGTTGTAAACTCCGTCCCAGTTCGCCGGGGGAGTATGATAGATGTAATGTTCGCAGGTCTGCTTCAACACGAGGCTCGGGGTGGTCTGCATGTTTGTATTGTGGCGAGGTTGGAAGCGTTCTAGTGGGATCGATTGATTGAGTAATTCAATCGCCTGCGCCCAATCACGACGGACAAAGGCAACCAAGGCCCGCTCATAGTATTCACGACAGAGATGCTCACGCTCCGACAAATCAGCTTCGAACCCCATCAGTTCGTAGAGCATGACGGGTTCTTTGCGGCCAATCACAGTGCAGCAGTTAAACGACTTTGCCACAGGCGGCAATCTCGGCCTCGAACTGCGCGTCTGCCTCGGCATCGGAGCTGGGCATATCAAAGACCATATCATAAAACACCAGCTGCGGCCCATCCAGGCGGATCTTACGCAGTAATTCCGCATGCAGATGACGGTCCCAAGGCCGGTCCCAGGGTTGTTGTAACTCCTTCTGCGAGAGATCATCGACGTAAATGATTAAGAAATCCTCGATAGGGAATTTCGGGTGATCTTCGTCAAACCACCTGAATTCGTGAGATAAATTCTATTAAAAGAGTGGAACCTGTTGGGGTTCAGTGGCTAAAGTAGCCTTAAACAAATAAAACCGAAACA
>PBYS01000043.1 GCA_002729725.1 Puniceicoccaceae bacterium
ACCGTCGGCGATCCTGAAGGCCAATGCCTTGAAAATTACGGGGCGCCAATGAAAACCAAGCACGCCGACTTGCGGATACAATTATCTCACGGATTCAGGTTTAGTCGATGCTGCCCGCGAACGAACTGCAATCGTGATATAAAGGGCAAAGCTCAGCCCAATGAAAATGAAATTAAGGGTATCTTGTGACATGGGGAAAAAGTGGAGAAATTAGCTCTCTTCAGAGTAGCCATGCTTACGATCCAAACGATTCATTAAGCATGCAAAGATAATTAAGATGAGCACAAATCCGAGAATTGAGCCTTGCTGTGCCATCCAAAAGCCAAAGGGCGCGCCCCCCACCATCGGCGCATGCGCATCCAACCAATCGCGCAGTAAAATGCCCGCGCCAAAACTGATCGAAAACCAGACAGCGAGCAGACAGAGAGTAATTTTTAGACAGGCACGACGATGTGCGCGGGGGTGATCCACTTCCATATTCTTATAAGGGGTATTAGGAAAAGTGCAAATACTGCAATATTCTGTCCCACTTCCAAGAGTAAAGTTAGCTTTTATAATCGGCATACAAGTCAAGGAAGCTGCCGCCTCTATAATTACAGCTGGCCTATGGAGTATCCGACTGATTTGACATCACGGAACTGGGTGCACAGCCCATCACTTTCCTAAAAACGCGCGAAAAGTGTAAGGGCTCTTCATAGCCCAACTCGCACCCAAGTGCATGGCGCGCCTGCCCGTCCTACGGCCCACTCTACAAATAGTCTGAGCCGATAGACGTTTTCAATATCCGCATGGCATAACTGCCATGCGGATATTTTTTTTGCAAGCGAAGCTATCCGAGATCTACATCTTTTAGAATTTCCACGAAATTATTGACTAAGGTGGACTGTAAATTGCGCCGCCAGACGGCAGACAAAAAGATCTCCAAGTCGTCCCCATCTTCTAGGATCGGCTTGATCACTACCTGCGAAATGTCTCCAAAAAACCGGGGAAAGACCAGCGACACACCGTAATTACCTGCCAACATAGTCATCATGAGTTCTAAGTTCGCCACGAATTTGAGCGGCTTATGATAAATGTTTCGCTCCGATAGAATGCTCTGCGTGACACGTCGGTGCAGGTCATACATGCCCGCTTTACCGATGCAGAAAATATGATCGTCATCAAAGTCCTTTAAGCTCACTAGATCTTGCTTCGCCAGTGGATGCTGCACACTCATCGCGATCCGCGCACGCGACTTCACCACCTGCACAGATTTAAACTCACGCGTCTCCCGCAAATTAGGATCGAAGGAAAAGCCCAAGTGCACGCTGCCCGCACGTAGCTCACTCATTAGATCGCGGTAGCCGATGTCGTGCAGACTCACATCCACCTTCGGATATGCGAGCCGAAACCTGGATAAGGTGTCTGAAAGTAAGCTCAGCGACATACTGCCCAAACCCGCAATTTGTAAGTGCCCACGACGCCCCGCTTGCGCATCACGCGCCATTTCACGTGCCATATCAATGCGCTCCATAATGTCGCGCGCCTCTTCCAACAATACCCCCCCCGCCTCTGTCAAACGCGTGCCACTAGTGTCTCGATCTAGCAGTTTCACACTAATTGACGACTCCAAATCTTTGATCTGCCGACTCAAGGCAGGCTGCGCAACGTTCAGTCGCTCAGCGGCTCGACGGAAATTCAGCGTCTCCGCGACTGCTATAAAATACTTCAAATGTCGCAACTCCATCCACAACTGATACCTAAACGGCATCAATCTGCAAACAACAAAGTAAGATCATTTTTCCAAATAAGCTGTATGTTATGCGGCTGCACACAATTCACAGCGATCCTGATCGCGCTGCACTCGTTCCCTTCGACAGCCTCGGCTCTCGGAGGGCTCTTATCTTATAGAAAATGAAAACACAGCCATCCTCCTTCCGTCCCTTCACGCGCATCGCGGTCTCACTCGCGCTAGTCGGCCAGTTGCTGGTGCTGAGCGCCTGTAACCAAGACGCGGATACGAATACCAGCAGCCAGGCATCAGCTGCCCCCGCGCTGCCCGTCAGTGTGCACCAGGTAGAAACCGAGCCCGTCACGCTCAAGCGCGAGCTCTCAGGCCGCACCTCCCCCCTGCGTATCGCAGAGGTTCGGGCACGGGTGAATGGCATTATAGAAAAGCGCCATTTCGTAGAAGGTGCAATGGTGCAGGCAGGCGAACTACTCTACCAAATCGATCCAGCGCCCTATCAGGCCCAGCTGGATGCCGCGCAGGCGAACCTTGAGCGCGTTGAAGCGAGCTATGCCTCGGCGCAGCAACAAGCGAAACGCTACAAAACCTTGGTCGAAACCAACGCCGTTTCACGCCAAAACTACGACGACGCCAACGCGGCCGCACTCGCTCTAAAAGCCGAAATCGCAGCGGCTAAAGCAAGCCTGAGAGTCGCAGAAATCAACCTAGGCTATACACGTGTGACCGCTCCCATCACAGGACGCATCGGTCAATCCGAAGTGACCGAAGGTGCCTATGTTCAGCAAGCCAGCGCCACCCTGCTCAGTACGATTCAACAACTCGACACCTTATATTTGGACCTCAATGAATCTGCTGAAGAAGTACTCCAGCTACAAGAGGACTTAGCCACTGGAAAACTCGAAAATTCAAATAGAGAAAATGCGTCCATCGAAGTCATTTTAGCCGATGGCAGCCTCTACCCGGAACTTGGCTCACTGCAGTTTTCCGACGTCAGCGTTAACACCACCACTGGTACAGTCAAACTACGCGCCACCCTTCCAAATCCGGATGCCAAGCTATTGCCTGGCATGTTTCTACGCGCTCGCTTGATCGAAGGGATCGATCCCGACGCCATACTAGTGCCCCACTCCTTGGTCGGCCGCAACAGCAAGGGGCAAGCCACTGTATACTTAGTCAACGAGCAGAACACTGTCGAAGTACGCATCGTGGAAACAGATCGTTCAATAGGCAGTGCATGGCTAATCACCGACGGCCTGCAAGCGGGCGAACGTATTATCAGCAACAATCTACAAAAGATTCGTCCTGGCATGGCGGTGCAGCCCCAAGCGGCAACGAGCAGTGACGCATCCAACGATGAGGCACCTACGGCATAATTCACACGCCGACTTTTATATTTAACAGAACATCATTATGGCCCGTTTCTTCATCGACCGTCCCGTGTTTGCATGGGTGATTGCGATCATTATTATGGTCGCAGGTGTGCTATCCATCACCTCTCTTCCAATTGCGCAATACCCTAGCATAGCGCCCCCAGCAATCAGTATTCAGGGTAGCTATCCAGGCGCATCGGCTAAAACTCTGGAAGATACTGTCACTCAAGTGATCGAGCAAAATATGAGTGGTCTAGACCACTTACGCTATATCGAATCCTCCAGTAGTTCGACCGGCAGTTTTGAGATCACATTGACCTTCAACTCCGAGGCCGACCCCGACATCGCCCAGGTTCAGGTGCAAAACAAACTCTCGTTAGCCACGCCGCTGCTGCCGCAGGAGGTACAACAACTTGGCATGAGTGTGACTAAATCGGTGCGTAATTTCCTAATGGTAATCGGCTTTCGCTCGAGTGATGGCAGCCTGAGCGCAGCCGACATCGGCGACTACGTAATTAGCAATATTAAAGAGCCGCTCAGTCGGGTGCAGGGCGTGGGCGAAGTCCAGGCCTTTGGCACACAATACGCCATGCGCATTTGGCTCAATCCAGATGCCCTCAACAACTACCGCCTAATGCCTTCTGACGTAGCCGCAGCAGTCAGCATCCAAAACGCGCAAGTCTCTGCGGGCGAACTTGGCAGCAATCCTGCCGTCGAAGGACAACTGCTCAATGCCACCATCACTTCGCAGACTCGCTTAGAAACTCCAGAACAATTCGAAGATATACTGCTGCGCGTCAATCCGGACGGCTCACAAATTCGCATCAAAGACGTCGCCCGCGTAGAGCTGGCTAGTGAGACCTATATAACAGCCTCTCGCTTTAACCAAGCCCCGGCATCGGGCATGGCGATCCGGCCAGCGACGGGCGCGAACGCACTTGAAACAGTTGAACTGATTCGCGCAAAAATAGCCGAATTGCAACCCTTCTTCCCAGCCAGCTTGGAAGTGGTGTATCCACTGGATACGACACCTTTCGTGCGTCTCTCGATTCATGAAGTCGTTAAGACATTGGTCGAAGCTGTGATCTTAGTTTTCCTCGTGATGTATCTATTTTTGCAGAACTTTCGTGCCACACTCATCCCCACAATTGCAGTGCCCGTCGTGCTACTGGGCACCTTCGGCGTGATGGCCGCAGCCGGCTTCAGTATTAATACGCTCACGATGTTTGGGGTGGTATTGGCGATCGGCCTACTGGTCGACGACGCGATCGTTGTCGTCGAGAATGTGGAACGCGTCATGAGCGAAGAAGGCTTGCCTCCCAAGGAAGCCACCAAGAAATCGATGCGCCAAATCACCAGCGCCTTGGTGGGCATCGGCATGGTGCTCTCGGCAGTGTTCATCCCGATGGCCTTTTTCAGTGGCTCCACAGGTGTCATTTATCGCCAGTTCTCAATTACCATCGTATCGGCCATGGCCCTCTCGGTGCTGGTCGCCATCGTACTCACACCGGCCCTCTGTGCCACGATGCTGAAACCAGTCGAAGCGGGCCACAAACATGGCAAGCGTGGCTTCTTTGGCTGGTTCAATCGAACTTTCGAGTCCAATGCAGATCGCTACGAAAGCACCTTGCATTATCTATTACACCATAAAGTGAAAGCTTTCTTCATTTATGCGCTCATCCTCTGCGGACTGGTCTGGATGTATAAAGAAGTGCCCACGGGCTTCCTGCCCGACGAGGACCAAGGCATTCTTTTCGGACAGGTGCAATTACCCCCGGGCTCCACTAAAGAACAAACTCTGGAAGTGCTTAAACGCATGGAGGAGCACTTTTTAGTGGACGAAGAAGAAAACGTCGAAGGCCTGTTTGGCGTTACCGGCTTTAGCTTTTCCGGAAGCGGACAGAACCAAGCCTTCGCCTTCATACGCTTGAAAGATTGGGAGGAGCGCAGCCGCCCCGACCAATCGATTAAAGCCATTCAAGGGCGTGCGATGGCCAAATTTATGAGCTTTGATGACTCCTTCGCGTATGCCTTCGCGCCCCCCGCGGTGCTGGAACTCGGCACGGCGACAGGCTTCGACTTGCGCTTGACCGACAAAGCAGCACTCGGGCACGAGGCACTCATGCAGGCGCGCAACCAATTACTCGGACTTGCCGCAGCGGATCCCAAACTCAAAAATGTGCGCCCCAACGGGCTCGATGATACGCCTCAATTCAATATCGATATCGACCAGGAAAAGGCCTCTGCCCTCGGGCTTTCGATCGCCGATATCAACGCCACCCTATCCACCGCATGGGGCTCCTCCTACGTGAACGACTTCATCGACCGCGGACGCGTCAAACGCGTCTACCTACAAGCGGACGCACAATACCGCATGGTGCCCGAAGATCTCAATAATTGGTATGTTCGCAACAATGTGGGCGAGATGGTGCCCTTCACCAGTTTCTCTAGCGCTCACTGGACGATGGGTTCGCCTAAACTCGAGCGCTTCAACGGCGACTCTTCGGTATCGATTGCAGGGGAGCCTGCGGCCGGCGTGAGCTCCGGCGAAGCAATGAACACTCTGACCCAAATGATGGAGCAGTTACCAACAGGCATTGGATTGGAATGGGCCGGACTTTCCTATGAAGAGCGACTGGCAGGCTCGCAGGGCGCCTTACTCTATGGCATATCACTCTTAGTCGTCTTCCTTTGCTTGGCTGCGCTGTATGAAAGTTGGGCCGTGCCTGCGGCTGTCATTTTAATCGTGCCTCTGGGTGTGCTCGGCACACTCGCCGCCGCCATGTTGCGCGACATGTCAAACGATGTCTACTTCCAGGTTGGGTTGCTAACCATCGTCGGATTATCCTGTAAAAATGCCATCCTGATCATTGAGTTTGCCAAAGAGGCCTACGATAATGGCAGCGATATGTTTAAAGCGGCCGCCACAGCGGCCCGCCTGCGCTTGAGGCCCATTTTGATGACTTCGCTGGCCTTTGGCTGCGGCGTGCTACCGCTCGCGATCAGCAACGGTGCCGGCTCGGGGAGTCAGAACGCAATTGGAACCGGCGTCATCGGAGGCACCATCAGCGCGACCCTGTTGGGCGTCATTTTTGTTCCCATCTTCTTTGTCATCATCTTAACTTGGTTCCGCGTCAAACCCAAGCAAATGGCCGAAAGCACGAACGCTTAGTGCGCACACACATAACATTATTCAAAGATCTAAAATCTATGTTCAAAGCGATTTATCCAGCAGTCCTCGGACTCAGCTTACTGGCCGGCTGCTCCATGGCACCTGAGTATCAACGTCCCGCATCTCCGGTTGCCAGCAGCTATCCGGACGTATCACCACAAGCGGAGACAGGCAGCGAAGCTCTCCCCCAGTGGCGTAGCTTTTACACCCATCAAGAGCTACAGCACTTGATCCAACTGGCCTTGCAACATAACCGCGACCTGCGCGTGTCCGAACTCAATACCGAACGTGTTCGCGCCTACTATCGGATACAAAATGCAGCACGCCTCCCCACGCTCAATGCTACCGCATCCGACACACGCGCACGCACGCCTGCCGACTTAAGTTATACAGGCGAATCGGGGATCAGCAACACCTACGCCGTCGGACTACAAATGCCCGCCTACGAACTCGACTTCTTCGGTCGCATCCTAAGCTTAAAGGATCAAGCACTGCAGCAATACCTCGCCACCGAAGAGGCAGAACGCAGCGCGGAAATCAGCCTCGTTGCTGCCGTTGCCAATCAATACCATCAACTCGTCGCACTCAAAGAACAAGCCAAGCTCGCAGGAGAGGCGATGACCAGCGCCAAGCGCGCCTACGACATTAATCAAGATAGCTTCGACGCAGGCGTCGGCACTGAACTCGACTTAAAAACCGCCGAAGCACAATATCAAGCCTATCGCGCCAGCCAACTAGCTTACCTCGACCAAGTGAACCAAGCTCAGAACGCCCTGGTTTGGCTGGTCGGAAGCGAATTACCGACACTGTCTGCAGACAGTTCTTTGCTCCAGCGCGAGCACGCGCCGGTGGATTTACCCGTCGGGCTGCCCTCGGAATTGCTGACCCGGCGTCCTGATATCCGCGCAGCGGAACACACACTCAAGGCTGCGAATGCAAATATCGGTGCCGCACGCGCGGCCTTCTTTCCCTCAGTTCGACTCACAGCCTTCGGCGGCACCGCCAGTGCGGAACTCTCCGATCTATTTAAATCCGGCTCAGCCCAATGGAGTTTCACCCCGCAGATCACTTTGCCGATCTTCACCGGGGGGCGTAACAAAGCAAACTTAGAAGTCGCGAACGTGGAGCAGCGCATCGAACTGGCGCAATACGAGAGAGCCATTCAAACCGCCTTTCGCGAAGTCGCGGATGCCCTCGCGGTCCGTCGCACGATCGATCAACGTATCGATGCGCAAAGTGCTCGAGTCGCCGCCGCGCAGCGCCGCAGTACCCTTTCCAATCAACGATTTGATGCCGGCGTCGACAGCTACCTGCCGGTACTACTGGCACAGCAGGAACTCTTCAGCGCACAGCGAGACCTCGTGCAAGCAAAGTTGACTAAACTCAATAATCAGTCCGCACTCTTTGCCGCACTCGGCGGCGGCTTAAAGTCGGATTTTTAGGACCAGAATGTCCACCGACACGCCCAGCGGTCCGAAACTAACTCGTAAGCCAGTCGCCAGCACCCTGTTGCGCATGGCTCTGCCCATGCTGGGCGGCACTTTTGCACTCAATGCGTTTAATCTAACAGACACCTGGTTTGTTGCGCAACTAGGCACCCTACCGCTGGCTGCAATGGGCTTTAGCTTTCCGGTAGTCATGTTCCTGGTCAGCATCACTTTTGGCCTAGGCACGGGAGCCACCGCTGTGGTCTCGCATGCACTTGGCAGTAGCGACCATGCACTGGCCAAACGCATCACCACTCATGCCCTGATACTGAGCGTCTGTATTGTCGCATGTGTATCCACCGTCGGCCTGCTAACGATTGACCCGCTGTTCCGATTGATTGGAGCCAACGACAGTGTCTTACCAATGATCCATGAGTATATGACGATCTGGTATTTGGGCGTGGTGTTTATGGTGGTGCCGATGATCGCCAACAACATCATACGCGCTACGGGCGATACAGTGCTGCCCAGCATGATCATGATACTCAGCTCGGTGCTCAATATGATCCTCGACCCGATCATGATTTTTGGTTGGATGGGCTTTCCCAGCATGGGTATTCGCGGAGCCGCGTTGGCCACCTTGATCGCACGCGCAGTCGCAGGCGTCGTAGTAATCTGGTGCTTGCACCATCGATACCAACTGTTAGCGCTCCACGTTCCTAAGTGGCACTCGATGTGGCAGTCTTGGAAAGAAGTGCTTAAAATCGGGCTGCCCAGTAGCCTGAGTAGTGTATTGATTCCCATTTCAGGCGCAGTCATTACATATATGGTTGCTCAATACGGCGAAGAAGCAGTGGCCGCTTGCGGCGCGGCCAGTCGGATCGAAATGTTTGCCTTTATGATTCCGATGGCACTCGGAGTCACTCTAGTGCCCTTCGTCGGGCAAAATTTCGGTGCCAAACGCCTGGATCGAGTCAAAGAAGCGCAACGAATCAGCTATGCCTTTGCCGTCTGTTTCGGCATCCTGGTGGCAATATGTTTCGGCCTATTCGCTCGCAACTTAGCTCAATTGTTTAGCGACGATCCAGAAGTGCTCTCAATCTTAACGCAGTATCTGACAATCGTCCCGATCGGTTACGGCATGATGGAATTGCACCGCTACAGCGGCTTCTTTCTGAATGCCATCAAGAAGCCACTCCATTCCACGGGGGTCAATGTAACCCGCATCCTGGTTTTACTGATACCACTCACAGTCGCGGGCAGTCACTATTATGGTCTAAGCGGTCTCTTTTGGGGCCGCATTGCATGCGATCTCATT
Organism: Puniceicoccaceae bacterium; assembly: GCA_002729725.1. Classification (GTDB taxonomy): domain Bacteria; phylum Verrucomicrobiota; class Verrucomicrobiia; order Opitutales; family Coraliomargaritaceae; genus Thalassobacterium; species Thalassobacterium maritimum. Next base: position 9,017 of record PBYS01000043.1, read on the forward strand.
TCTGGAGTCGTGGGGATGATCTGGTCGCACCGCGTATTGAATCATCTAATCCTGCACTCCCAGAACGATGAGATTCCAGTCACTAAATAATCTGCTTCATTGCAAAACTTGACAATGGACACTTGTTCACCTAAACAAGTGCTCACCATGAAAGACCTAACTACGCGCCAACAAGAAATCCTAACTTTTATTGAGCACTACGAATGGAGAAATGGCTACTGGCCAAGCATTCGGGAAATCCAAGAAAAGTTCAACTTCAAGAGCACCAACGCAGTCATGGGCCATCTGCGCGCATTGGAGCGAAAAGACTGCATCGAGCGCATACCAGGCCAAGCGCGCACCTTCCGCATCAACCGCCCCGATGCGCCGGACCTGAACGAAATTCCAGAAGATGCGACCGAGGTCGTCGACATCCCTGTGATGGGCGACATCGCAGCAGGGTACCCCGATCGTGTCGAGCCCGCGGGGGAAATCGGTCGACTGCAAGTGGACATCGCCAGCGCGGGCTTTTCCAGCCGTCGCCGCAGCTTTGCGCTTCAAGTGCGTGGCGACAGCATGGTCGACGCCGAGATCTACGAGGGTGACATGGTGGTCATTGAGCCACGCGACCCGCGCGATGGCGACATCGTCGCCGCCCTGATCGACGGCGAAACCACCCTCAAGCGCTACATGCAGAAAGGCAATGAGCACCCCTATCTCAAAGCTGAAAACAAATTCTACCCAGAGCTCTACCCCGTCAATGAATTGACCGTGCAGGGCGTGGCTAAGGCAGTCGTACGAAATCTATAGTTGCCGCTCTGGACTTATCAGTCGTATCGTTGTATATTGTCACCTTCATTTCTAACACTCATAGAACTCTACCTAGACATAGCATGCCCGTTACATTTGACCACACCCGCATTCGCGTTTCCAACCTTGAAAAGTCGATCGACTGGTACTGCCAGACCTGCGGCTTCGAAGTGCTCAAGCGCACCGATAAATCCCCCAGTGGCAATCAGCTGGCACACCTACAGATCCCAGGTAGTGCACATAATTTAGAGCTCACTCACTCGCCCGACTACGAAGTCAAGGTGCCCGAAGACTTAGTCCACACCTGCATCCGCGTAGATGACATTGTCGAATACTGCAGCATGCTGGAAGGCTTGGACCTCACACTCGATCTCTGGCCCGAAAACTGGCGCGAAAAATTTAAAGATGGCAAAAAGATGGCTTTTATCACCGACCCCGACGGTTACGAGGTCGAGATTTTGGAACATTAATTCTCGCCAGCCGTAGCGAAACCGCCCAAAAGCAGGCAAAGGTTTCCAGATTCAACGAATCACCGCTCTGCGCCGCAGATAATCATGCCTAGTTTGATGATGGATCCGATACACAGGATATCATGCGAACAGGAAAAGATTTAATATTGGCGACGCGCGAGTTTGCCCAGGATAACACAGCCAAGAGTTGGACGGCGATTGTATCGACCGCCCTGCTCATGCTGGCAGCGACCTGCGCGATCCTCTTTTTTGCGAACTGGTGGTTTTTACAGCTGCCCATCTCGTTGCTACTCGGGCTACTGATGGTGCGCATGTTTGTGATCTATCACGACCACCAGCAGCACGCAATTTTGCCACGCTCCAAACTGGCAAAAGTGATCATGCGCGCTTGGGGCATCTTTGCAATGACGCCAAGCTGCATCTGGCAACACTCACACAACCATCACCACAATCACAACTCTAAGCTGCGCAGCACCCACATCGGCTCTTATCCGGTGATGACGACAGAGCGTTACAAAAACTCGTCTCAACAGGAGCGCAAAAAATACTTAATGATGCGCCACCCGGTCACGATTCTACTGGGTTACTTCACTGTCTTCATCCTCGGCATGTGCATTGTGCCAATGCTAGAAAACCTCAAAGCCAACAAAGACTCTCTACTGGCCCTCATATTCCATGCCCTACTCTATGCCATCGTGACTGTCACACTTGGCTGGCAGATGGCATTTTTTGCGCTATTTTTGCCCTTCTTCATCGCAAGTGCTCTGGGCTCCTACCTCTTTTACGCTCAGCACAACTTTCCCCTGGTCATCTTTCGCGAAAAAGAAGGCTGGTCTTATGAATGTGCAGCTCTGGATTCATCGAGCTACTGCAAGATGGGCCCTTTCATGAATTATATGACCGGCAATATAGGCTACCACCACATTCACCATTTGAATGCGAAGATTCCCTTCTACCGCCTACCTGAAGCGTATGCAAAGATGCCCGAACTACAGACCCATCGCACCACCAGCCTAAGCCCGCAGGAAGTCCTGCGCTGCTTGAGCTTGAAAGTTTGGGATGTTGAGCAGCAAAAATTGCTGCCACTAAAAGAGGCACTTGCCAACTAATAGTCGGCAATAGCCGACAATAGTCGATTGCCAACAAGCAATCAATTACTCCCCAGACTCAAGTAGGATTTTGTATTCCATCGAGTCGACCAACGCTTCCCAAGTTGCTTCGATGATGTTATCGCTGGCGCCCACAGTACCCCAGATTTCTTTACCATCTGTAGACTCAATCTGCACACGAGTAATCGCATCCGCGCCATGCTGGCTATCGAGAATGCGCACCTTAAAGTCGATCAGCTCAACTTCCATGATCTCTGGAAAGACAGGTGCAATCGCCTTACGTAAAGCATCGTCCAGTGCGCCCACCGGCCCACTGGCCTCCGCCACAGTGTGATGTATCTCCTCGCCGATTTTCACCTGCACAGTGGCTTCCGAGACCGTGCGGTTCAAAGCGGATTGATGCCCCACCATGACACGGTAACCGATCAACTCTAATTCGTCCTTCTTTCCCTTCAGGAAGCGCTTCAGTAAGAGCTTAAATGATGCATCGGCAGCCTCATAGCCGTATCCCCGGAACTCGAGCTCTTTAAGCTCGGCCAGAAAGTCCTTCAACTCCGGCGAGCGGGCATCCAAGTCTACGCCGATTTCTTTCGCCTTCATCATCACACTACTACGGCCGGACATGTCCGATACTAATACACGAGTGCGATTACCTACCAATTCAGGTTCGATGTGCTCATAGCTGTGCTTCACCTTAGCAGCCGCATCGGCGTGCACGCCCCCCTTATGTGCAAAAGCAGCAGGCCCCACAAAAGGTGCAGAGTTATCCGATGCACGATTCGCCATCTCATCCACAAAAAGCGAAAGATCTCTCAACTGATGCAGGTTGGCCGCACAATTCAGTTCCTTGCCCATCTTTAAAATCAGATTCGGCATGATGGTTGTCAGATTGCCATTCCCATTGCGTTCACCGACCCCATTGATCGTTCCTTGCACTAAGGCGGCGCCTGACTCGACACCCGCGAGTGATACTGCGACGCCTAGCCCCGAATCATTGTGACAATGCACGCCAATCGGAGTTTCTGGGAAGTGCGCCACGACTCGGCTCACGATATCGTTCACCTCAGAGACGAGTTTGCCGCCATTCGTATCACAGAGCGTCAAATTGACCGCCCCACCGCGCTTGGCAGCTTCCAAAGTTTTGAGAGCATATTCGGGATTATCGCAGAAACCGTCAAAGAAGTGTTCCGCATCGTAAATCACCTCGCGCCCATTTTCAGTCAGGAAGCGGACCGAATCTTCGATCATTTTGAGGTTCTCCTCGGCAGTGGTCCGCAGAATTTCTTCCACATGCAGTAACCAAGTCTTACCAAAAATAGTCACCACTGGGGTCTTCGCATCCAATAGCAGTTTCAGTTGTGGGTCCTCTTCTGCACCCAAGCTGGCACGGCGTGTCGAGCCGAAGGCCGAGATTTTAGCATGCTTAAGGGTCAGCTTCTGCGCTTCTTCAAAGAATGCCATATCACGCGGGTTCGAGCCAGGCCAGCCACCTTCGATATAATCGATACCAAACTGATCCAGTTTCTCCGCAACACGGATCTTCCCAGCCACAGTAAAAGAAACACCCTCGCCCTGTGTGCCGTCGCGGAGTGTGGTATCGTAAATTTTAATCGCTTGTGTCATAATGCTAGCAGAATTGGAAAGCGGAGCAAAACAATGCTTCTGGCCATGCGGCGCAAACCAAAAAGCTGCAAAAAAAAGCGCTTCGAATGAACGAAGCGCTTTTAAACTGGCAGGCTCACAGGGATTTGAACCCCGACAAACGGTACCAAAAACCGTTGTGCTACCATTACACCATGAGCCTAATGAAAATATACTGTAAAGGATGAACTACGCTGCGAGACTTGCAACGCAAATCTAAAAACAGCACTCCGCAAATACAGAGTTAAATAAAAGTGGCAGGCTCACAGGGATTTGAACCCCGACAAACGGTACCAAAAACCGTTGTGCTACCATTACACCATGAGCCTAATGAA
>PBYS01000044.1 GCA_002729725.1 Puniceicoccaceae bacterium
ATCGAATTCACCTCTAACAGCAAACACTCGCGCCAACAAAGTACAAGCTCTAAATCAAACCTGCGCCATTTTGCCAGAAACGACCTGAGTAGTTACGAATGAAAGATGATCTAGCAGATCAGTATACCATCAAGAAATGGTTCCAATCACTTGGGTTCGATAGAAAAGGACTCAAGATAATACTCCTGTTTGCATTGCTTGGAGGACTCGGGAGCGTTTCGATTGAGTGGGCTTTTGACCAGTATCTCAAAGAAACAGGGAAAGACCCCCGATTTTATGAAAAGAATCTGCTTCTCGCATTCGCAGAAGGTGCATTCGTCGCTGGAATAATAATCACGATTCCACTATTAAGAAAACGGAGCTAACGAGTAGGCATGTCGGCCCGTTTCCTGTAATTGTGCCCCGGCGTGATCATTCGGGTGACGTCGATAACCCCATACGCGTCACCAAGGCACATACGCGTCACCAAGGCAAAGAGCTCTGATGATTGTTTTGCCCTGGCGTCGGCACGAACCAGCAAGCTTAATGAATCTCCAGCACAATGCTTTGACTGAGTCGAAGGTCCACCGAGGATCGACCAATATGCACGATAAACTCACCCGGCTCGGCCTTCCAGGCACGGGCATCCACATCATAGAACGACAGATCACGCGCCGTGAGCTCAAAGCTCAGCTGCTGGGTCTCGCCAGGGGCGAGTTCTATTTTTTCAAAGCCCTTCAGCTCTATCTTGGGGCGAAATACCGAAGCCTCGACATCCTGCAGGTATAACTGCACTACTTCTTTGCCCGCACGGGATCCTATATTGCGCACATCCAGTGTGGCTGTTACGGCAGCATCGCCCTCGCCTGCCAGCAGCTGCAGATTCTCGTATTCAAATTCTGCATACGATAGACCATTCCCAAAAGCAAACAATGGCTGAATCGAATGGGTGCTGTAATAGAGATAGCCGACTTGTAAGCCTTCTGAATAGACGCTCTTATCGAATTCGTAGCTCCCCAACTTATGAGCGGGCGACTCTTCCAACGAATTAGGAAAAGTCACTGGCAGACGACCAGAGGGGGAAGCAGCCCCAAAGAGCAACTCCGCAGCGGCGTGCCCGCCTTCCATGCCGGCATACCACATCCACAAGACCGACTTGGCTTGTTCGATCCAGGGCATTTGCACCGGAGAACCGCCCACTAGCGTGATCACGGTATTAGGATTTACCTGCAACAAGGCCTCGATCAGTACATCTTGCTCATCCGGCAAGGCTAGATGATGACGGTCCTGACCTTCCAGATCATTGCGGTGCGTCAAACCACCACAAAAAATCACCGCATCCGCGTCTTGGGCAAGCGCCAAGGCATTTGAAAATTCCTCACTATGCGCGGCTTCATTTTCCCAACAAGGCACCCATCCGAAATAGAAGCAATACATTGGTTCACCGCACTTATAGGACAATTCCAGTTCGTAAGTTTTACCTACCTCAAAGTGACAAGTGACCTGACGTTTCTCACATTGGGTCAACCCAGTGGCATTGATCTGCTCAGCTCCGTCAACCTTCAAGCACACGCTGCCATCCGTCACCACAGTCAACAAATAATCACCCGTTTCGGGAACCTTCAATTTTGCACGGTAAACTGCAGAATGAGAATAACTATCAATGCCCTCGGGTGCCACAAAGTCCTCCCGCTTAAAACGTGGCAATTCCGTGTATTCACTAAAGACCACCGGCCCTTCAAATTTCTGGTTGGCATAATAGCTCACACTCCAACCTTTAACGCCCCAGCCCTCATCCACCGTAGCTAAATACTCGGTCGGAATCGCACTCAAGCCTGCCTCACCATCGCTGTAGCCGGGCTCATATACGACCTCGACCATATCACCCAAATACTGACGAATGCCCTCAAGCGGAGTGACCTCGTAGAGACATTTCACCGCAGAGCTATGGCCTCCGTTCGAATGTTTCGCCACCGCATTCTTGCCGATCACCGCCAGCTTTTTAATCGCCTTTGGATTCAAAGGCAGCACGGAATCATCATTCTTCAATAGCACCATCGCCTCGCGTGCGGTCTCGCGCGCAGTGGCTTGATGCTCCGGAGTATTGCGCGCCCCCGGCTTGCGCTCGGCATCGAAAGCACCCGCCAAATAAAGGGTTCTCAAATTACGCCGCACCTTATCGTTCAATTGGTCTTCGCGATAGACACCTGACTCCAAGCCCTGCCGGAACCCCGCGTCGAGGTAATAGTCATCATAGGGCCGACAGGTGCCCATTTCCAAATCCATACCAAATTCGACTGCTTCCGGGGTCGAATGCACCCCCGACCAATCACTGATATAGGTCCCCTTAAAATCCCACTCGGTCTTTAAAATGTCGTTCACTAGGTATTCATGGTGACAACAATACTGCCCACGAAACTTATTATAGGCCCCCATCACCGTCAGCACCTCACCGGCTTTGACAGTCGCCTCAAAGCCGGGTAAATAGATTTCGCGCAGGGTGCGCTCATCCATCTCCACATCCGCCCCAAAACGATTCAACTCTTGATTATTGACAGCGAAGTGTTTGACACAGGCAGCCCAAGATAAATGGTATTTCACCAATACAATCTCACAGAATCTACCGTAACAAGAGGACTACTTTACCCAGATTTTCCTGGCGTTCTAAAATTGCATGTGCGGCTTCCGCTTCCGTGACAGGCATAGTCTCATGAATGAGGACTTTGATGTCCTGGGAAGACAAGGCAGGCCATACTTTAGCCTCCAAGTCTTGTAGGATCTCCGCCTTCATCTCGCTACTGCGACTGCGCAAGGTGCTACCGATCAGCTTCACGCCACGCTTAAAGAAATCGAGCATGTTGATCTCGCTGCTAACCGAGCCCAAGGTAGCGATCACGATCCAGCGACCACCACGTGCCATAGTTTCCAAGCAAGGCCCAAGGTTAGGCCCCGCCACACAGTCCATGGCCACATCCACTGGATGCTTCGCAAGTTCCTCGGCAATGTTTTGTTGCTTGCGGTTGATCACCACATCCGCCCCCAGATCACGCACGAATTGCGCCTTCTCCTCGGAACCGACCGTTGTCACAACCTTCGCCCCCAAGCTTTTGGCGAGTTGAATCGCAGCCATGCCGAGTCCACTCGCGCCCGCTTGAATAAAGACCGTATCGCCCGCCTGCATACCACCTTCGAGGCAGAGGTTGAGATACGATGTGGTAAAGGCTTCAGGAATCGCGGCCGCCTCAACCATAGAAAGCCCAGCGGGCACCGGCAAAGCCATATCGGATGGCAAAACGATTTTTTCGGCGTAGCCCCCACCGCCGACCAAGGCGCAAACTTTGTCGCCCACTTTCCAGCGTCCATTCTCTGGCGCTTCGAGCACCACACCCGCCACCTCGAGGCCCGGCCATGTGGGCCAGCCTGGAGGGGGTGGATAATTGCCAGCCCGCTGCATCAAGTCGGCGCGGTTCAATGCCGCGGCGTGCACTTCTACCAAGATTTCATTCTCCTTGGCGACAGGGTCTGGAACGTCCGACCAGACTAAGTTTTGATCCTTATCGATTATTACTGCTTTCATAGTATTATACTTTTTCAACAAGCGGATGCGCCTGCTTAGTGAGTGGAAAAGTGAGCGTGCGACGCTCTAAATGTGCCGTGTAGATGCCCTCAATCATTTCGGCCACCGTCCGGGCATCGGCCAGCGTGGCGATCGCTTCGCCGTCTGTTTCGATTGCGCGCATCAGATCCCACACCGCGAAACGGTTGGCGGCTAAAAACCATGGAGCGTGCGGCACATCCGGACTGCCGGAAAGTGAACGGTCCAAGGGTTCGGCTCCGGGAATCACCCGGTCTTCCTGCAGAGCTACAGCTTCAAATTCAGGATGATCCTCAGGGTAACAACCCTGGCGACTGAGCAGCAGGGGTTGATTTCCGGCGTCGTCGAAGCGTAGCGAAAGCACGCCCTCGGTACCCATTACACGAATACCCATATGCGGCGCGGGCTGCTTCGGTTGATACAGTCCTCGCCGGGTTTCGAAGCTGCTGCGCACGCCATTTTTCAGTTGAAAAACCGCAAAAATATCATCTCCGATCACCGGACGAATGGGCTCCACCGTCTTCACCGTATCGGAGCGTTTAGCGAGCTGCCCCTCCATTCGAATGTCGGCCATCACCGACTCAGGAGCACCAAAGAAATAGGTCTGTAAATCGAGAATATGCGTGCCGAGCACTAGCAGGTCTTCCCCCCCGCCACGATGATCACACTTACCGCGACCGACCACTGACAAAGGCCTACCGATCGCACCGGCGTCGATCATATGCTTCATCGTGCGGAAAGCGATGTCGTGGCGGGCGGGGTGCGCCATAGCGAATTTAATCCCACTCGCTTCGACAATCCGAATGATCTCGTCCACTTCGGCTAAGGAGTCACTCACAGGCTTCTCGCAATAGATATGACATCCCCGCTGCGCCAACAACCGAATTTGCTCTAAATGATCACTTGGGTGACGCGATGTGATGACAACAATATCCGGTGCTTCCTGCGCCAGCATCGCTTGGCAAGTCGCATAGTGGGCACGGGCCTGAACCTGAGCCATCTTCCGTTCCAAATTATCCGTATTGGAATCCACCAGCGCGACCACCTCAACATTCGGCAAGCCCCGAAATGCAGTATGTAAACCATGCAGCCCCAGCATCGGCTTGGAACTATCTTTAATAATGGCAATTTTCCAGTGTCGCATCATTTTAATTGATTCCAGTCAAATACAGCCCCGACGGGGAAATTTTCATTTTTCGCCAAAGCCGCATACACAGCAGACGACTCCAAAGGAGAATAGAGGGTGGATACAATTTGGCTCATGTCCAAACGACCATCCGACATATAATCCAAGATGGCACGAGCATCGTCCCTCCAAGTCCACGAATGTGGACGCGATTCAAGTTTAGGTCGCGACATCGTATGCGCTCCAATCATTTCAATTCCAGGCCGATGCACATCTTGGTAGTAATCAATCGAAGCATCAGAAACGCGCGTGCACCCGAGCAATGCAATACGCCCCGAAGGCGCAGTCAGTGCAAGCGCCTGTTTCATCGCAATCGACTGCCCCGTCACTTCGATCACACGCCCCACACAGCTGTAGCCGAGCGTCTTAGGAAAACAGCCTTGAGGTTCGTCTCCCAGGTTGGGGAGATCCAACAAGCAGGCGCGCTCGGTGCCCGCGCTGATCGCTGAAACATCGTTCGCCACTAACACATCATCATCTCCGGCTCGAAGCATAGCAACCTCTTGAAGCTCTGCACACCCCACGCCAGTGAATACAATTTGTTTTCGTTTCATATGCATGCCTAAGACAAGTGCTGTAAAAATATCGCAACGCGCCCTTAAGCCTCGTTGCCGCCGCAACTGCGCGCACCATCGATCAGGTAATTAGTGCCGCTAATGAAAGCCGCGTCGTCGGAACTGAGGTAAAGAATCAACTTAGTCACCTCTTCCGGCTCAGCGGCACGGCCGAGCGGCGTCTTCATCGCAGCCATTGCGGCGCGTGTCATGACTGGCCCGGGCGACACACAACAAGCGCGAATGCCATATTTTGCACCTGCGAGTGCCAGCGACTTAGTCAAACCAATCATTCCACTCTTAGCGGCCCCATACACAACGCCACCGACTGCACCGGTCACGCCATCCACCGAGCCAAGGTTAATAATGACACCACTGTTCTGCTGCATCATCGTTGGCAGCACCGCGCGGCAAAAATAGATCGGCCCTTTAAAATTCACATCGATGCCCCAGTCCAGCGCCTCAAGCGTCATCTCCTCGAACCCGCCCGGACAGTTGCAAACGCGGTGCGGATTACCCCCCGCACAGTTGACCAAAATATCGATGCGCCCATAGCGTTCTAGGGTAAACTCAGTCGCCTGCTGCACTTCATCGAAATGACGAATATCCAGCGCAAAGTGGCTAGCCTCCCCGCCCTCATCGCAAATGGCTTTCGCGGCCGCTTCAACCGCCTCGCGATTGACATCGACCAGTACGACCTTCGCCCCTTCGGCTGCATATTGTTGCGCACTCAGCAGGCCCATACCTGAGCCAGCTCCAGTGACGAGGGCTATTTTATCTTTAAATCTCATAGGTGATTAAATATGTTTAGCTATTAAAAAGTTAAGAATGATTTATTTAAAGCAACGAGACTTCGCCCGCTCCAGTGCTTGCTTAACGTAAGGCGCGATACAATCATAGCCCTTGGGATTGGGATGTAGCCCATCATCGGCAAGATCCGCTGGCATTTGATCGTTCGCATCAATCAAAAGAGAGAACAAATCCAAATAGATCGCACCCTTACTGGCAGCAATTTCAGAAAGTCCAGTATTCACTTCCTTAATACGATTCTGCGGGCGCAATTTTCTGCGTTCCCGAAGAAAATCTTTGTGCTGATGATAGTCCGAAACCGGCAACAACGAAGCAAGCACGACTTGAATGCCGGCCTGGCGACAGCGACTCACGACAAAGCGCACATTGTCCAAAATATCCTCACAGGATGCACCTTGTGCAATATCATTGGTCCCGCCCATAAACCAAACCACAGAAGGTTGAAGCGCGAGCACATCTTGCGTCAAGCGAGCGCACATCTGCTTGGTATTTTGCCCCCCGATGCCACGATTAATATAATTCTCTCCAGGAAAAGAGACATCTAAATCCCAGCAATTAGTAATCGAATCACCGAAAAAGACCACCCGCACCTCACCTGCCGAAGGAGGCGACAGCGTTGCATTTGCCCTCTGGTAGCGTTGAAGTCCATTAACCTCAGGCAGAGTCTCCTCCACATCATAGCCACAAGCTTGCAGATGACATTTTTGCACCAGTAGCTCATGCGCATACGAGTATGGATTCTCAATTTCACCGACAACGATACGCGCGAACTCTAGCAAATGATCCGCGTAACGATCCTTTAGCGGAGCTTGCGGGATTTCTTGCAGTCCCTGTTTAAAGCCTCCGCGAGCTTCGAGTAAATTGAGAAAGACACGCCCTCCCGCTTGATTCCCTTCCAGCTCCAGCGGCTGTACGATCAGCGTGCCCCGGTCTCCGCAAACAACTAGATTACGCCGTTCAAAACCACCGACCTCGACAATCGTCGTTCGCAACGAAGCCGTGCAACCACCAGGAAAACTCATCACGGCAAAACCATTATCCAGCACACCATCAGAGCGGGTGCAGGTCGACAAAGGAATCACACGCTCGGGGGCTCCCATCATAATCACCGCCAGATCAATCAAGTGGCACAGAAAGATATAAGCCGCGCCCGCCTGAAAGGTCCGCATCAATTGGCGAAAGTCCTCGCCGTCATAGCGATTCATCGCGGCGTCAATGGTAGAAACATTGCCCAGCAGCCCTTCACGGACAGCCTTCAAGCAAAACTCAATCGCTGGGCTATTGCGATACATATAGCCCATTTGCACAGTCAAGTGCTGCTGTTCTGCCTGCGCCAGTAATTCCTGAAACGACGGCAAGGACTCACCTCCAGGCTTATCCATATGAATGTGCTTACCCGCGCGAATGCAGCGTTGTGCCACTTAGAGAGTATCATGCTCCTCCACTTCAACCAGCACCGCATCCAGTTCAGGCATCGCCAACAAGGCATCGCCTGATACTGACTCGGTTCTCGGGAAAAGTGGCGGCAATGCTCCAGGCCAAAACGGCCAAGACCACAGACTCCAAATTGAATGGGGGATTGCATCACGCGTGTGCAGCGAAAGGGAAATTTTCAATTTTATGAAAAACTGGAAGGGTCCAGTTACAAATACAGTGCGATCCCTTAGCGAAGTAGAACGATCTGTGCTCGGATCGTCCTTTGAAAGCCGACCTACATCAAGTGAAAACACCTCAATCGACTGCATGAAAATAACTTACAATTTTATAAAATTTCGATTTCTTTCTGAATAAAGCAGCATCCTTGTATTTTTTTCATAATCCTTGAAACAAAACCAAAGCACGTACACAGTTTGCAGTATGGCAAAAATATCCGACGTCGCACAACTGGCCAAAGTCTCAAGTGCCACCGTATCCAGAGTCTTCAACCATCACCCCAACGTCCACCTCGATGTGAGAAAGCGGGTGTTTGACGCTGCACGCGAGCTGGACTATCGCCCACGTCCTTCGCTAAAGCAAAAGAACGTGGTCGTGATCACTCCCTACGCGCCCGTGTATCCGGTCCAGAGCTGTGTGGACATGATTCTCATGGCGCTGGTGCAAGAGATGTCGCGCCGTGGCTTTCGCTTAGAAATCCTGCCCGAGAACAATCGCGATCGCCTGGATGGCATTCAATTTTGCGCAGCCATCGCGATCGGAGCGGAGCCATCCACCTTTACGGATTGGTCGGACCGCTACGCCATGCCCCTCGTGATCATGGATCGAGATGGGCCAGCGAACTCACCCGATATCTATTATGTTCAATCCGACAATGCACAGGGGATGCGCTTGGCCATTGAACACCTGCATGCGCGTGGTTGTCAAAAGATCGGCTGTGTTATACACGGCGATCCAGGCACCGGCAATGCCGACCTTCGCCATGACGGAATCGTGAAAGCTCTGAGCGATTGTAAGCTCCCAGTGGATGAAAGCCTGATCTACTTTTCAGGTCACGGCACCGATAAATATGTCGAACTGATCGGGAAGCTACTCAAACAGGAAGTGGACGCCCTTTTTTGCCCTGGTGGCAACGCAGGAGTCGTTTCCTATTACGCCTTCTCGCTCTATAACCGTCAGGTGCCGAAAGAGATCTCACTGATCGCTTCCGAACAAACCCTGTCTTCACAATACTCAGTGCCTCCATTAACTACTATCACTCCCGACTATTCAGCGATGGCCGTTGCGGCGGCGGACGTCATCGAGGCGCAAGCTAGAGGCGATGATATGCCTGCAAAAACCGTGATCCCCTACTTACTCATTTCTCGCGAAAGCGTGAGAAAAAAGTCTGAAATCAGCACTTAAGCGCACGCGCTCGAATGTAATAGCAAAGCCATGGCAGTCCTTGCTCTAACAACAAGCTTTTATACCCTTGATTCCGTGAAGTAAATGAGTGTGATGCACAGTTTTCATGAAATCGCCCACTATTATTGCACTTCTTTACGGCCCCGATCAACCGGGCTTGGTGTCACGCGTGTCGAGTTGGATCTTTCTACGCGGCAGTAATATCGTGCACGCAGATCAGCACGAAGATCCCGAAGCTGGCATTTTCTTTCAGCGCGTCGAATGGATCCCATCCGGAAAAATCGACGAAGAGGCAGCCTCATTCGAGAAATTCGCCTCCGAGGAGCTGGGAATGACTGCAAAAGTCGCACAATCGACTGACCGACCGAAGGTAGCGCTCTTCGTATCCAAAATCGATCACTGCTTTCACGACACCATTTTACGCTTCCGCTCTGGCGAAATGACTGGCGAACTGGCCTGTATTATATCCAATCACCAGGACTTGGCCGAAGATGCCGCTCGCTACGGCATCCCCTTTCATCATGTGCCCGTGACCAAAGCCACTAAGGCCGAAGCCGAGAGCGAGCAACTGCGCATCGTGCATGAACAAGGCGCCGAATTAATCGTCATGGCGCGCTACATGCAGGTGCTCTCCGAGAGTTTTTTAGAAAAAGCGGGCTGCCCGGTGATCAATATCCACCACTCTTTCCTACCCGCCTTCGCGGGCGGCAAGCCCTATCACCAAGCGCACATGCGTGGGGTCAAGCTGATCGGTGCCACTGCGCACTATGCAACTGCCGACCTAGACGAAGGCCCAATCATTCACCAAGACGTCACTCGCATCAACCATCGCAACGCCATTCCTGATCTCATACGCAAAGGGCGTGATCTGGAAAAATCCGTCTTCGCCCAAGCCATTCGCCTACATCTCGACAATCGGATTCTTGTTTACAATAACAAGACTGTGGTTTTCGACTAGAGCAACTGCATCCAGTCTGATTGTAATCCAACCTCTTCATTTCCAATTTCCAATTTCCTAATTCTTAATTCCTAATCCACAATGAATCGCCCAAGTAAAAACAAACGCCACAATCCAACTCTACCTGAAAACGTCGATGTCGTCGATGAACGCAACTTGGTCGACGTCGAGGACTCTGAGGAAATCTCGATTGAAGATCGTATCAGCATCTACTGGATGGAGAACAAAAGCTTCATCTCCGGCTGTATCTTTGCTCTGGCGCTGCTGATCATCGCCTTCAATGGCATGCGCATGTATAAAAACCATGCCGTCGCCAAGTTGCAAGCCGCCTACTCCGAAGCCATCAATAGCGAAACTTTGGCTGACTTCGCACAAGCCAACCCCAACAAAGACCTAGGCGGCCTGGCAGCACTCACCGTAGCCGACCAAGCCTACAATGCTGAAGAATTTGAAAAAGCGCTCAACTTCTACAGCATCGCCGCGGGTGCCTTGAGCGACAACATTCTCGCCGGGCGTGCACTACTGGGACAGGCCTTCGCCAATTACTACAACGGCAACACCAGCGACGCCCTGGCACAACTCACTGACGTGGCCAACGACAGCAGCCTGGCTGAAGTCGCCCGCGCCGAAGCCGCGTACCACCTGGCGATCGAAGCCGATGCAGCTGGCCGCAGCGAAGACTACGACCGCTACGTGGCACAAATCCAAGCCAGCACGCTCGCCACACAGTGGCAACAGCGCCTCAGCATTTACGAGCAACAAGCCCGCTAAGCGCCATCGCGCCATCGCGAACAAGCAATTTCATCAAGCACAGGCCACGTGGCCTGTGCTTTTTTTTGTGCTTTCAGCATAGCTTGCGTTCGAATTCTCACAGACAAAACACTTGCCAGCCGCAGCACTCCGCTTCCCACTCTTGCTATGATTAAAACAATTGTCACGCACCCGGGCGGTGCCCACAAAGACGACTTTCTGGCCTGTGCCGTATTACTGACTCAGGCGCCCGTCGCCATAGAGCGCCGCGATCCGACCGAAGCCGACCTCAAGGCCCCAGACGTCGCAGTGCTCGACATCGGCCATCAACACGATGCCGCGCTTTGCAATTTTGACCATCACCAACTCCCGCGCGATCACGTGCCGACCTGTGCCCTCTCGCTGGTATTACAACACCTCGGCATCTACCAAGACGCGCGCGAATTTTGCAGCTGGCTGGAAGTGGCGGAATGGTTTGATTGCCGTGGCCCCGTCGACACGGCCGAGTGGCTGGGCATGGACCGTGAAACACTTGGTAAGCTCAACTCCCCCCTAGACATTACAATCCTACGCCGCTTTGCCAGCCAAACGGAGCACAAGCCCGGCGAGCCGATTTGGGAGATCATGCGCATGATCGGGCAAGACACGGTCGACTACATTACTACCTTACGCACACGCCTCGACTTTGTCGCAGCACATGCCGAAGTCTGGGAGTTTGAAAACTTTAAGGCACTCTTTATGCCTCGCACCGCCCCCATGCCAGACGAAGCCTCTTCAGGGCTCGGCTATCATGTAGAAAAGCTAGGCTTGGAAGAAGAGGTGCTGGCACTCGTCTATCCCGACAGCCGTGGCAGCGGCTACGGCATGCGTCGTTTCAACGACGACACGCGTATGGAATTTACCCGTTTGGACAATGAAGACGATGTGCATTTCACGCACGCGCGCGGCTTCATCGCCAAAACATCCAGCGCCGAAATCGACCGCTTAAAAGAACTAGTCGCCATGGCTTACCAGCCATCCTGAGGCACACGGCCAGCGCCCCGTAATGAGAGAACTGATCACACCCGCACTCGCCCAACAACGAATCTTAGCAGCTCTGCAGACACAGCCGAGCGAAACTTGCGCACTCGAACAGTGCGCGGGGCGCATATTACGCGCGCCCGTGCTGGCCGACCGCCCCTTCCCGCCCTTTGATCGCTCAATGATGGATGGCTATGCGATCCGCGCCGCCGAGATCGATGGCGACGGTCGTTTTACCATCGTGACACAAGCGCCCGCGGGCGCGCCAGCACAACAGCTCGGCCATCAGCCACGAGCTTGTGCAGAGATCATGACGGGGGCCGTGTTACCAACCGATGCCGACTGCGTGGTGCCCTATGAACAAACTCGACGCATCGACAGCACTCAGATGCAAGTGCTCGAACCGACTCAGCACGCTGCTGGTGACTGTATCCATGGGCTCGCCAGCGATCGTCCAGCCGGCGAGGCGCTACTGACTGCTGGCCGCCGGATCGGATCGCGCGAAATCGCGATCGCCGCGAGTTGCGGCTGCGAGCGTCTAGTGGTTTCAAAAAAGCCCTCCATCGTCATAGTCAGCACGGGCGATGAGTTAGTCGATATCGTGGCGACGCCAGCTGCCCACCAAATTCGCCGCTCCAATGACATCATGATGGAAGCTGCGCTCCAGCACTTCGATTTACCCGCAGCTCAGTTTGCTCACTTGCCCGACAATGCTGCGGCCCCAAAAGCGCAACTCAAAGCGCTCATTGCCGACCATGACATCGTAATCTTAAGCGGAGGTATCTCTATGGGCAAAAAGGACTTTATTCCAGATGCCCTCGACGCTCTCGGCCTAGACTGTCAATTTCACGGAGTGGCTCAAAAGCCTGGCAAACCACTCGGCTTTTGGAGTCAGCCCGCATGCGCGGTGTTCACCCTCCCGGGCAACCCGCTCTCCACGCTCACCTGCCTGCACCAATACGTAATCCCTGCACTCTTTCACAGCTTGGGCCAAGCGGCGCCCACTACGCCACATACGGTCAGACTCGATGCTGGCGCCAGAGCTCGCGACGATTTAACGATCTTCCTGCCCGTCAGTCTGCATGCCAACAACATCGCCCGCCCCCAGCCCGCCAATAACTCCGGAGACTTGGTGCGCATCCTACAAAGCGACGGCTACATCGAGCTCCCGCCATGCAAAGAAAAAAGCTACCCCGCGGGCAAAAGCTTCGACTTTCACCCTTGGCATTAAATGATCGCAGACATGGAATTTACCCATATCGACCAAAATCAACGCCCGACCATGGTGGACGTATCCGCCAAAACAGCCACCGAACGCACTGCCATCGCCGAGTGCTACGTGCATCTGGGCACTGAAATTATGAGCGCATTCGCCGAAGCCGGCTGGAGCAGTAAGAAGGGCCCCATCTTGGACACCGCGATCATTGCAGGCACTATGGCGGCCAAAAAGACCTCCGAGTTGATTCCCTTTTGCCACCCGCTCAACCTCAAATCAGTCAAGATCGAGATCACTCCGGTAGACGACGCACGCCTGCGCATCGAAGCACGGGTCAAAGTGCTGGATCAAACCGGCGTAGAAATGGAAGCCCTCACCGCTGCCAGCGGTGCGGCACTCACGCTCTACGACATGTGTAAAGCTGCGTCCAAAGACATCGTCATCGAAACGACTCGATTGGTTCAAAAAACAGGTGGAAAATCAGACTACCAGCTAAAATCCTAGCGCGCAGCCATGCGCGCCTCCAAGTAAAGACTCTCTAATCATTTCAGCCATGCAACTACCCATTTACGGACTCGTACTCGTCGGCGGCCAAAGCCAACGCATGGGCCGCGATAAAGCCCTGCTTCGCTACGGCGATGGAGGCACCCAACTCGAACGCACGGCCGCGCTCTTACAAACGACCTGCGAGCAGGTCTATATCTCGCAGCGCACGGGGCAAGCCTTCCCCTGCCCCACGGCTAGCCGCGCGATTTACGATTGCGTAGACGGAGTCAAAGGCCCGCTGGCTGGTATTCTCTCTGCCATGCGCACACATCCCGATGCGCACTGGCTGGTGCTGGCCTGCGATCTGCCCTACTTACAAATTGCCGCATTAACAAAGCTAATCGACGCCTTTCGTCAGGAAAGCCCACAGCTCACCGCCTACCGCAGCAGTTACGATGGCCTACCCGAGCCGCTCTGTGCAATCTATCCCTCCGGTAGCGATGCCGAACTGCTTGCACTCGCGCAAGAACTCGGAAAAAGCTGCCCACGCAAATTACTCATTGTTCAAAAAGCTGCTCTAATTGAACAAGACGATCCCCGCAGCCTGGATAATATTAATACCGCCGAAGAATACGAACAAACCAAAGCAGAACTAGGCCCCGTCGACCGCCCGTAGTTAAACGCCTTTAGCCTACCATGCAGATACAAATCCTCTATTTCGCACAACTCGCCGACTTGGCGGGTAAGACCGAAGAATCTCGTCACATCCAGCACAGCTCCCCCGCCACACTCTACGCCGACTTACAACAGAGCTACCAATTTCCACACGCATTCAAACAGCTACAAGTCGCGATCAACCATCAGTTATCCGCCCATGAAACGGAGCTCAAAGACGGTGATTCGATCGCCTTCCTCCCCCCTATGACGGGTGGCTGATCGACTGCAACACGCACGGACCTCATACTATGAAATTTCGCCTGACCGACCAAGCCATAGAGCCCAGTGCCTTTCGACGTGAAATGCTGTCACTCAGTGCCGGCGCTTATTGCAGCTACGAGGGCTGGGTGCGCGACCACAACGAAGGCAAAGCCGTTCAAGAGCTCCACTACAGCGGCTATCCGCAACTCGCCCCCAGTATCGCAGAGCGCATACTGCAGGAGGCACAAGAAAAATTCCAAGTTGAAAATGCAGCTGTGGTGCACCGCACCGGCGCACTCGTGACCGGCGACATCGCGGTGTGGGTGGGCGTGACAGCGCACCACCGAGGCGACAGCTTTTTGGCCTGTCGCTACATCATCGATAACATCAAGCACCGCCTCCCGATTTGGAAAAAAGAAATTTACAGCGATGGCAGCCACGCCTGGATCGAGAGCAACCACTGCGGCTGCTCGGACCCCAAAAATTTAGAGCACTCGCACTAAGCACTGGTACGGATTTTAGCTTACAGCGCATCGGTGCAAATAAAGCGCGCTTAGAGATGTGCAAACTCATCGAGCAGGAGCTCTAATTGCTGCGGCGAAATTGGTTTGGTTAAAACATCCACCATGCCTGCGGCAAAACACTTCTCACGCATACCGGTCGAATTATCGGCAGTCAGCGCGTAGATGGGCGTCTTTTGATTCACGCCCTCTTTACGGATGCGATCCATGCTTTCAAAGCCACTCAGCCCCGGCATATGCAAGTCCATCAAGATAACGTCGAACTGCTTTTGCTGGCAGATATCGATGGCTGTCACTCCTCCATCGGCGAGCGTATAGTCCAGCTGCATTTTCTTCATCAAAGACTCGAAGTAGAGTCGATTAAACGAATCGTCTTCGACCAGCAAGACACGTAGCGCGCGCAGAGAGTCCGTGTTAATATCTGCCGCCACAGCTAATTCTGAGTCAGGTGAGCTCGCCAGTTCTTTGACATCCATTGGCAGCGTCAGCGTGAAAGTGCTGCCTTGACCCGGCTCACTGACCACATCGATGTGACCATTCGAAAAAGCAACTAAGCGGCTACAGATCGCTAAGCCCAAGCCTAGGCCTCCATGCGAGCGCGAGCATGAGCTATCGACTTGCGTGAATGCATTAAAAATTTGCTCTTTGAACTCAGGGGAAATCCCGATCCCACTATCTTCGACGATAAAACAAAACTCAACTCGGTCGGACTGGACTTCTTGCTGACTTCCGACTGTTAAACGAACAAAACCGGAATCGGTATACTTACATGCATTTTGCAATAGATTACTTAAAATACGTAATAAGATCTCGGAGTCATGGATCACTACAAGTGAATCTTCGATCGCGAACAAGCCGGCCCCGCCATTACGAAACTCGTAAGCGATCCCATCGCTCATAGGGCGAATGCCTTCAAAGGCCAGGCGACACATTTCTAATAATTTGAAGCTAGCATTCTTAGCATTCAGCTTGCCTTGGTCCAGGCGCGTGTAATCGAGGATCGCTTCGATCAATTTCAACTGTCGCTCTCCAGAGCGATAAATAATATCTAATAACTCTAAATCTTCAGCAGAGGCATTTTTACGCAATAAGTCAGTAAAGCCTAAGATCGGGTTGAGTGGCGTGCGCAGCTCATGGCTCATTACCGCTAGAAATTCATCCTTAGCACGGTTGGCAACTTCCGCCTCTAATTTAGCCTGCGCCATGTGCTCAAAAGCTTCTACCTTTTGCGCCTCCAATTCCATCGTGTGTAGCGCAAAGGCCAAATCATTACACATCTCTTTAAACAAAGCCAGCTCTTCGTCGGTCGCTTGGACTCCCGCAGCAGTACGTACTGAAAGAACGCCATAAATAATATGTTCGTATTTCAGCAGTCCACAGCAACGGTGGATCCCCTGCTGGTGATCACAACACCCCAGCTCAGAAGAAGAACCCTCACACGTATCCAAATAGTGCATACAATGATCCTTTGCAGTGAGTAAATCATAACAAGTGAGCGGCTCCCCGATTCTATAGTTATCCGACAATGGACAGCGATCCCGTTGGTCTGAGGATTCTATAAAGTCGGCAACATTTCCTCGTTTATCAACTAGTGCACAACTGACATAACTGTATCCACGATCTCGAACCAGTATGCGAGTCACTCCACGCAAGAGCGTTTTAGCATCTGGCTGCTGGCGAGTAATCAATTGATTCACCTCACGCACAGAACGCAACACAGTTGTTAAATGTTGTAGTCTTGCACTATTTAATTGGCGTTCAGTAATGTCCAATGAGTATGAAAAATATAATTCACGCCCATACTCATCATAACTGACTCCCCCATTCATCAATACCGTAAATTGACTGCCATCTTTACGCTTCGCTTCAAAGACCAATTCAAAACGCCCGTTTTCATTAGACATTTCGATTATACGATTCGCCTGATCAGGCTCCATACAATGGCTAGCGATTGAGGTGTGCAAAATTTCTTCGAGCGTCTCGTAGCCCCACATTTCCCGGTAGGCTTTATTTACATAAACAAAAATCCCATTCTTATCCACGATACTAAAACCACTGTATGCGTTCTCGGTGGCTTCAGATATCATTTGAAACTGAGCTTCGCGCTTACGTTCATCCGTGACATCGCGCATCACACCCGATAATACGGAAGGTTCACCAGAGGCATCCCACCGCATCTTACCGGTCACTGAGATTTGCCGTATATCGCCACAAGGCTGCACGATACGAAGTTCAAAATGATGCGGACTGGCGTGCTGCAAAGATTTCTGGATATGCTCCTCCCAGATCTGTTGATCATCTTCATAGAAGATTTCGTCAATGGTACCAAGGGAAGGAAAAAATGTCTTCGGATCGCGTCCCATAATCTGGAAGGTCTCTTTCGACCACTCAAAACTGCCGGTTATAAGGTCTAGGCTCCAGGCCCCCACTGCCGCCAGGTCGCGAGACATACGGAACAATGTCTTGGTGTGCTCCAGTGCCATTTCTGCTTCTCTGGTCTCTGTCATATCCGTCCACTGGCACACGACATGACTGAGGGCCCCGGTATCATTGGTAATCGGATACAGAATAGCATTCACATAACGCCTGCACCCTTCTTGATAGTCCTCAGAAAAGACATCGGGCTGCCACAATAGCTCGAGCGCAACGACTTGATTCTCATAAAATACTTGGTGTACTTTATTCATTAAGCCTGCCTGCTCTAAATTAGGATCAATCAGAGGATTGTAATGCCCCACAATCAAATCTTCCGGCAAGTTAAGCTTCTGACATAAGGCTTGGTTGGTGCGAATAACATAACCATCTGCCTGGGTGATAAAAGTGGGCAGCGGGCTATTATGTAAAATAGAAGACAAGAACTGCTCATTGCGCCGTATCTTTGCCTCATTCTCATAATGCACAGAAACATCGTGAAAAACCAGCACCACGCCAATAAATCTCCCTAAATCATCTTTAATAGGCGCGCCACTATCAGCGATCGGATACTCTTTACCGTCCTTGGAAATTAATGAGGTATGATTCGCTAATCCTACGACGACGCCCTCGCGTAGCACACGTTCGACGGGACTCGCTGCGGTCGAACGACTGAGCGTATCAATAATCTGAAAAACTTCTGTGGAGTTCCGCCCCTGTGCTTCCTGCTCACTCCAACCGGTCAACTCTTCGGCCACGCGATTCATTTTGAGAATACGACCACTCGCATCTGTCGTCATCACCGCATCCCCGATTGAATTGAAAGTGGTGCGATGATAAATCTCACTCGCTCGCAGTGCTCTTAATTCCTGACTAAGTTGACGCAGCTGGCGCTTCGCTTCATCCAAATCTGATATTGACTCTATGGTTTGATCAGTGAGTTCAGGCATGGGGAGTAAAGGTACAGCGATTAAATAGAAAGGAAAATGGGCTCGTCATTGTATGCTATTTCCTTCAATGCTTCAAACGATATTAAGCATTTTATGCGCAGACTCTTACGTATACAAAACAACCCCGCCGAACTGGCGGGGTTGTGTATGAATTAATGCTCATTCGAGAAAAGAACTACAGCCGCTATTTGCGGATTTGGTAATCAGTCTTGTCGTGGATCAACTTCTGAATGCCATCGAAAGCCGCATTCACCTCTTTGTCCTTCAAAGTGCGATCTGCAGCACGGAAACTCATGCTTACAGCAAGGCTCTTTTTCCCCTCCGGCAGTCCACTGCCTTGGTAGACATCGAAGATGCGTACACTCTCGCAATCGAAGCCCTGTGTGGCCTTCTTCGCAAACTTAGCGACTTGCTTTTCGACCTCCCCTGCCAAAACGGACTCATCGACGATGAGTGCAAGGTCCTTGGCTGAAGCGGGCTGGTTGCTAACGCCACTGTGACGACCGCGCTTAGCTTTACGTTCAAAGAACATAGGTGTCATCAAAATGGAGCCCGCAATAACGGGTGTCGTGAGGTCCCAGCGCTCTTTAAGGGTCGCCATGTTGAGCAAACCGCAAGTGGCCATGAAGCCCATCTTAGCAAAATCCCCCGCTTCGGCAGAATGCCCGGACTGCCAAAGCTGACAGCCTTCCAGCGGTTGAAAGTTCAACTTACTCGCCGCAGTTCCAGCGATCTCCAACACCTCACCAGCCAAGGTGCGTGCGGTGTAGAAGTCAGCGACTTCACGCTGACGCCATTCGCGGCTGATTTGATCAGCGACAATCACAAAGCTGACAGATACCAGTTCCACCATCTGCCCTTTCACCTCGCGATAGACGTGCCCACGCTCGAAAAAACGAGTGGCCCCCGTCCCCCGTGCCGCATTCAGCTTCAACACGTCCAAGAGGCCCGGAATCAATGAGGGGCGCAGGTGGCTCTGATCACTTTGCAATGGATTGTCCAGTGCGAGCACCTTGAAGCTGTCTTCACCGAAAAAGAACTTGGTCTCTTCAGGATCGCGCAGCGAATAAAGGAAGGCTTCATTGAAATCCTGTCCAGTCAAGTAATCGGCCACCGCTTCGTTGACGGTGTAAATGCGGTGATCCTGTGTGCTGATACCACGTGCGACGACTTCGGACTCCGGAATCTTATCGGTGCCATAGACACGGATGAACTCTTCGACCAAATCGACCTCACGTTGCAAATCTTGACGGTAAGAAGGAATCGAGACTTCCCAGCGAACCGAACCATCCTCGGCGTCGTGCACCGAGACTCCAAGCCCCAGAGATTCCAACACAGACTGGATTTCTGCATCACTCACTTCAAAGCCAATGAACTTGCGTACACGATCTGGCAGCAAAGCAACTTCAGTAATCGTGGGTGGCTCGGCGCCGACTTCGATCATGTTGCCATCAACACTCCCGCCAGCGACTTCAAGAATGAGATCCACCGCGCGCAAAGAGGCGTAGGTCACGCCCTTAGGATCCACACCACGTTCGAAACGATAAGAGCTGTCCGAAGAGAGGTTCAGCTTGCGTGCGGTCGCACGCACTGAAGTCGGCGCAAAGTAAGCCGCTTCCAGCACGATATCCGTCGTCGCATCGTCCACTTCCGCATCCAGCGAGCCCATGACGCCGGCCACCACCAATGGACGTTCGCCATCGGCGATCACAGCCATATCCGCAGTCAAGCTGCGCTCCACTTCATCGAGTGTGGTGATTTTCTCCCCTTCACTTGCCATGCGCACGATCAGCTGGCCGCCTTTAATCTTAGCCGCGTCAAATGCATGCAAGGGTTGGCAAGTTTCGTGCAATACGTAATTAGTGACGTCGACTACATTATTAATCGAACGTTGTCCGGTAGCTTCGATCGCCTCTTTTAGCCATTTAGGGCTGGGGCCGACTTTCACGCCCTTAATAGAGATCGCGGTGTAGTGTGGGCAAATTTCAGCTGCGCTGACTTCGACGCCTGTGAGCAATGGCTCTCCGCTACGGTCGTTGATAGTGCTGGCTTTGACCTCAGGATATTTGACTGCGAGGTCGAACTTGGCTGCGAGCTCGCGCGCAACACCGATATGGCTGAGCACATCGACACGATTGGGCGTGATCTCAAGATCGAAGACAGTGTCCCCATCGCTGTAGAGCTCATTCAACGCTGTGCCGAGCGTGGTCTCAGATGGCAGAATCATGATGCCATCGTGATCTTGGCCGATCTGCAGTTCCTTGGCGGAGCACATCATACCCGCGGAAGGTTGCCCGCGCAGCTTGGAAGCTTTGATTTTAAAATCGCCCGGCAGCACGGCGCCCGGCAGCGCCACCATGACCTTGTCGCCTTGTTGGAAGTTTTTCGCGCCGCAAACGATGTCGTGCACTTCGCCTTCCTGCCCGGTTGAGACCTTACAGCAGCGTAAACGGTCCGCATCGGGGTGCTGAATGTATTCGAGCACTTGACCGACCACGACATTATTGAGCTGGGGGGGACCCAGTTTTTCGTATTCCTCGATGTCGAAGCCAAGCAAGGGCAAGACCTCGGCCAGCACTTCAGGTGAGTGCTCGACAGGGTCCAGATCGATATAGTTTTTTAACCAGTTGTAGGAAATTTTCATTTCAAGAAAGATGTTTTGGCAGAATGACTCCGCCGTGAATGCTTCTAAATTGTTGGATTTAGATCTTAGGCGAACTGCTTCAGAAAGCGGACGTCGTTTTGATAATAGTAGCGAATGTCGTCGACGTTTTGCAGAATCATCGCAATGCGCTCAATGCCCATGCCGAATGCATAGCCCGTATAGACTTCGGGGTCGATACCGACAGCTTTAAAAACCTCGGGGTCGACCATGCCACAACCCATGATTTCGATCCACTTGTTACTCAACTTGCCCAGATCGGGCGAGAAGAAGTCCATCTCGAAACTCGGCTCGGTGAAGGGAAAGAAGCTTGGGCGCAGGCGAGTCTTCGCCTTAGGGCCGAAAATCGTCTTTACGAAGTGATCTAAAGTAGCCTTCAGGTCGAGTAGCGTCACATCTTTATCCACGTAAAGCCCCTCAATTTGGTGAAAGTTTGCACTATGGGTCGCATCCGGCGTATCACGGCGGAAGCAGCGCCCCGGTGCCACAATGCGGATCGGAGGCTTCGATTCTAACATGGTGCGAATTTGGACTGTCGATGTGTGAGTGCGGAGCAGGTACTTCTCATCGCCCAGTTTGCTGACATTGTTCACCCGCAAGTCATCTGGCAAATAATACGAATCCTGCATATCTCGGGCCGGATGATCGCTGGGGATATTAAGCGCATCGAAGCAGTAGTGCTCCGTTTCCACTTCGGTGGCCTCCGCGACGGAAAAGCCGATGCGACGAAAGAGCGCGACCATCTCTTCCCGCACCTGTGCGATCGGATGTAGCGTGCCACGGGTGCTATCCGGCGCAGGCAAGCTGGGGTCAATCGCGGGGCCCAATTTAGCCGCTAATTCCGCAGCTTCAATGCGCTCAACCACCCGTTCAAAGGCAGCCTGCACAGCGGTCTTGGCCTCATTGATAAGCTTGCCCATCGCAGGCTTATCCTCTTTGGGGACTTTGCCCATGCCCTTCATGACATCGGTCAGGGCCCCCTTAGGGCCGGAAATAGTGGCCTTATACGCCTCAAATTCTGCGCGCGTTTGTAGCTTAGGTGCAGATTCCTGCACGCCCGCGACGATAGCTGTTAACTTTTCTTGCATGATAGTCCTGTTTTACAGTGAAGCGATGAGGCTTTCACGCTGAGAAATTTTGTCGAGACGGATTTCGGGCAAATCGCAGTTAGTGCATAGAAATATGCTGAGAAAACAGATCAAAAACAAATATCACAGCCTGAAGGTTCACGACTATAATATACTACGCATACGCCACATACAATCGCGGCAAGAAACCGCTCAGGGCATCTCAATGACTGACGCCCCCGCTTTGAAGTAAAACTCATCGTCGATTATTCCTGCGTCTAACCCGTCTTCTAGCGGATGATCGGCCAGCATAATCAGACGAGTTTTCTGTGCCAATTGATCCATCGCGTGCGCCAGCAGTTTTTGCACACTTAGGGGCAGACGATCAACGTGCCTTAAAATGAGCGTCCCCTTCTCAGCACGCTTAAATTGAATGCCTAATTCCCCTGACGCATCCACTAGATAACTATGTAATTCCTCTTCGTTGTGTTCGGAGCAATCGTAGACCACACAAGGGCCACCGGCACGAGGGCCATTTTTGTGCACGAATTCGGCGATTTCACACTTGCCTGACCCGGCCGAGCCTAAAAGCAAAAATGGGTGACGACTCGCAATTTGCTCAGTCAGAGACTCTCGCAAATCATGAATCTCGTCGCGATCTCCGCAGAGCCAGGCACAGGCATCCATGCGATTGCTCAACGCAATGCCTTGCACCTCCTCAGTCGCCCCATCTTGTGCATTGAGCGCTAAGCGCAAAGTCTCCTTCAGCGCGTGCGCTTGGATCGGCTTGACCACTAGATCGAACAAATGATTCTCTTCCACAAAACTGCGCAATTGCGCATCTGGATAACCACTCACCATAATACACTTTGCGCTCGGATGCATTTCCAGGATCTTAGAAATCACATAAATGCCATTGACCGGAGCCATAATATAATCGCAGAGCACCAGCTCGTGACGCTCGGGGTCATAGCAGTTAATGGCCTCAAATCCGTCAGAAACAACATCAGCCTCACAACCAAGGACACGACAAACTATTGAGATAATCTCAAGGTCGACGGAAGAATCATCGACACCTGAATCCGTGAGATAATTGTATCCGCAAGTCGGCGTGCTTGGTTTTCATTGGCGCCCCGTAATTTTCAAGGCATTGGCCTTCAGGATCGCCGA
>PBYS01000045.1 GCA_002729725.1 Puniceicoccaceae bacterium
CGGGGGATTCCGCTACGCTCCATCCCCCGCAGGGAAGGAACCGGCGTCTCGCCTAGGCTCGACTGAATTTACAGACAATTTTTTGCACTACCCTGACTTGACTGAGTGGTCGTTTATCGAGCATATTTGTGTGCTTAAATGTCAAAGCATCTAATACCTGAAGAGGAACGTTATAGTGGCCCAGTCAAATGGTTCCAGTATATCTGTGCCCGTGTCTTGATCTTTGGTTTTGTTCATTTGCCAATGTCATTTAGCTATCGTATCGGGCGTGGTATTGGCTGGTTGTCTTGGAAGTTGCTGGTAGCGCGTCGTGAGGTGGTGCGTAAGAATCTTACGGTGGTCAACGAATGGATGGCGGAGCGCGAAGATTGTGAATCGCCATTACCAGCCAAATCCGCTGGCCTCGCGTTGGAGGAGCAAGTTAAGGAGGTCTTTATGCGCTCCGGTGCTAATTTGCTAGCTAGTTTTTCGCTTTCGCGACTCAGTCCTCGGCGTATGGAACAACATCTTTATGTTCAGGGGTTTGAGCATTTGAGGGAGGCTCTCCAGTATGGCAAGGGCGCAATTATGCTGCTAAGTCATATGGGGCCTTGGGAGGTGTTGACGCATCTTCCTCAAATTGCAGCTGGCCACGGGGTGGTGGCCCCACTGGCTGCTATGTATCGACCTTTAAATAATACCTACCTTGACCGATGGATGCACCGCCAGCGTGAGGCTATGGGCACCCGACTCTTCAGTCGTCGTGACGGCTTTCATCGACCAGTCGACTTTATTCGAAAGGGGGGGGTGCTTGGTATTCTCGCCGACCAGAAAATGCGGCAAGGAGAGAGGGTACCATTTTTCGGGCTCGAATGTAAAACTTCACCGATCGCGGGGCTATTTCATCGTCGCTCAGGTGCGCCTATGTTGGCGCTCTCAATTGAAACCGTGGGCTTTGCTAAGTGGAAATTGACGGTTGACTCAGTCGATCTTACGGAGGTTCCTGATCAACCCAGCCGTGAAGCCCTTTGTCTCCTCTGTAATCAGGCTTTAGAGCAGGTGTTGGCGCGCAGCCCGTGTGATGGGTTTTGGTTAAGTAAACGATTTTAGGCAAAGGCAGGATGTCTTTGAAGTAGATTGCAACTCATGCTTGAGCCTCGAATGATATTAATTAAACAAGAATCATTATTAATCGTCGTGAGATAAAATGTTAAACAATAAAAATATACTGATCACCGGTGGAACTGGATCACTAGGAAAAGAGCTGACTAAAACCATTTTGCAAAGATGGCCCAATGTTGAACGCTTGATTATCTATTCTCGTGATGAGCAAAAACAGTTTCAGATGGCTCAAGAGTATCCAGTCGACCAGTATCCAATGATCCGCTTTTTTATTGGGGATGTGCGTGACTTAGAACGCTTGAAGCGTGCCTTCATTGGAGTCGACCACGTCATTCACGCGGCTGCAATGAAGCATGTCCATATCGCCGAGTATAATCCCGATGAATGTGTAAAAACTAATATTGGAGGAGCGGAAAATGTGATTAAGGCAACTCTTGGTAGTAGCGTGACGGATGTCGTGGCACTTTCTACGGATAAGGCCTGTGCCCCGATTAATTTGTATGGAGCGACCAAGCTGGCATCAGACAAACTCTTTATTGCCGCGAATAACATTGTGGGTAAGCAAGATGTGAAGTTCTCAGTGGTCCGCTATGGCAATGTAATGGGCTCGAACGGGTCGGTGATACCATTCTTTCTCAGTCGCCGTGCATCAGGATCTTTGCCGATCACCGAGCCGACCATGACTCGTTTTAATATTTCATTAACTGATGGAGTGAAGATGGTGCTGCATGCTCTGGAGCATGCGTGGGGCGGAGAGCTTTATGTGCCTAAAATTCCGTCGTATCGCATAACAGATGTTGCAGAAGCAATTGGTCCTGAATGCGAGCATCCAGTGATTGGCATTCGCCCAGGCGAAAAAATTCACGAGGAGATGATTACTAGTTCCGACTCGTTCACAACTTACGATTTGGGTGAGTATTACGTCATCTTGCCGCAAGTCACGAAGTGGGATTTAGATTCCTATATAAAGGAATTTGATGCACAAAAAGTCCCATCGGGATTCAGCTATACTTCAGGTGACAACAAAGACTTCGAAACAGTCGAAGGCCTTCGCGAGCTGATTAGCGCGCATGTGGATACGAATTTCAAAGTGTAGTCATTTCTCTTAGCCTGTTGATAGCCCATGATACCTTACGGAAAACAAACGATCGATGATGACGACATTGCTGCGGTTGTTGCTGCTCTTAAATCAGACTTCTTGACCTGCGGTCCAGAAATTGAAGCTTTCGAGCAAGAGTTTGCCGCATTGGTTGGCGCGAAGCATGCTGTGGTGGTGTGCAATGCCACAGCGGCACTGCATCTTGCGATGCTCGTTGCTGAGGTCGGCAAAGGCGATCGTGTCGTCACCAGTCCGAATACCTTCGTTTCATCGGCTAACTGCGCAGCTTTTGTCGGCGCGACACCGGATTTCTGTGATATCGACGCCGAGACATACAACCTCTGCCCCAAAGCTTTAGCTAATGGCTGGAAAAAAGACACCAAAGCAGTGGTTGCTGTCGCGTATGCGGGACAATCACCCGACATGCCGGCAATCGCCGAAGTTGCCCGCTCACACGGTGCAGTCGTCATCGAGGACGGTTGCCACGGCACAGGAGGCGGATTCTCAGTATATGGTAAAGACTACAAGATCGGCGGCCACCCTTGGGCAGATATTACGACCTTCAGCTTCCATCCCGTAAAAACGATGACCACAGGAGAAGGTGGTATGCTAGTGACGGACAGCGACGAATACGCACGCCGCGCACGCCATTTAAGAGGCCACGGTATCACGCGTGAGGCTGAAGAGTTTATCGGCCTTGGAGGCGATACCACCGAATTACAAGAACAAGGCGGTTGGTACTACGAGATGCAGAGCCTCGGCTACAATTATCGCATTACCGACCTACAATGTGCCTTAGGCCGTAGCCAGCTTAAGAAATTACCCAGCTTCATCGAACGCCGACGTGCCATCGTTGCACAATACAATGCCGCCTTTGCCGATTTGGCCTGGCTGCAAACACCGCAGACCTTGAATGCGGAAAATGCCGCTCACATCTCGTGGCACCTCTACTCCGTGCAGATAGACTTTAAAGCGCTCGGCCTATCGCGCAGCGAAGCCATGCAGCGCTTACGCGACCAAGGTGTCGGCAGTCAAGTGCTCTATATTCCAGTTCATTTACAGCCCTACTACCGCAAGGAATTCGGTTACAGTGTCGGCAAATGCCCGAATGCAGAAAACTACTACGAACAGGCACTCAGCCTGCCCCTCTTTCCGAAAATGAGCGATGACGATGTGGACACGGTGATCCGCAACGTGCAAAAAATTGCCCAATGATTACAGTAAAAACGATCGCAGTCATTCCTGCACGTGGCGGGAGTAAACGTATCCCGGGCAAGAACATCAAAGAGTTCTGCGGCAAGCCAATGATCGCTTATTCGATCGAGGCCGCGATCCGCAGCAATCTCTTCGATCAAGTCGTCGTCTCCACTGACGACTCAGAAATCGCCCGTATCGCCATCGAGTATGGAGCGACCTCCCCTTTCGAACGCCCAACGCAGCTTTCGGACGACCACACGCCAACGCTACCAGTCATTCGACACGCCATCGAGGCCATCGAAGCGCAACAGCAAACAAAACTGGAGTTCGTCTGCTGTATTTACGCAACAGCCCCCTTTCTGACGGCTCCAAACCTGATCGAAGGCCACGACTCTCTAAAACTAGACACGTCACTCGACTTCGCTTTTTCCGTCACCAGCTATGCCTTCCCCATTCAGCGTGCGCTCTATGTAGACCCCGAAGGCGGCACGGTCAAAATGTTTCAGCCCGAATATGCTGACACCCGCTCGCAAGATTTGCGTGAAGCCTACCACGATGCAGGCCAATTCTACTGGGGACGCCGCGACGCTTTTCTGAACTGCGACAATATGTTTGCCGCTAGGTCAGCGCCGGTAGTTTTACCAAGAGATCAGGTTCAAGACATTGACACCCCCGAAGACTGGGATTGCGCAGAGCAACTCTTTCGATTCAATCAAGTTTAACCACTAATAATATTTAACTGAAAACTAAGAAAACCGATGCTTACTTATTGCAAAAAATGTGTTATGCCGAGCACCAAGCCGGATCTAAAAATTGATGAGGAGGGTGTCTGTAACGCTTGCCGTGCATACGAGAACCGTAAACACGTCGACTGGGATCAACGAAAGAAGGAGCTCGAAACGACTCTCGACCGCTATCGTCAACACGGCAAACACTGGGACTGCATCGTGCCAGTCAGCGGCGGTAAGGACAGCACTTACCAACTAATCCGGATGCTGCAAATGGGGCTCACCCCACTCTGCGTCACCGCGAGCACCTGCGACCTGAGCGAGATTGGCCGCAAGAATATTGAAAACACCAAACGACTTGGCGTTGACCTAGTCGAATTTTCCCCCAACCCCATTGTGCGTGCTAAACTGAACCGAATCGGTCTGACCGAAGTCGGTGACATTTCATGGCCAGAGCACCTAGGCATCTTCACGATCCCTGTCAGAGCCGCGGTTCAGTACAATATCCCACTGATCGTATGGGGCGAAAATTCCCAAAATGAATATGGTGGGCCAGCTGCGGCCGCCGAGAACAACGTGCTCGACCGTCGCTGGTTGGAAGAATTTGGCGGCTTGCTCGGACTGCGCGTCAATGACTTGAGTGAAGCATACGACATCCCGAAGCGTAACCTGCTGCCCTACAACTACCCGACCGAAGAAGAGCTGCAACGTGTGGGCGTGACCGGGTTATTCCTCGGTTACTATCTACCTTGGGATGGCATCGCGAATAACTTGATCGCTCAAGCCAACGGCTTGGTTACCCCTGAATACGTGGTCGAAGGCTCGATGGTTAACTACGAAAACTTAGATAACCACCAAATGGGTATCCACGACTATTTCAAATTCTTAAAATTCGGATTTTCGCGTGCCTCTGACATCGCCTCCATGCATATTCGTCGCGATCGAATCACTCGTCAAGACGGGCTAGATATCGTCCGTAAAAACGATGGCAAATTTCCTTGGAGCTACCTGCGCAAGCCATTGGAGGACATCCTCGATCCACTCGAAATGTCGGTCGATGAGTTCGTTAAGATTTGCGATAAATACACGAACAAGAAGATCTTTAAGTGCGATGCCGGTGGCAAACTAGTCAAAGATCGCCACGGCAATCTTGAAAAAGTTAATTACGACAACGTTTAAGGATGGCGATCGGTATCATCAACTACGGGATGGGCAATATCGCCTCGATCAAAAATGCATTCGAAGCACTCGGGGCTGACACATTTTTGGTGGAAACTCCTGAAATGCTCAAGGACGCCGAGCGTATCATTTTGCCAGGAGTCGGCGCGTTCTCGGCTGCGATGCAGCACCTAAATGAAGAAAAGTGGATACCTGCGATTCAACATGCAGTTTACGAGCAAAAGCGCCCTCTACTTGGAATCTGTCTAGGCATGCAACTCCTTCTCACTTCGGGAGACGAAGGCGGCACATGCGCGGGCTTAGGCTTAATTGACGGCGAAGTGAAACACCTCCAACTCAGTGATCCAGCGCTCAGAATCCCACACATGGGCTGGAATGAAGTCGACTACACCGCAGAGAGCCCACTGTTCAAAGGCATCCCAGATCAGTCCGACTTTTACTTTGTCCACAGTTATGCCGCAGTCACCAAGAGTGATGACGATGTCATCGCTCGCACTCAATATGGAGGCGACTTTGTCGTGGCGATCGCCCGCGACCATGTATTTGGCGTGCAGTTTCACCCAGAAAAGAGCAGCACCGCCGGACGTAAGTTGCTCCAAAACTTCCTCGAATATATGCCATGCTAAAAACTCGCATAATACCCACGTTGCTGTGGAAGGATTTCGGATTGGTTAAAGGTGAAGCCTTTGACAGTTGGCGTCGCGTTGGAGCAGTTCTTCCAGCAATCCGCGTTTATAATAGACGCGATGTGGACGAACTCATTCTGGTCGACATTACAGCGACCCCTGAAGGCAACGAGCCGGATTATGTCAGTGTGCAGGACTTCGCCTTAGATTGCATGGTACCACTCACTGTGGGTGGCGGCATTCGTAATATTGATCAGATCAGGCAACTACTCTCAGCCGGAGCCGACAAGGTGTCCATCAACACGGCAGCTTATGATCATCCTGAGTTGATTACCGAAGCCAGTGACCGCTTCGGAGTGCAATGCATCGTCAGTAGTATCGATGTTAAACGCCATGAAGATGGGCACTTAAGTTGCCATAGTCACAGTGGACAAACCGATAGGGGACTAGACCCAGTCGAATGGGCTAAGAAATGTGTCGAACTCGGCGCAGGAGAAATCCTGCTCACTTCCGTCGACCGCGATGGCATGATGAATGGCTACGATATCGATTTAGTGAAGCAAGTATCCTCTGCAGTGAACATTCCGGTCATCGCGTCCGGTGGTGCTGGCAATTACCAACACTTAATCGAGGCGGTTAAAGACGGCGGCGCTTCCGCAGTCGCACTAGCCAGTATCTTTCACTTCACCGAAGCCACACCCGCCGAGGCGCGCAGTGCGATGAAAGAGGCGGGGATTCCAGTTCGCAAAACACTCAAATAGTTATCCCCATGCAGATAACCTTTCGAATCGATGCCTCTGCCAACATATGTGCCGAGTATTAGGGCTCGTTCATTTAGAAGCACCACAGCACAATCAACTGAACTCTAGATCTGTATGCTGAAGTTTTCAAAACTCAGAGCGTTCGGTTGTCCTATCAGGAATCCGTCGCAATTAATTAAGGGTAAATGATTGAAGTGGTCTCCTCTGTCTGAAAAGAATTGAAGTGTTGCTGCACTCATAAATTCGTTGATGAAAATAAGTATATTAATTCGTGCCGATGCTGGAGGCGCTCTGGGCACTGGCCATGTCATGCGCATGATTGCACTCGCGCAGGGATACCTGCGTCGTGGTGGCAGCGTGTCGCTGGCTTCTGTAAATTGCCCCGAAAAGCTGGTGGAGCGTGTGCGCAGTCATGGGATAACGCATCACACTATCATAGCTGCGCAGCCCGGAGATACTGATGATGCTCAGCAGACAGCTGAACTGGCTAAAGAATTGGACGCCGAGTGGCTAGTGGTGGATGGATATCATTTTGATTATGAATACCAGAAGTATGTAAAGCAGTTTGGTTTTTCTCTTCTCTGCACGGACGATCATGGCTACTCGGATTGTTGGCATTGCGATGTAATTTTAAATCAAAACTTGGATGCGAACCTCCGTATTGATTATAAAAATGATCTGCTAAATACTAAAGTTTTGTCGGGCCCGGCGTATTGCCTTTTGAGGGAGGAGTTTTTGGATGCGCAAACGGAGAAATGCACTTGGGGCAGCATCGAATGCTTGCTAGTCACGCTTGGTGGTTCAGATCTTGAGAATGCGACTGAAGCAACGCTGCAGCTAGTTGATCAAGCCTGTGAGCGCCCATTAAATATTCGAGTGCTAGTGGGGGCAGATAACCCACATCTTGAGCGTCTACGTGTATTCGAAAGCCATCACAATGTTGAGGTTGTGCAAAATGCGACTAACATGCCCGAGCAATACGCTTGGGCCGATGGAATTATTTCCGCAGGTGGTAGTACCTGCTGGGAATGGCTCTATTGGGGACTACCTGGTGCGATTGTGACGATTGCAGACAATCAGTTGCCGATTGTTGATGCGTTGACAGTTGCTCGTCAGGCGGCACTACCACTTGGCTGGTTTAATGGCGCTGCTTTTGGCGCGAATACGAAGCCACTGTCGGAGTGGATCCATGAGCCTGCGAAGGTCTGTGATGCGACAGTTGCGAATGGGATGATCGATGGGGGCGGGGCGGATCGTGTTGTTTCTAGTCTTTTAGGCGAATTATTCTATTTCCGTCCGGTATCTCTATGGGATTTTGAAATGACATTTAGCTGGGCAAATGATTCACATGCACGTCTGATGTCGTTTTCCTCTGAAATGATTTCACGCGAAGTACATCTGGATTGGTTGAAGCGAAAATTAGCGGATGATAAAGTGTGGCATCAGATAGTTGAGCTCAACGAGCTGGCTGTGGCAGTTGGTGTCGTTCGCGTGGAGAAAATAGACGCATCGGCTAATGCTGTTATTTCGATAAATCTTTCTCCGAGTATACGCGGTAAAGGATATGGTTCACAGATCATTCGAGAGGCGTCACAGCGGTACTGCGATGAGTCTGGAGAAACATGTATTAGTGCCTATGCTAAATTGGAGAATATTGCATCCGTTCGTGCTTTTCAGAAAGCAGGTTATACTTGTCCTGTTCAGTCGGACCTTCAGCAAGGAGACGCGGTAGTGATGTTTTTTAATTACTCAGTGGAGGCGGATGTAGACAATAATAAGGTAGAACTACGTAATGAGATCTAAAATCACTATCAATGGCCGCTCTATAGGACTCGGTTATTCTCCATATATTATTGCTGAAATGTCAGCCAATCATAATGGGAACATTCAGAATGCTTTTGAGATAATTGATGCGGCGGCTGATGCGGGTGCTGATTGTGTGAAATTACAGACATATCGTGCAGATACAATTACGATGCAGTCGTCATCACCTGAATTTAGAATAGATGATGGGCTGTGGGCAGGTAACACTCTGTATGATCTATATGAGCAAGCTCATACACCTTGGGAGTGGCATGGCCCACTTTTTGAGCATGCTAAGAAACGTGGGATTGTTATGTTCAGCTCACCATTCGATTCAACGGCAGTTGATTTTCTTGAAGACTTAAATGCGCCAGCATATAAAATTGCTTCATTTGAAGCTGTGGACCATGCTCTAATTCGTTATGCTGCTTCGACGGGAAAGCCCTTGATTATTTCGACTGGTATGGCTGATTTGGAGGAGATCGAGGAGGCGATACAGGCAGCTCGGGATGGAGGTTGTCAAGAGTTGGCTATTTTACATTGTGTGAGCGGTTATCCCGCGCCTGCAGGAGATTATAATTTACACACGATCCCTGATATGATTCGCAGATTTGGATGTGTGACTGGTTTATCCGACCACACCTTGAATAACACGACTGCGATTACCGCTGTTTCGCTCGGTGCTTCGATTGTTGAAAAGCATTTCACACTAGATCGTACCGGAGGCGGACCCGATGATAGCTTTTCTCTTGAGAGTGATGAGTTGCGGGCTTTGGTCCAAGACTCTAAAACTGCTTGGGATGCGCTGGGTCAAATTGATTACGGTAGAAAGTCCAGTGAGTCTGGGAATGTTAAGTTCCGTAGATCCTTGTATTTTGTTGAGAATATTCAGGCAGGTGAAGTGATTCGTTCTGATCATATTCGCTCAATTCGACCTGGTTATGGTTTAGCTCCAAAGCATTTAGATGCGATTATGGGTAAGCAGTTGAAAGTCGATGTTGAACGTGCGACGCCTGTTACTTGGGATGTTTTTGTGTAGCTTCGAAAGGATGTTAATATATGAAAAAAGACAACTATAGGCGGACTTTCTCATCAAACGTTTTATTGAGTAAGTCTTTGAAGGAAGTAGTCAGTCAATTACCTCCTGTTGATTACATTGGGAAGTTGAAGGGGGAGGCTAATTACTATGGAGCATCTAGCGAAATCGCTCGGCAAGTTGATTCGCTTGAGCAATGTGCATCTGGTGCGCGTTGGGAGCACGGATGGAAATACGGTGAGGTTTCTACTGCTGAGCACATCGGAGGTTATAGTAAAAAGAAAAGCAAGAGCCTGCATTTAGTGAGCAATCAAGCGCATGAAGCGATCTTACGTGCTGAAGGATTCTCAAATGTGCATGCCGTTGGTCTTCCGTATTTATATGGAGATGAGCCAAATCTTGTGCGACGAAAGGGCTCTTTGTTGGTTTGCCCTGGGCATACTTCGACGTATTCGGATCAAGACTGGTCGAAACTTGCTGAGGAGTATGCCAAGCGTATATCTGAAATTAAAGAAGGGTTTAGCGATGTCTTAGTCTGTCTCTCCGCTAATTGTATCGAACGTGAGCAGTGGGTTCATGAGTTCGAGGACAAAGGCATCCCTTGGGTGATGGGAGCATGGATATATGATCGCAATGCCCTTAGTCGCATGCGCTGTTTGTTTAGTCAGTTTGAGTTCGTGACAACGAATTGTGTCGGCTCGCATATCGTCTATTCGAGTTATGAAGGGTGTAAGACCTCTATATGGGGCTGGCAAGACCTGTATAGTCGTGAAGAATGGAGAAATGATCCGAGTTACAAAGATAAGGAAGACCTTTTGGATGAAGACTTAAAATGGGGGACGCAGTCTTGGATGCGTGAGCACTATGAGCAGTTGTTTCATGAAGCGCCTCAAGATGCGATTGTACTCAAAGATTGGGCGGCGCAGCAGTTGGGGCAAAACTTCAAAAAGCCTGCTGAAGAGGTGGCTGATTTGTTTGGTTGGACGCGTTCAAACCGAGCCAGCTCAAGTGTCATACCAATAGACGAGTTCGTCGTTTTTTCGAGCTCCCAGGCTAAAGGGAGACTGGCACGCTGCTTTCAATTTCTACGAGGTGACACTCTCACGCGTCTTGGGAAATTGAATCAGTCTCAAACTTGCATTGTTAGTTTAGAGGGTATTGCTCTTCGATGTTATACTGTTAGGGAGCTTCTGAGTGCATTGGATCGGGTTTCTTCCTTTGACCAATGGTTGCGAGAGCATCCCGAATCGATCGACGTAGCGCTTTTTATTGGAGGGAGCGAGCTTGAGCTCATCTGCTGTCTACGTAATTGTCCAAGGCTTGCGCTTAATTACCTC
This sequence comes from Puniceicoccaceae bacterium, assembly GCA_002729725.1. Classification (GTDB taxonomy): domain Bacteria; phylum Verrucomicrobiota; class Verrucomicrobiia; order Opitutales; family Coraliomargaritaceae; genus Thalassobacterium; species Thalassobacterium maritimum. The sequence goes on from PBYS01000045.1 coordinate 10,868, forward strand.
GGCTCGAATTCTATTCAAGCTGATTTACTTGAAGCTAACCTAGATCGTTTCGGATATAAAGAAGTCGAAATTATTCGTGAGTTGCCAGACGTCGTCAGTGGATATTGTGAACATCCATCCGACGCGATGGATGTGAGGGAAGGACCTATACTACCAGTGTTGGTTAAGACCAGTGCTCTGAGTGAGAGGTTGAATGCTCAAGCTACGAATTTTCTTTATGTAGATCTCGATCTAACATCATGCCAAATTATTGAGTCTAGCTTAGCTGTGTCACCCTCCGTCAATTTCATGTGGATGCATACCAGTAGACTTGAACCTGAAGATCCATCACTTGTTCGTCTCATTGAAAGCATGAAAAGTCGGGGGTTTGAATTTGGTGATGTCTCTCTCTCCGGTATTCGCACTGCTGACTCAAACCAGCATGTTTTTTCTGCTATACGTTCCAAGCTTAGCTAAGATCCCGTCAGCGGCTGAATTGATGCGCGTGTTTCTAGTCGTCTTTTTCTACAGTCTCAATTAATTGAGTTAAGCGTTGAGCATAGGGGGTTTCGTCGATTCGCAAGTAGTAGTTTAACGCTTTGTCCCATCGGTCAAATTCCTTATTGTTTGGCGTATATGTTTCGAAGGTAGTTTTGAAGGAGTTAATTAAAAATTGGATGTTATGCACCAGCGTGACGCCAGGGTGTTTATCAATGTCTTTATACATCTCATAGTATTTAAATGCATTATGCGGGCTGGTTATGTGTGTTCCGTCGGTAGTGCAAAAAATTGTCTGTAAATTCAGTCGAGCCTAGGCGAGACGCCGGTTCCTTCCCTGCGGGGGATGGAGCGTAGCGGAA
>PBYS01000046.1 GCA_002729725.1 Puniceicoccaceae bacterium
AACTGGCACCACGCCAACATGACCCGCCCGATCCCGGCGTTCATGGCGCCGGCCGTCGAGCCCGACGGCAGCTGGTTGACCTGCAACTACAACAATTGTGAGCAGCGGACGCGTCTCGGCTGGGTCGTGAATCTCCTAGTGCTGGATCTCGAGGCTCAGCGATATCGTTGTCAATTGCATCCATAAGCGCAGTGATTGCATCAGCACCACCTGGCTTGTCCTCAAGAGCAGCTGTTGCGGAACCACGAACAATTGTGATATCATCGCCAGGATACTCATACTTGGAAAGAAGATCACGCACTTCCATCTCAACAAGCTCAAGAAGCTCTTCGTCATCAAGAAGGTCAACTTTGTTGAGCCATACAACGATTGTTGGAACACCAACCTGACGAGCCAAGAGGATGTGCTCGCGAGTTTGTGGCATAGGGCCATCCGCAGCGGAAACAACAAGGATTGCACCGTCCATTTGAGCGGCACCAGTAATCATGTTCTTAACGAAGTCAGCGTGACCTGGGCAGTCAACGTGCGCATAGTGGCGAGTCGGAGTTTCGTACTCAACGTGTGCCACAGCGATAGTCACTGTCTTAGTCGCGTCACGAACAGTACCACCCTTAGCAATATCAGCATAAGACTTGAACTGAGCCAAGCCCTTGTCTGCTTGAACCTTCAGGATCGCAGTAGTTGTAGTTGTCTTGCCATGGTCAATGTGACCGATAGTGCCGACATTGACGTGTGGTTTTGTTCTTTCGAATGTTTCCTTAGCCATGATTGATGTTATTTAGTGTTGAGAGATTGTTTACTTGAGTTGTTTGTTAATTCCGAAATGGAGCCCTCGAGCGGGATCGAACCGCCGACCTCATCCTTACCAAGGATGCGCTCTACCACTGAGCTACAAGGGCACATCGCAAATGATGATTTAGATTGTAAAGAGCCGGAGATCCAAAACACAGAAGGGTTGAATTTTGGAAAGCCCGCGAAAGTGCCCCCCGTCCCCGACTCAGTCAATACTTAATTCAAAAAAATACTGCACTTTAAAAGCTACTGTATTGCAGCAACATCAGCGAAGCGTCACAGCGACCACAGGCGCCAGAATTTACAAATCAAACCGAGCCAGGCTGCACAGCTAAACTCGGAAAAACTCCCTCCAAATGAGCTCCGACCGCAAGCGTTCTCCCGAAAGGGCTACCCCAGCGACAGCCGGCGCCCTCACCCCAAGCATGACCGCAGCACTTAGAGCATCCTTAACGCCGACACAAGCAACAGGGCACCGATACTATATACTATACAGTATAGGGCTTCTTAAAAATCGCTCCACTACGGCGACGCTCGGCAATCTTCTCAATTTCATCTTCCGACATACGCTTTGGATGACTGGTTGCCGGGTCAATTTTCCACTTTGCAGGCTTCAAATCATGATCCACAGCGACGCGATAATCAAAAACGAAGCAATCCCCCTCCCAAAGGCTCTGATCCTTAGGCATCTCTTCTAAATAGCGCAAAATCCCACCCTTCAAGTGGTAGACTTCAGAAAAGCCCTTTTTCTTCAAATAAGCGGTCGAGCGCTCACAACGGATGCCCCCCGTACAATACATGGCGATTTTCTTCCCCTTTTGCGACTCAAGGTGTTCATCTACAAACTTGGCAAACTCTGTAAAATCACCCGTCTTAGGATTGATGGCCCCTTTAAACTGCCCCACCTCGACCTCGTAGTCGTTACGCGTATCAATCGTAATCACATCGGGATCCATAATGAGATCGTTCCACTCCTCAGGCTCCAAATAGGTCCCCACATCCTCACGCGGATCGGCCCCCTCCTGGCGAAAAGTTACAATCTCAGGCTTCTTTTTGACCTTAAACTTCGGAAAAGGATTAAAGTCCGCATAGGAATACTTCACCTCCATGTCCTCAAAACGAGGATCGGACTTCAACAAGGCGATCGTCGCATCAATCGCCTCATGCGAGCCAGCGCACGTTGAATTCACTCCCTCCGGCGCAAAGATAAGTGTGCCACGCAAGCCCACTTGCAGGCCATGATCCACCATACGCTCCGCCCAGGCATCGCGATCCGGCAGATCAGTAAAATGGTAGAAAGCAGCTATTTTCCAAGATTCGGACATTCTTTGGCATAGTATTCGAACAAGTGACAAATCAAGGGCTTATTTCAAATTGTGCAAAATTTACGACTTCGCGTCCGACGACAATCCCGATCCTTTACTAATAAACCCGCCAAAACGCAATCGAGCGCCCCCTCCACAACAGCTCTAAGCTCTCTGCTCACTGACAAGACGACATCTGCACTTACAGCTTTACATAACCTAAGCTAAAATCAGAGTACCACTTCCATTATGAAAGCCTTCCGGCACGGTTTAATTCTCAGCATACTCGCTTTCTTCACAAGCAACGCAGCCTGCGGCATGGAGAAAGTAAGTTTACAGCTAAAATGGCTGCATCAGTTTCAGTTCGCAGGTTACTATGCAGCCATTGAGCAAGGTTATTACGCGGCTGAAGGACTTGAAGTCCAACTACTAGAAGCGAGCCAAGATAGAAAACCAACCGATGTAGTCCTAGCAGGTGAGGCAGACTTCGGTGTCTCGAGTGCGGACCTGCTACTGATTCAGGCCTCCGAGACTCCTATTCAAGCACTCGCTGCCATATACCAACACTCCCCGAATGCTTTCGCAGCGATCCAAGGAAATGAAATACAAAGCATTCACGACCTCGCAGGTAAGCGCATCATGTTAGAGCCTGGATCCGCGGATCTCATAGCCATGCTTAAAGCGGAGCAAATCGATCTAGAATCCATCCAGTTCATCGATCACACGTTCTCCCCACTCCCACTCCATCATGGTGAAGTGGACGCCATTTCAACCTACATCACCGATGAACCATTCGCGATCCGAGCACTCGGACAGCAACCCCTAATATTCAGCCCACGTAGCGCTGGGATCGATTTTTATAGCGACATCCTATTTACGACCGAAGAATTCTCAAAAAGCAACCCAGACACGGTCGCTGCCTTTAGACGAGCTAGCCTCAAAGGCTGGGACTACGCGCTTGAAAACCCATATTCAATCATCGAGCTGATACTTGAAGAATACCCAACGATCAAAAGCCGCGAAGCACTTGAATATGAAGCACTACGCTCGATCGACCTCATACGCCCAGAAATCATCGAGATCGGCTATATGCACATAGGACGCTGGAAACATATCGCAGAAACTTTCCAAAGCGTCGGAATGATTGACGAGATTCCCGACCTTGAGGCGATGCTATATCGCGATGCTTTACCACTCAGCGAACGCTACCCCCTAAAGCTGATTGGAATTGGCTTGCTCAGTATTCTTGGCCTGGGGCTCATCGCCTGGAAAGAATGGCATGGACGACGACGCCTTGAAGCCGAAATCAAGCGGCGCAAAGTCAGCGACGAACTCCTGTCTGAACGAGAAAATGAATACCAGAACATGTTTGAGGGCGCACCGCTCGCCTTTATAGTATGGGACATCAACCGAACCATCACCCACTGGAATCAAGAAGCTGAACTATTGTTCGGATGGTCGGCTAAAGAGGTCGTAGGCCGACAGAAGATTGACCTCATCGTACCGACGAGCGCGATGCCCATACTCCAGGAAGGCATCAATACCCTCAGACAAGACGGAGTTCGCACTCAAGTAAATGAAAACGTCACCAAAAGCGGACGCCGCATCACCTGCCGCTGGCACAACGTGCCACATAAAAACCGCGAAGGCGCCATCACTGAATTCCACTCGATCGCTGCAGACATCACACGTGAAGTTAAGCGGGAATTACGCCTCAAACACGATCGCGAGAATGCACTCAGCGCAAGCGAGTCGAAAGACTTCCTCATCGCTCAAACTAGCCACGAGATCCGTAATCCCCTCAACGGAATCATGGGCTTTGCGCAAATGATCCTAAGCGACACCCAAGACGATGAAGTTCGAGAGATGAGCCAAACCATTCTCGACGGTGCTCAAGGTATGCTTGAAATACTAAACGACCTACTCGACAGCGCTAAAATCGAGTCCGGCCAGATGGACGTGACATGGGCAAAGGTTGATCTCGCAGGTGTCCTAAGAAAAGAAGCCAAGCTGTTCAGCCAGTTGATCCGCGAGCAAGGCCTGGATTGCGACATTCACATAGACGAGCAGGTCGCTCCAATCATCTCCGACCAGCGTTGCATTCGGCAAATACTCTCTAACTTAATCAACAACGCACGCAAGTTCACCCAGACCGGCAGCATCGAGATGCGTCTATCTCAAGTGGACACCGACCAAGTCAGCATACAAATAAAAGACACTGGTATTGGCATGAATGCAGAAACCTTGAAGCGCGTCTTTGAACCCTTCGTGCAAGGCTCTACAACAACGCAGCGCGACTTCGGCGGCACGGGGCTCGGCCTATCATTGACCATGAAACTAGCCGAACTCATTGGCGGCACACTGACTGCAGAAAGTGAACTCGGGCAAGGCAGTACTTTCACATTAACGCTCCCACAAAAGCCTAAAGAATAAAGCTGCTCACATATTTTAATCCTTGTCATCTCCGTTTGAGCTGTCAAAGCCCTGCGCCTCACTACAAGGAAGGCCAATCTAAGAAGGCTGCTTCCACCACGCGCTCAAGTATCGGTAAATATCCGGTCAACGGGCATATTTACAGATATTATGGATACAAAATTCACAGACCTCGGCCTGCGCGCTGAACTCATTGAGAGCATTGAACGCCTCGGCTTCGAATCGCCCTCCCCCATTCAGGCACAAACCATCCCAGTGGCCATGGAAGGCCACGACATCGTCGGTCTCTCGCAGACTGGCTCGGGAAAAACTGCCGCATTCGGCCTGCCTGCACTGAACCTCATCGACATCGATCGCGCCGAAACGCAAGTGCTAGTGCTCTGCCCAACTCGCGAACTCGCCGTGCAAGTCTGCGAAGAAATCCACCGCCTAGCCGCAGCACTCAAGGGCCTAGTCGCCGTGCCCGTATATGGTGGCGCACCTCTTGATCGTCAAATGCGTGCTTTACGCAAAGGCGCCCACATCGTGGTCGGCACCCCTGGCCGCGTAATGGACCACCTCCGACGCAAGACACTCCGCACCGATAGCATCCGTCTCTGCATTCTCGACGAAGCCGACCGTATGCTCGATATGGGCTTCCGTGAGGACATGGAAATCATCCTCGGTGACATGCCGGAAGATCGCCAGACGCTCTTCTTCTCCGCCACAATGAATCGCGCCGTCGAAGGCCTGATCAAAACTTTCAGCCACCAAGCCAAGCAGATTTCGATCGAGCGTAAGTCACTGACCGTCGACACGATTGAACAAACGTATTACGAAGTACGCAATCGCTCAAAGATCGAAGTACTCTGCCGCCTACTCGACCTAGAGACCAACCCGCGCGGCATCGTCTTCTGCAACACCAAGCAAATGGTGGAAGATGCCACCGAAGCGCTCACCGCACGTGGCTACGTGGCCGACCGTATCCATGGGGACATTACACAAGCTAACCGCGAGCGCGTGATCAAGCGCTTCAAAGACGGCTCCGTGGAGCTACTTGTAGCGACCGACGTAGCCGCCCGTGGACTCGACATCGACGACGTCGACATCGTGTTCAACTACGACCTGCCCCACGACCCCGAGGACTATGTCCACCGCATCGGCCGCACCGGTCGCGCCGGACGCTCGGGCAAGTCCGTCACCTTCGTATATGGCCGCGACATCTACCGCCTCGAAACCATCGAGCGCTACACACGCCAGGTCGTTAAGCGTATGCCGATCCCAAGTCTCGAAGACGTTGAAGGGCGCAAGGCAGATAAGGTCTTCAAGCAAGTCCGCAGCACACTCGAAGAAGGAAAGTTCAAACGTCACGACGACCTCGTCGATCGCCTATTGGACGCAGGACACACACCGACCGACATCGCCAGCGCACTGTTCGATCTACTCGGCAACGACGAAGGCCGCGAAGGTGAAAAGATCGCTGAAGACAATGAAGCCTTCGATCCCAACCCACCACGCAAGGGAGGCGGCAAAAAAGGCGGTGGCTATAAAAGCGGCGGCGGTTACCGCAAAAAGCACGGCGGAGGCGGCTACCAAAAACGCGGCAACGAACGCGGCGGCGACAACGACCGCAAGTGGAATGATGCCGGCAAGCACAAGAAACCTTTCAAAACCAAAAGCAAAATCGCTGGCGGAAAATTCAAGAAAGCAGAAGGCGGCTCACGTCCCAGCGGTCCAGCAGCTGGTGGCGACAAAAAGCCCGCGCGCCGCTTCAAGCGTCCGGATTAAGGCTTAGGCCGCATCGCCGAAGCGCATCACTCAGCAGAATCAAGGAGCCAAGTGCCCCGAGTCTCCCTGAAGTGAGCGCTTCGGCTTTTTTGTGCCTAGATCTAAAGCTTCAACATTCAACTCGCAGTCGCAATGGCGTGCCACAGAAAATTTAGCCTCAAGCGCAGGCCACCTAACTTCAAGCGCGTCATGCAAAGAGGACGCAAGGCCTGCTTGCATGCCTCATTCAATTCGGCAAGCCCCCAGCAAGCTACCTAGTAAGCCGACTTGGGCGGCTTAATCACTTGCAGTACGGTCTTAAACACAATCCACAGGTCGAGCCAGATCGACCAATTCCGGATATACTGCAAATCATAGCGCACGCGCTCTTCAATCAACAAGAGCTCCGTCACCTCTCCACGAAATCCTTTACATTGCGCCAACCCTGTGATTCCCGGCTTCACAAAGTGGCGCGTGCGGTAAATGTTCACTTGCTCACTAAACTCGTCGTCATGCTGAATCATATGAGGTCGAGGACCGATCGCACTCATATTGCCCAAAAGGACATTAATAAACTGCGGAAACTCATCGATACTACTCTTGCGCAAAAACTCACCAAAAGTATAGACTCGATCATCCCCCGGTTTCGCTTGTTCCCCCTCACGCGAACGATCTGCCCCACGATCGTGCATACTGCGAAACTTAAGAATTTGAAATTTACGACCACGCTGGCCCGAGCGTTCTTGCTTAAAAAATAAAGGCCCAGGCGATTGCCTCATCTGCACAAGCTTCACAAATAAACAAAGCAGCGGTATCACAAAAATCACGACAGGCAAAGAGATACAGATATCAAGCATTCGCTTTAATACACGATTTAATGGGTTCTCCAGCGGCTCTTCTTGCAAACAAAAAAAAGTATGCCCGCCTTGGCTAACTGGGATCAATTCTTTCCTGAATCCGTGAGATAATTGTATCCGCAAGTCGGCGTGCTTGGTTTTCATTGGCGCCCCGTAATTTTCAAGGCATTGGCCTTCAGGA
>PBYS01000047.1 GCA_002729725.1 Puniceicoccaceae bacterium
CCGCCAATGGTAGTGCCCCCACGCTGGGGTGCGAGAGTAGGTTATCGCCAGTATTATGGCCCGATTGCACGAAAGTGTGATCGGGCCTTTTTACGTACCTATTCCTAGAAAGATGATTTATGGCTGTAATAAACGATCCATTGACGCGTATAGGTTTTGGAAGTTAATGGGCTTACTGATGTAGTCATCGCAACCTGCTTGCAGTGCTCGTTCGCGATCCCCGCGCATTGCATGCGCCGTGATTGCTATGATCGGTGTGTTTTTTGTCTGGGATTTAGATTTTAATTCACTAGCAATTGTCCATCCGTTCTTTCCGGGTAGGCTCATGTCTAAAAGTATTAAATCTGGTGGATGCTCAGCTGCTTTGACTAAGCCTTCTTCACCATCGTTGGCTAACTCGACATTGTATTTCCTGCGTATTAGACGCCGCCGAAACATCTCCCTAAGTGCGTCGTTGTCTTCGACTATTAAAATTCTATATTCTTTCATCATTAGATTGAGATTGTACTTTCGACTTCGAGGACGACAGGCTCTTCTTGTGCTTCTAGGTTTGTGGGAAGTCTCATTTTGAAGCAGGATCCTTTGCCGACTTCGGTCGTCACAGTAACATCTCCACCCATAATTTGGCAGAAGCTTTTAGTGATCGCTAAACCTAGCCCTGTACCCCCGTATTTTCGAGTCGTGGAAGTATCGGCTTGTGTAAATGCCTGAAAGATCATTTCAGTTTGCTCTTCTTTCATTCCTATTCCGGTGTCTTCCACTTCAAAATAGAAACTCTCGATTCCATTATTCCATGATTTACGATACACTCGTAGGGTGATGGTGCCGTTTTTGGTGAATTTCGCAGCGTTAGAAAGTAAATTGAGTAAGCATTGCTGTAGTTTCACTTCATCGGCGACTAAATGATCAATGCCTTCCGACATTTCGACCAGCAAACTGTTGTTATTCTCCTTTATCAAAGGTTGAACGGTTAGTTTTAACTCTTTGAGTAAGTGTTTGATGTCGACTGAAACAGGATACACTTCCATCTGTCCGGATTCAATTTTCGAGATGTCCAAGACTCCATTGATCAAGTGTAGTAGGTGGTGTCCAGCATTTGATATTGTTGTCAGATCTTCTGGTTGTACCATTGCTTCTCCGTCCTTTAAATCTTCCTGAATGAGCTCAACGTAGCCCATTATAATGCCGAGAGGAGTCCTTAGTTCGTGGCTCATATTGGCTAAAAAATCAGATTTTACCTCATTCGCTCGAATGGCATCCGCCTGTGATTCACGAGCTTTTTGGGTCGCGATCTCTCTTTTTTTGAATTCTTCTTCGATACGGTTGAGCACTCGGTTGTATTCGGCTGCAATTTGTCCGACTTCTGTATGTGGTTCAACATGAACGCGCTTTGCGAATGTCCCTGCCCGTTGCTGGCGATCCATCTCAGTGATCAAATCGATGAGTTCCGTTGTCGCGCCGTGCTCGGATACGTTCAAACCTGCGAGTTCTTCTTCTTCTGTTACACGCAATTTGGTGAACTTGTTGAGTAATTTAAAAAAGACATATGCAGTTCCAAAACTCCATACAAAGCAGGTCGCGATGCCTAATAATTGCGCAGTTAGTTGATCGCTGCGGCTTAAGCCTGTGGACCATCGCTCAGGCTCACCTAGTAGGGCCACTGCGATCGTGCCCCATGCGCCGCAAAAGGCATGCGCAGATACTGCGCCCACGGCATCGTCGATTTTCATTTTCTCTAGTAAGTGCATTCCGTAGAAGCAAATGATTCCTGCTGCGACTCCAATCAGAGCTGCGCTTGGAGCGCTCACGACATTGCAGCAACTGGTGATACTGACCAGTCCACCAATGATGCCATTCATCAGTGCAGCCGCACGCGTCTGCTTATAATAGAAATAGGCAGTTAGCATGGCGGTGACGCCACCAAATGCTCCTGAAATAATCGTATTGGCGATTACTTTGGGGACATCGTTATTAAATTCAAGTGTGCTACCACCGTTAAATCCTATCCAACCAAACCATAGAACCAGAACACCAGCCGCTGCTAATGTCAGATTGTGTCCTTGGATTTTTCGTTCGGGTGAATCTAGTTGTCCTACGCGAGGGCCTATTATAATGACTGCGGCAAGTGCGACCCATCCACCGGTTGAGTGGACGACGGTGGAACCTGCAAAATCGAGGAAGCCGAGTTTGGCGAGCCAGCCACTCTCGGTGCCAGGGATGATTCCACCCCAAGCCCAATGCCCGAAGAAGGGGTAAACTAAGCCGGAGGTGAATACAGTTATTACCAAGTATGCATTGAATCGCATTCGCTCTGCGACCGCGCCGGATATAATTGTAATTGCAGTGCCACAAAAGACTAACTGGAAAATGAAGAATGCGGCTAGCCACCAATCACGATCTGTTTGGAAGAAGAAAAATCCGCTCCCGAAGAGGCCCCATTGACTACTGCCAAACATGATTCCAAAGCCAACGAGCCAGAATATGGCGGCTGAAACACAGAAGTCGGCAAGGTTTTTGATTGCCACATTGATGCTGTTCTTTGCACGAACCATCCCAGATTCGAGGAAACAAAAGCCCAGTTGCATCGACATGACGAATGCCGCCGCGATTATCATCCATGCGATGTCTAGGCTCTCTTTGCTCATAATATAGGCTTATTACTCGAAGCCTGAGCAGAATGCAGGCCAAGCTATATGTTATTGCGTCTGTATACGTCTTTAGCTTTGGTATTGAGGTACTTTTGCGTCATGCTGGTGTTAGAGTATTTAGTCCGAGGAACTTGTGTGAGGCTGTCTTGTCAGTCTTTTGTGTCCTGAAAACCGATTTTTCGATGAAATGCTTACAAGTCGGCGCGTAATTAGCTTTTGCATTTCCGTAATATTTGACTCATGTTTAGTTCAATGGCCAATTCTGGATCAGTCGCAAAATCGATTTTTAACGCTCAAGAGAAGACCGTCTCTGAGCGCGATCTCGATTGGGCCGTAGTACAGCGAGTGCAGGCTGGCAACGTGGGCGCATTTGACCAACTTGTGCAGAAGTACCGAGAGCACATTTTCTCTGTCATTTATAACATGACGAGTAACCGAGAGGATGCATCGGATCTAACTCAGGACACTTTTATTAAAGCCTTTCAAGCCATCGGTCGCTTCAAAGGCAAATCGTCGTTTTTTACTTGGATCTACCGGATTGCGATCAATACCACGATGACATTTCTTAAAAAGCGGAATCGGCGCCGTTTTATCAGCTATGAGAAAATCAACGAAGAGGTCTCAAGTTCAGAAATTTATGAGCGACTGACGGCAAAAAACCGTTCTGAAAAAGGGGCGCTTGTCAGTGAATTACAGGAAAAATTGAACGATGCGCTGCAGAAGTTGTCTCTTAAGCATCGAACAGTCGTTATTTTACATGAAATCGAAGGGTTGGAGCATGCTGAGATCGCGGAAATCACTAAGACTTCCGTCGGAACGGTGCGCTCTCGACTCCATTACGCAAAACAACAACTCCAGTCCTATTTACAGGAATACATCGGTTAATTAGCGCGAGTATTCTAAAGATACCTATGGCAGTACCTATGGCAGACATTAACAAGGCCCAAGAAAAAGAAGTTACAGTCGAAGATTTGCTACGCCTGAAGCGAGCGGAGCGTCCAGATGAGGCTTTTTGGGGCACATTTGATCGTGAGCTCCACCAGCGAATGCTTCAAAGCTTAGTGAAAAAAGATCCTTGGTATGTGCAAGTGCTCCGCGGAGTTTCGGGCCGTATCGCGCAAACGACTGCCGTGGGAGCCGCAGCTGCGTTTTTAGCGGCGGTGATGTTGCGACCCGCTTATGTCGAGTGGGCTCAAACAGGCACCGGAGCGGCCGTCGCACAGCAAGATTCAGAGCTTGGTTTTGATGGTTCTAACGGTCTTAACGGTTCTAATGGTTCTAATGGTTCTGTGTCTGCTTCCATGGAATCCATGGGCGATGCCTCCAGAGGACGCACTGAGCGTGCTCAATTGGCGCTGGCTGCGGCGCAGATTACGGCGCCAGTAACTGAGGTGGCGATGGCTGACTTGGAGGTCGTCATGACGCCCGACTATCAGATCGAAGCCATCAGTGCCGGAGTGGACGCTGCGTATACGCAGGATTTCACGCATGACCGTTTGCAAGTGGCTGCTTATGATAGTGCTGCATATGTGGCAGACACGGCTTCATTTGCGGGCTCGGGCCTTGCGACTGGTTTGGTTTACTAGCCATCATGCGTCTTTGTTTAATTTGCATTGTCCTCGCGTCGGCGTTCGGGGTTCACTTGGTTTCTGCCAACAGCGCCGAAGCTTTAGCTTTACAGGAGCGTCTGCTTGAAGTCTATAAGCAGAACAAAGGGGCGGTTGTCCGTGTCAAAGCGGCATACGCGAGCGGTGAAGTGGACGGTAAGCAGCAGATCATGTTGCGTGTCGGCACTGGTTTTTTTATTAGTAAAGAAGGGCACGTTTTGGTCAGCGCGAGTCGTGCTGCTGGAGCGAATCGCGTTTGGATCGAATATGAGGGCCGCCCCTATGCGACCGAAGCTGTGGGCCACGACCGGTTGACTAATATTTCTGTATTGCGTGTTTTGGAGCCGCCAGAGGGTTTTTCCATCATCAAGTTAGATGCCACGGAGCCGCTACCTAAGACGGGCTCGATTGCTGTGGCGATTACCTGTCCGCTCGATTTTGGTCCGACGCCGGTGATGGGGCTTTTTACCGGTGTTGAAAAACGTCTGGGTAATAAGGTGTTTCCTACCAGCTATATCCGGACCTCTATACCTGTGGATGGTGGCCAGGGCGGTTGCCCGATGTTGGATTTGAATGGACGTTTCGTCGGAGTGTCGGTCGCATCGATCGCTGAACTGAATGGCTCCTTCTTACTCCCCGTGGATGCCCTCGTGCGCGTGCGCGACGATTTGATGTTTTCGGGGCATATCATCCATGGATGGATGGGCTTTGAGGTGGCTTCTAAGTTGCTCGAAGACGATAGCAGTGGTGTTTATCTTTCTAAAGTGATCGAAGACGCGCCTGCAGCCCAAGCGGGTCTGCAGGAGGGCGATCGTTTGGTGTCCATCGCAGGGCGGCCAATTGATAACGTCTTCGACGTGCCGGGTGCCTTCTTCTTTACTCGAGCCAATCAATTCACTTCGGTCGAGGTCGAACGTGATGAGGAATTGTTAAAGCTCTCTGTGAAAACCTTGCCACGCCCTGAGCGCGATCCTGTGATTGCAGTCGAAGGCGATGTGGCAGAGGAGGAAGCAGTCGTCGAGGCGGATTAAGCGGCCCCGTGCGGCAGTCACGACGCACGGAGCGATTGCTGATGACGATTACCAATTGTATTCGACAGTGTAGGACACTGTCTTGGTTTCGTTGGCTGCGATTGTTACAGGAAACTCGATTGTTTGAGCATCGGTCTTTTGGTAGGGGGCGCTGTTCTTCTGGATCTCCCAATTTGACCAGCGGAAGAGATGTTCGATGACTGTTACTGTGACTGCTTCGTCACTTCGGTTGCGAAGTTCGACTTCAAAGCTCTCGCGCAGCATGTCACGGCTAGGCTGCTTATAGAAGTCGGTGCGTTTGCGCTCGCCGACGAGGTCGAAGGCGTTGCCGAGGTAAACGCGGATCGTTTCATTCTTTGGGGTGTGGTCGATTGTATTCTCTCCGGTGAACTCCAGTTGACCGTCACTATCCATACGGTAGAAGCGTGCTTTACCTGCGGGCAGTGCGACGCCTAGGCCATTTGCCTCGTTATTTTTGAACTCTCGGTAGATCGCTACGTCGGCTTGTTGGTTCTGACCGTAGTTTTGGTTGATGTTGAGGCTGCCATGATAGCGTATACCTCCGGAACCGTCATAGATGTAGAGCTTTTCAGTGGCGACTTGTTGCGAGCGCACAAACTCTACTTGTTTGGTCTCGCTGTCGCGGAGCGTTGTTTTCAGCGGGAGTGAGTACATGTGAAACTCGTCAAACTTCTTGGCTTCAACTTGAGGTGCGTCTGCATACGATTTGGCCATGGCCATTTCCATCACTTGCCCTCTGACTTGAGGGGAAGACTGCACTTTATTGACGTCGCCAGCGATAAGCTTGATGGAGGCATCCTGAAAGCTGGTTCCAGTATTATTATCGATCGATACCCAACCAGTGAGTGTGACTTGGTCGCCTTTTTCGGGCAAGACTAGGTTGTAGTCTGATTTCCAAGACATGCCATTGGTTAGGTAGCTGAGTTGCGCGTCGACTTGAGCGGCTGTTTCCGAATGAAGTTTCCAGGAGAGGGTGGGCTCAAGGATCGAGTCGTCACCCAAGCTAGGGAAGAGTGGGGTGCCAGGCAGGCGTGTCATTAATTGGCCATCGACTTGAATGATTGGCTCTAGCATATGCTGCTGTTGACTGCCGTATTGGTTCGTTCTGGTCGTCATCGCAGGGGCGCGAATTATTTTTCCCGATTCGATGACTTCTTTACCATCGACGACTTTGAGGAATCGAATCGTCTCACCTTCGAACATTTGTAATAAGCGCTGCTGATCCACTGGGTCACCGCGATAGCTCTGTTCGAGCACGCTGAGTGCAACTTGCCCGGTCGGATCCCGTAAGATGACTGACTCTGGTTCCAGCTGCGAAGTTACGCCGCTGTAGTTCTGTTCGCTAATGCCCTGTGTTAAATTGAGCGGCACTGTGTCGCGGACGACGCCAAAATTGCCATTGTAGACAGTGATTGCAGTTTGAGCGCTTAAGGAGGTCGCGCAGGCGAGTAGGGTGGGAAGCAGTTGTTTCATAATCGAATTCTATCTGGTTTACTTGAGAAGTGTATAAGATAGCAGATCTTAGATTTAAAGTCGTCAGTGATGCGTAAAAACTCTGTCAGGTTTTTGTCATGATGGATATCATGGCGGACCTGCATGACGCAGCTTATTCAGGCATCTGTGAATCTTTGAGCGCTGGGGCCTTGTGACTTTATATGGACTGTTCGGCGGATTCGGCGAAATCGCACAAAAATTCCAGAGCGTCTTCAAACTCTTGTCGCGTGTTATCGTTGCTGATCAGCCCCAGTTTGGCGAAGGTCAATGCGCCGCCGCCAATGTAGACTGTGCCTTTCGAGCGTTTGAGCATACTTGCGAGCCAGCTGCTCCGCTCTTTAGTGAGCAGTGTGCTCAGTGCTTCGCCTTGATTGCTGCGTACATCCACGGCGTTATCAAACTGAGTGTCGCCGCTCTTCCAACGAGCTTGTCCGCCACTATCGCGTTGGCGCATGCCTGCCAAGGGGCCGGTTGCCGTTAATTGAGCTTTTAGTTTTGTGTCACTTAGGCCGACCTTCAGTAGGGTTTCTACCTGACGTGTATTTTGCAGGCCTTTGCCCGGCACGGAGAGTGAGATTTCTCGTCCTCGGTAGTGGCCATAGAGGGAGGGCTCATTGCGCACGAAGCCGAGCAGCTTGCTTTCGGGAACGGTGATTTCCAATTGGAGTGTTTCGCTCAAGCGACGGTATTGAGCGATGATTTTTTCTGAAGCGCTCTTCAGAATCAGCCAAAAGATGGCTGCGACCGCGATGGTGAGTGCACTAACAAAGACGATTTCTGTTCCCATGAGAATCAGGGTATCGCCTTCGCAGGCGGGTGCGAGTCATTTTAGCGATCCTCATATTGGTATATCTAGCCAGCGTTTTTATTGTCGGGCGTGTGAGGATTCATCAGCACGGCATAGAATAGGCCGAGGTGAATTAACTGCGAGGGCAGCAATTCCCATTTTTCCAACATGCCAGTGCCAAACATAATGCCGCCCATCAACAGGCAACCTGTGAACGCGCCCCAGCGGATGAAGCGCCCGCCCAATAGAAGCGTTAAACCCACGCCAGCTTCTAGAAAGGGGATGGCGTAAGCGAAGGCTAGTGATGGGAAGCCGGCTAGTAGGCTGCCGTCAAATTGACTCGACATGCCATTGGCGAAGGCTGCGAGCTTGGGAACGCGCACTGCGCCGTGAACTAAAATAGATAGACCAAAGGCGAGGCGGAGTCCTAAATACGCGAGCTGAGAATTGGAGAGTGTTTTCATGTTGGATCGGAGGCCTTTACCCGTGTGATTATTTCCAATAAATTTTGGTACCATCAGCCGCACTGCCGAGCCGCGGCGTTCTCGATGTTCTGATTCATGCGTCGGCAAATCTTTTTGAACAGCTCAATCTCTTCGGGCGTCGAGCCTTGCGATAGGGTCTGGTCGAGCTCCTGAACAATGCGCTTAATTTGTGGCATCATTTGCCGGCCTTTGTCGGTGGGATAGAGCCGGTAGGCACGTCCATCTTGCTGATCGCGTTCTTTGTTAATGTAGCCGTTTTCGATGAGCCGCTTGACTGAGCGTTTAACAATTTATCATTACGACATAGAAAGGAAGATCACCATGAAAACAACTTTACGAGTGCACGCGGCTTGCATGATTCTAGGGATGGCCAGTGGCATCTCAGGACTGAGTTCCGCATGGGCAGAGACGCAGGTCTCTTTGCCGACGGTTCATTTTGTGCTGACGGATACCATGCAAACACGCACTTATGATAACCTCGGCAATGTCATTGCAGCACCAGATCCAGGTGGGGCATTTTATGGGCAAGATGCGCAGCATCAGGGACTTCGGCCATCTTACACAGACAACGGCGATGGCACGGTGACTGATAACCATACCGGTCTAATGTGGCAACAGACGCCCCCCACGGATAAAATGACCTATCAGCAGGCGCTTGAGTATGTGGCAGATCTAGAACTCGGAGGTTATAGCGATTGGCGTTTGCCGACGATCAAGGAGTCATTCTCGCTGGCTAATTTAGATGGGCACTTGGATGTGAAGGATATTAGCCAAGCCGTGCCTTATATCGACACGGATTATTTTGATTTCACTTACGATGTGCATCGTCCCTACACGGGCTCTTATTGGACTAGCACCGTTTGCAAAATGCCCGCGCAGAATGATTATGAGCAGCAGGAAAAGAATTACGGATTTAATTGGGCCGATGGCCACATGAAGTCCTATGGAGATGGCTATCATATCGACGGCACTTATATGGGTGCTTCGATCCCAGCGGGAGTGCGCGCGGTACGTGGCCAAGAGGGGGTCTATGGCGTCAACGATTTTGTGGATAACCAGGATGGCACGATTACCGATCAGGCGACTAGGCTGATGTGGACACAGCGCGACAGTGGCGCGGTCAACGATGATGGCTCGTTGCGCGTCGCTGACGATGTGAACTATGGTCTGGGGCGCACTTGGGTGGACACGCTCGCGTGGGTGGAGCAAATGAATCAGGCGAACTATCTCGGCTATAGTGACTGGCGCTTGCCCGATGCCAAAGAATTACAGAGTATCGTGCAGTATGAGAAGACGACACTGCCCGCCGCAGATACCGAGTTCTTCAAATTGACCCGCCCCGATTGCTATGTGTGGACGAGTAGCACCTGTGGCGACTTCCCGGAATTGGCGCTCTATATCGCTTTCGGCAAGGCCTACGGCATCAATCTGTTTAGCGGCGCTGGCCCTGCTCAAGCGCAACATGCTAGCGAGGGCGCTCGCCCGATGGGGCCGCCACCTATGGGTACCATGGGGCCGCCGCCGGCAGAAGGAAAGAAGCCGCAGCCAGGGCAGAGACAGTCAGTGAATACCGAGACGATCACAGTGGCTGACTTTGTCGATGTTCATGGCCCCGGAGCCATACGTGCTGACTATAAGGATACCTTAGGCGAGGTCTCGCAGGCACCTGCGCTCTCGCGTCAGTTGTGGTCGAAGACCAACGCTCAAGCATACCCTTATCCTTACGATCCCGATAATACGACCACTGAGTTTGATTTAGGTGAATCCGAAAATGCCGCCGACTATATCGTGATCTATAACTACGCCCTATTGGTGCGTGATGCGGAGTGATCACTCGCCACGTGAGGGCTTGATTTATGAGTAAATTACTGACAGGCAGTGTCAAAGGACGTCTCTTCTGGCTTACCTTGCCGACCATTGCGGGAACCTTCGCGATGATGGTCTTTAACTTGACCGACACGCTCTTTGTTTCGCGCCTCGGTACGGAAGAGTTGGCGGCTATGGGCTTTACTTTCCCAGTGATCATGATCGTCGGCTCACTGGCGATCGGCTTTTCCACGGGGTCGGCATCCATTATTTCGCGAGCCTTGGGTGCCGGGCAACGCGCGCTGGCGCGCCGCACTGTTTCGGATGGCTTGGCGCTGACCATCCTCGGCACCTTGGTGGTGAGCCTACTCGGCTTACTAACAGTGAAGCCGCTTTTTTCCATGTTGGGGGCCGAAGGGCGAGTGTTGGACTTAGTGAGTTCCTACATGCAAGTGTGGTATTTCGGGGCGGTCTTCGCGATCTTGCCACCGGTGAGTGACGGCTGTCTGCGCGCCGCGGGCGACATGCTGCGTCCGGTCATGGTGATGATTGTGTGTGCGATTTTTAATGTAGCGCTGGACCCCATACTGATTTTTGGCTGGGGGCCCATACCTGCCTTTGGCATTCAAGGGGCCGCGATTGCGACGGTGATCGCGCGTGCCTTGGGGGCGGGGGCTTCGCTCTTGATTTTGCACCACCGCTATCAGCTGATCGATTGGCAGTGGCCGCGACTGCGTGCTTTGCTGCGCTCTTGGAAGAGCATCATTATGCTTGGCGTGCCGGCCGCCTTGAATCAGGCGCTGGCTCCAGTCGCGCAGGGCTATTACATACGGCTCGCCGCCAGCTATGGAGGGGTGCAAGCCGTGGCCGCGATGGCGACTGGCACGCGCATCGAGTCCATAGTCTTTATGGTTTCCATGTCTTACTCGATGGCAATTGTGCCCTTTGTGGGGCATAATTACGGCGCCAGTGCGCATGATCGTGTGCTGGAGACGCGACGTATTAGTAATCGTTTCGCTTTTATTTATGCTGCGCTTACATTGGCTTTATTACTTCCGAGTGCGCGTTGGATTTCCGGCTGGTTCAGTGAGGATCCTGTGGTGGTGCATTTGAGTGTGACCTACTTGCTCTTTGCGGTGCTAGGACACGCAGGCCTACACATTAGCAATTGGTCGAGCCAGTTGCTCAATGTGATGGGGCGCCCGCGCCCGGTGCTGCTCATTAGCTTAACACGCGTCTTTCTATTTGTGATGCCACTCAGCTTTATCGGCATCTATTGCTTTGGCTTTCCCGGCTTAGTGGGCTCTAAAATAGGGTCAGTCCAATTTATCATGTTTTCTCTTGAAGCCGCACCGCAGCTCTATTTATATGTCATTCAATGGCTAGGAAGAGCAGGGTCGAATACGCAGGGGCGCGCTACCACGTGATCAACCGTGGAAACTATCGTTCGTGGATCTTTGAG
>PBYS01000048.1 GCA_002729725.1 Puniceicoccaceae bacterium
CGAAGGGGCACATGAGCACGGAGAAATTGGTGAAAGAAGGGCCGTTTTCCAACCGGACTAGGAGTTTATTGTATCCAGGCTTGAGTAAGATGCGCCGGAACCCTTCGTCCAATCGCCAACCGGAAAGGCCGACGTCTTGGAAGACCACCATATCATTGATCCATAGCTTCGCACGGTCATCGCTGGCCACGGCAACCACGACATCCATGGCGCTCTCACAGAAAACTTCAGTATACGCGAAATAGACTGAAGAGCTCATCTCATCGGGCGGTTTGATCCGCATGACGCCGGACTGGGTGAAGCGCCATTCCAGCTCCATCGGTTGCTTCGTGACCGGGTGCGCCTTGCCCTCGTAGGTCTCGTCCAGATCGACCGTGGTTTCAGGGGGGAGGGAGGGTTCGAATTCCTTCACGTTGGAGGGCAGATCCCACGGGCCGATGATGTACCAGGTGTCGATGAAGATCCAACCCTTGCGTTCGGATTGCATGTCAAACCGGCGGCCGGGCAAGGCTTGTGCGAAGGTTCTGTCGCGGTTCAAGCTGATCTTGTCAGGATTGTTGCCGCTGCGGTCGGCGCCAGTGAATGAGCTCGCGTCGTAATGCGTGCTGAGGCCGGCATGCTGCGTTCCGCTGGAGCCCCCACCGCCGCCGCTGTGACTGCCCTGGGCGTTGGCGTAGTTTTCGTTCATCAGGCTGCGCAGGTCTTGGAGATTCCCGTCTTCGTGCCCCATATTGCTCGCGGCCATGGCCATTTTCGCTTTCGTGGTCGCGTCTTTGCTCAAGGCTTCTCTGAGTTGTTCGGCGGTCTGGGAAGCTTTGGATTCGTCGGATTGCTTGCCGCTGGCGGAGTCCAGGCGGCTTTCGGCTTGGCGGGTCATCCGCTCGCTGGAGCTGACGGCCTGATCCAAGGCCTCGTTGAAGGCTTTGAATTCCTCACTGGTGTTCGGCTGGTTTTTCGACAGCTCTTCGGAGAGTTCGGGGCCGGTGTCCGTCTTCGGGGCATACACTTGCTCTTTGGCTTCTTCGAGACTGAGTTGTTTGAATTCGGCCAATTCGGCGGCTTTGTTCTCTGCGTAGGATTCATCCAATTGCTCGGTCATCTCCTGTATCGATTCGTAGAGTTCGGCAGTTTCCATGTTCTCTAAATCCTCTTCCGTAGGCAAGCTGTCCTCGGCTTTGGGCTTTGGGGACGCCTCCGCGACCTCCTCGTCGGAGCTGGCATCCGCCAATGTCTCCTCGGCATCTTCCATCGCGGCCAAGGCTTCATCGACCGCGCTGGTCTCTGATTCAGTATCCTCCTGATCTTCTTGTGTTCCGCTATCCTCGGTTTCGGGCAACTTTGAATCGGGGAGGGCGGCCATGTCCTCCGCAGTCCCGAGGTCGCCCTGCATCAGGAGATTTTCAAAGTCTTTTAAATATTCGGTGCTGTCGCTCTTCAGTTGCTTGAACTCGTCGATGCGTAGCATGATGTACCGTTCGATCTTTCCCGTCTCTCGGGTGTCAGCTTGCTTGGCGGTTATTAGGTAGGCATTCCGGAGCGCTTCCTGGAGCGGGGCGAGTTCGTCAATGATCTTCCGGATTTGATCGAGTGCTGCCCAGGTGTCGTCGTCGTTGGCTTCGGCCTGGAGGGCGATGACGCGCATTTGGTTGGCGTGCGCCGTCATTTGGTCGCGAATATGGGTCGACTCTTCCCGCACGCCTGGCTGGCTCGATAAATAACGATGCTTGCTTTGCCAGAAGCGCAACATCTCTGCTTGCTCTTTGAGTGCGTTGGCTCGCTTTGACATTTCGTCCCAGATGTCCGGAGTCTCCAGAGAGGCGACACGCGCATCGACCACTTCTTCGAGTTCAATGATCGTCTTGCGCAGCTTGCGGGCATTCTCTTTGAGTTTTTCCCGTTTTTTGATTTCCTGGTTGCGGGAGATTTCGCGCACTTGTTCGCGGTTGGGCTCCGGCTTCTCGACCTTCACTTTTTTGACGACTTCACCCTCTTCATTGACCACTTCTTCCAAGAAGCCAAAGGTGGTCTGCCTCCAATCCTCGTTGAGGTAGAGTGCGAGTGACGCACCGGCACACAGCAAAAGGGAGATCGCCAAGGCAATGAACAGGGGGGATCTATCGTTGAGTCGCATCATGAATCGTATTTCTCGTGGTAGGTGCGCACGCCGACATTACGCAGGTTGCGGAAGCTGAGGGCGTCGAGGACTTCGACGAACCGGTAGAAGGGCGTGTTTTCATCGGTATCGAGCCGGATGCGACGATCCGCGTCTTCCTGTTCAATCACGCGCAATTCATCCAGCAACATCTGGATCGTGGTCGCTTCGCCCTCGTAGTAGATGATACCTTCCTCATCGATGGCGATGGCCACGACGCTCTCATCAGGGGGCACTTCCAGGGAGGAGCGCGATATCGGTAGATTCAAATGCTCCACCTCCTTGAGGTCTTTTTTGAGCATGGTGGTGACGAGGAAGAAAATCAGCAACAGAAAGACACAGTCGATCAGCGGCGACATGCTCAATGCGACATCTTCATCGTCTTCGTAGGGGCTGCGGCTCATTAGCGGTAACCTTCCATTTCAAAGTCTTCCTTGCCGCGGTGACGCAAGCGGACGCCGACCTGTTCAAAGCCTTGGAGTGCCAGAGTGTCCAAGGCATCGATCACGCGCTGCACCGGAATCTCGCGATCCGTGTCCAGGCGGATGGCCACATCAGTGCCCTGTGCTTCGGCGATCGACTTCAGATCCTGAGTAAAGGATTCGACTTCGCGGTATTTGAGGCCGCCCAGAGAGCGGGCGGGGCCGGTGGCGCGGAGAAGGTTCCCCGTTTCATCCAAGGCGTAAATGATGACTTCTGTTTCGGCGACCGGGGCGAGCGCGGAAGTATAGTCCGGAAGCACCACCGGAATCTGTTTCTCCAACTTCTTGAGCATCGTGGTGACGAGGAAAAAGATCAGAAGCAAGAAGACGCAGTCGATGAGCGGGGAAAGATCGACTTCGACCTCAGACTCTTTCCGGCGGCGCATACGCAAGCGACGCAGTGTCCCCACGCGAGAAGCACTGGAGGGGTCGAGGGTGGGTTTGTGAATGGTCTGAGGCATCAGACGCGCGTTCAAGGTGAATTACTGGGCGGGGCTTTCAGTCGAGTCTTCCGTGCTTTCGCTGGCTACGGTTTCGCTTTGCGTAGTCTCGGGGTGCAGCCATGGAGCCATGAGGACGTCTACGGATTCCTCCAGGCGAATGCCGAAGCTATTGATCCGCGATTTGAAAAAGTGATAACTCGCGAGGGAAGGAATCGCAATGATCAGGCCGAGTGCGGTTGTAATGAGCGCCTTGCCGATCGAGTCCGCAAGGACGGAAGCATCGCCCGTGTCTCCCATCAGGGCGACTTTCTGGAACGACTCAATCATACCAATGATCGTGCCGAGCAGCCCGAGCAGAGGGGAGATGGTCGCCACAACCGCGAGGGGATAGGTGCGTTGGTGCTGCCGTGCCACCGTCCGGGAAATGGTGTCCGTGACGCCGAAAGAAAGAATTTCGAAAGGGATGTGCGTATGCGTGGCAATGTAGGTGCCGATCTTGGCCAGGGCGCTGCGCGAGGTGCGGCAGGCATCGTTAATCGCAGTGAAGTCGCCGGCGATGGCATGCTTCCGTAGTTTCCTCTCCAAGTCGCTGGGCATGAAATTTCCTGCGCGCACCACGATCAGGCGCTCGATGAAAAAGACGATGCCCACAAAACCGACGGCCAAGAGAACGATCGAAGTCGCGCCCCCTTTGAGCACTTCGGCGGCCCAGTCGATCGTGCCTACGGCGTCGGATTCGAGTTCAACGCTTGCAGTCTGCGCCAAGAGCGCGGTGCTGGGGAGGAGGGTGAAGAGAGCTGTGAAAAACCGTATCATTGTAGAGCTGTGGTAGATTGCAGGGGGGAGGGGTTTTGTTGTGGCGACACTGGACAGACTCAAGGAAATTATAGACACGTAGCTACGCAAAAGGTTGCCTAATGCCGATCCGTTTCCATGGAGAAGGTCTTTTCGGGGCTAATTTTATCTGCGGTACAATTCACTTGTTTATTCATTTGTAGAACGCTGGCGAAAGCCAGTGTTAAAGCCAGTGTTAAGCCGCTTGTTTCTAATCGTGAGCTTGTCGAACGGCCCGATTTTCACAAGGCCTGTCGCCGTCATCTGCAAAAAGAACCTTTGCCCCGTAGAGATAATTGCGTCCGGGCTTTCAGGGTATGACGGGATCGAGGCTACGCAACTAGTTGCGGAGTGAGGCGCTTGAATCCTGTGGAATTTCTGCGACCTTGGATGTGGAAACATTAACGTCTTCTAAACTTAAAGAATCCTACCCGCAACCCAACCCACCCCGATCCTAGGAAACATCGAATTATCGGGAAACCGAGCGTCTCGCTTGCTGTCCAAACCATATTGATGGATCCCATGGATCGTCTATCAGAATTTATGAAAAAACTGACCCTCCTTCTTTGTCTCGCCTCTTGTTTGGCTTCGGCTCTGTCGATCCATTCATTGGCTGCCCAGGAAACCAGCAAGTCTGGCGTCGTGTTCGACGTGTCCGACTTCGAAAGCGCCGGTGCCACTGGCACTTGGCCCGATCATTGGCCGCAAAAAGCCGAGTCGAGCATCGAATCCGAAGCGGGCAATCACTTTATCCGTATGGAGAGTCAAGTACCCGGGGAGATGGTCATGCTCTACCGCGAGGTTCCCATCCCCGAGGGCGTCGAGGCGGTCGAATTCAGCTGGAAGCAGCGTGTCACGGGTCTCAAGCGCGGGGAGAAGTCTTGGTTCGATGCACGCATCATGATGGAGTTCATGGACGCCGCACGCGAGAAGGTCAGCCCCAGTGGGCCGACCTCGAACCGCAGCCGCGATACCAACGGCTGGGAAAGCAAGTCGGTGGTCTTCAATCTACCCGAAGGCGCGCGCTTCATTAAGTTCATGCCTTGCCTGTTCAATGTCGCGGCCGGCACTTACGACTTGGATGACGTGGTCTTCAAGGCCATTCCGAAGTTGAGCCCAGAGGATGATCCCGCGCACCAAAGGAAACTGGCCGCCATGAGGAAGGCTCAGGCGCAACGCGACAAAGCGCTCAAAAACTACGAGAAGCACGGCGGCAACATGTTCGCCAACGGCGACTTTCAAAAGGATTCCAACAGCGATGGCCGTCCGGATAGTTGGGGCTCGCCGAAGGGTGATATGAGCTATGGCTCCGAGGGCGGCAATAATTTCCTCCGCTTGCAGTCGGACAGCACGGACAAAATGGTCATGCACTACAGCAAACTGGACATCCCCGCCGGGGCGGAAGCCTTGGAATTTTCCTGGGATTGGCGGGTTACCGATCTCAAGCCCGGCCTGGAGCCTTGGCATGATGCCCGTATCATGATGAAATTCCTCGACCGCAGCGGGAAGAAGCTACCTGGTGCCGCGGATTCGTACACCCGTCGTTCGACGGATGGCTGGCAACACCGCTCACGTAAGATGCTGGTTCCCGAAGGCGCCGTCTCCATGGAAATTATGCCGACATTGTTTAATGTGAAATCCGGCGTGCTGGAGTTGGACAATTTAAAGCTGACGATGATCGATCCCGCGCCTCTACTTGCGGCGAAGAAAAAGAGAGCGGCCACCCGTGCATTTTTGCACGTCGATGCGGAAGCGCCCAACAAGGCCAACTGGCCGCCTGAGCTGAAGGTCGTTGGCAACCGACTCCACGACACCGATGGCAACGAAGTCTGGCTCCAAGGCGTCAACATCGCCAGTATGGAGTGGAACCCCCGGGGCGAAAATGTCCTCAAGTCCGCCCAAGTCGCGATTGAAGATTGGGGCGCAAACGTCATCCGCCTGCCCGTGAAGGGTAAATACTGGCTCGATGAGAAGAAGGGCGAAGAATACCAAGCGTTGGTCAACGACTTCATCACCTACGTGGCCAACCGCGGCGCTTATGTCGTGCTCGATTTGCACCATTACCGCGCGCCGCGTCCGGAGGATGCGGAATTCTGGACCGAAGCTGCGATTGCCTACAAGGGGCACCCCGCCGTGCTCTTCGACCTGCTCAACGAGCCCCACGGCACCAGCTGGGAAACCTGGCGTAACGGTGGCTTCATCGATACCCGCAAGACCAAAGCCGACGAAGACGCCTTCCTCAGCGAAGAAGACCTGCTCAAGAGCAAACAAGGTTACCAGGCCGTTGGCATGCAAGGCCTCCTCGACGTCGTCCGTCAGGCCGGTGCCGACAATATCGTGGTGATCGGCGGCCTCGATTGGGCCTACGACCTCTCGGGCGTTCTGAAAGGCTACGCCATCGAGGAACATCCGGGCGGGCACGGCATCATGTATGCCACCCACGTCTATCCCTGGAAGAAGGGCTGGCAAAAGAGCTTCCTCGACGTCGCCGAGCAGCACCCGATTCTCGTGGGTGAAGTCGGTGCCGACGCGAATAAAATGGACTGGATGGATCACGCCCTCCAGGAAGACGCCGAGACCTGGGTGCCTGCCATGATCGGCGTCATCCAGAAGCACAAACTCAATTGGACGGCCTGGTGCTTCCACCCCAAGGCCAGCCCGCGTCTACTCCTTGACTGGCAATACACACCGACGCCATTCTGGGGAGAGCCCGTCATCGAAGCCTTCAAAGGGAAGCAGTTCAAATTGGATCGCTTGCGTTGATTGACTCGATAACCGACATATTTGGTCGAAATATGGACTTAAATCATATATAGTATCTCGTCTCTGACAAACCTCTCGGCTTGGGGCTTCCCCCCCCCAAGCCGGGACACCCCTCTAATACTACCCTCAAAGTAATGAAAAAACATCCCCAACGCAGCCGGCAATCCGGTTTTGCGATCGTCATCGCATTGTCGATCCTTGCGTTTACGCTGTTGCTCTTGCTAAGCTTGACGGCCTTTGTCCGCGTCGAGCAGCAAGCGTCGGCAATTTCGATCAACCAGTTGACCGCCCGGCAAAACGCTCTCCTGGCCGTGCAGATCGCCATCGGAGAGTTGCAGCAGCATACGGGCCCCGACCAGCGCGTGACTGCCACGGCACAGGTATTGAGTGCCGATGAAGTTACTTTATCGCGAGCCGGCGATGGCGAAATCCAAGGCTTCGCATCGGTTGAAAATTTTTGGAACAAACAACGCAATGGCCATTGGACCGGAGTCTGGAAAAACGGAAACGGGAGCACTTTCGATCCGGACGATCCCACTGAAGGCAACCCGATCCCCCAGTTGCAAAACTGGCTGGTCAGCGGAAATGAGGCATTCGGCGGTTCCTTGGCTCAACCCGAGCCTGACTACCTTCCCACCGAACAGGTTTCTATCAATGCGAACACGACGCCATGGGACAATATTACAGACCAGACAAACACCAACATCGAGCATGTCTTACTGGCTTGGTTGCCCGAAGAGAATGGAAGTGGCAGCCTCATCTCAAGTATCGATCGAATGGTGACCGCGCCCCGCGTCGATATCTCGAGTTCCGAGGGTCGAATATCGGGCTCCTACGCATGGTGGGTGGGGGACGAAGGCGTCAAGGCTCGGGCCAATCTGGTCGACCCCTACGCGACCCTAGGCACAGACGAAAGTAAACTGCGGCGGGCGGCCTCCGCCCAACGGACAGGCATCGAGGCGATGACTGATCTTGCACCCTTCTACAATGCGAATGAGCCGGCTCTCGAAAATATTTTCCAAGCATCCGAATTCGCTCTATTGGATCCGGATCCGCTGTATGCGGAAGCTTTAACCAAGCGCTTCCACGACTTGAGCTTCTACTCCCGCGGAGTCTTGGCCGACGTCCGTAACGGTGGTTTGAAACGCGATCTTTCGTACATCCTCGGGCAGCCCAACCTTAACGACTTGCACAATGCCGTGGATGCCGTTTTCGAGCCCGTCGATGGTGAGAGTGCGATTAATCCTGCCGATGAATCGAACCAGGTCTTGAAGGCGGTCGTCACGCCCTACGCTGAAATTCCATCGAATGTCCCGGATTGGAAGTATTCGATTTACGATGAACCGGGTTTGCTCGCCTACACTCCGACCTGGGAACGCCTCTGGTCGTTTCATAACATGGGCAACCAGACATCGGATTCACCGGCAGGCGTATTCAATGGATTCGGTCAGGCCGTTCCCCAACTGATCAGTCGAATCGACCACGGCATCCACCCCATGGTCACCCAAGCAAAGTTATTCTACAATCTTACCTTCGCGCCGACAATCCAGATCCAGATCATACCGCTGGTCGTCTTGGCGAATCCCTACTCGGTTCCTTTGGCACCTGCTGACTACACGATTAAATTTTACGACCCGACGACCCAAGTGAGGTTTGGCACTCCGGCTGATCCCTATGATCCCCAACTCAATGAATTTTCAGGGTTGGAACGCCTGGGTATCTCGATTGACGATGGTGGCTTTGGGGACAGTCAAGTCATTCTACGGAGCGACGGCATGGCGCCGGGAGAGGCGCAGATCTTCACCATTGAAACCTCTGGGCGCCTGATCCCACAGACTGCTTCCAGCCAGAAGGACTTCGAAGTTGTTCTGATCAATGATTTCGACCCCTCTGCTTACGTTTCCTATGACACCGCACTTGCGATCCCCGAGGAGTACACCCACGCGGTCGTCTTCCATACTAAAAGCGATTTCAATACAAAGCTCTACCTCGATTACGATCCGAATACAGCAAGCGATGACGGTGACCGAAAACTCCTTCAGGACGTTGCCGGCTGGAAATCTAGTGGCGACGAAGATGGTCGTTTTGTCGTCTATCCGGCTAATGGCGGAACGAAAGCCGGCGGCGGCATCAGCTACGCACTGTTCGACTACAGCCTCTCGACCAACCAGCATGCCCTTTTCTACCAACAAAACTACCGTATGAATGTGATTAACGGTTTTCACGGTGTGACCGGTGCAACTCATTTATTGCAGTGGGCTCGGACTACCGCGAAAAAAGGATCTCCAGGGAACGAAAACTACATTGGTGCCGATCTGCTGCGTCCGCCAGGAAGCTTGACGACCGTCCGTTGGGGACCGGTCAATACCGGCACCGGCAACTACGATACGGTTGCTCCCTCCGGCTTGGGCGATGACGTCGGATTTATCAATTGGCTCTATGACATCCCGCAGAGCGAAGTGCCTCTAGCTTCGCTCGGACATCTTCAACACCTCAATACCTCGGCCTTTATCGATCGGGATGCCTGGAAGACCTATTCTTCAAACCGGGCAGAGTATGGGCCGATTGCCGAGAAAGCCACGACTGTCCAAGCTTGGCAGGTCAACTACCCGGTTTCGAACTCCTATCCACAGCCGAGAGTCGCCCGCGACAAGCTTTTCGACAACTATACACCCGGCGCGGAATACGACGGCTCCTATATCTGGAATGCCGCCCTATGGGACAAATTCTACTTCTCCACGTTCCCCGCAGCAGGCGATTTTGATTTTACGACAGATCGTTTAGTCAACTCGCGCTACAGACCCTTCCGTAGCCAATCGGCCACCCCGCTCGACGATGAGACACAATTTAGAGG
Organism: Puniceicoccaceae bacterium; assembly: GCA_002729725.1. Lineage (GTDB taxonomy): Bacteria > Verrucomicrobiota > Verrucomicrobiia > Opitutales > Coraliomargaritaceae > Thalassobacterium > Thalassobacterium maritimum. The sequence goes on from PBYS01000048.1 coordinate 9,529, forward strand.
GGCACCTGGAACCTCCGACCAGTCGAAGAACAGCCGCTTGGCCGCGCAAAATTTATTGGTTGATGGTGGTTTCAATGTCAATTCCACCTCGAAAGAAGCGTGGAAAGCAGTCTTTGCTTCACTCCGGAATATCGAGATCGGGGATGAAACGGATTCCGCCAATCTCAGCGCACCTTTTGTCCGCACGATCCAGCGCCTCAGTGGCTCACCCGATGCGGAAAGCGGCAATCATGTGAATGCATGGAATGGGTTTCGCAACCTGAATGAGGACGAACTTGATAAACTCGCGGAGCAAATGGTTCTTCAGGTGCAATTGCGGGGGCCTTTCCTTTCCATGGCCGACTTCGTAAACCGTCTTCTTATCGAACAAGGTAATGACACCTTTGGACTGGGACTTAGCGGAGCCCTTCAGGCGGCCATCGACGGCGCCGGTATCAACCACAACGATCTGTTGGACGATCTTTTCGACGCAAAGACTTCCACTGATCCCAACCATTTACGGGAAGGGGTGGACTACCAGCTTCCCTCCTTAATCAGCGGTTTTCCCGGTTATCTCTTGCAGGCCGATGTACTCTCGTCGATCGGACAATACCTGACCGCCCGATCGGACACCTTCCGAATCCGTACCTACGGTGACGCCATAAATCCGGTAACCTCGACGATCGACGCACGCGTTTGGTGCGAAGCCATTGTCCAGCGACTCCCCGACTACGTGGAAGCGAAGAACGGTAGTTTGGGTAACGAACCACACGAAGACAGCAGCGACCAAGTGAATGATCGCTTCGGGCGTCGTTACCAAATCGTGTCGATTCGCTGGCTGCCCCCCGAAGAAATCTAATGCCCATCACATACCGCATCTTTCAAACTCTACTTCTCGTTACGGCAATCAGCTCGAACGTGAACGCTCAGGATCGCGTGACTTCCGTGGATGCCCGCTTTCTATTCCTCGACGAATCCCCAAGCAGCTATTCCATCGAAGGGAATAGCGGCTACCGGGTCTTGAGTTCCTACCCCTATCAGGTAAGTCCGCCGGTTACGTTTGATCCGCAGGAGCGGGTGGATCTCTACAAGTCCGCCAGAAAACCCGAACGCTCCACGCCCTCTGGAAAGCCAATCTCGAACGAGGCTAGATACCAGAAGATTGGCACTGCGACGATTCCGAGCAATGTAAGCGAGGTCTTAGTCGTCGTCCGCAAAGACAGCGAAGATGCCGGTGCCTACAGACTGGAGTATTTCAGCAGCGATCCCCGGGAGTTTCCCGAGGGGACTGTTCGGGTGATCAACTTAGGGCGAACACCAATTGCGGTGGGAATCAACCGGGAAAGAGCTTTGATGGCACCCGGCCAGCAGCGAATTATGAGTCCGACCCCCGACCACAAGGATCGCTTGATTATTCGGGTGGCCGAAGAGGACAAGAATACCTGGAATATTCTTTACGACAGTGTAGCCGTATTGCGCACCGGGAAGCGGATGACCGGAGTAATCGTCTATTCGCCAACGGGAATGCGTCACACCTACACCGCCTACGAACTGCGCGAATTTGGAGAGCCGGAACCCGGCCACCAGTGGTTGACCTTTACGGACTGACGGCAGACGACGCGCATAGCATTTTTCCAGGCCGGTGCTCCCGGAGTTTCCTCGTCGGCGCTTTCAATCGATTTGAAGTGTGTAAGCGACGGTCGCGCGGGTCGAATGCGTTGCCGGGCAAAGACGGATGCGCCAGACTTGTTCGTCGGTTCCTTGGTGCCCTCGGTAGGCGGCGGTTTCGATGGCTGTGATCCGGCTGCCCTCCACGGGGCGGATGCGCAGCTTTTGCGTGCCAGTAGGAATGAGCGCGTCGGTGCCGTCGCGAAGTGGAGCCGTCTCAGTGATCAGCAGTGTTTCAAATGATCCCCGTTCCTTCAGTTCAAAGCTGTCGGCCACGGTGAGCCGCCCTGCGCTTTTATCGAAGCCCCCTCGGGGGTTGGGCGGGTGCAATTAAACGTGCGGGGTAATTTCCTTTTATTCATTTTGTAGAACGCTAGCGAAAGCTAGTGTTGGGGCGCTTGCACGGACTTCACAACGGCTTCGCCGTCATGCTACAAAAAAGAACTTCCCCCGTGGAAATAATTGCACCCGGGTTGGGCTGATAATGCGCAATATATTTGACAAAATGCCAATTAATGAGCAATTTATTGCTCATTATGAAAAAGGCGCCACACCTTTTGCCTGCTCAGCGACGTCTCATGGAGAGCTTCGGAGAAAACCTCCGTCTCGCTCGCTTGCGTCGCAAACTAAGTGCAGAGCGTGTGGCCGAACGGGCTGGCATTAGCCGTAGGACTTTGGTCAGCATCGAGTCCGGTGAGCCGACTGTAGCGATGGGCAACTATTTTCAGGTCATGCGCGTTCTGGGCTTGGAGAAAGATTTTGGGCTTTTGGCGCGCGATGATGAGATGGGTCGAAAGTTGCAGGATATGGAACTGAGGCCGAAACAGCGGGCTCCGAAACGAAAGTCAGTAGGATGAAAATAGTAATGCCTGCGAACTGGACTTGGCACGCAGTGTGGGGCAACACTTCAGGCTCTCCAAAGCCCGTCAAGTAACGATCATAAATGAGGTGTCGCAGGCGGTGGAAACATGGAACCAAAGCGCGCAAAATCATGGGCTTAAGCGCAGTGAAATCGAGCGTATGCACGCCGCCTTCCAAGGCGCTGGTTAACTCGACGAACTCACAAGAACCGAATAAGCGGCCGTTCCGCTGGCGGCATCGACTGTCGGGGACATCCGGATGCGACAAACTTGCTCATCGGTGCCGTTGTGTCCTCGGTAGTCGCAACTTTCTACGGCGGTGATGCGGGTGCCTTCGTTGGGGTGGATGCGTAGTTGAACCCCTTCGGTGGTGATGCGTGCCTCTTCGCCGTCGCAGACGGTGTTCGGCGGAGCGATCAGAATGGTTTCGAAAGTCCCCGCCTCATCGAGTGTGTAGTGGTCGGTCACGGTGAGCCGGCCTGCGCTTTTTTCGAAAAGCCAAGTGCGGTGCAGTTTTTGGCAGCCGGCTTCGCTGGGGTAGGCCTTGCTGAGGTCGATGCGCCACTCCACGCGGTCTTCGCCGATACGGGTCTCCAGCACAGTGGCGGCGAACTCCCGCCCGGCGGCTTGTTCATGCCCGTTGACGTAGGGAACGGAGTGCCCCAGCGAGCGGGCGGCGAGGAAGGTGTAGCGTCCCTCGTTGAAAAAGTCATGTGTGTATTCGGGCGCGCCGATTTCGAGGCATGCGGGGTGCCCGTTGACGTTGAGGAGCCAGCTGCCGCAGTCGTTGTGGTTGTGGTGCTCGTCGTTATGGCCGGCTTTGGCCGCCAGTTCCCAGTGGTTGCCTTGGTTGTCTGTGCCGCGGGCGACGATGGCGCCGTAGTCGGGGAAATAGACGTCCGGTTGTTCGGGAGATTCCTGCGAGGCGGTGTTTGGATCGGTCGGTGCGCGAAGGGCTTGGCGTGAAAGGGAAAAAAAGTCCCGGCGCAGTTGATCCAGATCGATGCTCTTTTTGATCTGCTTCTGATACAGGGCTTTGCCCATTGATTGCAGCATCGGGTCGTCGAGCCGTTGCCCCAAGTAAGTCAGGAGCGGAGGGGAGAGTGTGCCCGTCCGGCTTCCGTCGGAAAAATTGACCCTATGGCCATTGGCCAGAGTCATTTGCGGTGCGAAGCGCGCCATGCGCTGGATCTTCGGGTTGTCCACAAAGAGGGAGAGTTCACCTTCGGTGCGATGCTCCAGCTGGGCGTTGAGCTCGCTGAACCAGCCAAAGCCGTAGGACCAATAGCCGGGGCCTTCCGAAGTCGAACCATCCTCGCCGAATCCGGAAAGGTAATGCGGGAGGCTGGCGGCCGCCCGGTGAAGCATCCGCGCCACCAAATCGTGATCCTCTTCGATGGCGAGCGCCGCTCCCAGCACGCCTTGGTGGCAGACGGCATTCCAATTGTTGTGGATGGTCGTCCAGTGGAACGCTGGCTCGCGGTTGGCGTAGTTTTCGAAGAATTGGCTGTGCAATCGGCTGCGGATGCGCGTGGCCAATTTATCGGGGATAACTGTGTTCAGCACGACCAGCATTTCTGCGAAATTGTTGGCGCATTCGGCGGCAAAAAGGTCGATGTGCATCGGGTCTTTGCCGGTAGGTTCTTCCCACACATGGGCGGGGAGTGTCCAAGAGCATTCATCGAGAATGGCGGTGAGTTTGGCGAGAAAGGAAGGCAAAAGTCGGGCACGCGTCGATGGATCACCAAGCAAGACAGCGATGGCGGCGCGACCGAGCCGTCGGCGGCGTTCGAAGTAGGGCTTCTCGAACGGCAGCCGGTCACCGGTTTTGAAAAAATCCTCGTAGAGTGCGTCGGTCAGTTCGGGGAGCGGCTGGTCGGCCTCGGCTTCGGCACGGGCGATCAATTCCGGAAGCCAGCTCGCCACGGCGGGAGCTTCGCGCTGTGTGTGCCAGACGGCGTCGTCGAGTCGGGGCAATGCGGAGCGGCCAGTCGTGGCCTTGAGGATGGTCGCGATCTCTGTGGCCGCTAAATTAGATTCAAGGAGGTTTTTCATTTAGCGTAAGCGTTTGTTTTCAAACTGTTCGCCGGCCAGGGCGCGTTTAACAAAAGCACCCCAAAATGGGCTGGGCGTGTAGTTCGCCCAGTCGGACAAGAGGACGGGGGTCGCCCAAGTATGGAAGGACCAACCTGTCCAGTTCAAGCGGTGATCCTGGATCATGCCAAGCATGTCCGGCACCCAAGTGTAGGGATCTTCCTGATCCGCTTCGGGGATGAAATGCATCTTTTTGACGTCGGCTCCAAGCTCGCCGATGAAGATGGGGTGCAACTCCGCGGCGTCGAGGAAGGCCTTTTGCCAGTTTCTCTTCCAGTTGTAAACGTGAGTGGCGTACATGATGCCGTTGCCACTCGGGTCTTCCAGTGCGTAGCCGTTGACGATGCCGGATAAATCGTAGGCCCATTGGAGCCCTCCGGCGATGATGACGTTCTTGGCGCCAGTGGCGCGGATGGCCTCCACGAGTGCTTGCATGCCGGGCGAATCGAAGCCCCGGTTCGCTTGCATGGTTTGCTCGTTGAGGAAGCCGGCTTCATTCACTTTGGCCTTTTCGTCGGCGACGAAGCCGCCGTTGCGCCAGACCTCCCATGAAATGCCGTGCGGCTCATTGAGGACGTCAAAGAGCACGGCCGGGTGGTTTTTATAGAGCGTGGCGAGTTCTTGCCAGAATGGGATCTGCTCCGGCTTGACGGCACGGTAACGATGGTGGTCCAGGGCAATGTAGGCACCCCGGTTGGCCACGGCGTTCACAACAGCATCTACCTTAGCACGATAAGCAAGTCCCCCGTCGGTTTGCCCCTTTCCGCGGCCATACCAGAAGTGGTCTTTGATCGCCAGACGGACGACATTGGCTTGCCAGTCTTCGATCGCGACGATTGCAGAGTGAACGGCTCCGTGGCCTTCGGGCACGATTTCCAAGCCAGGGATGGCGACGCCTTGCAGCCAGACTTCTTCACCGTCCGGATCCACGAGACGGTTGCCACTGACTTTAATCTCCAGGGGCCAGTTGTCCGGATTCGGGGATTCCGCCGGAGGGTCGGTCGGATAATTGCGGTCTTTGACTTCACCCAAAGCCAAGAGTGGGAGGGCGAAGAGTAGGGGCAGGGCGAGAAAATGGAGGCGGGTTCGCATAAGGACATGATCTCATCCGAAACGTAGCGTTCAACAAGAATGATTTTGCGCAACTTATTGCGAGCGGGGCGATTGCAGTGGATTCCCCAAGTTAGAATGGTGAGTTCGAGTCAGTTCAGGGAATCCTATACGGTCAGCAATTTGAAATGAAGCGAATGCGCTAGTGTCTTTTTGAATCAGCTATTTGGAATTTAAACATCAGTAAGAGAACTGGATATCATTCAGAGATAATACATATCATTCTGAAGCCCTAGCGTGTGCTGATTTTTCTGTTAGGATTGAATGGTATTTGTGAAGCATTCAGCTTCGAAAATCCCTCCATATAATTGTCTGTCTATACTCATGAAAAAACATCAAATTTTAAGTTTAACAGTTCTCTCCCTGGTAGGTGTGGTTCATTCTGGCATAGCTCAGACTTTGATCACGAATGCTAACGAAGATATAAGGATCGCCGATGAGGATGAAAATGGCGTGGGTAATAGTACTTCGAGTGGGCTTTTTCTGGGGGATAGCAGTAACGAAAATATTGTCTTTGGCTCAGCATGGCGTTTTGATATTAGGGATGCGGGTGAGATTGCCGCGATCAATGCAGCGCCCTCGATTTTCTTTGAAGTAGATATCTTTCAAATCAATGGCCAAGCTCAAACGGTATTCCCGACTGTTAACTTTTTCGCCTTGGCGACTCCCGATTCATTGAGCGCTGCGGACTATAACGTCGGATCGAACGCATTTCTCGGCACCATCGACATGACAGGCTTTAGTCCGGATGATACCGTACAATTCGATGTGACTAGTATCGTGAAAGCTGCCACTGACCATGTCGGATTTATCATGCAAATTCAAAATCCAGTGGATGCTGACGGGGATGATATTGCCACTGGTAATGATGAGAGCGGCGTTGCGGATTACTATATTTTTTATGATGTATCCAGTAAGGGTCGATTGGTTTCGGTGATTCCAGAGCCAGGCACGTATGCCTTGTTTACTGGGCTTTTCGGACTCGCTTCTGTCGCGACACGTCGACGTCGTTAGGCTGACCTGTTGTGAATCAATGTAGTGTCTGAGCTTGCTCAGGCCAGCCGAGCCTCTTCGTCGTATCGGGCGACGAGCAAGCATCCTTCGGGCATACACCCGCACACTACTTCAATAAATTTGCGCACTAAGAACTCTCCCACTTAAGCGCAATGATACCAGCACGCCGCTAATTCTGGGGATATATCAAACCGCAGATGGACGCTGATAATTACTTTTCAGGCTACGTGGCGTCAATCAGCGAAATGGATTCTTTACGTTGCGCCCGGTATTTATCCGGAGTCACGCCGACGGACTCTCGAAAGGCTCGTGTGAAAAGTGGATGTGAACTGAAACCGGTCTCTGTTGCGATCATATGAATTTTTTGATTTGTTTTAGCTAATAGATACGAAGCTTTATCGATCCGAAGCTGTTTCAGGTATTGAAAAATGGTTTGTTTGGTTTCTTGTTTGAAGACTCTGGCAACATGCTCGCCACTGAGATTCAGTTTCCAACCGACATCGTCCAGGGAGAATGATCGGTTTAGGTTTTCATTGAGATAGCGGCGTACGCCTTGGACGATTAAGTGATTCTTGTTGTTAGCTGGACGGCTTGGGGTTGTCTCTCTCGCTTTTCTAAGCACTTCGATAAATATACTAGTGGATGCGCTCTGCAACATCTCTTCGCGTCCCATTAGCGCGGATTCAGATTCTGATCGGTATTGATCGATCAGGTATTGTATCCGTGGTGAAATACCATCTTGGATATGGGCGAAAGTAGTGAAAAAGTGCTCGATGAAAGGGTAGAAGCTGTCCGATGTCATGGGCAGTCGAACCCAAGTTTCAAAAAAACGAATACGAAAAGCAGTTAATTTGCTTTCAACTTTTGGATCGATTGAATGATAGCGGTAGTTGGTATTTTGCGGAATGACCAAAATGTCACCCGGATTCACCATAACTGCTTCTTCCAGTCTGGCTTCATTGAGCGTGACTCGAACGGGACCAGATTGCATGAGTATAATTCTCGGGTTGTAAGTTTTGACTTGGATGAACTTATCGGGGGGGATCTGACTAGAAATAAGTGCCGAGTCCACTCCCAGTCCAGTGGTCCATTCGTGTAGGTAGAGTTCCATGTCGGTATTTGTGGAGTATGAATGGTGGGTTTATATTTTGTATAGTCTAGCCATTCGAGGCTGTTTGTCCATAGTCTCATTCGTATGCAGTAAATAGGCCGTCATGCTTTCGCATGACGGCCTAGAGTTATCCGGTTCTACTTCCGACTGATCTAGTCGGTGTAATTTTCAAGGACGTCCATTTGGATGGCGTCGACCGTGTAGTTGTTGGTCGGAGAGCAATCGAGTGGGTAGTTCGACCAGTTCTTGCCGCCTGCCCAGTAAGTGCCACTCAAGCCATAGGCGTGCATGTGGGACATGAAGCCATCGAGAACTTCGTTCCAGCGCACGTCATTCTTGGGGGTGCCATACTCGCCAATGAAGCCGCGGGCACCTTTTTCCTGAAGCCACAGGATGAATGGGTGCACTAAACGGGCACCGCGCAGGGCGGAAGGGTTCTCACTGTTAAACGAACCGTAGGAACCGTCGCCGCTGGGCCAGCTCTTGTCGAAGTAGACGTGAGCTTCATACATGACTTTGCCGTAGGGGTCATTGACATCGAGGTTGGCGTTGCTGCTGCGCCAAGAACTGGCGTTGCTCCAGTTGTCGCCTCCGACAATAATCCAATTACTCGTGTCTACATCACGGATGCCATCCGCGCCAGCTTGAGCTGCCGCAGGCCAGAGGCCACCGGTGCCGTGTGGTTCATTCATGATACCATACCCATAGATGGCGGGTTCGTTTTTGTAGTGATCCGCAATTTTTCGCCAGACATCTTCGAACGCCGCATTGGGCACGCTGCTGCTACCGATCAAGTTGCCGTTGTAGCGAGCGTAATTGTGCATATCGAGGATGACCTTCATGTTGCGTGCATTTGCGAGGGCGACCACGGCATCGAGATTCGTGAAGTCAACGCTCCCATAGAGGCTGGACTGGATACGCTCCCATTTGAATGGGATGCGGATCAAATCGAGCCCCTTTGCGTTGTAGTAATCCCATTCATCTGGATCTGTTTGCCAGAATGCAAAGCCACCGAATTCAGCGCCAGCCAGATTGACACCTGTCATTTGGACAAAGCCATCTGCGCCGGAATGATCATAAGTCGGTATGCTACTGTAAACGGCGCGCGTGAGGATGTCCTGGACGCGCAGGCGACCGTTCAATGATGAGCTCGAGGGACTGACATTCGTCATCACCAGAGGGGTGTTGGCATCGACTATGAAGTCTTCAAACTCGGTCGTGGATGAAAGCAAGTCGATGACTTCAGTCTGGGCGACACCTTCACTCGTCCATGTGACGTGGATTTGTTCGTCCCCCTGAAGCTCGCGCCAGCGGATCATGTCGATCTGGTAATCATGATCCGTCACCAATGTGATACTCTCTCCGCGCTCAAAGCGGCCGACGTTGCTTTCGCCGACGCCGAAACCAGTCGGTTCGAAGCCGAAGTAATCCGCACTCGCACCTGAGAAATCCGGTGAATTCGGATTGGTGACATCGACACCGGATTGTGCGGTGAAGGTGAAGTCAATTTCAGTGCCTCCATTCTCCGGCGCGATCTGCGTGCCGCTAAGGGTATAATCGCCACCGGTGGCATTCCATGGCCACTGCTCCCAATAATCGAGTATGACATAGGCACCCGATGTTGAAGTGGGCTCCGGAGTTGAGTTGAGGAAAGCCAGTTCGATCTGATTGACGCGCAAGCGACCGCTGGCGTTCGCGCTGCTGTCACTGACGTTGGTGATTTCCACGGGTGTGTTGGCATCCGGATAAATGCCGACGAACGGCACGGTGGTATAGAATGAGCCTGGTATAAATGAGACCGTCGTGCTCATTGGGATGCCTGCGCTTGTCCATGATAGGTTGATCATCTCATCGCCTGAGTATTCCGCCCAGCGTATGGTTTGAAGCTCGAAGGCATGTGCCGCCTGGATCACAAAGCTTTCACCACGGTTAAAACGACCGACACTGGTTCCACCGACACCGAAGCCCGTGCTTTCCAGGCCAAACTGTGATGCGGAGGCGGAACTGAAGTCCGGTACCTCCGGATCGGTGACGGTAATGCCCGCCATCGGATCGTAGAAACTGATGGCCACTGCGCCATGCTGCGCATCTGTTACGGAACCCGTGAACGCGGTGTCGCTGCCTGATAGGTTCCATGGGCTGTTGACCCAGCTGTTCAATTGGTGCGTGTCACCTACTTCCGGGAGTACGGCCTCGTCGATCAACTCGACGATCACCTTGTTGATGCGAAGGCGTCCCGAGGCTGCTGCCGAACTGTCACTGACATTCGTGATGGTCACGGGTGTGTTCGAGTCGATCGTGATATCGTTGAATGGAGTGGTGGTGTAGAACGAGCCGCTGGCCAGATCGAACACCTCACTCATTAAGACGCCGGCGCTTGTCCATTCGATATGGATGCTTTCGTCGCCTTGGTACTCGGCCCATCGGATGCCGTTGAGCTGAAAGGCATGATCCGCCTCCATCACGAAGGATTCGTCACGGTCAAAACGGCCGACTCCGCTTTCAGCGACACCGAAGCCTGTGCCTTCGAGGCCGAAGATGCTCGCCGTTGCGGCGCTGTCATCCGGATTCGACGGGTCGGAGATATCGACGTATTGCTTGGGGCTGGAGTAGGTGAAGGTGGCACTGGTTCCGCCATTGTAAACGGGGTCAGTGACGGTGCCTGAGAAGGAGGTGTCGCCGCCGGTCAGTGACCATGGGGACGATGACCAACTTTCCATAACGATGGCCGCGTTGATGCACGGTTGACATAGAATAAGGCCACAAGTGATTAACTTGAATGGCCTTTTGATACGATTACTTTTCATACATATCCTTTGGTTGGGGTGGGGTTAGGTTCGATGTTGTCATCGAAATGCTGATCCAAGAAACGGCCAGCATTTGTGTATGGAAGCCCACTTTGGCTCGATCAACAAGTGATCCGGCTTGCAATAGATTGCGCCGTTATGGTGATCCGTGTTTGGGATGTATGTCGGTGATAGTTCTTGCGTATTTGCGCCGAGTGCACTGTGGATTCTGTCCCAGTTTTATACGCAATGACCTCCGTGAAATTACGTAAATAAGTGAAAACCAACAAAGCGGTCGGTGCTCACTCGGGGCATCATACCACTGTGCGAATTTTCCTGGTTCAACGCATAATATTTCGTGACCTTATCGTAGGGGCAATTATTTCCACGGGGTCAAAGTTCTTTTTGTAGCATGACGGCGAAGCCGTTGTGAAGACCGTGCCGTTCGACACCTTCGACAAGCTCTGGGCAGGCAAACTCACGATTTGAAACAAGCGCCCCAACACTAGCTTTCGCCGCTTCGACAAGCTCAGGGCTGGCTAGCGTTCTACAAAATGAATAAAAGCAAATTACCCCGCGCACGACCTCGACCCCCTGCGGGTGCTTACAATCATTGTGCAAGATAAAGTCACAAGCTCGTATTATGCCTGTCAGAATGGGGGCTCATGCAATGCCCCGCTAGGCTTCCCCTAGCGCATTTTCTTAAGCTCGAAAGTCTTCCCGGCGAGTGCCTCCTTGACGAACTTTCCCCAGAAATCCGTCGGCTCGTAGCTCCAGTCTTTGATTAGGACGGGAGTGGCCTTGGGGTGAAAGGAAAACGCCGTCCAGTTGAGTTGATACTTTTGAACCATACCCAGAGCATCCGGCACCCATGTGTAAGGGCTTTCCTGTTTGTTGGACGGGATGAAAGACATCTTTTTCGTATCCGCGCCAAATTCGCCCACCAGCACGGGGTATTTTTCGGCGACTTTGAGAAAGTGTTTTTCCCAGCCGCGGTGCCAATTGTAGAAGTGTGTGGCATACATGATTCCGAAACCGCCGGAATCTTTCAGCTCGTAGCCTTCGAGCACGCCACTGATGTTCAGAGCGTAGCTCAGGCCGCCGGCGATGATGATGTTGCGTGCGCCGGTGGAGCGCACGGCGTCGGCGAGGGCTTGCATGCCGACGACTTCGATCGTTTCTTTTTTGCCCTTCTTTTTGACTTCTTTCTCGCCGCCATAACGCCAGTGATCCCAGCCGATGCCATGGGGCTCATTGTAGAGGTCGAAGAGGACGGCGGGGTTGTTCGCGTAGCGTGCGGCTGCATCGAGCCAGAAGGTGCGGGCGAATTCCTGTGGGGCACCATAGCTATGGAGGTCGAGGATGAGGTAGGCGCCCTCACCGGCAGCCATGGCGACGGCGTCATCCACCAGTTGGCGATAGGCTTCGGCGTCGTTGGACTTGATTTTGCCTTTGCCATTCCCGAACCAGAACGAGTGGTTGACGGGCAGGCGGATGGCATTGGCGTGCCACTCCTTGAGCGCGACTTTCATCGAGCGGTGGATCTTTTCGCCTTTGGGTGACCATTCCAAGCTGACTACGTTGACGCCTTGCAGGATGACCGTTTCGTGGTCGGAGGTGATCAACTTGTTGCCATAGACGCCAAGTTGCTTGGATTTCGGTTCGGCCTGGAGCATCTCGTCGATGATCTTCTGGTCGGCGATCTTCTTGGCCGCTTCGGCCGCCTTCTTCCGCTCCGCTTCGAGCCGCTGTTCTTCCAATTCCTGTAGGCGTTCGGCAGGCATCGCGATCACTTTGATTTCGTCAATATCCAGAGTCCCTGAGGCCGGGCGGTTCAGGCATAGATTGATTTTAAAGGAGGCAGCGCCTTCGGGGATCAGGTAGTCCCGGTTCAGCACGGACCATTCCTGAGCTTGAGAGTAGAAAATGATATCCTTGAGCTTCTTCCCGACGGTGTTGCCCTCCGCATCGTAAAAACGGAAACGCGCCCGGGCGTCGCAAAGCCAACCGCCTTTGCCGAACTTGACGTTTTCGTTGCGGAAACGCGTGTGCACGACCAGTCCCTCGAGGCCATCGGGGAGCGGCATCATTTGAGTGATTTGGACGAGTTGATTCGGCTTTTCGGCGATCAGCCGCATGTAGGGGCGGCGGCCTTCTTCCATCTGCTGAATGGTACCTTCTTCGCCGCGTTCCCATCCCTCCGGTTGCCCCGGGGCAATCAATCGCCCACTGAAGTCGCCATTGACCACATAAGAGGGGGTCAAGTCGGCGGAGAGCGGCGGGGCGGGTTCTTTGTTCTTCGCGTCGAGTATTGTGCCTAGCGCAAGGCTAGCGGCTGCGATGCAGAGGAGTGAGAACTGTCTGGGGAAGGATCTGAATTTCATAGTGGGGTGGGATGGCAATGAATACAATAGACTCTTAGTATGATTGCCGAGTGGGAAGTCGCAAACGAAGTTGGGTGCAACTAGTTGCGTGGCGTTGCGGTTGCTCGTTCTCGGCGTTCTGGGCATGTTGGTGGTGTTGGGCGTTCGACCCGATTTGCGAAATTTAAATACCCATAATGATGACAGAGAAAAGAGAAGATTTTATGCTTGGGGTCGCCGCACGGCTGCCTCAACTCACAGAACAGGATTATTCCCTGATGCAGGATGCTGGAGTCGCTTGGCTCCGATTCGGAGATTTCGGTTTTGATGTCGCGGCTTTCCTCAACGGGGAGTCGCAGCCCGAGGCCTTTCGTGACGCGAGTCAGCGAGTGCGTGATTTGAAAGCCAAGGGCTTTCAACTGATGGGACTCACGCCTGGCCCCCGCGAAATGAAAGCGGCTAATTTAGAGCCGGGTGGACAGGCGTATTATGAGGCCTATGCCAAAATCAGCACATTCTTTGCTGAGGAATTTGAGGGCTTGATCGAGTGGTGGCAGGTGGCCAATGAATTGGACATCTGGATCTTCCGCGACACTCTCGATATGGATCAATCGGTTGAGTTTCTAAAAGTCGGGATTCGCGCGATGAAGGCTGCGGTGCCCTCCTTGAAAGTGGGGATCAATATCACACTCTTTCCTTCACTGCCCGGCGAAGTCGATGGGAACACAGAGTTACATGAGGGGCTGGTTCTGGCCAAAGGCATCTATGGCGATGATTCCGTTCCAGTCGATTATGCCGGCTTCGACAGCTATCCCGGATCTTGGCGTAAAGGTGGTCCGGAAAGTTGGCATGAATATTTGGACGGTTTCTATGAACTGACCGGCAAACCGATTTTTGTCCAAGAGTTCGGGTATGCGTCGGCAGGTGGTGTGATGACGCCTGAAGAAGCCGAGAAAGGTTTGTATCCATGTGAGGCCAAGAAGTGGAAATTTGCTTGGCGAGGGGAGCATAGCGAGGCGATCCAAGCCGAGTTCCTGAAAGAGTCTTTCCGTATCTTTATGGATAAGCCCTTTGTCGTCGGGGCGATTTACTATAACTGGAAAGATTCGGCATACTGCTGGCAGTGTAAGTCGCCGGATTGTCCGGCAGAGACAGCTTGGGGCTTACTGGATAATGAGGGAAAGCCCAAGCTTTCCTATGAAGCTTTGAAAGAGTTCTCTATGGCCATGGTTTAGATAGTCGGGCAAGATTTCGTAGAATGCTGGCGTAAGCCAGCGTCGGGCGCGACCGGATGCCCACAACGGCTATCGCCGCCGTGCTACAAAAGATGCGTTACGCTGTGGAAACAAATGTACTGATTTCAGTGCAACAGGTTGCTTTCCACTTGCTGTGTTTATTTTCATTTGATGTATAAACGATCATTGTGAGTACTTCGGACGATAAACAACCTGCATCGGCTCGGGTGACGATGAAAGAGGTCGCGAAAGCGGCGGGCGTTTCTGCATCGACCGTATGTCGTGCCCTCAACTCAAACCCACAGATTCCCGAAGCCACGCGTGAGCGTGTGCAAGCCGTGGCGGATGAGCTGGGTTATTCTCCAGACCCTTTATTGTCTGCATTTGCTTCGCGACGCCGCGGCCGGAAATTGGACACGGAAATCACCACGATCGGCTATTTGACGAACTTTTCGACCCGCGACGAATGGAGGGATAATCCATTTTATCAGGCTTGTTACGCTGGAGTCGAAGAGCGCGCGAAGCGCATGGGCTATCACGTCGAACACTTCTGGCTGGGCGAGTCGGGCATGAATGCCGAGCGGCTCAGCCGTATCCTTTACCACCGGGGCATTCTCGGCCTGTGTGTGGCTCCGCAGCCGCATGTCAGGGAGCCGCTAGCTTTGGATTGGGAGCGGTTCAGCGCGGTGACGGTCGGGTATTCGGTGATGTCGCCGATCTTGCACCGTAGTTCGGCGCACCATTTCCATGCCATTCAGGAAGTGATCAGCCGCTTGTATAGCCGCGGCTATAAGCGGGTGGGCTTATGCCTGTTTGCCGATACCAGTCGCCGAGTGGATGAGTTGTGGCTTTCCGGGGCACTGCTTGCTCAAGAACATAGGCTGTCGCTGGATGGGGGCAATGATGGGCATGGCTTTGAAACCAAAACATTTCTGTTTAATGATTCAACTCTCTCGCAGGTGCCGGATTGGTGTGCGCGAGAAAAACTGGACGCCGTCATCAGCGATAACCTGGTCGTCATGCACACTCTGGAAAAAGCCGGTGTTTCGATTCCTGGGGAGCTCGCATTTGCGACTTTGAACTGGGAAGATGGTCACCCCGAGATCGCGGGGATCGACCAGCGCGGCGGGAGTATCGGTGCCGCTGCGATCGATATGCTGATTGGCCAAATCCAACGGGGCGAGCGGGGTCTACCCGAAGTGCCGCTGACGACTATGGTCGAAGGTGCTTGGGTCGATGGGGCGAGTGTGCCCATCAAGTGAACGGATCCTATAGATCGACACCATGGGTGAAGGTCAGGAAGGGGGCCGAGTGTTCGGCGCTCATCGGGCGGGCTTGACCTAAGAGCTTGTCTGCTGGGAAGTCCGGCCACTGCGCATGGAGTATTTCAAAGTAACTGTAGTAATCGACGCGGACGAGATCTGCCGGATCTTGCTTCCAGTAGTGGAACGTCTCGGGTCGTTCGATCCACGGGATCAAACACTCGCAGGCGTCGCGTAAACAGCGTCCTTCCGGTGAGGTATAGTCGAAGACGTCGATCCCGTTCACCCGGAGGATTTCGCCTGTAAGTGTCTGTGGAAGCAAGGCAAAGTGCGAATACCAGATGCCGTGCCGACCTTCGTTGCGGTCGACTTCATGGGGTAGGTGCCCGTCTTCTGCGATTTGCGTATCAATGAAAAATTTCCATCGTGAGGCGCATTGCTGCAAGAGCTCTTCGTCACCGAGATAGGCGGCGCTGGCGGCCACAAGAAGCATGCCCCAGTTGCCCCAGTTGTTCTCTTTATGCATGCAGTTCATAGGGATCGCTTGTTCCCGAACGAATTTGCGGAAGGCCGTTTGCTCTGCATCAGCCCAGAGCGCATCCCCGCGCAGTAGATCGGCGGCGAAAAGGAAAGCTGGGAACAGATTGCTGAAGGCCAAGGTCGAGTCTTCCTCGGTGCTCATGGATTGAAGCTGGGTGCTCCAGCTGTTGATCAGGCGGATGGCGGTGTGCGCAAATCGTGGATCATCTGTCATCCGGTAGGCGAGTGCTTGCGCGTACGCCGCATTGGCTTCATCGCGAAGCACGTTCTTCAGCCGATTGTGCGCCTCCGGTTCGACGTAGTACCATGGCACACGCCATTCGTCGGGCACCTTCGAAGGACGATCCAGTTCCGCTTCGGCCGCTTGGATGACCTGAGACCAAGCCGTGAAGGCGGGCTCGCGTTTGGTTTGTATCGAATCGCGCAATACATTGAGGCGCTCTTCAGTCAGAAATACGGGGGAGGTTTGATTCGTCATAAGTGGAGTGATTGACAGGATTGAATGATTTAGAGTCAGGGTAAGGGTTCAGTTGGAGCTAAGCATCCATTCGGTTCAGTAGGCATGCGGGGGTTCGCCTTTTCGGAATTGCCCAGGTGTCTGTTCGGTTCGTTTTTTAAAGGTTTTACAGAAATAGTACTCGGACTGAAAGCCACAAAGCCATGCGATTTCCTTAATACGTTTGCTTGAGTGCAAGAGGTAAATTTTAGATTTCTCGATGCGTGCATGGATCAAGAAATCGATCGGGCTCATGCCGCAGTGCTGCTTAAATTTTCCGATCAACTGAGAGCGGGAAAGATGTGATATTTCCTTCAGATCATCGATCGTAATCGATTCGTCCAGATGCATGAGCATGTAGCGCTGGACCTTGAGAATGTCGTCGGGGATCAAACGGAGCTCTTCGCGGCGGAGGGAGGCGCCGACCAACTCGTTGAGCAGGCCGACGAGGCTGTAGCTGACTCGTTTCAAATCCGCTTCGTCCCAGCCCAAAACTTCTTTTTCGAGCGTATTGAAGTGAGCCCGTAAGATACCGTGGCTGTCGTCGATGACCGATTCCAGTTGGGGCGGGTAGCCTGACAGATGCTCGAGTAATTGAGTGAATGGAAGCGAAAGGAGCTTTTCGCCGCTTTGGTAGGTGAACATCAGGGTGAGGAAGCAGCAATCCTTGGCTTCTCGCGGGATCACGTTGTGCACGACATCCGGGTCGATGAGTAGCATCTGCCCCGCGCTGACCTCGACCGTGCGATCATCGATCGAAACAGAGTTCGTGCCTTCCAGGTAATAGATTAGGTGGTAAATGCGGTGGCTATGTTCGTGATGCTTCAGATCCAGTTTTCGGATTTCTTCAGACGTGAACCAACGTTTCCGGATGCGAACCATGTGCGGGCGGTAGATCTCGCCTTTCAATGACAGGCGAAGCCAAGGGGCGTCCAACTGTGGCGGGGAGTCGGGCTCGATATAGTTGTGTGAGCGCATTTTTTATGAACAGGCAGGACTATAGTGTAAATAAATAGGTCAATATACCATTTATGTGAATTAAGGTTAGGACTATACTGCAATCTTCAATTCTACATCAAATCAAAAATTAGCTAATACAGAACATAATGTCGAAACCCGTCCAACTCCGCTCATTTAAAACGCCCTATCCAAATCCCTACGATTATGGGAACTGGCGTGCTTGCCCCGGCCTCGTGAAGTCAGAGGAATTGGACAAGATCGTCGCCGAGTCCGACCAGGATCGTAAAACCTACAGCAACCGTTTGGTGTATTGCAGTCAGACGGACTTGGCATGGGTGGTTTGTCTGCACAAGGCGGGCGTCTTGGATGCACCGACGGCGAGCGCCCTCTTACGTGGCCTCCAGAAGCTGCTGGATTCCGGCGAGTATGGACAAGGCGGGGAGAACTCGCTGATCCCAGTCTTGGACGGCGACGAGGATCTGGCCTCTTTGATCAACCTCGGGCGCACCATGCAGGAGCCCATGAGCCGCCTGCAAATGCGGGACATGCTGGTTAATTTCTTCGGCCATTTCCATGAGTTCATGGGTACCGTGCTCGACTTCGCGGAAAAGAATACCGACGCGATCATGCCTGGGCACACGCACTTCTCCCAGGCCAATCCCATCACTTTGGCCAACTACGCACTCTCCATCTACGACAGTATGGATCGGGGGCTGGAACAGTTGGAACTCTCCTACAAGCTGGTCAACAAGAACAGTGGCGGTTGTGGCGCGACCTCGGGCACCGCTTGGCCGGTGGATCGTGAATGGATGACAAAGTTGCTGGGTATGGATGAGCTTTTGGAAGTCACCTACGATTGTGAAGCGAGTCAGGATCACACCATGCATATGATGTTTTCGATCGCGAACATCGCCGCAACCCTGAGTAAATTGACGATGGATGTCGAAATCTGGAGTTTGGAGGAAATCGATATGATGCGTATCGACCCCAAATTCTCCGGGGTGAGTTCGATGATGCCTCAGAAGTGCCATAATGGAGAGATTACGGAAAATCTACGTGATGTGATTTGCGATCTTCTTGGCGCTGCGACGGCTGGTCTGACGCGTATCAAGGGTGAACCGCATGCCGACGTCCTGGCCATGTATTTCTTTCCTGAAAAAGGCTTGGAGTCCTTAATTACCGGTAAAGAAGTGATCCGCCGCTCGGAAGTGATGCTGCGCAACTTGCACACCAACCCGAAGAAGATGCTTCGCTTGGTCAAGGATGGCTATTCCTGTATGACAGAGGTCGTCGTTCACATGGTTAAGGAACTGGGCTACGGAGGCCGACGTGCCCACCGCATCTGCGCGACGTTGACACGCATTGCCCGCGAACGCGAAATCAAGGCACCGGATTTGACTGGCGAACTCCTCGATGAGGCGGCCGGTGCATGTGGTGAAGAAGCACCAAAACTGAGCACGGAGACGCTGCAAAAGTGCCTCGACCCCGTCGAGTTTATCCGCAGCCACAACAACACCGGCGGCCCCGCTCCCGAGGAGACGGCGCGCATGGTGGCCGCTCGCCGTGAGGCGCTTGCCGATGCCCGTTCCCGCCAAAAGGATCGCCAGCAACGAATCGCTGAAGGAAAAAAGCTGCTCCAGAATGAGATCGAAGCCATCTATGGTGCGGAAGCGTAAGAGCCGAATAATTCTGTCATGTCGATCGCACGTATTTTATCCGAACTCGCCGTCCAAACTCCGGACGCGGCCTTGCCGGACTCCAACCGGGAGGCTGCGGTCAAAATGCTGCTGGACACCTGCGGGTGCGCCTACTGCGGAATGTCCGCGCCCGGAATTTCCGAATTGATCGGGCTAGAGACTGAGCTGGCCGCAATGGGGCCGGGCTCTGTCTTTTTCTCGGATGACAAGCTCTGTCTGCCATCCGCCGTCTATTGCAATGCAGCCATGATGCATGCCCTGGATTTCGACAACAATTACCCGGGCGCGGATATTCACATTCTCGCCATGGTCGTCCCCATCGCGCTCGCTTGTGGCGAGGCGTTCGGGGCGAACGGGCGAAGTTGCGTGAGCAGTATCATCCTGGGGGTGGAAACCGCAGCCCGAATTGCGAAGCCGTATATGCGGGCGCGCAAAGCACATTCCTATTTCCTGACGACATCACTCGTCGGCGGTTGGGGTGGGGTGGCTACCGCTGCGCGAGTGCTCGGTCTTTCCGTCAATCAGACGGTGCATGCCATGGGCATCTACTACGCCCACACTTGTGGCAACCGACAGGCGCTTTTGGAAAAGGCTTTGACTAAGCGGATTCAGCCGGCCATCGCCGCCAAGGCGGCGGTCTACTCGGTGCTCTTGGCGCAGCGTGGGGTCACCGGCCCCGAGCAGGTCTTCGAGGGGGCGGGCGGCTTCTACCGTTCTTATACGCAAGATCCGCCCCCGCCGGAGTCGGAGTTCCTTTCGACCAACTTCCGTGCGATTGAGGAAGTTTCGGTCAAACACTTCCCGACCTGTGGCGTCCATCATGCCAACATTGCGTCCGCCTTGTATTTGAAAAATAAATACGGCTTCGAGAGTGACCACATCGAGAAGGTGGAGTTCTTTCTGAATGAAGGGGGCGGCACCTTGGTCAGCATGCCCTTCGAGCCTGGTGATTTTCCACAAGTGGATGCGCAGTTTTGCGCGCCTTACGCCATTGCACTCGCCTTGACTCGTGGCTCCGCTTCGGTGCGCCACTTCGAGTCGAGCCGCATCATCCAAGACCGGGCGACGTACGAACTGGCTCAGCGGACGCAGGAGCTGACTCGTTTTACCGATCTGGATCTACAGCAGTATCCGCTGCCCAAGCCGGATTGGAAATACACGAAAGTCTATCTGCGTGATGGGCGGGTGTTGGAGCACGGATATGAAAGTGCGCCATTCAACGATCCGAAAAAAATGCCGCTTCCGCGGGTCCGGGACAAATTCCGAGAATGCGTGAGCATGTACGGCGAGGTCGAATCCGCAGAGAGCGAACGCATTGCCGAAATGATTGAAGGGATTGAAAGCGTAGCCGATGTCGGCCAATGGATTCGTTCGACCTTAGGGCAGGCACCAGTTGCCCATCGGCAGCTCGCGGCTTGCGGCGCATAGCCGACCGTGCTACATCCACCTTTATGATTCATGATCTCGGAGTGATTTTGCCTGTAATTCTACTGGCAGCGATCATTCAGAGCAGCACGGGTTTTGGATTTGGCTTGGTCGCGGTTGGGTTGCTCGCCTTGTTCATGCCGGTGCAGGAAGCCGCTTCGTTGAATGCGCTTCCCGCTCTCGCGCTCAACCTGATGCTTCTTTGGCGCCTGCACCAGCACCTGCAATGGAGGGATCTCCGTTGGATCGCTCCGGCCATCGTGGTGGCGACGCCCTTGGGGGTCGTCGGGCTCTTGGCGCTCGATTCGCAGGTAATGTATGCCATTCTCGCTTTGGTACTTGGTGTCGCGCTGCTTCAGTCGTTCTTCGGGCGCGTCGGCGCGCGCCCCTGGCATCCCCTCTGGTTGGGGATACCTGCCGGCCTGTTCTCTGGACTGTTGGCGGGTGCGTACGGCACTGGTGGTCCCCCCGTGATCGCCTATGTGCAGTCCTACCAGTACGAACGCCACCGCCATGTCGTCTGCCTTCAACTGCTTCTCGCCATCGCGGGTACGATCCGCGTCGTATCCCTACTTGTACAGGATGCGCTCACCGCTGAGCAATGGATGCTGAATGCATTAGGCTCGTTAGTGATCCCGCTCGGCGCATGGATCGGATTGTCTTTGCTGCGCCGTATGCCTCAAGTCTGGCTACGCCGGGGGATTCTAGGGATGCTGGTTGTTCTGACAGTCAATTGCGCACTTAAGGCGCTGTGAGACTTTCAAACAGCAAGCAGGAGAAATACGAATGAAGATGGGTTCTTCGCCGCAATCGACTTGTAGGCGACCTCCAGCGCTTCGGATGGTTTCGGTGCGACGACTATAGAGATCGCTGAAGTGGCCTTCGGAGATTTCGGTCTCTATCGTGAGGCTCCTTGGCGCAAGCCACGGTTGCCAACCTTTGGGGCGACCGACGGATGTGTCCCGCAGATAGCCCCAGGCGACAATGAGTCGCTCGCCGTCGGGCTGTCCCAATTCAAAGGCAAACGCGGCGGGGCTGCCGTCGCCGCCATCGCTGGCGGGGTAATGGGCTTTCAGGGGACGAATAACTGAATAATCAACATCGTATAGATGATTGCCCAGT
This sequence comes from Puniceicoccaceae bacterium, assembly GCA_002729725.1. Classification (GTDB taxonomy): domain Bacteria; phylum Verrucomicrobiota; class Verrucomicrobiia; order Opitutales; family Coraliomargaritaceae; genus Thalassobacterium; species Thalassobacterium maritimum. Next base: position 31,251 of record PBYS01000048.1, read on the forward strand.
TGGGCGAGTGCGACCCATGGGAAACTGGGTGCGCCGTCCAATAGAAATTTGTACTGTGTAAAGTAAAACGATTGCCGGACATCGTGCGCCATGAGCAGGACGGTGCCGCTGACGTAGCCTGCGGCGGCGCGTCGCTCGCTGACAGCTCTCCACTGTGTGCTCAACATCCAGGGATGTGCCGGATCAAAATCAGGATGCGCTTCGGCTAACGAATTGAGTTCAGTTTGTGAAACCAATCGGCCGCCTGCGCGCGAAACGAATTCGATCCCGCTCTCGGTATTGAGCATTGGGAGATCGATCCCGGCGGCTTTCATGGGTTCCGCAAGCATGGCGACATGCCGGGGGAGGTTATTGATCGGTATGGAGGCTTCGAAGCTCATGAGCTCCTCGTAGAAATGTGCCGACACGGCGTCGACATACTTTAGCAGACCGGCATCGATGATCTCTTTCGCGTAGCCGCGGAAATCTCCTGCGCTGATTGCGAGACCGACCGTTTTCACAGTCGGGTCGGTGTGCGCCGTCGCTTGATCGAACACATCCGCCATCTCTAGCATTGCATAGCTGTCTCCGAGCCAGCGCGTTTCCGTGTTCGCTTCGTTCCAATGTTCCAACGCGCCGAGGGTGCCTGTCTCATCATGGTATCGCTCGATCAGGGCATCGAGGTAGTCGCGGAGCGTTTGCCAATCGTCGGGCGGATGGGCGGTCGCTTCGGCTGACCAGGGCATACCGGCTTTTTCCTTCGCACTCGTCCACAGCGGTGCGCCATCGCTGGCGATTAAAAGTTTTCCGCCCACCTCGCGGACATCTGCGAAGATGCGGTCAAACTCGCCCCATACAAACGTATCGGGAGCGGGATTGATTTCCGCCCACTGTGCGAAGTAGCGATACCAGCGAAAGCCGGGCAAGGGTGGGGTCGAAGCGTTGACATGTGCGCCCATCGGCCAGTCGTCAGGCAGCGAATTCGCCAGTCGAGCTGGTGCGGTTGCCAGCGTCAGTCTTGCGCCGCTGGGATTATCGATCAGAACCTTGGATTCGGGATCGATCAGTGTGGCGCTGATCCGGTAAACGCCGGGCAGCAGCGCCCGCTCCAAAAGGATGTTCCGCGTCTCCCCAGGTTTTAGTTGTAGCGCTTGCCGGGTCGTGATTTCGGACTCGGTCAATAGATCGAGCCAAGTGCTTTCGATCATCGTGTCGACGGCAGGCAAGCCCTCGGGTAGATGGAGCTGGAGATCGACTGCAGGCGTCTGATTGATAATAAATGCGTTTTGCGGAGCCGATGTCTCGAGCGTCATCGCGACCGAGTTTTGGGCATGCACGGGTTGCACCCAGAGGATTAGAACACCACCGTGATTCTCTAGGTTTTCCAGGTGGATGGCCTCATTGCCATTTAAATAAAGCGGAGCGGGGGACTGCAGCACACCGTACCAATTGCCCCAAGAACCAGGGTTTCCGCTGCCCATCACCGGCTGGAATTTCGATCCTATCGGAATCGTTAGCGGTGGTAATTGCTTGGGGGCGGAGGCGGATCGTTTGACATGAAAGCGATAGCGCGGCACTTGATCGGTCGCATCCGCCCAGCGTGTTCCGGTGCGTGCGATCGCCCCGACAATATAATGCCCAGCCGTCAGCTTCAAAAGAGACAAGTCAAAGGCGACTGTGCTCGCTCCATGCATATGAAATCCAGAAGCTCCAGCGTCTGTATTGGAGAGCCATGCCTCACCGCGTATCACGCGACCGCTTGAGGCGGGAAGCTCGAAGCTCCCGAGTGGTGCGCCAGGTAGTTCCTTAGCCGTGTCTGCGCTGCTTACCGTGACAGCCATGCAAATGAAGAACCCCGCAAACAAACCGTGCAGCTTTCGCGGTGAAGCTAGGGGCAATGGCATATCAGCGCACGCAAGTAATGCCCTGCGCGCGATGCTCACGGATTCGACGGGTATTCGATGTGATTCTCGCCGATCAGTCGTCTTGTGGCTCATGGGTTCTGGCTTCGAAGGCCGCTTTGTCGGCGAGCGACACGTGCCCCTCGACCATGCCATTGTCCAATGGGTCATCTATACGGCTGGCCAAGTCGCGGAAGAGTCGGCGCACGTCGATGACACCGCCAATAAAGAACCAGAAGGTGGAAACTATGCCCAGGACGCCCGTCACGAGTAGGCTGGTGATGTAGAAGTACTCACTCCACCAGTGTTCCGGCCAAGGCGAAATCATGTTCCAGACAAAGACCACGCAAAAACAGAACCCGAACTTATAGACTAGGGCGTAACCAAACACAGACCAAGTGATAATTTTATCCCCACGGGTGTACTCTGGGGTGATACCAACCAGCTTTTTAAATGCATTGCGAACCGTCCACTTGAATGGCTCCTTATATTCGTTGGCGATGTCGTATTCGCCCCGGTGCAACAGGCGGTCGAGATTGTAGGGCTTCCTCTGTGTGATCAGAGAGCCGATGATGTAGGCTGCGATGCCGCTGAGCATGGCCATGAAGTAGAGTTCGTAGGAGTTGATCGGGAATTTGACGGCACTCATTTCCCAAACGATATACGGGTTAAACGGACTTGAAACTGTCTTCAGGAAACTATCGACGGGAACAGTCCAATTATTGCTATGCAACCACGGATAGATTGTTTCCGCCCAATTGCGTTGGAAAATGAGACCGACAAGCGAAAAACCGGAGCCGAAAATAAGTGAGCCAAATGCGCCCGTCGTTGTGCCGAAGCGACTATATAGACCGAATATCATGATCGGTCCCGCGCCTCCCATCCAGAGTGCGGTCATGATGGTGGTGAACATAATGATGTAGTCGATCTGGACGAAGAAAATCGACACGACAAAGAAAAAGATACAGACCGCGAGAGAGCTCAGCCTGAAGAGCAGTAGGTGCTGTTTCGGAGAAAGTGGTTCCTTAATGAAGGGGAGGATCACGTCCTGCACGATGGTGGAGGAGGCGTTGAACACGCGTGAGTCGTCGGTGGAGATCAGCAGCATGATCATCAGTAGCAGAAACAAGCCCATCAAGCCGGGGGGGAGGAGATTCTTCAGCGTCACCGGCAGCATCATCTGGTGATAGAGCGTTCGGAACTTCTGGAACTGCTGATTGCCTTCCGGAGTGCCCCCCAAGGTGTCACGGGCGACCTCAATAAAAGGCGTATCCATGTCCTGCTCCTGAGATAGTGGTGCATCGACGCCAATCTCATGCCGCATCACGGGAATCTGGGCTAGATTTTGATTTAAATCCGCCCGTAGTTGTGGATCGGCGACCGCTTCGACGGCGACCCGATCGGTCAGTTCTGCGCGAATGCCACGCGCTTGCTCGGCGAATTTGGAGTGTGACATCAGTGAGATGATCATCACCGCAATGAGCAACATCATGAGGCTTGCGTAGAGCGAACGCCAACTGCCTAAGATGCCCGCCATCTTCTGCTCATGAGGTGTCCGACCACTGGTCGAGGTGTCGTTGCCGATCCAACTCGCCCGGTTCAGAATATTGCCCATGATGGTGACAAAGAGGGCGAAGATGTTGAAGTCCCGAAGTTTCTCGATGTCGTAGGGGTTGATGAAACTCTCCCCGTCGGCGCGATCCATCATGACAGGCCCGATGGTGTCATGCCAATTGAAGTGCAGGAAAATATACCCTGCAATGATGACAAAAATCGGGTAACTCATCAGCCCTTGGAAGGCATCCGATATCAAGAGCGAAATACGGCCGCCCGGCCAAATCACGACCATGCAGAGACAGAGTGAAAGGGTCACCACGATTGTGAAGGTCGGCAAGGCGATACCCATCACTGAGATCTCGTGAGGAAGACCGATGAAGTAGATAAAGAAATTGGCTGCCACCGCGGGGCCGATCGCATTCGTCACCATCTCTGAGATCGTGCGGACAGTTGCCGCTACAATACGTAGCGACCGGCTGTAGCGCATTTCCAGGAACTGCCCGATGGACAGCGCCCGTGTCTCACGGAAGCGATACACGCAGAACCCCGTCAACCCCATGATGATGCCGATTGGCACCATGAGGTATTCCCAGAAAGTCAACGCGTAGCCGACTTGATACTTCGACTCCACCAACGCGACCAGTGTGATCACGCTCAATGCAGAAGTCAGGTCGCCAGCGCAGAGCACATAGCGCCCGGCTACACGGCCGGCGGCAAGGTAGTCCACCACGCCCCGGACATACTTCTTTGAGTAGACCGCGATGAATAGAATGATAACGACGGGGACAATGGCGATTAGCCAATCTATAGTGTGCATACGGCAGGGATCAGGTGAAAATGAAGGTAATCTCTAAAAAGTGATTGTGTGATGGGATGCGCGAAACTCTGAAGTCTCCGCGTGGATCGGGAGAGAGGGGCGATGTGGATCTGGGCAATGAAACAAACATAAGCCAATAAAAGGGCTCACGATTGTGTGTTGGTCAGAGTAGAACACCCAACCCTTTGAAGGCTGCAATTCGAATATTTAGCATGAGGCCTCCGTAGTTCTTATTACTGTCACTTTATGCGCGATTGTCGCCCTGAAATGCGGCTCGTCTTTTTAGCGATTCGATACGCTAAGTCCTTCTATATAAGACTTAAATGAGATTCAGGGCTATGGGCACTCAACCACCTTCGATGAGCCACATTCAGATCGCGAACTTTCCCGCGCAACTAGTTGCGCTGTTGCTGTGATCTCTTGTCCAATGGCTTCAATATTGTGTGGGGGAGTCCGCCCTTACGAGGATGTTGAAATGAGGGGGGGGCAGGGGCGCATATTCTGGAGGATCATCCCGCAATAGACTTAGCTCAACAGGCGCAAGAGCAAGTGGGCTTTACTGGCATGGGCTCGCGGCACTATCTCGAACCCAAAAGTCGTACTATAAATACACCAAAGCGACCCACCGCGAGGGACGTGTGCTTGAACGCGGATACGACATTAATACACATGTCGATTACCCCCGTTGATAATTTGCATCCCAGTGTGACTGCCATGTCATTTCTTCGCTCAGACCAGTCGAGTATAAACCGTTGAGGCAATCCGGGGCGACAAACTTTCAGAACAGGTATGACTTCAGCGAACACTGTCTGTAGGGGGCTGTATCAACATGGTTGCCATACATAAAAGAACCCCCACTCCGGTGAGAAGCGGGGGTTCGTAAAATATTCAATCAAGCGCTTCGCTTAGCTTCGACGTCTACGAACCAAGCTCACTGCGGCGAATATGCCGAGGCCAAGAGCGAGTGCCGCCGACGCGGGCTCGGGAACGATGGTGAGGGTGGAGCCCGAACTGCTACTACTTTCTTTGCCTGCGAAACCGTTGAAGTCGCCGTCGCCGTTCGTATTGACAACGACGAAACTCACAATGTTGTTTACGTCGTTATTAAGGAACGCATCCAATGCACTGCTACTGAGGCTGCCCGAACTGTTCGCGCCCATCCCGGTAATACTTCCCACCGAAACGAGGTCGGCAAAGTTAGCGCTGTCAGTGATGTCTTGGCCACTTGAGTATCCGTAGCCGCTGCTGCTCCAATCAAATTCCGTGCCATCTGTTGCCCCAGTGCCCTCGCTGAATCCTTCGCTCGTTCCACCCTCAGAAATCCCGTATACATCGAAATTTTGAGAAGAGCCGAATTGACTCACAGAAAACATCGTAAAGGTCGCGCCCGAAATGGTTCCGCCGCTGTAGGAACTGAGATCATAGCGAAAAAAGCCGACGCGAGTTTTCTCCAAACCACTACCTCCATTTTCAATGTTCACCTTAACGCCATCACCATAGTTAGAGCTTTGGCTCGATCCGCTGGTAAACGTATCGGCCACAACGTTGAAAGTCTGTGCGGACGCCGAAGTCGCCAGCGCGAGCATTGCGCCAACCGGCACGAGGAGCAAAGCCAGAGGGGAGGGGAATCGAGGTGTATTCATAAGAGATTTACCTATTTATGTTTGGGTTCGTGGATAGTTTTTGGGGGTGTCTATGACTTATGCTGTAGTATAGTCCTGATCCCCTTTGGTTTAAATGGATATTGTGCTGATTTTATTGTAATATAGTCCTTTTTTTTGGTGTAAGTCCTGCCGTGGGTGAGGGCTGCTAAGGCATGTAGCGATTCGGGTCGAGCTCTACGTTGTATCCAGAGATGAAAAATGGGATGTGGCTCGAGCCTTCGTGCGCGAGGTTTTTCCGGAAGAGGTGGTGGTCGCCGAGCATTTCCCCGTGGTCGGAGCTGTAGATCAAGTTGAGGGGTTCGTCTGCCAGTTGGATGCCATGCCCACGCCAGCGATCGAGCGCATAGCCCCCGCATCGATCGATGCGGGGGCTTTTTCTTGGCTTCTATAAGCCATGTCAGTAATGCTTGAAAATCAGAACTTCTTCGTCTTCTCATTTCCATGGAAACTGTTCATTCCGCATACCTGCTCCCTCGCAACACGCCAGATACTTTTCCCGGGCTGGCAGCGTTTTGGCGTTTTGATGCATCCGGCGAAACTTTCCGAGCCGCAGAAGGGGCGCCCTACACGTTACAGTCGCAGGTCGGCTCGATGGAAGTGGTCGAAGATCCCACTGCTCCGCTTGGGGGGAAGGCGCTGCGGATCCAGAATGGGCAATGGTTGAACCTCGCCCGCAAGGAGTGTCCTCTCCTCGATGTGCATGGGGCAGACGGCCATTTGACGGTGGTGGCGTGGATCAAGCGCAGCAACGAAGGGCAGGCGGGCTGCGAATTCATCGCGGGGCAATGGAACGAAACGGGGGAGTCCCGGCAGTATGGCCTCTTCCTCAATATCTCGGTCTGGGAACAAGAACAGCAAGTCTGCGGGCACCTCTCCAATGTCGGCGGCCCGACCCCCGGCTACCAATATTGCATCGACGGCTCCATGGGCGACACTCCGGTTCCGTTCGACACCTGGTCGGTCGTCGCGATGAGTTACGACGGCTGCAGCGGGTATGCCTGGCTCGACGGGCAACTGGATCTTCGCCCCGGCCTGAATCCGTATTCAATGGGCGGCGGATTGCATGACGGCGGCTCCGACGGATCAGACTTCACCGTGGGCGGCGTCGATCGTGGCGGCGAGATCGGGAATTTTTTCTGTGGTGACCTCGCGGGCCTGGCGGTCTATCGCCGCGCGCTGACGCCGGCCGAAATCTATGCGCTCTCCAAGCTATGAGGCGAGGAACACTTCGGGCAGGCGGTTCCCGCAGGGGCGCAGTGCGCTGCGGTTGTATTCGACTCCGCCGTGGGTTCGAATCTGGGGATCCATCCGATCTCGCATCGGGGATAGCAAATCGGCGTCGGCGGAAAGATCCTGTAGTTCCTTGGGATCGTGGATGACATTGAAGAGTTGCTCTTCTCCGGTTTGTGGAAACCAAATGTACTTCAGTTCTTCGTTCACCAGAAAGTAGTTGTCGTGCAGTCCGTGGCACATCCCGAAAAGGGGTTCCCCGGTCTCCACGCTCTCACCGCGCAGGGCGGGGAGTAAGGAGCGACCGTCTACTGCGCCGGGCGGCGTCAGGCCGGCCATGTCGGCGACCGTGGGCAGGACGTCCTCCCAACTGCAGAGGGTCTCGCAGCTGCCCGGTTGGAGATCGACATTGAATCCCGAAATGAAAAAGGGGATATGGCTCGACCCTTCGTAGCCCAGGTTTTTACGGAAGAGGTGGTGGTCGCCGAGCATTTCCCCGTGGTCGGAGCTGTAGATCACGTAGAGCGGTTCGTTCGCCCGGGGGTTGCCATGTTCGCGCCAGCGATCGAGCACATAGGCGACGCAGTCGTCGATGTGGTTGATCAGTGCGTAGTAGGCCGCCTGCGCGCGCTTGATGATCGCTTCGTCGAAGGGGCCGACGGCGCTGTCGGCGGCAAGGCCTGGGCGTGTGCGTTGTGAGAGTTCCTCGGCCCATTCCCCGATCTCCGGGCCGGGCATCTGTTTGCGTTCGTAACGTTCCAGATAACTCGCCGTGGGGACTAGCGGCGGGTGGGGCTGGAAAAAGCTCAGGTGCATGAAAAAGGGCGACTTGGGATCCCGATCCTCGCAGAGAAACTGTGCCGCTTCCTGCGCCAACCAGTTGTTGTGGTGGTAACGGTCTTCGAGGGGCCAGGTGTTCACCAGCCGACTGTTGCTGCCGATGCCGTGCAGGTGCGGGTGTTCCTCGACGCCATGGCGCCTCAACCAGCGCACGTAATCGTTGCGTTGGATGCGGCTGGAAGTCGGCCTCCAATTCGAGGTATCACTCAGAACCATGTGGTCGAAGCCGTAGCGTTTCCCCAACGGGTGCATGTGTAACTTGCCCACCAGTTGTGTGTGGTAGCCCGCCGCGCTCAGCAGTCCCGGCATGGTGAATGGCGGATCCCAGTCGAGGCCGTCCTGATAGCCGCGAAGCCCGTGGGTCGTGGGGTGCTGCCCGCTGAGCAATGTGCGCCGCGCGGGGATGCAGACCGGGCAGGTGGAATAGCAACGGCTGAAGTTGGTGCCCGTGGCCGCGAGGCGATCCAGGTTGGGCGTCTCCAGCACTGGGTTGCCATTGATCCCCAAGGCATCGAACCGTTGCTGGTCCGTGGTGATGAGGAGGATGTGTGGGCGGTTGGATGTTGTCATGTTGTGGATCGGTTGTTGCCACTCCGGGGTGACCAGGTGTGGTGAGTTGCCATGGTAAATTTTACGAATGTTTCTCAAGCAGATTCGGTCGTCTGGAGCGCTGCGGCGAGTTGGGCGTAGAGCCCCATGCCCCAGGGGGCGATGACACGGAAGTCCGAGCGTTGAATATCCATGTGCAAGGCTTCCGGTTTGTTCGTTTGCGAGACTCCTTGTAGCCAACCGTCATGTGTCAGGCAGTTGGACAATCCCTGGTAGGCTTTTTCGGCAGTGGGTTGCCAGTCGCTTTGGATTAAGCCGATGCGGATTCCCAGTGCGATTGCCGCGGCAATGCCTGCGCTGCCCGAGTTGTCCGGTCGCACGGATTTTTCGTGGAGGAATCCCGCCCAGAGTCCGTTCTCCATTTGGTAGGTGGAGACCCATGCGGCCATGCGGTTGCACTCGGCGATCAATGCATCCGGCCATTCTGATTTTGGTAAAAGTGCCAGGGAGCGAACCATTCCGAGGAAATACCAGGCCACGCCTCGGCTCCAGTTCTGGAATGTCCGTTCTCCATTCTCAGGATCGTAGCGCAGCCAGACGTTGTCATCGTCTGTCAGATAATGCATCGTTGCCCGAAGCTGGGCCAACGACTTTTCCTTGTAATCAGGGCGGTTCAGGTGGACGGCTAAGCTCATCATCGGGTAGGCCACATTGTAGTTGCTTTCCGTCACGAGTCGATGCGTCCCGATGCAGTCTAAGGTCTTGTTGTGGAAGTGCTCAAAACCCTCTGTTAGAAGGTGGATTGATGGGTGCTTGGGAGATTGTGCGATCAGTATCGCGAAAGGGCCTCCGGTTTCAGGGTTGGCGATCGCATCATCGCAGGGATGGCCTCGGAAATCCTCCCGGCGTCCTTCCTTCGGATCGATAAAGGTGCGCAGATATTGCTCAAGCGTTTGTGCCGCGTCTTTATTGCCGAGTTGTGCCCAGTCCTGTAAGCCGTCCAAGACGCAGACCCCCGTCCAGTCCCATTGTTGAAAAGAAGCGGGCGTGCAGAATAAGCGAAGAAAGTGGTCGAGGCTCGGTGGAGCCGATGCTTGGCTCAGGCTCGGCAGGATGGAATCGGGGGTGTTCGGCCCGCCGGGGGCGACAATCCAGATAGGGCTCTCTCCGCCCTCTAAGCGCAAGGCGAGGCCGTCGCGGATCGCCCCGGCGACTTGTTCTGGAGTGAGCGTGCATTGATAGACTTGTCCGGGGGCTGCGTAGGCGAGCTCCATCCGAGCGTAGCTTTCACCGCTTTGCGCGTTGGAAACCTCGACCCAACGATGCGCTCTGTCGTCAATCGCACAGACGATCCTGAAATACACGTCTGGCGCATGAGCGCCGGCCTCTGCGTGCGATTTCGAAAAAGCCTCTCCGTGCGCATTGTCCCAGAAGAGCCGCGTGCTCTCTGCGGAAACAATCGGGAGCGCATGGCGACCCGCTAGAGGACGCCGGTCGGTCGGTGGGGTAATTTCGGGGGACTGATAGTGGTCGATTGGGTGATGCATCCTACCAACCATTCTTGTCTGATGTCACTTAATCGGTCAAATCGGCATTTTCGCATCTAGTTGCGCGATTCACCCCTTTAAACCCATAGCAAGGTAGGGAATCCCTCGTCAGCGCAATCGATCCAGTTCGTATGTCTTCCCCGAGAAAGCTTCTTTCACCGGCTCGCCCCAATACGGTGTTGGCGTGTAGTCCCAGTCGAGCAGCATGCGCGGACTTGAGCTCGGGTGGAACGAGAAGGCGGTCCAGTTGAGTCTGTGCTTTTGAATGACGGCGATCATGTCGGGCACCCATGTTTCGGCGTCTTCTTGGATTTCATGGGGCATCCAGTCCATCTTCTTCGCGTCCGCGCCCAGTTCCCCGATGAAGATCGGGTGCTTTGCCGCGACTTCGAGGAAGTTCTTTTTCCATCCTCTCTTCCATGGATAGACGTGGGTCGAATACATGACGCCATTGCCGCCGGGATGCTCCTCGATGGCATAGCCTTTGAGGATGCCGGAGAGGTCATAGGCCCAGTCGAGTCCGCCGACGATGACGATGTTGTTCGCGCCTTGACCCCGGACGGCGTCGACCAGCGCCTGCATGCCCACCGATTGAAAGCCCTGTGCGTTCTTTTTCTTTTCTTCTTCGGAAAGGAAGGCGTCTTCATCGGCCTTTTTCTTTTTCTCGCTCACAAACCCGCCGTTTCGCCAGACCTCCCACGAGACGCCATGCGGCTCGTTGATCAGGTCGAACAAAACCGCCGGATGGTTTTTATAGCGGGTGGCGGCGTCTTTCCAGAACTTGATGTGTGCTCCCTTCGGCGCGCGATAGCGATGCAGATCCAGCGCCAGATAGGCACCCCGGTTAGCCGTCAGCGTGATGATATCGTCGATGAGTTTCCTATATTGATCTCCCTTTTCCCCATACCAGTAAGAGTCCTTCATAGGGAGACGGATGCAGTTGGCGCCCCACTCATCAATCGCCACGAGTGTCGATTTCAAGACATGCTCACCCTTGGCAGTCCACTCGAGGCTGTCGACATTGACCCCTTGCAGCCAGACTTCATTGCCGTCGGCGTCGTGGAGGCGGTTACCCACCACTTTGAGAGGGGAGGGCCAGTTTTCCGGTTGGGGTTCCTCCGGTTCGACATGCATACGTGCTTTTTCCGCCGCCCTTGCCGCCTGTTTTTTCCGCAGGCTTTCTCCGGAAATCGGTTTTAGCTGCAGGTTGTCCAAATCCATGGTGCCACGCTTCACTTTGAACAGGGTGGGCATGAACTCCAGAGTGGCGGCATCGTCCGATACCGAAAAACGACGCGTGGCTGAATGCCATTCATCCTTGGATTTGCGTTGATAAGGGGTGGGGGGCTGGCGTTTGGCCTCGTTGCCCTCCGCGTCTAGGATTTTCATCATGATGCGGGCGTCATGCCACGACTTGGTTCCCGGTTTCAGGTCGGTGATCCTCCAGTCCCAAGAAAACTCCAGCGCTTCGACGCCGTCAGGAATGTCGAACTTTCTATAATTCATCACCATCTCATCCGGCGTATCGGTGGTGATCCGCATAAAGGTGTTGCCGCCCTCGGAAAGGTAGCTGATGTGCGCGTTGCCACCGCCCCAGTAATTGGGATTGCCGTCGTTGTTGGCGTCCGACTCGAAGTCTCCGTTGGGAATGATTGAACCAGGTGCCACGTCAGCTTTCGCGGTCTTCTGCTGGCGGGTGTCGGCTGGCTGACCCGCGCTTTTCCCCATTGGCTTGGCAGCATCCTGCTTCTTGGGGATTTTCAGGATTTCGTAGAATTCAATGTCGTCCAGATCGTAGGTGCCGCTATTTACCTTGAAGAGCGTGGGCATGAACTTGATCCGTGCCGCCTCAGCCGGCACATTGAAGGCCTTGGATCGTTCCACCCAGCCATCAGTGTCCTTGGAGTTATTTGTGCCGGGTGGCTTTTGCCCCAAAGTTCTTCCGCTGCTGTCCTTGTATTCCATCATCAGGCGGGCGTCGAACCAGGACTTTTCGCCCCGCTTCAGCCCCTGAACGCGTTCCTTCCAAGTGATTTGGATCGCCTGAACGCCCTCGGGGATCGAAATCTCTTTATAAGCCAAAACCATTCCTCCGGGCGTTGTGCTGTGCATTCGGTAAAAGTGATTCCCATCCTCCCGCTCGATCCTGAGCCCTTGCTTGAGAGGCCAGGACTCTGCCGCATCCGATCCTTCAAAATCTTCTTTGAGGATCGTATTTTTGTGGTGCGTATCGTGGGCGGGCGACACGCTGTCTTGCGCAAAGCTCTCACCGGCGGTGAAACAAAACAGGCTCGCGAGCGCGCAATAGACAGATTTTAGGGGCGTATGATTCATCGAGTAACTGAACATGCCCTGTAGTATAGTCGGGATATCGATGTCGATAAATGGCGATATAACTGCTTTTTTTGTAGTATAGTCCTGTTCGAAAAAGATACGATCTTAATTGAGAGTTATCTTGGTTCTAAGAACCGGGGCGACCCGCATCGACCCCGAAACAGAGTTTCGAGGCTACGAATTGGCCTATCTATAAGGTCAAAGCTTTCTGAAAATGGTATTAGTCCTCCCGTGACTCAAAAAAGCATCCGCCCAAGGTCAACCCGGTGCAAGGAACGGACTTTGGGGGATTTTGCTTTGAGTCAAGGCTTGCGAAGACAACTCTTCAGCTTAACGGCGTTTCGCCGCACCATCGTATACGAGCACCTTACACTTTTCTGTATTAACGCCTGCGGCGTAAGCCCACGAAGAGTAGGCCCAGTGCGCCAGTAATCAGCGCGAAAGCTTGTGGCTCGGGGACGACGAGTGTCGGACCTGCCAGCGAAGCGTGGTCTTTGGAGGCGAAATCGGCTGCGCCGCCACCGGTTTCGAAGGTAGCTAAGAGGATAAATGTGGCTCGGTCGTTGGTGTCGGCGTTGAGGAAAGCTGTCAGTTCGGTCGAACTGAAACTGATGGTGCTGGGCGTGGTGGTGAGGGTGGAAAGGTCGAAGGAGCCAAGGAACGATAGATCGTCTGTTTCGAGTGAGCCATCGGCAGAGCCAGTCGCATTGGCGGGCCCTGTGTAGGTGTCCTCTGCGTTGTTCAGAGTCAGCAGGTCTTCGTCAAAGAACTCGTCGGTGCCCGTGCCGCGATTTGGGATGCCGTAGACGTTGAAACTATACGAAGTCGATGCGCTGATGACATTGAGGTCGATGTGCGCAGCTGGAGAATAGGTCGCACCCGAGACAGGCGTCAGGTCGAAACTGAAATACCCGATAATGTCTTTTGTTTTCGACTGAGCGGATCCGCCGTCATTTCTAACGAGGATGGAATCATTGTCACCGTAATTAGTGTCCGGGTTAGCCTTATAGACGAAGGTGTCGTTATCAGTGAGAATGGATTGTCCGTGGAGCTGGACGGTTGCGATAATTGCAGCAAGGGGCAATATCCAGCGACGCCGAGGCGAGGTTTTGATTTGCTTCATGGGGTAGATGACTGGTTGAGCTTCTTAGTAGGTGGGATTTCCTACCAATAATTAAGCTGAGGTCGGTTGAGGTTTCAAGGCGAAACCTAGTTTAGCGCCTTCGCTTCCACAGAGGCACAAAAAAGCGCCACACGGGAGAGTGGCGCCAGTGATTTGCTAGAAACAAAAGGTGGGGAGATCCTCGCAACTAATTGCGTAGACAGATTGTTGTCTAATACGCGAAAGCTTTTTTATTCTTCTCACAATTGTCTTAATATTAACACCTGACACATACCTACCATGAATAAACAAGTCATTAAATACTCGTCCTTCCTCACCGCACCTATCTTTTTATGCGGGGCACTTCAGGCATCGATTTACTGGGACACGAATGGCAGCACCGGTGGAGCGGGGAATCCGGCTACGGGCACTTGGGACGCGGCGACGACCTCGAATTGGACGACCGATTCAACGGGTGCGTCGGCCACATCGACTTTCGATGCATTGGCCGATACGGATGTCGTTTTCTCAGCAGGAACTGATGCGACCTCTGCGGCAGTGGTCACAACTTCGGGCACTCAGCTTGTTTCCAGCGTCACATTCCAGGAAGGTGATATTACGCTGACTGGGACTAATATCGACGATGCAGGGACGACAATCCAGTTCACGGTGAATGATGGTGCGAATGCAATTGTCGACTATTCGGATGGTGCCTATAATGCGGACTTTGATGTTCAAGGCAGTAGCACCATGCAGATCAATGTAGTGCGTGGCGGTGGCGGTATGGCTAAAACTGGAACCGGGACACTTACGGTGCATCGATTAGATGCCTCCCTGACAGTTAATGAGGGGACTGTCATCTATGATACCACCGGTTCAGGTGGATCGGCAAAGTTGAAGAATACCACTGTGAATGATGGAGGTACGCTTCGTTTAGAAGCCAATACATTTGATGGCAGCAAGCGAAGCTTGCAGGTCAATGGCACCGGTGCGGTTGAATTTGCCTCCGGGGTGGATCAAACGATCAGCTTTTTTACTGGAGATGGTTCCGTCGTTGGCAATGGTTCGACATTGAAAATCGGAGGGGATAACAAGAGCACCACTTTCAATGGTGATATCTCGGGCGATATGGATCTCCATGCGATAGGCACGGGGACTTTTACAATGAGTGATGCGACTTCCATGGAAATTATTGTGGGTGGCAATGGAGTGAATAACTCGATTCTCGGTACGGGGAATATCAACTTGAACGGTGAACTGACCTTCGACCTTACAGGTGCCGACCTGACGGCGGGTAACAGCTGGTTGATCGTGGATGTTGACAATTTGAACGAAACATACGGCGCAACTTTTTCCATTGCTAACTTCACCGAATCCGAAGGCATCTGGAGCTATGACTTAAATGCTTTAGTTGAATTCTCGGAATCTACTGGAGAACTTTATGTCGTGCCTGAGCCTTCAAGCTTTGCGCTGCTTGCCGGCTGCATGGGTTTGGCCTTCGTTATGTTGAAGCGACGCGCGTAGCTCGTCAGATTTTGATCTGAAATTCAGATCTCCTTAAAAGCTGTTTTTCCTGTTCAAACTGGCAGGGGAACCAGCTTTTTATTGATTGCGGAACTGTTGAGGCTGTGGGGTAAAGTTATTGGATTAGTTCGCCCAATGCGCTTGATTGACAAGTCTTTACGGGAAATTAAAAGAGGAGCGATTGAATGTGCAAGTCACAATATATTTTCGTCCATTTTGCTGTGTGCTTCAAAAAATCATGAATTGTGAATTGCCTTGACCTTAGAGGTGTGTATGGTGTGTATATCTCAGTGAAGAGCGGAGAC
>PBYS01000049.1 GCA_002729725.1 Puniceicoccaceae bacterium
ACGGTGCCAGGCAGGAACATGGTGGCCATGACCAGGTAGAAAATGATGTTCTTGCCTGGGAAGTCGTAGCGGGCGATGGCATAGGAACACATGAGCACGATGCACAGCGTGATACTGGTGCCGAGGAAGGATACGAAGATGGAGTTGCAAATGTAGCCGCTGACGGTGTTCCAGCCGACGGCCCAGTTGTGCCAGTTCCAAGTGGAGATGGCGTCAAAGAACCAGGGATTGGCCAGGAACTGTTCGTTGCTCTTGAAGCTGACGACCAGCATCACGTAGAGCGGGAAAAAGGCGAAGGTGAGGATGAAGGCCAGGTAGCCGAGCTTGATCGTTTCACCGATTTTGTTCTGAGTTTGTGGAGTCATTGGAGGGGAATCTGTTAAGAGCTTACTTTTCGACCTTCACGTATTTTTGGTAAACGATGGTCAGTAGCAAAATGATGACAAAGAGCACCATGCCCAGCGCACAGGCGTAGCCAAAGCGACCTTCGGTGAAGGCGGCGCTAAACATGTAGAGTCCCGGCACCATGCCCTTGCCGCCGGGCCCACCGTCGGGTCCGAGCAGGATCAGGAAGATCTCGTAAGTGGTCAGCGTGCCGATGGTCATGAAGATCAGATTAATCCGCACCTGTGTCATGATCAGTGGCAGCTCGATCTTAAAGATCATGCCGAGCGGGCTCACGCCGTCGAGTTGTGCGGCCTCATACACGTCCTCGGAAATGTTTTGCAGGCCGGACAGGTAGATCAACACCCCCACGGTGCCCACCCAAGGGAAGCCCCAGAAGAGAATGGCCGGAATCACGAGGTCCTTATTGCCCAGCCAGGCGGGTGCGCCATTGGCAAATTGCCCATTGGGCTGGGTCCAAATATTACCGAGAAAGATAAAGGCGACGCCTATTCCGATCAAGAGCCCGGCAATGGTTTTGAAGTAAGGGCCGGCCGCATAGTCGTCCTTCTTCAGGCGAATGAGTTCGAAGATAGCCAAGGCCACAAACATAGCCAGCGGCAAACGCCACATCTCTTGCCAAAAGACGCCAATGCCGCCGAGCAAGAGGAAGGGCCAGGCGATCCATGCGCCCTGCATGCGGCAGGCGCAGACAAACATCCAAAGGATCACAGCGATCGCGGCTAATAGCACTTTGAAATCTGTAGGGTCCGCTTGGATACCCATAAAGACATTGAACAGCGGCAGAATCGCGGCGCCAGCCAATAGCGTGAGGTAGTCGCCCCAGCGCGAGGCGTTGTGCTGCTTACGTTTACTGGCGGCAAAGATGAATGTGCCCAAAATAATCATACCGCCCACACCGCCAAAGATGGGCGAGATAATGCCCGCCTGTAAGGGTGCCAAGGCCTCGGAGAGGCGCGGCATGGCGCTATCCATCCAGTCCAGCAAGTGCATGCCACCGGTCAGATTGAGGAAGCGGTTGACCAGACCAAAGTCAGGATCGTAAAAGTTCTTCCAGATCAAAAGAAAGACCATGCCCGGAATGATCATTGGGATCACGAAGCAGACCTGAATTAAATAGCGCAGCCGGTCGTTCTTGACCCGGTTCAAGGCAATGGCCGCAAGAATGCCCGGCCACAGTTTAAACAAATTAGCGACCAGTAGGATGCCGACCAGTTTGAAGGACTGCCAAAACATCGGGTCCGAAAAGGCCTCCTTGAAATTACGCAGCCCAATGAACTCCTGCACCGTGGGCGGCTGCCAGCGGAAGAAGGACATCATAAACACATCGATCTTCGGGTAGTAACTAAAGATCAGCAGCGAAAGCGTGGTCGGCAGCACCAGTAGGTAGAGCGCGACAAAGAGCTTACTCTTTTGAAAGAGCTTAGCACGTATTTTACCCTTGGCATGAGCGTCAGGCACAGGAATCGGAGGAACGTCGGATTGAATAGGCATGGGGAAATTATTTACGATGACTCGCTTAGTTTATCGGGATGGGCTCGTTCGGGTGAGATTCTTGCCAGATTCTTTTGACCATGATGCCTTCGTCATTTGTCAGAATCGAGAAGAGAGTTGCTTTTTCTCTTTGTGCGGCAGCCTCGTTGCCAAGCATACTACTGAGCTTTTCTACGACCGCGGAACGATTGTAGGCACGTGAGCCGTCGCTCGCTTTTTGATATCGAATCGCCCATGCTTTGGGGATGCCCAAGTTCGGGTTTTCAAAGGTAGCTTCTAGGTTCTCGACCATTTCTTCACGTGTCAGGTCCCCTGTAGCAAAGAGGTTAAAATTGATTGTCCAAGCGTTCTTCATCGAGGGAGGCGTTGCACTACTATAGCGTGCCATGAAATTCATGCCCAAATGGACGGGGAAGCCTTCAACGATCGGACTGAAGGCTGCGATGGATTCTGGAGGATTCGCCCCGATGGTGACGGGGAGCCATTCTGCCCGTTTGCTAAATTCCTGATTGATACGATGCGAAGTGGCAAATCGTAGAAAATCGAGTGCCCAGTCAAAATATGGACTTTGTTTATTGATGGCGAAGGGAGCGACGCCACGCGCATCTGCCTCCGAGAGACGCATTTTTACTAAATCTGCCCAGCGTTCATTTTCCGCAGGGTAGGGCGCGGGGGCGATTTCGACTTCAAATTGATCTTCAACTCGATCGCGCTTGCTGATGCCCGCAAGGATACTGGATGCATCCCAACCGCCGGTACGGATCACGGCTGCCATGCCTAAGACAAAGCGGCGTTGTGCTTGCTCGCGATCTAAGCCCAAATATCCGCGTGGGTAGAATTGGGAGGTGGCCTCCACCAAATTAAAGAACTCTTGAAACTGCACGGACTCAAAGCTCCATTCACCGCTTTCATAGGCGGCTAAGACTTCGATGGCATCTGGCTTGCGGGCGATGTCTGGGTTTAAACTGGCGAGGAAGCTTTCTTTATATTCGTCGGCGACGTCATTTTGCGGATAGCTGCTGCCTGAAATGGGGACCAAATGATCGTTATTGGTCGCTTTGGCATATTCTTCTACGGCGTAGCAGTAGAGGTAAAACTGGCCCAAGCTCTGTGGAATGCTATTATTTTTTAGCCACGCAATACCACTTGCGCGTGGGATGTAGCCGTCTTGATTGTTAGGACTGCGCCAAAGTTTTTGTAGCCATGCAGGATCCGATGCAGCTGTGCTTTGCTCGAGGGTAAAGGCCTTAACCTTCTGTAGTATGTCGAGATTATAGAACAGACGCACGCCGCCGGTGGCACAGATGGGGATGCCGTAATAATCACTTAAATTGTTATCATACCCACCGAGTAGACCATCGAAGAAGGTGTCACGCCACGGGGCATTTTCCAAAAACTCCGCAGTCTCTTCAGATAGATTCGGGGACAAGTATTGTGAGGCATTGTAAGGATTGGGCGTTTCGATATAGCTTCCGAGTGGCGCGTAGAATTGTGCCAGTGCGCTGCCTTTAATCAGTTCTGTGCCTCCTTTCACGGCGATGTCCGCGGCGGTGCCGCTGATGAGGTGCACATTCATAAACTGATTGTAGACACGCTGTGGTACCGGGGCCTGCATGACGCGGACCTTGGCTGCCTTGACTTCAGGGAGGGCGTTGTATTCGTCGATGACCCATTCGAGCGCTTCGCGGAATCCCGGTTCAAGTTGCCAGTGAGTAATACGCAGGATCTTCTGTTCGTCCTCACCAGTGCCTTGGGCGAGTTCTTGCGTTGTCGCATAAAAACGAAAGGCGCTGTAGATGAAGGCTGCGCAGAGTAGGGCGACTGCGAGCCAGTTTGTGTTGAACTTTGAGAATACAGATTTCATGCGCTCGATGGGAGTTTTAGGTTTGCACCTCGAGTCCGGGGAGGTGCGCTAGGTTCGTAGGGCTTTATAGTGTTTAGCGGCGGTCGGTCTCTTTTTTCGAAGCTTCTTTTTGTATTTGCTCCAGTCGCTCTTGGCTCACGCTGCGGTAAACTGTACGAGGGAAATCACTGATAATTTGGGAATAGGCCTTTGCTGCCAATTGATCCCGTCCTGCTCGCTCTGCGAGGACTCCAATGTGCCACAGTACCGAGTCGGTATCCGCGTGGCGGGCGAGGCCTGCTTGAGCTGCTTGCATGTAAGGGTCGATCGCCTTTTTGGGGTGATCTAAATACTGTTCGTAAAGTACGCCGATATATTGAGCAATGAGTCCCACCCAAGCCGCGTTCGCGGGCTCTTGTATGCAAGCGTCTAGTAAGTCGATCGCTTTATGAATGTCTGCGGGCGTCAGTGTTTGTACGTAAGTTTGAGCTAAAAACAAGGTCGCTCGAATCGCCATTTCAGTATTGGGAAACTCCGCACGCACGCGTTCATAGTAACGACGCGCTGTGACGACGTCTGTGGTGTCTCCGCGGAAATTAGAGATTTCTGTAATGCGCCCGAGGTCGAGTAGGGCACTTGCAGTGTAAATGGACTTAGGTTTTTCCTTGCTGAGTAAGTCTAGCAGGCGCACGGCTTCGGCAACGCCCTCTTCTGTGGTCGGGGTCTTTAACCAAGCTGAAACCCCGAAGCTATAGGTCACCAAGGGCCACATTTCCTCATCCTTCTGAACAGAAGCACTTAGTTGCTGGAAGATTTCATAAGACTGCTCAAAATCAAATACGCGTAATGCGGCCAAGCCCGCGTCGAGTGTGTCTTGCTTGGAGACTTGCGATTCTTCTGATGACTGCGAGCATCCGAGACTGCTCAATATCAGCGATACGGCTAGCATGGCCGTGACTGCAGTGCGACTTAAGCTTGCTAAACTTGATTGGTAACAAGTGAGTGGGGAGAAGTTCATGGATCGTCTATGAGTATGGGGAGAGAGTCTGGCGTTTTTGCCGAGTCAAGGGTGTGTGAGGGGAATCGTGTGAATGCAGAGCTCTTGGTGCGGATTAGTTCAAAGTCATGGGTTGAATGTGTGCTACAACTTGCGCTCAATTGCTAATTTTTGACAACAATATGTGAACTTTATCAATTAGGTTCGAGGATCGCTCATATGCTTAGATTTCACTCTATTTTTTTGAGGGTGGTGCCTTCGGACCAGTTCCCATGTACCAGCGTGGCGTAGGAATGCTCAGGTACCCCATAGGCACTGCGCAGTAGGTTGGTGTGCAAGCGATCCACGGCTGTGGCTCCGATGTTCTGTAGGTTTTGATTCACTGCAGATATATGGGTATTCTCGGTGCTGTGTTTACTGTAGCAGACCACGCCGACGTCTTGCGGGGCTTTTAGGCCTCGCTCATTTAAGAGGTCTGTTATGGTTAAATCGCTGTCGGTGATGATGACATCCGGTTTGTGTGTGTCATACCATAACCAAAATTCAGGGGATGAAAAATCGTTCTGAAGCAAAGGAGGGATCATGCGGTCTTTATGGATTCGGTATTGGTCACCTAGATACGCGTCTAATGAAGCATGGCGTAATCGGTTGCTTGGATTACGCAGTAATAGGCTGATACGCTGATAACCCTTGTCTCGCAGCTTATTCAGGGTCATTTGCATCGCGTCATGGTGATCGAAAGCTACGTAATCTAGCTTCGGTGAGGCGAGTGAAGTTCCGATGGCCACCGCTGAGAAGTATTTCCAGCTTAGGTTCAATTGGCTGTTTTCTTCAGGTAGTGGGGCGATTAATAGGCCTTTGATGCCACGATTGAATAGAATTGAGCTCGCTTTGCGGAGCGTGCATCCGTGCTCTTTGAGCCAGTAGGGGATGACTTCGTAGCCATATTCTAAACCGCGCTTTTGGGCTCCCAGTAGGAACTCTTTCGCAAAGTTCCATTGTGGCGGGTTGGCAGTCTCGTAATTTGTAACATATGCAATTTGGGCATAAGAGTGTGCGGGGCGAGTGCGTCGCCGGTAGTCAGCCAGAGCTGACAAGGCCGGGTCTGGATGATAGCCCATTTTGTCTGCGCAGGCTTGAATCTTTTTGCGCGTCGCTTCAGAGACGCCTGGCATGCCGCGCAGTGCGATTGATACTAGCATTGTGGACACGCCGACTTCGGCGGCAATGTTCTTTAAAAGTACGCGTTTGGGGTCTGCCATGAATAAAAGCCAGTATATGCGGTATCGGTGGTGTGGGGAGTGCTTAACTGATAAAGCTCAATCTGCATTGTCAACTATAGATCCTTATAAAAATTCCTCATTTGTCGAATTTATGATACATCTCTCTTCTATGATATTTCCAATTTGATTCGCTTGCAGTTTTGCTCTCCGAGGCATGTTTGCATTTATAATCTCTGTTCCTGAAGTGCTCTTGGTTTTCGAATGTTGAGATCGGTCGGTGAATGACTGCAGCTGTTGGCTAACTGGTAAAGTTGGGCTGGCCTTGTCAATGAGTACGAAATGAGTAATTATACTATCATCCTAATTGGTGCTTCCCATGTCTTAATGGGGCGTTGCCATGATCCCTCATAGTATACCCTGTTTTTGTCTGTTTATTACTAAATGCCTATGTCACTAATTACTGTGAAGTCTCGAGCCAAAGAGGGATTTGCCCTTGTGATTGCCCTGAGCCTGATGGCTTTTGTGCTCCTTTTGCTCCTGAGTGTTTCGACGCTTGTGTCGGTCGAAACCAGTTTGGCCACGTCGAACCTGACCAAGCTGCTCGCTCAGCAGAACGCACGGCTGAGCATGTTGATTGCCGTTGGTGAGTTGCAGAAATACACGGGACCAGACCAGCGAACAACCGCGCGTTCGGATATGGATGTGTCGCTCGCCAACACGACGAGCGGGAGTGGGCGATGGATCGGTGCATACGGGAATGCTGGCCTTGCGGATTATGAGCAAAGCCCTTCCGAGGTTTCTGCCACTATTGTGGCTGCTTCGGATTCCAAAGGTAGTCAGGCTAAGCTGCTGAACTGGTTGGTGAGTGGAAATGAATCGACCGCTTTCAACCCTGCTGTAGATGTGGGTGTGGACGGTAATATTCAAAGCGCACCGTCCGAATTTGAGTTTGCTCCGAATGCGCTTGTTAGCGGATTGAATTCAGATAGTTCGGGCTTGACGAATACCATTACCCTCCAAGGCAAAAGTAATTCCGCTCAACCCGCCCGCATACTCGTCGGACCCAATACGGTGGGCGATTCTCCTTCCGATTTCGTGGCCGCACCCTTGGTGGAAATCCCTGGAGGCCGTGCTTCTGCAGCTCCGGGACGCTACGCTTGGTGGGTGGGTGATGAGAATATGAAGGCGCGTGTTAATTTACCGATGGTTGAAGAGGTAAATAAATACCGTGCGTTTGTTGTATCGCAGCGTGATGCTGTAGAGCTGATAGATGCCGTCCACAAAGCAGATGAAACGACCCTCGATAGCGCTGATATGTTGGATCCGCAGGGGGATGATGGGCTCTACGATCCTAGTGACGCGAGACTGCCTGAAATCTTTTCCACTGAGCTGCTGCCATTGCTAACTCCCGCAGCTTCTGGTGATTTAGAAACGTTCGCTCAATACCGCTTTCACGATGTCAGCGCCCGTTCTCAGTCCGTGCTTTCAGATACTTACGCAGGTGGCCTTAAAAAAGATCTGTCGGCGTTGTTGGCTACGGGGTCGACAGAGCCGAAAGATACCGATTTGATTTTTCCCCCTGAGCCTGGCAATAATTACAATTTTGTCGGCGTGCCGACATGGGGGGAACTGCGCTCCTTTGCTCAAACCACCACACCGGAGCTTGGACTGCTGGCGCGCTCACCTTGATCCTCGATTCGGAGAACAAATCGGGGTTGATGTCTGAGGTCTACGATCGCCTCGATCAATACGAGGGGCGATCCGAGCTCACTCGGAACCGATACGATGTGGAGGTCATGAAGCTGGTGCTGGATGAACTCTGTGAAGAAGCCGGCGTGACGGTGCGTTTGCATACGCAGGTGACGTCTGCTGATGTTGTGGATGGTCGGTTGTCATCGATTCAAACCCACAGCAAGTCCGGTTTTGAATCCTGGGAGGGGCGGGTATTTATCGACTGCACGGGTGACGGCGATCTAGGGGCGCTTGCGGGGAATGGCTTTGAAATGGGGCACCCGGAAACTGGCGAAGTGCAGCCCATGTCGCTGATGGCGATCGTGACTGGGCTGTCGTCTCCTGAGATTGATCGCTATGTGGTGGAGTCAGGCGGTGTGTGTTCGGATTCGCCGAAGGATGTGTTGTTTGAGGCAATTGAATATGGCGGTCACTCGGCCTCCTACCAAAGTCCCAGCCTGTTCCGGATCCATCCGGACGTGTATGGTTTGATGGCGAACCACCAATATTCCGTGCACTGCGACGATGCGGAAGGCATCTCTCGGGCGACCCGCGAAGCGCGCGCGGAAATCCACAAGATCATTCGGGCTTTAAAACAACAGGGTGGGGCTTTCGCTCAACTCCGGCTGGTGGCGACCGCTGAACAAATTGGTGTGCGTGAAGGGCGGCGCTTGCATGGCCTATACCGACTGACCGTCGACGATTTGATTCGCGGCGCACGTTTCGAGGATGCGATTGCCCGGGCGACCTTTTGCGTCGATGTGCACTCGACGAACCCGAAGTTAGGGAAAGGCTATGGTTCGTCTGGGGGCAAAGCACAGCCTTACGATATCCCGCTGCGCGCACTGGTGGCTCAGGATTTAGACGGGTTACTCATGGCGGGGCGTTGCATCAGTGGGGACTTTTGGGCACATGCGTCTTATCGAGTGACTGGCAATGCCGTAGCTATGGGTGAGGCGAGTGGTGCCTTCGCAGGCTACTGTGTGGCAAATCAATGCACGCCCCACACGGTCTGTTCGGATTCGGAGCAGTTGTCCGATTACTTTGGGCAGGTAGATTCCTAACTCGTCCCCGGTCGGTTGCGGAAGCTGCGGGGGGATTCACCTTGGCGGGTGGTGAACCAATTGGAAAATTGGGAGAGGTGGCGGAAGCCGAGGTCGGCGGCGATGACTTTGATGGGAGTGACGGGGCGGCGGAGTTGTTCGCAGGCGTAGGTCAGTCGCATGCGATCGCGGTAATGGCTGGGCGTCTGGCCGAGCTCACTGCGCCAGAGGCGGTCGAGCTGTCCGGCGGTGAGGCCTTCACGGGCGGCGAGTTCGTTGCGGGAGAAATTCTCGCGGACGTCCAGCGCGGCGAGGTAACGGTAGCTCTCAAAGACACGCGGATCTTGAATGCTCGGCACTTCATAACGCATGCCATGCCGGCTGGCGAGGAGTAGGCACTGTTTGAGGATTTCGAGGGTATGTTTTTGCAACTCGAGGTAGTCGGCGATGGGCAGTTTGAGGGCGTGGAGTTCGAGGCGTTGTTCGGGGCTTAAGTGTTGGATGGCGTGACAATTCACCAAGGCGTCCAGCGCTGTTTCCGCTGCGGCCTCGGGGCGGGCCGTGAGAATCGGGGTGCCGGTCCATTCCGCGCCGTTCTGTGGGTTGCCCAGAGCGATGTGGATCGAGATAATTTCCGCATCGTCGGAGAAGTCCTGCCAGCGTGTGCCCGGGGTGGTCAGGATCCAGACCGGCTGGTCGGCCTCGGCCGTAATCGTGACCTCGTCTTTTGTCATTTCGACCTGGCCGCTCAGGAGCTTACAAAGTGTGAAAATCGCCCCGTGGAAGGTGCCGCGTTTGCCCGCCGGCGGCCCGACGTAGCAGCGCTCCAGCAAGGGGTTGAGCGCTTGCCAGTCGGCGGAGGTATCGGGGGCCGCTTGACTCGGGTTTTGCATGATTGCGCATATTTGTTAACTTTAAGCGAACGTCTGTAAAGCCCTTAGGTTTGTCTCTTAAGCGATTTGTGGAAGGATGGGGAACTCAACATAAAGTTTTTTGTTATGAAAATTACCTCCATCACTCCTTATATTGGCGATTGTTTCCGCACGAACTGGGTCTTTGTCAAAGTCGAGACCGACGAAGGCATTTACGGCTGGGGCGAAGCTTCGCTCGAATACCGCGAACACACGGTGGCGGAAGCCATCAGGGAAATTGGCCGTACCGCGATCGGTCGTGAAGCTGGCGATATTCAAGCGCTTTGGGACGATGTGAATCGTGAAGTTTACTACCGTGGGGGGCCGGTTTACATGTCGGCTCTCGGTGCTGTGGAAATGGCGCTTTGGGACATTAAAGGGAAGGCCTTGGGCAAGCCCGTCTACGAGTTGCTCGGGGGCAAGGTGCGCGACAGTATCCAATGCTATGCCAACGCCTGGTTCGCCGGAGCACGTGAGCCGGAGGAATTCGCGGAGAAAGCACGTGTGGCCCTCGATGTGGGGTACAAGGGATTGAAGTGGGACCCTTTTGGCTCGGCTTACTATGACCTGTCGCCTCAAGTCATGAAGAAGGCAGAAGCCTGTGTCGCAGCGGTGGCGGAAGTGGTGGATGGCACCGCAGAGTTACTGATCGAAGGCCATGGGCGTTTCAACGTGCCGACAGCGGTCCGTGTGGCGGATATGTTGTACAATTACAATGTCGGTTGGTTTGAGGAGCCGCTGCCTCCGGGCAATCTGGAAGCCCTGGCTGATGTGCGTCGTCGCTCTCGTATTCCGATTGCAGCCGGTGAGCGTTTGTATTCTCGATGGGAATACGTTCCATTCTTTGAGGCGAAGGCAGCTGACTTCGTGCAAGCCGATGTCATTCACGCTGGGGGGATTCTCGAGCTGCGTCGTATTGCCGACATGGCGGAAGCGCACTTCATTCCTTGCTGTCCGCACAACCCGTGTGGTCCTGTCGCAAACGCGGCCACCCTTCATGTGGCGGCACTTTCCAATAATGTGATGCGCCTCGAAACCATGGCGACGGATGTGAGTTGGCGTAAGGAAGTGGCGAAAGAAGATACCAAGTTTGAAAACGGTGCCCTCACAATTCCCGATACCCCGGGCCTTGGGGTCGATATTGATGTGGAAGCCTTGGCGAAGTATCCTTTTGTCGCCCGTGATTTGCGGCATTACAACGGCACGCTGACGGACATTCGTCCGAAGGACAGTGAGTTCATCTTTAAAAAGTAGGGTGTCGAAATGAGTATAGAAACTATTAATCCTGCGGATTTCGTAGAAGTTCAGGACGTGGCCAAGTTACGTTCGGAGCAACTGGCTGATCTCGAGGCCATCGGCTTGCCGACACTGGGGCGAATGCAGACTCGGAGGGCAACTGAGATTCAATCGTCCAAGATCGGTGTCGGCTTTGAGACGCTGGATCGTTTCATGTTTGACCCCGAGCGAGTCTATCCGCTGCTGGAAGAACTCGGGGCCAAGTGGACGCGGGTGCAGACCGGTTGGAGCCGTTGTGAGACGGTCAAGGGGCAATACGATTTCGAATGGCTGGAAACCATTGTGGATCGTTTGTTAGCCGTCGGGGTCGAACCTTTCTTCTGTGTGAGCTTCGGCAACCAGCTCTACATGCCGGACGTGCCGCACGAGTCGACCGTTGGCCATGTGCCCCTCTATTATGGCGATGAAGTGCGTCAAGCCTGGCACGACTATGTAGTGGCGCTGGCGGAATGTTTTCGTGGCAAGGTTCGCTACTGGGAAGTCTGGAATGAGCCCAATATCCCGCAATTCTGGCATCCCTCCAAGCCGGATGGGGCGGAGTATGCCGAGTTGGTCAAAGTGACCGCGGCGGCGGTGAAGGCAGGCTGCCCGGATGCAAAGATTGTTGGAGGTGCCATGTCGAAGATGGATCCACCTTTCTTGGAAGCCGCTCTCCAGGCAGGCATGGCCGATCACATGGATGTCTTTTCCTTTCACCCTTACCAATCCGTTCCCGAGGTGAACCTGCAGAATATGCACGACCTGGTGCGGCGCATGTTGAAGCAATATGCCGGCGGCAAAGCCATTGACGTCTGGCAGGGCGAGAACGGCTGTCCTTCGCAGACCAAGGGGCACAACGACGACTGGCTTGGGCTTTACGGAACCGATCAGGTCGTGCAGGCCAAATGGGTGGCGCGTCGCATTCTGGCCGACCTCAAGGCCGGTTTTGACATGGCGCTGTACTTTCACGCCGTCGACCTGATGGGGCGTCCCTACCGTCAAGCGGGTGGGGAGGTCAAAAAGCCTGTCATGATGGGCCTGATCAATGGAGCGGATTACCAGCCCAAGTATTCCTTCAAGGTCTTTCAGCGTGTCTGTTCACTCTTTGACGATGCCAGTGAACGGAGGGAACTCTTCTATTGCTTCATGAACACGGACGAGCAAAACCCACTGCAGAGTGGGGTGCTGGCGGCGCCGATGGGTGTCTCCTTTGTTCGGAAGGGCACGCCTTTGCTGGCCTACTGGAACACAGAAGATCCACAACAAAAGAAGCCGGCCGGTGAGATCGATCTCGTTTTCTGGGCGGACTCCGACCTGACGTTCGAGACGCCCGTGCTCCTCGATCTCATGACCGGGCAGATCCACGACCTGACCGCGAAAGCCGAACCCTTCATCTGTGACGATGCGCACGTCGGCACCAAGTTCCGTCTGCCGTTCACCGACTATCCGCTCGTGCTCACGGATGCTTCACTCTTCACTGATTTGTAGTATGAAAATCGATACAACCGCATATCTCTCTTTTGCTGGTAAGACCGTTCTCGTAACCGGTTCCTCCCGCAACCTCGGACTGACCATCGCCGCCGCATTCATCGAGGCGGGCGCCCGAGTGATCATCCACGGCTCGGAGGCGAACTTGAAAACGGCGCATACGCAGCTGCAGGAAGCGTATCCCGAGGCAGAGATCCATCCGATCAGTTTCGACTTGGGCGATCCGTCCGCGATCGACGCTGCGTTTGATTCCTTGGCGTCCGATGGGTGGATGCCGGATGTCTTGATCAACAACGCCGCCCACCTCGGCCTCGGGGAGTCCGGCTTTCTGGAGCAAAGCCCGGAGTTCTTCCGCGAAGTGCTCGAGGTGAATGTATTCGGTGCCTTCCGCTGCGCCCAGATCGTGGCCCAACATTTGCAAGCGAAGGGTGGCGGGGCCATCGTGAATATCTCCTCCCTTGCTGGGCAGCAGGGCATCTACGGGCGCAGCGCTTATAATGTGAGCAAGGCCGCGCTCGACGGCATGACCCGCGCGATGGCACAGGAACTCTCCGGTGATGGTGTCCGCGTGAACTCCCTCGTGCTCGGATACGTCTGGACCGAGCGCTGGAATCATTTGGCAGAAGGGGTTGAGGATCAAAGGCGGAAAAACGTGCCTAGTGCCGCGCCTAGCTCGCAGGAGGAAATTGCCCGCACCACGCTCTTTCTCGCATCCGAAAGTGCGCCGACACTGGTGGGGGCTCAGGTGGTGCTTGATGGCGGCATGGGGATTCAGCAGTTGCCTCAGGATGTCGGGGTCTAGGCTGTGCCTATCTGCCTTCAAGCTATCGCTTCCGAAAGTGGCTGGGGGCCACCCCTAGGCGTTGCTTGAATTGCTTGGAGAACGTAAATGCATCCGCATAGCCGAGGCGGTCAGCAATTTCCTGAATACTGAGTTGAGAGGTCTCCAGTAGCGCGCAGGCCTGCTCGATGCGGACTTGTATTCGGTAGTCGCCCGGGCTGATTCCATAGGTTTGACTAAAGAGACTGCGCAGGCGCGAATAGCTCAAAGCCAGAGGTTGGAGGATGGCGGCCAAATCATCTGCTTTCGTGGCATGTTCACGGATCAAGCTACGGGCTCGTTCTACCTTATGTTGCTGTGGGGAGTGGCTTCCTTGACTTTGCAAACCCTGCATTAGGATTCGACGGATCAGCGTCGCGAGTTCGAATTCCACGTGACTATTGTTGAGTGGCGTATCCGATGCGTTGAGCGCTTGCATCAAATGGTCAATTGTTTGAGGGATGCTGGACTGGTCACCGATGGCGGCGTGGATTCGATCCAGATAGACGACGCCGATCTCCTTGAACAGCGTATACCATTCCGAGCGAACGGAGGCAAAGCATTCCAGCCACTGACTATCCGGTTTGACTGTATTGGAGTGAATACGGTCCGGGCACCGCAAAAATACATCCCCTTCCTGAAGAGGGAAATCAAGACCATGGCTGTCTCGATAATGTCCATTGCCTCTGAGCACATAGACCATGGCGAAGCGGTCGTAATGTTCCTCGGTAATGTCTTCCGTGTAGCCGGATTTGTTAATGAAGCCACAGCTGATACTCTCTGAAAGTGGTTTTCCGGGGATTCCACGGAAGATTGCCTGTCGCTTATTCCACTGTTCTACATCTTTCATCTACAGTCAGATTTGACATGGATATGGGCATATTGTCTATTTCATATTGTGACGATTTTAGGTAGTATCACATTATGTCTTTAAGCCCACTGGATCGTCTTCTTGGTAAAACTTTCGAACAACCGGAACTGACCGGTATTAACCGCGTTCCCATGCGTGCGACGCAATATTCCTTCCCATCGGCTGCGGATGCGTTGAGTCAGCCAAGGGAAGCCTCGCCCTGGTGGTCTTCTTTAGACGGCTCGTGGCGTTTTCTTTATCGCGAGTCGCCACAGGATTTGCCGGAAGATGTGGTCACGCAGTCGACCGATGGTGCGGATTGGGCGGATATTCCGGTTCCGGGGATGTGGTGCTTCCATGGCTATAGCTATCCGCACTACACGAATCTGAAGATGCCGTTTCGGGAGGAGCCTCCTTTTTCGCCAGAGCGGAATCCGACCGGTGTCTATGCGCGCACCTTTGAGGTCGATCCTAGTTGGAAGGGGCGACGCGTCGTTCTCCATTTCGGTGGGGTGGAAGGTGTCCTGCAGCTCTATTTGAATGGAGCGTTCCTCGGCATGAACAAGGACTCTCGCTTGCTCTCTGAATATGATATCACGGAGCGTGTGCAATGGGGAGAGGCCAATACCCTGACCGCAGTCGTCATTCAATACAGCGACGCCAGCTTTGTTGAAGACCAGGATCAGTGGCGTTTGGGAGGCATTCACCGTGAAGTTTTTCTCTATAGCACGGACCGCATTTATGTGGAGGACGTCTTTGCCCGAACCGATTACGATTCTGCGTCCGGCGACGGCCATTTGAATCTCGCCGTGCGGGTTGAAATGGGCGCGGTGCCAGAAGAGGGATGGACTGTGGACTGGCAGGTTTTGGATGCCGAGGGCGCGTCCATTTGCGGTGAGGTGCGCTCGGAGAACGTGGTGACGGAGCGTTCGGTACACGTGCACTGGCCTCGTGTGGGCGTTCAGACTGAAGAGAGCTTTGCATCCATCAGGCCCTGGTCGGCTGAGCAGCCGGTGCGCTATCGTCTGCTGGTTTCTCTGAAATCCCCGAGTGGGGATGTGGTTGAGAGTATGGCGACTTGGATCGGTTTCCGCCGCGTGGAGGTTAAGGACCGCGAACTTCTCATAAATGGAAAGGCCGTCTTGATTAAGGGGGTGAACCGTCACGATCATTCGGATACCGAGGGTAAAGTCGTTTCCGAAGAGTTGATGCGTAAGGATCTCGAGGTGATGAAGGCCTTTAATGTGAATGCGATCCGCACGGCTCACTATCCGAATGATCCGAAGTTCTATGACCTGTGCGATGAGTACGGTTTCTATGTGGTCGATGAGGCTAATATCGAATCCCACGACTTTCACAACCAGATCTGTCATGATAAGCGTTATTTGAATGCCTTTGTTGAGCGGGGTATGCGCATGGTCATGCGTGATAAGAATCATCCGAGTATCATCATGTGGTCGCTGGGCAACGAGTCTGGTTATGGCGCGAATCATGACTCTATGGCGGGCTGGATTCGTAAGTATGACCCTAGCCGCGTCCTTCACTACGAAGGGGCGATTTCCATTGGACAGAGTCATGCCAAATGGGATGAAGGTCACATGTCGACCGATGTGATCTGCCCGATGTATGCCGATATTCATCAGTTGGTCGATTGGGTGGAAACCGTGAAGGATCCCCGCCCGGTCATCCCCTGCGAATACTCGCATGCCATGGGTAACAGTAATGGTTCCCTGAAGGAATACTTTGAAGCCTTTGAGAAATACGACGGGCTGCAAGGCGGCTTTATCTGGGAATGGATTGACCACGGCCTGAAGGAAACCGCTGACAATGGAAAAGAATACTGGGCCTACGGGGGCGACTATGGCGATGCGCCCAACGATGCCAATTTCATTGCCGACGGCTTGGTCTGGCCAGACCGTGAACCGCATCCGGCACTGTTTGAGTTTAAGAAACTGTCGCAACCGGTGGCAGTCAGTCTGAGCGACGCGTCTTCTGTGGTTGTTCAGTCGAAGCAGGACTTCCGCTCGCTCGATTATCTGTCTGCGGAGTGGATTGTGACCGGGGATGGCCAAACACTGGCCACAGGAGAGTTCAACCTTGAAGGAATCGCGCCCGGAGCATCCAAGATCTTTGAGATTAAGAAGCTTTCTGATCTCCAGAAATCGTTCTCCGGCGAGCTGCTGACCTTACACTTGTCGTTCAAGATGATTGATGCCGAGGGCTTGCTGAGTGCGGGCCATGAAGTCGCCTGGGAGCACTTTGTGCTGCAGGAGCGTGCCCTTACCGGCCTGGCTGATCTGACTTCAACAGTGGAGCCAAAGTCTGAAGAGGATGTGATCGAACTGAAAGGAGAGGGCCTCCGTGCGGAGATTTCACGCTCGACGGGGCAGCTGATTGCCTTGCATGGCCGCGAAGGCAACTTACTGGCCGAGCCACTACAATTCACCTGGTGGCGTGCCGGAACGGACAATGACGGAGTTAAGCTCTGGGATGGACAGGAGCACAAGCCGCTGATGAAGTGGAAGGCTGCAGGTTTGCATGAGTCTGTGCAGACCTTGAGCTCGCAGGAGGTGCTGGACGATGGCACCGTAGAATCTGTTTTTAAGCTAAGCACCCCCGTGCATGCCGAGGCCGGCATCTTGACCCAACGGATTCGTATGACAGATGGAGGGTTGGCTGTTGAAAATGTGCTTAGCTGTTTAGCCGAACTTCCCGATCTACCACGTATTGGTAACCAGTTTGCTCTGATTGATGGCTTTGAAGATGTGCATTATCACGGATTCGGTCCCTATGAAAATTATCGCGACCGCGATGCCGGTGTTTGGCAGGATCTCTTTGAGACGACGGTCGATGACATGTATGTGCCTTACATCATGCCGCAGGAGTGCGGTAGCCGCTCCGCGACACATTGGTGCGCCTTTCGCAATGAGAAGAAGGGCACGACTGTTCGAGTGGAGGCTCTGGACCAATGTTTCGAATTCAAGGCCAGTCACTACACCGATTCGGATTGGTTTGCGGCAACGCACACCCACGAGCTTAGCCCACGTCCGGAAACGCATGTGTCCATCGATCACATGCAACGTGGGCTGGGCACTCACAGCTGCGGTCCGGATACCTTGGAAAAATACCGGATCCAACCGGGCAAGCACCAGTGGGCCTTTGTTATTTCGCTATTGTAATGCATTATTTCTATAATGCTCCCTGACTTTTGGGTGCATTGTATTTCGATACGATTATACTTTAGGGCTTCCTGGAACTTCTTCAGATAGCCCGACCTGTAGAGTATGCAAAAAGGTGTGCGCAGATGCGTATATTAAATACTTTATTACGTATAGACCGCGTTCCAAATTCTGATATGATGCGCCGCGTCTAATGGGCTTCAGGACTCAAGCTCACATAATGCCTGAAGTCGGCCTGTCATCATACCTCAATCACTCAATTGTTTTGAGGAGAAAGATTCTGAATAAAGATTACCAATGAATATACTCTCGAAAATTAATGGAGCATTTCTCCTTCTTCTTGTCGGTAGCTGTCTGAACTTACATGCCGAAAGCAAACTGTACCAGTTCAATCAGTTTGGAGAACTGAACGTGGATGGGGTGAAGGTTGAGTTGCTTCATTTTGATCCCTCGTGGAAGTATTCGAGACACGGAGACAACTCAGTCGTCCAGTC
>PBYS01000050.1 GCA_002729725.1 Puniceicoccaceae bacterium
TCATATCACGAAGGATTTTGCCCAAACGGGCAACACTTTTTTTTAAGCCAGCGGATAACTGACATGAGCGATCTAAATAAAGTTACCTTGGCAAATTCATTGAAGGAGGTGATTTGCCCTTGCAAATCTGTGGAGATCACAGCCACCTGGGCATTTTCAAGAATTTTAGCATTTAATTGATTCAGCGCGTTCAGTTTTTGAGTGTAGCGGTCGCGCATTATTAAATAAAGCATAGCAGCAATACCAACTAAAATGGGGATCACGCCTAGGATCGAATACTTGGAGACGATCGGTTTAAAAATCGCACGCCAGGCCTCGCCATCGTAGCGCAGGGCCATGGTCCAGTATTGCGTAGCGACCTCTGTGCCGGGTTTATACTTTAGAGCATTTGTGTAATGAATCGGTATCTTACGCCAAAACAAGGCGCTGTCAGCTGCATAGAACATACCTGCGTCTTTGCGTGTAATCTGCATCCAAAATTGCGGATGCAACTGGGCCATCGTGAGCCCCGCCCCCTCGGAGAACATGAAGCCCCATTCCATAGCAGGGTTTGGATTTAAGAGCCAGTATCCACGCTCATTGAGCAGCTCTACATTGGAACTCGCATCATTGCCCATGAGTCGTAAACGCTCCAGTAATTGCCGCGCATGGAAATTTAGCACAATGACCCCAAGCCGCCCTCGCTGCGCATCATCGATGGGCAGCACAAAACGTATCATAGGCACGCGCGGTTGCTGCACTACGTCGTTCTCTATATTTAAATCCACAGGAGAAATATAAATACTGCCTGATTCTACTCGCATACCTTCGGTAAAATAGTAGCGACTCGACTTATTTTGTAGTTGGTCTGGCATGACAGCGAGCCCTCCGGAGTCCACACGAACTCGTTCCATTCCATTCGCATCTAAATAGCGCAACTGTGCATACGACTTCTTATGAATGGAAAAATTCCGAAGATCTTGCAAAAAATTCGATCGCATCTGCGCATTGGTAGGATCTTCTATATATTCCCGCAAAGAGTCTGACTGACTGATCAATAATAAATCCTCGATCACAGCACCTAAGTGCGTATTCACCAACTCCTCCGAAAACAGCAACACGTCTTCATTCTCCTCAAACAGACGCTCTACATGCTCGGCTCGTTCCGCGCGATAGAAGCTAAACACAAGAAAGCATGCTAGCAGCACCGCAACAATGACGCCCACGAATTTTAATTTGAGAGAATAATATAAGGGCGACTTTGCTGGCACTGACATAACGTAATTAGCTGACCTTCTCCAAGACGATTGACCAATAGAGAGGGCTTAAAAATGATCAAATGCTCTATGCTGTAAAGCCAAAGAGCCGACTACGGCGACCAGAACGCTACTATAAATATAATGCGGTGAATGCGTTGATCGAGCCCATCATCTCACCGAACCGTGATCTGCACGTTTCTTACGGATGGCTTCGGCGACGAGCTTGGCGTTGCGTAAATTACTCTTAAAGGCGACGTCGAAGAGATCTCCCAGCACGGGGATGGTGCCGACCAACCAGTCAATCAAGACATTCAGCAACATTTTAACCAAAGTAGCGCGGCCCAATTTCAGGCGTAGTGCTTCAAATACTAAATATAGCTGTGGGAGTAAGGTCAGCGTATCGCCGACGCCGGGCAGCAAGCCGATCAGGCCGTCCCAGCCGAAACGAATCTTAGTGCCAGGAATCTCAAAACGAGCATCGAACAGGTGCGCGAGTTTCTCAATTCGCCGCAACTGCGCCGAGTATTCGTCTTCGTAAGGCTCGAGCTCAGGTATGTGATCATTCGAATTCACGCTGCCAACCATACTCAGTTTTGGCTAACTTACAATATGGAAGCATGCTTTCTAAACTGTAAGTTTTGCTGTAGTTGAGCATCATGCATGGAGGGAGGGGAGCGATACGCCTTGGCGAAAGGTGATAAGCTCACGACGGACGCTTGCAGTCGACTCGGCATATGCTATTTCAGGCACAAGATTACTTAACGAAGTAGCCACTTTCCCCTCTGAAGCCAACCAAAGCCCAAGTAAACGACTCTACATTGAAACAATTAAAGCCCAAAAACTGCCGCTACTGCAATGCGCGACTCCACGACGGAGGCCCGCAATGCCCGGTTTGTGCACGCCATCAAAGACGCTGGCCAGAGCTGGCGGCGCTCTTGCTGGCGGCGCTAGTGGTCGGGCTGACTATATGGCTCCAAGTGGCAGAGCCCTTTACGCGTGAGCAAGCGACGGCGGAGGGGGCGACAGCCAGCCAAACAACGGGCCCGGCCCCGCACACGCCGGTAGCAGCCCCACTGGCCGCCTCAGTTAAACATACAGCGCCCATAAACAAGCTAGCTTCCGCACCAGAGCCTGCTCCGGTGCCTGCAACGGAGCAGGCACCTAAGATAATGCCTTTCAGCTCCTTCCTCAAGCGGACGAGTGAACGCACGACAGCGACGGAGCCTCTCCCCCGTCCACGGGCTCAGCCTAGTAATACACGCTACCAAAACACACGCTTCGAACAGTCCCGGGGAGACTACCCCTTTTATGTCGCCGAAAAGAAATGGGACCCGCGCAAGCAGGCTTACGATTTTTACAGAGTCGGCATGCAAGGTAGCGAACGCGTGATCCAGCACGACCTGCGCCGCTACTTTATCTCTGAGAACCAAAGCGACTATCCCGAACCTGAGGGCGGCTGTGGGCCGACGGCACTACTGAACCTCTACGTCTGGTATTCGAAGTTCGGCTTAATCGACGAATCCATTAAGCACTCGGACCCGCGTGCCTATAAGCTGCTTAAGTTTAAACAGATCGATCGTATCATCAACCACATCCAAGGCCACAGTCGCAGCCGCGCCGATGGCACAAACTCAGTGGAGCAAGTCATCGCAATCGATGAGTTGGTGCGCACTGCGAGCAAGGAGCACACACGCATCCATTTTGAATACAAACAGCCGCCCTTGAGCCGCTCAGACTTTCTCAATATCAGCCGCAACTACAGGGCAGGCATTCTGACGGTGCGCCCGAAAGACCCCACAACGGGCCTACTGCGCGGCTATCATGCAGTGCTGGTGATCCGCAGCGATACCTCCGGTAAAATTACCATCGCCAACTGGGGCGATTTCTCACACGGGCGCATCGTCAACCGCCAAGGCAAACAATGGTTCGTGCCCGACGATGCCGCACAATATGAACTGCAAGTTGAGCGCCTGACCACGCTAATCCCCTTTACGCCCACGAGTTAGGGCGTGAAAGGGCTCTACCAGCAGCACCAACTCCCCCCCGGTTCCTAGAACCGAGGCTACAACTCTCCCCCCGCCGGTTCTGAGAACCGAGGCTACAAGCAATACGACGCGGGCGTGACAACTTGCGTCCCGACGAGAAACAGCCGACTACTCCGCCTCGGGAGCGGGGCCGAAGTGAAAGACGAAGTCTTCCACGTTGCCGTCAGGGCCCGTCAATTGGGCTTCGACTAGGCCGCCGAGTTCTGTCTTGCCGTAAAAGAGAATGTCACGCGATGCGGTCTCGGAGGTCTGCCCGTCAATGCCGAGCGACATCTTCGATGTACCTTTGCCCTTGTAGCTGATGATGCCGTCCTTGAGTGTATAACTTAATGTGAAACTGAAACCGACGGGCACGGTTTCATAAATGGTTTCCATTTTAGACACCCCCTCACCGAGGTCAACGCGCTGCTCCCCCACGGGAAATTGCAGCTTGGGGCCGATGTGCATCGAAGCTTTCTCGCCTGGCTCCAGAACCACGGAGGGATACACGTAAAGACCACGAATGGCAGCTCCGTTATTAGCTCGGTCCAGCACCTTGGCTGAAATCAACAGCGGCTCCGCGGATACGAATAGCGGTGCAGCCGCGAGACAAGCGATCAGAATTTTTTGCATAATTGTATATCGTTCGAAGATTCGTTTCCGGACTTCTAATCTCAAATATAAGTCTTACTTTTGCACGAGATCCCAACCATCGTTGTGGATCATGGCTTCGGCCTTTTTAAATTTGAGTGTTTTGACTTCGTCTCCCTTGCGGATGGTCACGGTGTCATTACGACCGACCTTGGGCAACTCGCGGCGAATGGGCTCTACGCGAGGCAGTTCAACGGCTCGCGGGGCGGCGGCTTGCGGCTGTTGAGCGGCAGCGGCCCCTGCCAGCGCACCGGCATTGTTGGAACCATTTTCGGTGCCGGGTCCGGCGACCTGCGCCACCTTCGACATGCGCGCGAGCATGTTGTTAAAGGCTTCAGCACTGGTGGCGCTGCGGAAGACAGAATTACAAATCTCGGTGCGCACGTTGCTCATCAACTCTTGGAAGAAGCCGTAAGCCTCGCTCTTGTATTCGTTGAGCGGATCCTTTTGACCGTAACTACGGAGGTTCACACTGCGGCGCAATTCTTCCATCTCCGTGAGGTGGTCTTGCCAGCGGCGATCGAGTGAGCGAATGATTAAGTAGCGTTCGAGCCCGATGAGGGCTTCTTTTTCTTCAAACTCTTCGCGTTGATCGTAGGCTTCGTTGATCTTACCCAAGATCAACTCGTGCTGCGCCTCGGGGGAGAGTGTTTCGATCTCCTCGGGCTTGAGCGCCACTGGGAAATAAGCGTTGAGCCAACCGATAAAGCGGTCCATCGCCTCGGCATCCGACTTTTCGGCGTCGAGTGCATTTAGCCGCTCTTCGAGCTCTTCATCGATCATTTCGAAGATGATCTCGCGCGGTGTGTCTGAGTGAATGGTGTCGTTACGCAGGCCGTAGATGACTTCACGCTGCGTATTGAGCACATCGTCAAACTGCAACAAGCGCTTACGAATCGAGAAATTTTGCTGCTCGACCTTCTTCTGGGCGTTTTCGATCGACCAATTGAGCGCGGGGTGCTCCAGCTCTTCGCCCTCGGTCATGGACTTTTCGAGGATGCGAGAGATGGGGCCTGCGTTGGCGAAGAGGCGCATGAGGTCGTCTTCCAAGGAGACGAAGAACTTCGACATGCCGGGGTCCCCTTGACGGGCGCAACGCCCACGCAACTGGCGGTCGATCCGGCGCGACTCATGCCGCTCGGTGCCGATCACAAAGAGACCACCGAGTTCCTCCACACCTGCGCCGAGTTTAATATCCGTACCACGCCCCGCCATATTGGTCGCGATGGTGACGGCTCCCCTTTGCCCTGCATTGGCGACAATCTCAGCTTCTTGCGCGTGGAACTTGGCGTTCAACACACTGTGCACGATCTTACTGCGTTTAAGCATACGAGAAAGCAATTCGGAGGCCTCCACCGAAGCGGTGCCCACCAACACAGGCTGCCCTGTCTTGTTGGCTTCCTGAATCTGTTCGATCACGGCATTGAACTTCTCGCGGCGTGTTTTGAAGACGACGTCGTTCAGGTCTTTGCGGATGTTCGGCTTATTGGTCGGAATGACCATAACGGAGAGACCGTAAATCTCATGAAACTCAGAAGCTTCCGTTTCCGCGGTGCCTGTCATACCGGCGAGCTTATCATACATACGGAAGTAGTTCTGAATGGTCACCGTCGCGTAGGTCTTGGTCTCCTTCTCGATGGTGCAATTCTCCTTAGCTTCCACGGCTTGGTGCAAGCCGTCGGACCAGCGACGACCAGGCATGACGCGGCCGGTGTTTTGGTCGACGATGTTCACCTTGCCCTCTTGCACTACGTACTCTTTATCACGCTCATAGAGGCTGTAGGCTCGCAATAGCTGACTGATGCAGTGGATGCGCTCACTACTGGTCTGAAAAATAGTTTCCGCTTCGTGTTTCTTTTCCTGCTTCTCTTCAGGGCTCAAGCCCTCCTGCTTATCGATCTCGATGAATTGAGTCGGCAAATCGGGCAGCATAAAGGCGTCGGGATCGTCGGGGCTCATCAAGTGGCGCCCTTTTTCGGTGAGATCGGCTTGTTGCTGCTTCTCGTCGATCACATAATAGAGCGCTTCTTTGAGCGCGTAGCGCTGCTCTTTGTTGAAGTCGCTGTTCATCTCGAGGTCGAACTTATCGACGGCGCGGCGAATGGAAGGCACCTCGTTGAGACGGTGAAATTGCTTGTTTTTCGGCATGCCGAGCTTGACCTGATAAAGCTTAGATACGGCTTCCTGCTTGGCATCCTGGCCCGCGCTGTCGTCCTCCAAGACAGTCTTGGCTTCGGCTACGAGCTTATTGCAATAGGACTGCTGCTGCGAAAATAGATTCTGAATGCTGGGCTTGACCTCGTGAAAGGGCAAAGGGTTGTCATCCTGCATGGGGCCGGAAATGATCAGCGGGGTGCGGGCCTCATCCACCAAAATGGAGTCTACTTCGTCAATGATACAGAAATAGTGATCGCGTTGCACCTGGTCTTCCTTGCGGCTGGTCATGCCATTGTCGCGCAAGTAGTCGAAGCCGAACTCCGAGGCAGTGCCGTAGGTGATGTTGCAGTTATACATCTCACGGCGCGTCTG
Organism: Puniceicoccaceae bacterium; assembly: GCA_002729725.1. GTDB lineage: Bacteria > Verrucomicrobiota > Verrucomicrobiia > Opitutales > Coraliomargaritaceae > Thalassobacterium > Thalassobacterium maritimum. The sequence continues at coordinate 6,443 of PBYS01000050.1, forward strand.
CGGGTCCATGCTATTTTGGATACAGCCGACTGTCAGACCAAGAAAACGGAAGAGGTGCCCCATCCACTCAGAGTCGCGACGTGCCAGGTAGTCATTGACGGTGATCAACTGACAATTACGCCCCGAGAGCGCATTCAAATACAATGGACAGGTCGATACGAGGGTCTTCCCCTCACCGGTTGCCATTTCTGCGATGCGTTTTTCGTGCAGTGCGATACCACCGATAAACTGCACATCGTAGTGCACCATCTCCCATGGCAATTGATGCCCGCAAACATCGTAGCTCTGACCACACATGCGACGCGCAGCACTCTTCACCGCAGCGAAGGCTTCTGGCAGGAGCTCGTCAAGGCTCTCGCCCCCCTCTTGGTTGCGCTTCATGAACTCTGCCGTCTTGGCGCGTAACTGCTCATCAGAGAGCGCTTGATACTCAAGCTCGTATTCGTTGATACGCTTGATGATGGGCTGGCACTTTTTTAGGTATTTACCGTAGTGACGACCAGAGAATTTCTTTAGAATAGATGCGATCATGAGACCTAATAGCTGCGTTTGAAATAAGAATTACGCGAAGTTCGAGCTCATAGAGGACACTCGAAATGCGAAAAAGTGGCAAAACTGGTCAAAATCCTGATGGCTTGCAAGAGTGTTATGCCGTACACATAAGGGGATTGACTCTAAGGCCATTTCTAGCGGTTTTGAAGGCATGAATATTGTTTGTCTAGACTTGGAAGGGGTATTGATCCCCGAGATTTGGATCGCCTTCGCTGAGAAGACCGGAATCGAGGCGCTGAAGCGCACAACTCGCGACGAGCCCGACTACGACGTATTGATGCGCTACCGCTTGGATATTCTCGACAAAGAAGGCTTCAAGCTGGCTGACATCGAAGAAGTAATCGGCACACTCGACCCGCTGCCCGGCGCAGTGGAATTTGTAGAATGGGTCACCTCACAGACGCGCCTAGTTATCCTATCCGACACCTTCCGTCAGTTTGCAGGCCCTCTCATGGCCAAGCTCGGCCACCCAACGCTGTTCTGCCACGATCTAGTCATCGACGAGACGGGCCGCATCGCCGACTACCAGCTCCGCCTGAAAGACCACAAGCGCAAGGCGGTGGAAGCCTTCAAGGCACTCAATTTTGAAACTTTTGCTGCGGGCGACTCTTACAACGATCTCTCCATGATCGACGTCGCTCACAACCGCGCGCTCTACTGCCCACCAGAGCGCCTGACCACCGAACGTCCCGAATTGCCCGTCGCTCGCACACACGCCGAGCTGCGCCAAATCATCGAAGGCATCCTGTAAACTCTAAAAAATAGAAACATCATGTTAGTCCACACAGTATTCTTCTGGCTGCGCAAAGACCTCGACGGCTCACAAATCACCGAATTCCGTATGGGGCTCGAAAGTCTGAAAACCATCGAACACGCAGAAGCAGTCTATGTCGGCACTCCAGCCGCAGTCGCTGAGCGACCTGTCTGCGACAGTAGTTATGACTTTTGCCTGACCGTAATCGTCAAAGACGTGCCTGCCCACGACGCCTATCAAGCCCACGAAAAGCACCAAGCATTCATCGCCGCTCATAAGGAGCACTGGAAAAAAGTCAAAGTATACGACGCTGACTAGAGCAGCTCCCCCTGCTAATGGATGATTTTGTAGCTCAGCTCGGTGCCATCAGTCTGATTGACTGGTTTGCAATGCTCACAGGCATCGTAGGTGTCTACCTGAGCGTGAAAGAAAAAACGCTCGCATGGCTGTTTTTCATCCTGTGCTACGTATCCTACATTTATATTAGTTTCCGCGAGGGCTACTATGCTTTTGGCGGCATGAACATCGTATTCGTCGGCGTGGCTGGCTACGGCTGGTATAAATGGACCCAGCCCCCAAGCGAGACTGGCGACGAAGTCCAGGTCTCACACATGCCCACCAAGCGGCGCTGGCAAGTGGCGCTCGCGATTGCAGCTGGCACACTGGGGATCGGCTGGCTACTGGCTTCGACCGGCGAAGCGCGGCTCCCTTACTTCGACGCCTTTGCCACCTCTTGCGCCTTTGCCGCACAGTGGGCCCTGAGCCGCAAACATATCGAGAACTGGCTATTCTGGATCCTATCCGACCTAGTATATCTAGTGTTTTTCTTTAACGATCGCATCTGGCCTAGTGTCCTGCTCTTCACGGTATTCATCATTTTAGCGCTCCAGGGTTGGATGGAGTGGAAAGCAAAAATTGCTACACGCACCTCCCATCGCGCACAGACTGAGGCTTAAAAATGAAACGTATCGTCCTGACTGGAGCCGAATGCACCGGTAAAAGCACCCTCACCCAGGCGCTCTCTGGCTACTACGGTGAACCTTGGACTAGCGAATTTGTTCGCGAATATGTCGATCAAATACAGCGCGAGCTCACCCGAGACGACCTAGACTCGATAGCCAAGGGGCAAATCGCGACCGAGGAAGCGGGGCTGGATCAAGCTAAGCGCTTAATCCTACACGATACCAATTTGCTCTCTTCTATTATTTACGCCAACCACTACTTCGGCGAGATAACGGACTGGGTCAACGAGCGCTTCCTACAGCGCGATTACACGCTCTACCTACTCTGCACAGCACATGGCATCGAGTGGCAAGACGACCCCGGTCAGCGCGACAGCCCAGCCGCGCGCGATGAACTACAGGCTAAGTTCAAACAAACACTGGACCAACTACAGCTGCCCTACGTGGAGCTGAGTGGTGATCCCGCTGCCCGCTTCGGCGAGGCGATTCGCGCCATCGACGCGGTGCTCTAAAGCGAGCAAACGCGCCGCGCAAAACCACGAGTTGACTTTCAAGCAACGAATTAAAGGATCACGCCATGAACGCAAAAATCATCGCAGCCTGTGAGGCATTTTCAAAGGGCAAGGCTGAAGCCGCTCTTCCTTTACTCGCCGAAGAAATCCAATGGCACATCGTAGGCGACCGCAGCATCGACGGCAGCGCCGCCGTGAAAGAGATGTGCGAAGAGGCTGCCGCGCAAGGTGAGCCAAATTTCGAAAATGGCCGCGTAATCAAGGCCAAGAATCACATCATCGTCGAAGGCGCCGACCACGACACTGGCATGCATTACTGCGATATCTATACCAGCGAAAACGACGAGATTACTGAAATCACCTCCTACAGCCTAGCTGGAGAGTGAATCGGCCAATGATAGGGCACGGCTCATGCCGAATAAGATCATAGCGAGCTATCGCCATCAGCCTCTTCTAACACCTGATCGATCAATTTAGCCAGTACACTGATACTCACCGGCTTACGCAACACAGCACTCAGTTGAAATTCGCTTAAGCTCTGATCTAAACGCTCGCTGGCCAAAGCGGTCAAAACGACGATCGGAGTCAAATGATTACTTTTGCGTATAATACGTATCGCATCGAGACCACTCATTCCTGGCATCTTTATATCCATCAGAATCAGATCAAACTGTTGGCTAGAGCATAAATCAATCGCCGCCTGACCGTCCATCGCATGCGTGACCGTGTACTGTTTGCGCTGCAAGCATACCATCACTAACTTAGCATTACTCATATCATCTTCCACCAGCAAAACGTGCTTAGCTGCTACTGGACCAATCGGCGCAGACACATTCAGGCTAGCAGTTGATTGGGCATCGTTCTTTGACGCATCAGCTTGTATCCATTCGTCGTTTGGCAAGGGCGCTGGGTAAGTGACATGAAACTCGGCGGTAGTGCAAAAAATTGTCTGTAAATTCAGTCGAGCCTAGGCGAGACGCCGGTTCCTTCCCTGCGGGGGATGGAGCGTAGCGGAA
>PBYS01000051.1 GCA_002729725.1 Puniceicoccaceae bacterium
GAGACTTGAACTCGCGGCCTCCTGCGTGACAGGCAGGCGCTCTAACCAACTGAGCTACTACCCCAAAAAGTTGGGAAAGCACGGACAGTAGAAATCGAAATCCTGATGTCAAGCGATGTTTCAGAGAAAATGAAAATTATTTTTAGCTAAGGTTTCGGTGATGAAAAATAGGCCTCTTCAGTGCTTCTGAACCATCTAGTATTGGATGGAAGTTCTCAAAAATATTGCAAATAAATGAGGGATTTCGGAAGATGATGCGTTTAATAGGCTATGAACCATCGTGAATTTGAAAATTTGATCCGTGCAGAGCGTGATCGGCGCTTGCCGTCCTGCCCGGCCAACCTTGAAGCGAATGTGCTCCGGCGAGTGCGGCTTGCCGCGTGCCCAGCTGAGAGCTTAAGCACATTTGGCTGGATATTTGGCTTGTTGTCTCGGAAGACTGCTGGCTTTGGTTTTGCCGCCGGAGTGGTCGTGTTGAGCGTGGTTGTGAGTGTTGTGGCAACTTCATCGTCGCTCCGTGCCGCGGAAACTAGAGATTTGGCGGTAAAATCGCTGGACTTTGGCGTTTTTGAACAAAGGGCAATTCTCAACCTAGAACACTAACTTGATGACTCAAAATAATCGAACTCTGTGGGTGCGGCGCATTCTAAGCCTCGCTGCGATTGCTTTCGTATTGATCCTTATCTGTGTGGGAAGCTCTTTGTTTTTTGCAAAGTATTTAACGCATGGATCCTCCGGTTGGCGCAATGATATGTCAAGCGGTCACGAGTGGCTGCATCAGGCGTTGGAACTCACGGAGGAGGAAAAGGCAGCGATTGATTCCTTTGAGGGGGAGTATCATCATGATCGCGATGCACTCATCCAAGAGTTTGACTCCAGAATCGCAGAGTTGCGCCAGATTCTCGTTGAAAGCGACGAATACGTGCCCGAGGTGGATGTCGCGATTCATCGAATCCATGAGGTTCACGGGCAGTTGCAAGAGCTGTCGATTCAGCACTATTACGATATGCTGAATGTGCTGCCTCCCGAGAAGCAAGCGAAGCTTCGAGAACTCGCCATCAAGGCGCTCAGCCAGCCGGAGTGAGACCATGAATGGATTCGATGGACGCAGATTTTTTATCAATCAAGAAGATCCAGCAGGGCGAGGAGGCGGGGCTAGTGGAGCTGATGTCCCGCCATCGGGAATCTTTATTCAGGTTTGTTTATCGCTACGTCGCTAACGAAGCGGATGCAGCTGATCTTACCGAGGAGACTTTCTTCCGTATCTACGAGAAGGCGGATCGTTTTCGCCCAAAGGCTAAAGTAACGACTTGGATGTTCACGATCGCGGGAAACTTGTGCCGCGACTTCATCAGGAAGAACAAGAAGCGCAGCTGGGATCTGTCGCTTGACGCGGAAGTGGGAGATCAGACGGGCGCGACTATAATGGGTGCATTCGCATCGGATTCGAATGATCCTAGCGAGGCGGCATCCGCCAAAGAGACAACTGGCGATATCCAAGAGGCGGTTATGCGATTACCGCAGAAGCTCAAATTTCCGTTCATCTTCTGCATACTTGAGGATAATTCCTACGACGAATGCGCGGAGGTTTTGAAGACCAGTCGCAAAACGGTGGAAACGCGCATCTATCGGGCACGAAAAATACTTCGAGAGGAACTCTCCAGTTTACAGGAGCATGTTTAAACTAAGTTTTCCAAGGTGGCTGTTTTTTGGTTTCTCGCTGGTTGTGGCGGGCGTGCTCGACGCTGCGTCCGGCTCTTCTGGCGAAGCCTTGCTTCCTGTCCCTCTGGAGGCATACTCGGAGATAGAAGCTGCGAGGGCATCGGAACTTGGCATCCCATCAGAAGATTTCGGGTTGGTCGAAATCCTCAAGTTGCGGGTCGCGGCGGAGCCTCTGAATCTCGTCACGCTTATGCTCTTCCTCGGAGCGATCATGCACACTTTTGCAGCAGGGTGGTTCATGAAGTTGTCGAAAAAGTATGAATAGATACACGACAATAGGTTGCGCGAGGAGTCGCAGAGGAACTACGTGGACGGTAAGCCACCGGTCGATCTGAGGGCGACGCTTTTTCACTTCCTTGGGGAGGTCGAGGTAATCTTTGGGATTTGGGTGCTGCCTTTGTTGTTGGTGCTCACTCTCTTCAAGGGCTGGACTGCGGCCTACCAGTACATCGACGGGCGCAACTACACCGAACCGCTTTTCGTAGTGGTCATTATGGCGATTGCAGCGTCGCGGCCTGTCGTCTCTTTTGCCGGCAATCTGCTGCGCCGGGTGGCGCGGTTGGGGCATCTTCGGCCGTCGGCCTGGTGGCTGTCGATTTTGACGTTTGCCCCCATGCTGGGCTCTTTGATTACGGAGCCGGCCGCGATGACAATTGCCGCGATGCTGCTGGGGCGGGAGTTCTACCGGTATAAGCCCACCGAGCGTTTCAAATATGCGACGTTGGGTCGTCTCGATTCACTTATCCTTCCTGGCGTGGACTGTGTTTACTCTGCACCATCCCGCTTTGTTCATTGGTGGATTTCTCTTCTTCCTGGCGTTTACGATCGCCACGGATCATCACCAATACGCGATCTCTTTGAAGTCTCCTTTGCTGGTTGGCTTTTTTCTGGCAGGCCTTGTCACCCACGGTGGCCTTCAGTCGTGGTGGATATCACCAGTGCTCTCTTCGTTGTCGGAAGTGCCATTGTTTTTCGGCTCGATGATACTAACTGCTTTCAACGATAATGCCGCCATCACGTTTTTGGCCTCTCAAGTGCCTGCATTCGATCCGAACCTTGCGCTCGATAGTGTGCGTTCGGGGCGGTTCCAACAAGCTGTCGTGGCTGGCGCTGTTACTGGCGGAGGCCTTACGGTGATTGCCAACGCGCCCAACCCCGCCGGCCAGAACCTGCTATCCAAGTATTTCGGAGGTAACGTGTCGCCGCTCAAGCTGTTGGCAGGTGCGGCTTTGCCGACTTCTGTGATGGCAGTCGTTTTCTTGGTCGTGCCCCATTAGGAGTGGCAGAGCCTATGCGCTTGAGGGTTCTCTAGAAGATTTTTTAGGAAAATCTGAGGGTTACCGCACTTTCGCACGTTAAACATAATATGTGCGGAGGATTCCGCGTATCCACCGCCGTCAGTTATATCGCTCATTAGAATTATTGAATTATGCAACAGATCATCCCATCCACCGTCCGCATGGCCTTTCTCATCCTCTTTTCGGCTCCGTTTCTATTCGGGCAGAATCATGCAGGTTCGACGGATGCGGTTGAAAAGAAACTCCAATCGCCAGATACTGCGGTTGAAAAGAAACTCCAATCGCCAGATACTGCGGTTGTTCGGTTGCTGGCAATCTATGAATCCATATCGCAGGCATTGGTCGCTGACGACCTTGGCTTGGCAAAAGCCCACGCTGCAGAACTTTCCGCCAGCGCGGAAAAGAGTGGGTCGCTGGAACTGGCCAATCTCGCCATGAGCGTGGCGGGGGCGGAAACGCTCGAAGAGTCCCGCGAAGCTTTCAAGCCTTTGAGTGCTTCCGTGATCGCCATGGCTCAAGACCAAGGCCAATACGTGACAATGGTCTGCCCGATGGTGTCGAATGGGCGCTGGTTGCAGAGTTCCGTCACGACCGCAAATCCGTATATGGGACAAGCGATGCCCCAGTGCGGCAAGCCAGAGATCTCGATCCGGCCGGATGGAAGCAAGGCCACTGGTGGCTCGGGTTGCTGCGGTTCGTAGTTTTTTCTGTCCACAATATTTAAATACCCATGCATGGAGATAACATATACGCCTACGGCATGTGGCCAGTCGTTTTGTTCAACACTTTGCTGATCCTCGGGTTCGCTTTGAGCTTCGTGCGTCCGAAGGGCAAAACCGAGTGGCGGCGGATGGGGCTGTTTATGGCTTTTGTCGCGGCGCTGTTTACGGAGATGTACGGAGTGCCCCTGACGATCTATTTCCTGAGCCAATGGTTGGGCAATGCGTATCCGGTTCTGGATCCGTTTTCACATGCCCACGGACATTTGTGGTTGGTCTGGCTCGGTTTGGCCGATTCCGCCTGGGCGATGACACTTCTGCATATTGTCAGCAATGGTATTGTCATTCTAGGCTTCGTCTTGCTCTACAAAGGGTGGACGGCCATCCACGAAAGTGCGGGCAAACGGCTTGTGACGGATGGAATTTATGCCCATGTGCGCCACCCGCAATATTCGGGTTTGTTCTTGATCACATTGGGGCTGCTCATCCAGTGGCCGACTTTTATCACATTGTTACTTTGGCCGTTCCTGACTTTCGCTTACTATCGTTTGGCGAAGAAGGAAGAGCGAGAGGTGGCCTCCGAGTTTCCGGGCGACTATGCGCTCTACCGTGCCCGGGTGCCCGCATTTATTCCTAAAATAACCCCGAAACAACGAAAGAACTCCGAATTATGAAACATAGTATGCTCCACATCTTTGGCTGTTTGATACCGATCAGTTTGGTTTTTATTCTACCTGCGTTCGGTTTCGATTCCGGCACAACGTTTACTGTTTTCATCATACTGATGTTTGCCTGCCATTTTTTCATGATGGGCGGACATGCGCATGGTGAAGATGGAAATGGCTCCGCCGAAAATCATGACGTGAGGAAAACGCCTACGAAAGGAGGTGAGCAATGAGATTGAGTCCGAGACGCTTTGGATTCGCTTTCTCGATGGTCGCGGGGCTGTTTTATGCAGGCTGTGTCATCTTGATGGCGCTCGCTGGCCCGGAGAAATTGGTGTTCTTTTTCAACGGCCTTTTCCATGGGCTGGATCTAAGTCCGATCTTCATGGCCTCAGTCAGCTTCGAGGTGACGTTGACCGGGTTCATCAATACGATCCTATTGGCCTGGCTGTTTGGTGCTTCGCTTGCTGTCGCCTACAACTATTCTGGATGGCTGGATCCGGCTAGACGCGCACCGGGGCGTGGTCGCCCGCCGACGCGCTCGTGACCGAACGCATGTGCACTGTGAACTGACGATGGCTTCGAGAATCTGGCAAAGGGCTGTGGCCGCTTTATTTGGGCATTCCATTACCGTTTGCTCCGCTTTGGGGGCATTGTTGATGGTGGCGGTCGGGCACCCTGTCTTGGAGACCCTGCACCTGTGGCGTTCAGGGGAAGTGGGGGAGATGTCGGCCATCGGCGCGGTGGTGCATCCTCTCGTCCAAGCCTTCAGTGTAGAGATGTTGCCGATGACGGTCGTACTGGCTTTGATCGGCGCGTGTGTGGGCGGAGTGGCCGCATGGCTCCACGCCCGCATGACTTCCCGGGCGTTGACAAATTACTACTCGGAGCGGACGTTTGAGGATGTCCAGACCTTGATCGCCGAAGGGGAGAGCGAATCGCTCGAATTCAAGTCGTCCCTGCGTTGGGATTGGGACTTGGGAAAGGTCAACAAGGTTTTGGAGGGCGTCATCGCGAAAACCCTCTGCGGCATGATGAATCAGCACGGGGGCATCCTTTTGATCGGGGTGGAGGATTCAGGCGCGATCCGCGGCATCGAGAAAGATTGCCAAACACTCCGCCATCAAAACCTCGATGGTTTCGAGCAGCGGATCGTGGCACTCGCTACCAAATATCTGGGCGGTCACAGCACGGGGTTTATTCGCACGGAGTTCGTGCAAGCCGAGGGAAAAAGCATTTCAATCATACGTATCGCACCTAGCCGTGAGCCTGTCTTCTGTAAGGATGGCAATCTGCAACGCTACTATGTGCGGGCGGGGAATACGACCCGCGAATTGGACACGCGGGAGGCGATCGCTCATATCCATGAGAAATCCGGCGATTAGTGTCATCGCATACCGGACGCGTCGCTGGATTTGAACTTTTTGAAAGTTTTTTGAGGGTTTCGAGTCTGGACTGCGTTAAAGCATGGTAGAGTCACCCACTGCGGACACGACCGAGTCGATGCCGCGAGCGCCGTACGGAGATCCACCGTATCCGGTGACCGCCATGATTCGGTCGCGTAATAAAACCTGTTTCAACAATATGACTTCAACCGACGAACGTAATCAGAGACTTCTCGCATTTCTACACCTTCTAGGGAGGTTTCGCGATGAAGATGCGGCGATCTATAATTCCATGGCGGCTGGCTATGAGAGTTTCTCCAAAGTCTGGGAGGAAGAAATCGCTCGGCCTGCCTTGGAGCATCTACTGAAGAGTGCGTCGCGCCGCATTCCGCCGCATGGGCGCGTCCTCGACGCAGGCTGTGGCACGGGGCTGAGGATTCCCGATATTGCTACTTATTTCAAACCGCGCAGGGTTTTCGGATTGGATGTCTCAAGTGCCATGTTGGATGTGGCGAGACGGAAGAAATACGGAGTTCCGGTCTCATTCGAGGAGGGGAATTTGCATGCGCTCCCCTATGAAGACGAAAGCATGGATGCGGTCATAGCCACATGGTCGGTGGAGACGACTAGCAATCCCGGGCATGCGGTTCGAGAATTCCTGCGTGTTCTCAAGCCCGGAGGTGTGGTTGCCTACAGCTACGTGCAGATACCGAAATCGATCTCCGAACGTGAGATTCTGTCTAAATTGGATACTGGCCAGAAATTTGATCAGCTTGGGGAAGCTCTGTCGCCCGAGCATCTGCCCTTTCATAATTGTTCCAATTCCGAACTCAGGCACTTCGCCGAGGGCGTTATCTCCACTGTGATTCTTGGGAAATGCTGTGAAGTGTCGCCCGGGTGGTTGCCGAAACCCTTCGATTTTGATGAATTTATCAGCGAGACGTGCTAATTTTATATGATGAAAGATCCGAATAAACACACGGAGCATCAAAAGGGCGCGGATACGCAGCCTCATGACAATGGCTGCCACACTCACGACCCTGAAAGGCACGCTTCCAATGAACACGATGCGGATCGCCGCGTATCGCCTTCTGCGGAAGCGAAATACTATTGTCCCATGTGTGAAGGCGTCGAATCCGACGAGCCGGGGGATTGTCCGAAATGCGGGATGCATTTAGAGCGGAATCCTGCTTACAGGGCAACGGATGAACCGCGCATCTGGACTTGCCCGATGCACCCGGAAATCCAAGAGCCCGAACCGGGGGCCTGCCCGAAATGTGGGATGGATTTGGAACCTGTCAGTGGTGCTGAAGAGGGAGACGACGAATCGGATGAGATTCGCAGCCTCCAGCGCAAGACTCTCGTTGCGGGGATTCTCACCGTTCCCATCCTCGCCTTGGCTTTCGATAGTATGATTCCTGGGCTATCGTTTGATTCACTCTTATCGGCCAGAACTCAGGGGTGGTTGGAATTGTTCCTCGCGACTCCTGTGATCCTCTGGGCCGGGGGGATGTTCTTTACCCGTGGTTGGCGCTCCATCGTGAACCGCAGTCTCAATATGTTCACGCTGATCATGCTGGGCGTGGGCGCGGCCTACGCCTACAGCGTGGTCGCCGTGCTCTTCCCCGGCATCTTCCCCGAGTCCTTCCGACGACATGGCGAGGTGGCGCTCTACTTCGAGGCGGGCGCGGTCATCACCACGCTGATTCTTCTGGGGCAATGGCTCGAAGCTCGCGCACGGAAGCAGACGGGGCAAGCTATCGAGAGCCTGCTCGATCTCGCCGCCAAGACGGCTCACCGGCTCGACGGGCAGGGTAATGAAGAAGAGGTCGAGGTTGACGAAATCCACAAGGGAGATCACTTGCGCGTCCGCCCCGGAGAGAAGATTCCGCTCGATGGTAAAATCTTAGAGGGCAAGAGCTCGATTGATGAATCCATGATTACCGGTGAGCCGATCCCGGTTGAAAAGAGCGTCGGGGATTCGGTGATCGGTGCCACCGTGAACCAGACAGGCAGCTTTGTCATGGAGGCCGAGGCTGTGGGTGAAGAAACCATGCTCTCGCAAATCGTCGGCATGGTCGCGCAAGCTCAGCGCAGCCGTGCACCCATACAAAAAATGGCCGACCAAGTGGCGGGCTGGTTCGTGCCTGCGGTGGTTTTAATCGCCGTGCTGGCTTTCGTTTTATGGGCCATCTTCGGTCCGGCTCCGTCTATGGCTTATGCAATTATTGTGGCGGTTTCCGTTTTGATCATCGCTTGCCCTTGTGCGCTAGGGCTGGCGACTCCCATGTCGATCATGGTGGGAGTCGGCAAGGGGGCGCAGCAGGGGATTCTGGTCAAGAACGCCGAAGCGATCGAACGTGCCGAGAAAGTCACGCACCTGATCACGGATAAGACCGGGACGTTGACCGAAGGGAAGCCTTCCGTGGTAGATGTTATTTCGGCAGACGGTCAAAGTCCGTCCGACTGGCTGCGTTCCGTCGGGGCGGTGGAATCCCAGTCCGAACACCCACTGGCTCGCGCTGTCGTCGTGCATGCGAAATCAGACGGCGCGGACTTGCCCGCAATCTCAGATTTTGAAAGCACGACGGGTGGGGGAGTTCAAGCCACAGTCGATGGGCGACGTATCCGTATCGGTAAACGCGCTTTTATTGAAACCGACGAGGTGAATATTCCGGATGAATTGGGTGATCAGGCCGAGCGCCTCCAACAAGAGGCCAAAACGGTGATCTGGGCATCGGCGGATGAACGTCTGCTCGGTTTGATCGCGATTGCCGATCCGATTAAAGAAAGTTCGAAGGAGGCGATCCAGTCACTGCATGAGATGGGGATTACCGTCGTCATGTGTACCGGAGACAACACGCGCACGGCGCGGTCTGTGGCTCAAGAGCTCGGCATCGACGAGGTGCACGCCGAAGTTTCCCCGGAGGACAAACAAAGGATCGTCGAGGGACTCAAGGCGGACGGCCACCGTGTGGCCATGGCGGGCGACGGGATCAACGACGCGCCCGCACTCGCCGCTGCCGATGTCGGCATTGCCATGGGCACGGGCACGGATGTTGCGATCGAAAGCGCAGGCCTGACATTGGTGAAAGGCGACCTGCGCGGCATCGTCGGCGGTCTCCGTTTGAGCCGCCTCGTGATGCGCAACATACGGCAAAACCTGTTCTTCGCCTTTATTTACAACGCGGTCGGTGTCCCGGTCGCGGCTGGAGTGCTCTATCCCGTATTGGGCGTCTTACTCAGCCCGATGATCGCGGGCGCGGCCATGGCGTTCAGCTCTGTCTCAGTCGTCACCAATGCGCTGCGCCTCAAAAGAATCTCCATCGAACGCTAAACCAAAAAAAGAATTACTATGAAACAAAAAAATACCTACCTCCTCGCGGCATCATTTGCTGCGCTCGCGTCGCTTGTGCTTACCGGATGCTCCGAAGACGACAGCCCGGATCGCCACATGATGGATGGACTCCATGAACACGCCGAAGCAACCGACGGTAGCCATGACGCGCATACCTCTTCAAACGAAGGCGAGGCGCACGACCATGCGAGCCACGCGTCGCCGGATGACCACTCCGGCGACGGCGATCATCACGCCTCGACACAGGAGACGAAGCCTTCGGATGCTCGCGCCGTCCGCGTCGTCGCCACCGATTTCGCGTTTGAACCGAAGACCATCACGGCTGCGCCTGGCGAGAAGCTCTACGTGACACTCGTGAACAAAGGCAACGCCGTGCACATGTGGCAGATCGGTGATCGAATGGAAACGCACGTCCATACCAATGTGGGGGAAACGTCCAGCAAAGTTGTGACTGTTCCCACCGAACCGGGAGTTTATAACCTCGTCTGCACCACGCCCGGACATGAGCAGTTGGGAATGGTTGGAAAGCTTGAAGTTCGCAGCGACACAGATGCTGAATCGGGTGGATTACACCCACCGATGCTCACACCTAGTCCAGACGACAGCGAGCATTCGCACGCGCACTAAATTTTTAAAACGATAGCAGTATGGAAAAAATAAACAGACGACAATTCGTAGGTCGGCTCGGTGCCGGTGTTTTTGTAACCAGCCTCGGCGGTTTGCTGCCCCGTCCGCTCTGGGCAGCGTCCGGAAAACCCGTCGGCGACCTCCTCAAACTAACGCCACAGAGCCGATACGACCTCAATATCGCTTATCAGCCATTCTATTTGAATGGTAAGAAGGAGCGAATACAAGCGACTGCCATTAACGGCACCGTCCCCGGTCCTCTGGTCCACCTTCGCGAAGGCGACGAAGTGACACTGAACGTGACCAACTCTCTGATCGATACGGAGCACTCTTCGATCCACTGGCACGGATTGATCGTCCCCTATCAAATGGACGGCGTTCCCGGGGTCAGCTTTGCGGGTATTCCAGCTGGCGAGACCTTCGAATATAAATTCAAGCTAGTGCAATCCGGCACCTATTGGTATCACAGCCACTCCGCTTTTCAGGAGCAGACCGGCACCTACGGCCCGCTCGTCATCGAGCCGCGAGGCGGCGATCCGATCCGCGCCGACCGCGACTATACCGTCATGCTCTCCGACTGGACTTCGGACGGCCCCGACGCCGCGTTCCGCAACGTCACCATGAATGACGGGTATTACAATTACCAACAGCGCACCGTCGGCGACCTGTTCAAAGACTTCAAAGAGCGGGGGATCCAAGACACCGTTGCCGACCGCCTCGCTTGGGGCAAGATGCGGATGAGCCCAGTCGATCTGGCTGACATCACCGGCGCGGATTACACTTACCTGATGAATGGCAATGCCCCCGACGACAATTGGACGGCACTGTTCAACCCCGGAGAAACCGTGCGGCTCAGGTTCATAAACGGAGCGGCTATGAGCACTTTCGATGTGCGTATCCCAGGGCTGGATATGAAAGTCGTCATGGTCGATGGCAAGGCGGTCAAGCCCGTCGATATCCACGAATTCCGGATCAGCGTGGCCGAGACTTACGACGTGCTCGTCCGCCCGAAAAAGGATCAACCGTTTACCATCTTCGCGGAATCACTGGATCGCAGCGGCTATGCCCGAGGCAGCCTATCCCCTCAAATGGGGCTTTCCGCGGCCGTCCCCGAATTACGTCCACGCCCCGTTCGCACCTTGGAAGATATAGGCATGGGTGGCATGGGCAGTATGGGCGACATGAAGATGGGCGCAAAGATGGATCATAGTTCGATGGGAGACGGAGGCATGAAAGCCAGTTCCTCAAAACAAATGACGCCCGACATCCCCGGTCCGATTGGTCCCGAGCCATTCACGCCGGAAGATAACGTCAACGCCGCCATGATCGTTATGAATCCTAAAGACCGCGTTTCGGAACCCGGCATCGGTCTCGGCGAGGACGGATGGAAAGTCCTCACCTACTCTGACCTCGTCAACGCGGAAGGCCAGCCATATTCCCCGAACGTAGACCGGGAAATGACAATCAACATCACGGGTAATATGGAGCGCTATATGTTCTCCTTTGACGGCAAAAAGTTCTCGCAGCACCCCGGACCCTACAACTTCCGGCACAACGAGCGCTTACGCCTATGGCTGGTCAACCACACCATGATGGAGCACCCGATCCACCTGCACGGCATGTGGATGCAGATCGAAAACGGGCAGCCGCACGACAGCATCCCCTACAAACACACGATCCTCGTTAAGCCGGGCGAAAAAATCTCCGCGCTGATCACACCGATCGAAAAGGGCGACTGGGCCTTCCACTGCCACCTGCTCTACCACATGGACGCAGGCATGTTCCAAGTCGTTCGCGTTTCGTAACCCGACAAAGCAGAAAGTTAGCACAATGAATTTACCAACATACAGTACCGTAATCGGAGTCCTCATCGTCCTCTTATCAGGCACGGCTCTCGCTCAACACGAAGGCCACAACATGTCGGAAAGTATGGCGATGCCGGAGGACTATAGCTCACCACCCGCCCCAGTTCCGGAAGGCCAGTCGATCCGTAAATATGCCATCGACGACGAAGGCACCGGAGCTACCAATTTCGGCGTCGCCCCGGTGCATGACAACATGCTCTTCTACACCTTCCGAGCGGATCGCTTTGAATACCGATCCTTTGACGACGGCGAAGTTCTGCTCTGGGATGTGCAGGGCTGGATCGGTCGCGACTACAACAAACTCTACTTCGAGTCGGAGGGCGAGTATTCGCTCGACGAGGATAGCTTCGAGTCCGTGCAGACGGAGCTTCTCTACGGTCGTGCCATCAGCAGCTTTTGGGACTTCCGCGCCGGACTGCGCTACGATTTCGAGCCCAGTCCCGAACGCGCATTCGCCGTGGTCGGTGTGCAAGGGCTGGCACCCCAGTGGTTCGAGGTCGATGCCAATCTTTACCTGAGCGAAGACGGTGACCTCTCCTTCGGCATGGAGGCCGAATACGACATCTTGCTCACCCAGCGCCTCGTCCTCCAGCCGCGCATGGAGTTGGAAATCGCCGCCCAAGACGTCGAGGAATACGGCACCTACGCAGGCTTCACCGGCGTCGAACTCGGCCTGCGGCTGCGCTACGAAATCAGCCGTAAATTCGCACCCTATATCGGCGTGAGCTGGGAGTCCGCCCTGGGGGAAACCGCCAACCGCATCGAAAACAGTGGCGGCGATCCCGACACCGCTTCTTTAGTCGCCGGGATACGGTTTTGGTTCTAGTTGTGTGAGGAATTATTTCTTTATCGTCTCGGCAGCGCTCCTTGCAGGGTTGGTCGCGCCGCACTCGTCCTCCATCACGGATGGCATAGTTGGCTCTTGGCGGCGCTGATTCTCCCCCTTGTCGTCTGGGGGCTGGTCGACGCTTTGCAGACATCCACCGCATGGTCACGCCCGACCACCTCTGCCCTTGGGGCATCAAGGCCCTCGACCTGCTCAAACGCCACGGCTACGAGGTCGAAGACCACCACCTCGAAAGCATGGACGCCAACAAGCGCTACAAGGAAGAACACGACGTTGATGAGACGCCGCAGATCTATATCAAGGGCGAACACATCGGCGGTTACGACGCCCTACGCGAGCACCTCGGCCTCGACCCCGATCCAAGAGAAGGCGAGACTTACCGTCCGGTCATCGCCATTTTCGCTGTGACCCTTCTCATGGCACTGACCGCAAGTTGGGCCATCCTCGGCAGCTTGAATTTGATCCGCGTGGCCGAGCTCTTCATCGCGTTCAGCATGTGCGCTCTCGGCATCCAGAAGTTGCAGGATTTGAAGGGCTACGCCACTGGTTTCGTGCAATACGACCTGCTCGCGCAACTCAAGGCTGCGCAAGGCATTGTCGGGAAGCTCTCCGGTTAGTGCTTCGATAGTCATCCAACGCTAACATATTCAAATTAGCCCTAAGCATTCCGCTACAAAGTACATTTGCTCATTGAAAGTTCAGACCGCAGCAGGCAAGAATTCACTTCGAGCATGAGATTACTTTACGCCATATCACTTCTTCTTACTTCATCGCTGATTTTTGGAGCACAGCTGCCTGAAATAAGGATAGAGCACGATGTGAACGGACTCCCTGAGATCGTCTGGCAAAGTGAAACTGATTGCACATATGAATTAGATCTCACTTCAACTTTGCAGCAAGATGAGTGGGCTGGAGGTGTCGTTGCCCGAATCGGCACTGGAAATGAAATTCGTGTTCCTATGGGACAAATAGTTGGTGCTACTCTTCCTCAGAAGGCTTTTGTCAGGATCAGAGTCGTGGATGGAACCGCAGGAAGCCTGTTTAATGAGGCTGACGGAGATGGAGATGGAATACCAGATGAGTGGGAAATTCTATCAGGTTTAGACCCTTCTGACCCTAATGATGCAGGTATAGACGCAGATGGAGATGGCGTTTCAGCACTAGACGAATTCTTGGCTGGGACGGATCCACTTTCTAATGACCAGAGCGGAACAGGAACCACTGGAGGTGGTGGAGGCGGTGAAACCTTTTCAGGAGTGTTACCGCTACCAACTAATCAAGAGGTTATAACCGTAGTCGGAGACGGTGACGAGGATGTGGCCGTGGATGAAACGGGAACATTCAGCTTTGTCGTGAATTCATCTTCATTTTTCGTGGTGGTCGCTGTTTATACTGATGAATACCCAACTTACACTGGAGATGGTTCTGAATTTAATGACACTGTAGAGTATGCTGTGACTCCCAGCGAAGGCACCGCCGTCAGTGATTCATTAGATGTAAACTCAATCCACGGCGCATTATCGAGCGATGGTAAAGACTTTGATCTTGGAGATGGCGAACGCTTTTATTCCTTCGAGCAAGAAGTGGTATTTGAAAATGCCTCTCGGGAAGCATTTACAATAGACTATGATCTGAGTGCCACAAATATCGGTGATGGTGGCTTACCTAGCGGAGTAACTGTTGCGGCTTTCCCAGTTCAAATTGTGCCAACCAGTGCATCAGCTGGAACTCTTGGTGATCTCATAATGAGTAATCAAGGCAAGTCAGGTGAAAAGCACTTCGTCTCAACCAAACAAAATTCATCCCTCAATACAGAATTTATTGAGTTCGAGGTGTCAGGTATTACCGAAGAAATATTTGCAGAATTTCTAGAATGGGAAGGCGGTGAAGCCGGTGACACTGCTTTGAAGCGCAAAGTTTCTAGAGCTTCTGCGTCCAAAACTCAGCTAAAGATTAAAGTTAAGAACTCAGGTGATGTTGTAGATAAACTTAATGTGTGGGTCGTTTGGTCTACCATCAGTGGAAGTGTGACGGGGCCTACCGTTAAACCGCTGAGCACGGGAGGATCATTTAATCTTCGGATTGGGGATTGGATTAAAGTAGTTTACAACGGAGTTGCGACAATAACACCTGTTTCAATTTTCGATACTTCTTCGGATATTCCGAATATGACGGGACAAAATTACTCTCCTGCACCTGCAGGAACTGATTCATTTGGTAGGTCAGTAACAAACGGAGCTTTTGCGAAGTGGGACATGTCTCGCAGAATTTCTCGGACTATTACAGTTAATGCAGATCCAATGTTGGCAGTTCCAGCTAATGACATAAACATATCGTTTCCCAGCAATCCTTTGGTCGGAAACGACGATAGCTTCCCATTTCCTGAAAATAATAACCCTTACAGCACGAACGGACAGCTGGGTGGGTTTGATGAGCCCAATCGCGGTTTTAATAGAAAAGGCGGAGATGTTGGATCGACCTACGATAACGATACATCTTTCGAGGAATTTACACGTGTAGAAATCAACGGCAAGTGGTACTTACTCTCCGATCCTGATCCATGGGGTGTTCGGTTCAAATTCAAGAAGATAGCAGTTTCCGAATCTCTTTGGGGAATCGATACAAATCAGGATGGGGATGCCAATGACTTAGTTAGAGAGGACGATCCCTCAGTTACTGGCCGCGACATGAACGGAGACGGTGACATGGACGATGTCGTGAGTATCTGGCTCGATGACAGCTCAACTATCAGCAACAACTAATTATGAAAACACACTCACTGATTCTTTTATTGACTTTAATCGTCGCCTCTCAGTCTTTTGGAAAACTGGAAATTTCAGGTAAGATTCAATCGACAGGTTATCACCAGATTGAGCCTGAAATTGAGAGAATCCTAGCCGATAAACATGATCTAGAGAATGTAATCTACCTTATCGATTTAATCGAAAAGGGCTACGATCCGATGAACTCGGACGACATGGAGACTGAAATTCAGGTCAAATATCAGGTTCCTGCTATAAAGGCTCTGATTGACAATTACGGTAGAGAAGTTCTACCGCACCTCCTATATTACGCACTGAAAACGAAATCCGACTACTTGAAACGCAGAGCTGTCTTCACCATAGAGCAAATATCAAAAATGTCTATGCGGGACTATTTGGGTAGAACAATCGGCAGAGAGGCAATAATTGGTAAGTTCGAAGACCTAGCTAATTGTTTGGAAGTTGAAGTGGAATACGACTATTTGAAGTATTTCCCTAAGATTGGATCGCCCATAGACTTAGAGCTAAACTTCGACGGTGTGTCTAAATTTGAGAAGTGAATACTTGAAGTATTTCTCAGACCCAAAGGGAAGCCTGCCATTTGAGTATTTCCTCCCTTAGAATTCGCCGGGCTCTTCATCTGGGTCGTCGCCCCCATCGTTTTGCTAGCGAGCGGCATCGGTGCCGTCTCCATCGTCAAAGCTGTGTATGTCGAGAAGCGCGACTTGAAGTGCGCCTGTGTGGGCGGAGACAGCAGCGTGCCGCTCGGCTTCATTTCGCTGACGGAAAACCTTATGATGATGGCGATGGCGATCTGGATGCTGATCCAAGCGGTGTAATCAAAGCGCAATACCAGAATGCTTTCAAATGTTTGTCGTATATATCCATGACGAAACAGCCCCATTCGGATAAAACACGATACTATGCCTTGACTTATTGTTTTTTTCGACGACTAGATAGAACTTGTGAAGCGTAAAATAACAGTAGCTGCTCTCTTGAGCCTCTTTGCCTGGAACGCCGTCTTTGGCGGTGTGGGCGGGCTGCTGCTATGTCTTCACAAAAGCATGGCGCTTCATCCTGAAATGATTTCCGGAAAGGTTTCTGACTGTGCGCCTGAGAGTGTCGATCAGTCGGCTGAATTGAGTTGCCTCTCCGATGAGGAGTCTTGCGTGGATGTTGAACTGGAAGCAGTCGATCTCCCTCAAGTGCGTCTCGACGAAGCTCAATCCGCTCCAGTTTTCAATCCGCTTCATGCGCTACTCAGTGCGACTTTTGAAGTCGTCGAACAGAATTTTACGCTAAGAGAAATTGCTCACATCGTCCAAGCTCAGGCACCGCCCGAGTTGTTGGATACGAGTGTTCTCGTCGCGCAGACCGTTAATCTGCGTCTCTGATATCCTGATAAAGTTAGTTTGGTCGGTGCTCTTGTCGGGCACGCTTCCATCGTGCGAACCACCCATCGTGGATTCGCCGTGCTTAACTTCTATCAGGATTTTTCATGTATCAATTTTCAAAACGTAAACAAATAGTATCACTTCTTATCTGTGCGCCATTGAGCGCACTCCTGGCCCAAGAGCCAATCCCGGAGAAAACCCCTCCGGTTCACTACGAAACCGCCCTAACCCGGGCGATCCAAAACGATCCCGCCCTGCGCGGATTCGATACGGCGGCGGAGGCCGCTGAAGGGCAGGTCGAACAAGCCGGCCTCCGTCCCAATCCGGTCGTCGGAGCGGAGATGGAAAACCTACTCGGCACTGGCCCATTTCGGGATGTTCAAGGGATGGAGGTTACACTGGGGATCACCCAGTTGATTGAAACCGCGGGTAAACGCACAAAACGCACCGAGCTGGCCCGCACCGAACGAGCACTGGTCGATTGGGAGCGCGAGTTGCGCCTCGCCACCGTCGAGTCGGAAGTGCGCACCGCCTTCGTCGAAGTCCTGGTCGCCCAAGAAGCGCTGGAACTGAGAAAAGAGCAGTTCTCGCTGGCCGAGCGCAGCCGGGAGGAAACCGCCCGTTTGGTCGAAGCCGCACGCTCCAACCAAGTCGAGTTGACCCGTGCGGAACTGGCCGTGCGTCAGCAGCAGTTCGCGATCAATCAAGCCGAACGCGCCCTCCAAGCGGCTCGTGCGAGGTTGGCCGCTCTCTGGGGCGAATCCGGCGGCAGCGATTACACCGTCGCCGGTTCGGTCGAGTTTGACGCCGACTTGCCAGAACTAGTCCAACTGGTGGCTTTGCTTCCACGCAGCACCTACCTTGCCCAATACGAGGGACACCGACGCAACCGAGAGGCGGCGCTCACATTGGAGCAAGCCCGGGCGAAGCCCAATTTTGAAGTCTTCGGCGGAGGCCGCTACTTCAATGAGGCGTCCGGCGATGCGGCTTTCGTGGTCGGGGTGGAAATCCCCTGGCCGCTCTTCGATAAAAACCAGGGGAATATCCGCACGGCAAGGGCTCAAGTCCGCGCTGTCGAATACGACGAAGCGGCCACACGGCGCGAACTCATCGTCGCGCTGACTGACGCCTACCAAGTTTTGGTGGCCGCCCACGCGGAAGCACAAAGTGTCGAAAACGACCTGCTGCCCACCGCCGAGCAAACCCTCGCCGATACCGAAGAAGGCTACGAGCGCGGGCAGTTCACGCTGCTCTCCGTGCTCGAAAGCCGTAGCACGCTCTTTGAGATACGCGAGACCTATCTCGACGCGCTTAGTCGCTACGCCAGCGCACAAGCGCAGATCGAAACGCTGACGCGCCCCTCTACAATCAACTAATCAACCTATCCATTTTAACATTTTCAAAAAAATGAATTCATTATCATTACACTTATCAAAGCAATCCAAGCGCTACGCATTTTCTGCAGCAGCGCTCTTCATCGTCCTCGGCTGGGGAACAGCCGCTCAAGCGCAATCGCACGCGGGGCACGATCACAGCGAAGAAGCCGAACACGGCGAATCGCACGAAAAACATGCCGAGCATGACGACGAGAAAAAGGAAGCCGCTGGGCACGCCGAAGAAGCCGAGCATGACGAATCGCATGATGAACACGAAGGTCACGATGACCATGACGACGAAGGCGACGGACACGGGGACGAGGCTGAACACGATCACGCCGAAGAGAAAGCTCATGGCGAAAGCCACGAAGCCCATGGCGACCATGACGATCATGG
The DNA here is from genome assembly GCA_002729725.1 of Puniceicoccaceae bacterium. Taxonomy (GTDB): domain Bacteria; phylum Verrucomicrobiota; class Verrucomicrobiia; order Opitutales; family Coraliomargaritaceae; genus Thalassobacterium; species Thalassobacterium maritimum. Next base: position 18,415 of record PBYS01000051.1, read on the forward strand.
CGAAGCAGGGGGGCACGACGAGCACGAAGAAGAAGAAGAAGGTGGCCCCGTTAAGCTGACGTCTGAAGTCCGCAATGCATTCGGCATCCTACTAGACAGGGCTGGCCCGGGCACGCTTCACGAGGAAGTTGTGCTTCCCGGAGAGATAGGCTTCAACCGAAAGGCCATCGCTTTCGCCACCCCGCGATACAATGGAACCGTCCAAAAAATTAATGCCCAACTCGCCGACCGTGTGAAGAAGGGGGATGTGCTCGCGGTCTTGGAGAGCGTCGACACGCTTCGCCCATTTGAGGTCAAAGCGCCTTTCGACGGAGTCATTGTGAGCTACGACATCACCCCCGGACAGACCGTGGACGCCGGCACCTCACTGTTTACGGTGGCAGACTTGAGCAGTGTATGGGCAGACCTGCAGATCTATCAGAAGAACTTCGGGCAGATTAAAGAAGGCCTGCAAGTCCGCATCACAGGCGGGCATAATCTACCGACCTTTCGAGGCGTGATTGATTACGTGGCTCCGACTGTGGACGAGCATACTAGGACGGGGCTCGCCCGCATCGTGGTGGACAATTCGGAACGCGCTTGGAAGCCGGGAATGTTTATTCAGGGCCGCGTTGCGGTGGAGCGTCACCCGGTCGATTTGATGGTGCCGCGCAGCGCTATCCTCACCGTCGAGGGAGCCCCCGCCGTCTTCGTGCAAACTGCCGAAGGCTTCGAACCACGCCCCATCCAAATCGGCCACAGCGATAGCGAATATGTCCAAGTCGTCCGCGGCCTCGAAGCGGGCGAAACCTACGTGGCAAAGAACCCGATCTCCATCAAGGCGGAAATGGGCAAAGGCTCTTTCGGTGGCCACAATCACTAATTTTAGATAAGGAAAATTTATAATGTTAAACCAACTCGTTGATTCCGCCTTGCGGAACAAACTCATCGTCGTGCTGCTTTTGCTCGGCGTCATTAGCGGCGGCTATTGGAGCTATAAAAAGCTTCCGGTCGACGCCTTCCCCGATGTCTCGCCTGCGCTCGTGCAGGTCTTCACTGTGACCTCCGGCCTCGGCCCCGAAGAGGTGGAAAAATTCGTCACCTTCCCTGTCGAAGCCGCCATGAGCGGCCTGCCCAAGGTCGAGGAAATCCGTTCGGTCTCCAACTTCGGACTCTCGGTCGTGAGCGTCTATTTCGAAGAAGGCACCGACATCTACTTTGCCCGGCAGGTGGTGGGCGAGCGCCTCTCCGAAGCACGCGAGGCGATCCCGGAAGGCTTCGGCGAGCCGGAAATGGGGCCCATCTCCACCGGACAGGGGCTCGTCCTCTACTATAACTTGATCGACACCACGGGAGAATACAGCCTCGAAGATCTGCGAACGCTGCAGGATTGGGTCGTCAAATACAACCTCCAGACCGTGCCCGGCGTGACCGAGGTGCTCGGCATAGGCGGCTTCGTTAAGCAATACCATATCAATATCGACCCGGACGCACTGCTCCGTTATGACCTCGCCCTGCACGAGGTGATCGAGCGCATCGAGGCCAACAACCAAAATGTGGGCGGGCAGTTCATCGAGCGTAATGGCGAGATGTTTATCGTCCGCTCCGATGGCTTGGCTAAGGACATCGCCGATATCGAACGTATCGTCGTGAGCAACGAGGACGGCACGCCCGTCTATCTCGAAAATATCGCGAAAGTCGAAATCGGCGGTGAGATCCGTCAGGGATTGCAGACGCGCAACGGCACCGAAGAGGTCGTCTCCGGCATGGTGATCAAGCTCTACGGCACCAACTCCTCCACCGTCATCCAAGCGGTTGAGGAAAAACTGGTCGAGATCGAAAAGGCACTCCCCGAGGGCGTTAAAATTGAACCTTACTACGAGCAAAAAACGCTCGTTCAGTCCGCAGTCGATACCGTGACCAGCGCGCTCGTCCAGGGTATTGTCTTGGTCGCGCTCATTCTGCTCGTCTTCATCGGCGGCTTCCGTCCGAGCGTCGTGGTGGCATTGGCCATCCCCTTTTCGGTGCTCTTCGCTACTGGCGCGATGAAATACTTCGGTATCTCCGCGAATCTCATGTCGCTCGGTGGTTTGGCCATCGCTATCGGCATGATGGTCGACGGCACCATCGTGATGGTGGAAAATACCGATCGCTTACTTCGACAGGCTGGATCGGGCGAGTCAAAGACCGCCGTGATCTCTCGCGCTTGCCGTGAAGTGGTGCAACCCATCACCTTCGCCATTCTGATCGTAGTGCTGGTCTTCATCCCGCTATTCACGCTTCAAGGAGTCGAGGGCAAGATGTTCCGTCCGCTGGCTTACACCGTCTCGCTGGCCATGTTCGGCTCGCTTCTCTACGCGCTGATCGGCGCACCAGTCTTCGCCTCACTCTTGATGCCACGTCCAAAACGTGAGGAGAGCGAGAACGACGACGCAGCCAACCGCGAGATTTGGATCGTTCGTCTGCTCGTGGCGATCTATAAGCCCATCGTTGCACTCTTCGTCCGTGTCCGCATCTTGGCGGTCGTGCTCTCAGTTGTATTGCTCGCACTGGGCGCATGGGTTTTCCCTAAGCTGGGATCGGAATTCACGCCCCGTTTGATGGAGGGCGACATAATCGCCAACCTGACGATGGCACCCTCGGTATCGCTCGAAGAAACCAAACGCAATACACTGATCGCGGAGGCACGTCTGCTGCAAGTCCCGGAGATCGAACAAGCGGTCTCCCGCATCGGTCGGGGTGAGGTCGGTGCCCATGCCGACCCCATCAATACCGTCCACATGATGGTCGTGCTTAAGCCCGATTCCGAATGGCGCGAAGGCTACACTCAGGTCGATGTGGAAAACGCCATGCGTGAGGCGCTCGAAGGTATGCCCGGTGTGCAGGTCAACATGACCCAGCCCATCCAGCTTTCGGTGGACGAACTGATTGGTGGCAGCAAGGCCCAATTGGCCATCAAGCTCTTCGGCACCGACCTCGACGTGCTCAAGGAAAAGGGCGAGGCCATCGCCGCCGTCGTGCGCGAGGTGGAAGGCTCGGCCGACGTGCAGACCGGACAAGTCATCGGCTCACCGCAGATCGTGGTGCGCCCCGACCGCGAAGCCATCGCACGGCATGGTTTGAACCTCTCCGAGGTTCAGGAATTGATCGAAGCCGCTGTCGGTGGTGTCGAAGCCGGGCAGATATTCGAGGGCGTGCAGCGCTTCGACATCTACGTGCGCTATCAGGAGGACGCTCGCGATACGATCGAAGACATCCGCCACCTGATCGTCCGCACCGCGGAAGGTGTGCTCCTTCCACTCGACGAGATCGCAGTGATTGAGGAGATCGTTGGCCCCCGCCAGATCGTCCGTGAAAACAATCAACGCTACCTTGAAGTGCAGTCCAATGTGGTCGGGCGTGACATCGGCGGTTTCGTCGAGGAAGCGCAGGCCGCGATTGATGCACAGGTCGAGTTGCCGCCCGGCTACCTCGTTTCCTGGGGCGGTCAGTACGAACTCCAGCAAGAGGCCAACAAACGCCTCTCCGTAGTCGTGCCGGTCACGCTGGCCCTGATCGCAATCCTCCTCTACATGTCGTTCGGCTCATTGAAGAACACCGGGCTCATCCTACTCAACATTCCGCTCGCTCTGGTCGGCGGAATCGTCGGGCTCTGGCTGACCGGAGAGAATCTTTCCGTGCCGTCGAGCATCGGATTTATTGCGCTCTTCGGTATCGCCCTGGGGAACGGCATGGTGCTCGTCACCTACCTCAACCAGCTCTACCGCGAAGGTAAAGCAATCAACGAAGCCAGTATCGAAGCCGCCTGCCTGCGTGTGCGCCCCGTCTTGATGACGGCGGGCACTACCTTGCTCGGTCTCCTGCCGCTGCTCCTCGCCACTGGCACCGGTAGCGAAGTGCAACGACCGCTCGCCGTCGTCGTCATCGGGGGGCTCGTTTCCTCGACCATCCTCACACTGCTTGTCGTGCCATCGCTCTACAAGTGGTTCGCGATCAATCCCAATCAAGAAACATAAAGGAAAAATACCATGAAAGAAATCAAAGCATACATTAAAGCGTTTAAACGCGAAACCGTCACCCGCGCCCTCCACGAAATCGACGGTTTGGATGGAGCTAGCTACTCAAAAGTTCTTGGCTTTGGCCGGGGTAAAGAGAACAGCTCCGGCTATACACCGAACTACGATATAACCAGCGCATCAAAGCATGTTAAAGTGGAAGTGGTTTGCGAAGACGCGCTCGAAGCGGATGTTGTCGAGGCCATCCACCACGCCGCTCACACTGGGCTGCGTGCTGATGGCCGTATCTTCGTCAGTGACGTCAGACGGAGCATCCGAATACAGGAGGTGCCCGAATAATCCCAGATGCGTTTCGGCCATCTGCGCCTCTGCCGCTCATAATAGCCATCCTCCTTCCAACCGACGATTCCCATGTCTCGCAAAAGACGAAGTCGAGCCGCCAAAGCAAAGCGGAAAGAGGAAGCGCGGATCGCTAAAATCAAAGAAGAACGCGCTCAGGAAAAGCCAGAGAGAAGGCAAAATGCGATCTGTTTTATACTCATATCGCTGATCTTCATCGGCCTGCCGCTTATAGTGGTCGTGGCCTCCCATCAAACGGGAGGCCACATTCACCTGCCAGTAGTGTGGTTAGTGTTCGATGCTCTCTTCCTTTCTGCAACCCTATGGGTCATCTACGATTGGTTGAAGTAAACATCATTGGTGCCGCTTGCTATACGAATTCACCATGCCTGCGACAGCTCAAAATATAGAAAAAGGACGAACGAATATGAGTAAAAAACAACAAGGCCTCTCCCGTATGGTGACCCTCACCGAATCGGTTCATGTTAAAGCGCCCCCCAAAGCAGCTTGGAAACTGATTTCAAACTTCGAAGAAACCTGGCTCAATTCGAACCCCGACCATTTGGAGATCATGGTTTTGGGGCAATACAAACGACATATCTGCGATGGCTTCGCCTACTGGCAGCGCGAAAAGGTCGGCCGGGCGACGGTGGAATATATCGCTAAATTAGAAGACGTGACCAAGGAGAAGGCTTTCTCGTGGAGCACGGTGGCCAATTATGATATCTGCAGGACGAACTTCAAGTTGGAGATGGGAGGCACCTTCCTCATCGAAGAGGTGGAGAAGGGATTCACACTGCGGCATGATTTCTGGATCTTCAATCATGGCAATTTGAAGGGTCTATTCTTCAGGTGGTTTGTGCTCCATCTATTCGGTCACAAGAGAGCGATCTCGAAACATTACAGGACTGAGCTTGGCTACTATAAAGAAAAGCTGGAGAAGGACGAAGCGGAAGCCACATGCCACTAGCGAAGAAAATCAGAGGCCATAGCATGCGATCACTCACTCGATATAATAACCGAGCGGCCTGTTGGGGAGTCTATTTCCGGTATGGTTTCTTGGGGGCGCTGTTACTAGTGCTAGTCGTGCATCCGGCCTTGGAGGTGCTCCACCAGTTCAGTGCGGATACTCCGCTACGCTTTTCCTGGGAGGTGTTCGTCTTTCAACCTATTCTGGGTGCATTGGATGATTCCGCCTGGCCGGTGACACTCGCCGTCGGGCTTGGCGGCGTCCTCATCGGGGGCACTTTCGGGGCGCTGCACCTGCGTGCGGTAAGAAAACCTTTTGAAAATGTGCCGCGCCCGGAAACGACCGCAGATCTCGAAAAGTGCGTTTCCGCTGGCGAAGGTGAACAAGTCGAGTTCAAGTCTTCACTCCGTTGGGATCGGAACTTGGGCAAAGTGAACAAAGCGTTGGAACTGGTGATTGCGAAGACCCTATGCGGCATGATGAACCACGACGGCGGACTCTTGCTGATCGGAGTGGAGGATGATGGAAACATCGCAGGCATCGAAGACGACTTCAAAACACTCAAACACGAAAACTGGGATGGATTTCATCAACGCATCATCGCTTTGGCTTCGAGCAACCTCGGTGGCCAATATGTCGGTCTGCTCCGGAGCCATTGTGTTCTTGCGGAAGGCAAAGCCGTTGCGGTGATCCAAGTGGCACCCGCGCCGACGCCGGTCTTTTGCAAAGACGGCAATGCGCAACGCTACTACTTGAGAGCGGGCAACACCACCCGTGAGCTGGATAGCCGCGAGGCCTTGGAGCATGCCTTTGAGAAGAGAAAAAACGTATGAACACACCCCAGGAAAGGCCACGATATGACTGAAGAACATTCTGAAAATACAACGTCTTGCGGTTGCGAGCATACTCACAGCGATAAGTTGCCATCTGAGCCTGTTTTAGTCGGCGTATCCGGTCTACTCGTCAGCCTCGGTTTTATCACGATGTGGCTTGGGGCACCTCCGTGGGTCGAGATACTGGCCTTCGCCGCCGCTACATTAGCTGGCGGAGCGCTGGTTTTTCCGTCCGGTTGGAAAGCACTCCGCTCGCTCAAGCTGAACATGAACGCATTGATGACGGTCGCCGTCGCCGGTGCGTGGATCATCGGCGAGGGAGCGGAAGGCTCGGTGGTCGTTTTTCTATTCGCACTCTCCGAGTGGCTCGAATCCGTCAGCGCGGAACGGGCGCGAAAATCCATCCGCAACTTACTCTCGCTCGCCCCTGAGACCGCTCTGCTGAAATCTGATGATGGCACGACGGAGGAAGTCGAAGCCTCAGGTGTCAAAGTGGGCGAAACGGTGGTCGTGCGTAGCGGTCAACGTGTGCCGCTCGACGGCGTCGTGGTGTCGGGAGACTCATCAGTCAATCAGGCACCTATCACCGGAGAATCTGTCCCTGTCGACAAAGCTGTGGGTGACGAAGTCTATGCCGGCACCATCAACTGTGAAGGGGTGCTCGAAATCGAAGTGACGAAAGTCGCTTCGGATTCGACGCTCTCGCGGATCATCCATCTAGTCGAAGAAGCGGAGCAAAGCCGCGCCCCGACGCAGCGCTTCGTCGACCGGTTTGCCGCGATCTATACGCCGCTCGTATTCGTTTTTTCGATACTCACCGCCTTGCTGCCTCCGCTCCTCTTCGGTGGGGAATGGTTCACCTGGGTATATCGGGCACTAGCGCTGCTGGTCATCGCCTGTCCCTGCGCACTGGTCCTCGCCACCCCGGTCTCCATAGTATCGGGTCTCACCGCGCTGGTGCGCGGTGGGGTGCTCGTCAAAGGAGGCATCCATCTGGAGGCCATCGGCAAAATCCGCGCACTCGCCGTCGATAAGACGGGCACGATCACCGAGGGAAAACCCAAGGTGATTGCGATCCACTCACTGTCCGAGGCCACGGACGAAGACGTGCTCAAACTCGCCGCCGCCATCGACACGCATTCCGAACATCCCATTGCCCGCACAGTCATTGATGAGGCGAAGAACCGCGGGCTCAGCTACACTCCGAGCACCGAATACGAATCACTCACAGGCCGGGGTGCCCGCGCCCATTTGGACAACGGGCGCAGTGCATTCGTCGGCAATTACAAATTACTGGAGGAAGCAGGGCTGTCCGTCGAAGGGCATGAAGCGATCTTGTCCGGGATCGAGTCCCGCGGCCTTTCCCTCGCTCTTGTCGGCTACCTGCCGACCGACGACTCCCCGGGAGAGGTGCTCGGTGTGATTTCCATCGGCGATGCCATCCGCCCAGACGCTCGGGACGCGCTGGATCGCTTGCATGCAGTGGGCATTGATAAAATCATCATGCTCAGCGGCGACAACCAACGCACGGTCGATGCAATCGCAAAAGAAGCCGGTATCGACGAAGCGGTCGGGGACCTCCTGCCGGAGGACAAAGTCGCGAGGGTTCGTGAGCTCGTTGCCAAGTATCAGCATGTGGGCATGATAGGGGATGGCGTCAATGATGCCCCTGCACTCGCCATCGCCACCGTCGGCATCGCGATGGGTGCCATCGGCAGTGACACCGCTATCGAGACCGCCGACATGGCGCTGATGAATGATGATTTGGGTAAACTAGCCGGAGCTATGGAACTAGGTCGCCGCACCCTCGCCATCATCCGTTTCAACGTCGCCTTCGCGCTTTCGATCAAAGCGGTCTTCCTCGTGCTCGCATTTCTTGGCGTGGCGAATTTGTGGATGGCGATCCTCGCCGATACCGGAGCAACGCTACTGGTCATCGCTAATTCACTCCGCCTGTTGAGGTCTGAAAAGTAATCCATCGAGAATCAACCATGAACAAAATCACCCGTTATTTCCCCTTTATCGTTCTCTGTCTGATGCTGACAACAGGCCTTCAGGCTTCTGGAAGTGCCGATACGGCAATTGCTGATCAAACCGCACACGCGCCTCCGAGCCTAGAGTATTACAGGGAAGCCGAGGCCATGCGTGCCGAACAGCTGGGCCTGGAAAGAGGGGAGTTGGGACTCATCGAAATCTTGAAGGTGCGTGCCACTGCGGACTCGATCAATGTGGTAGCGACCATGCTCTTTTCTGGAGCCATCATCCATACATTCCTTGCTGGAAGTTTTATGAGGCTTTCGAGAAAATTTGAAGCAAAGCACCAAGAACAGATACGCAATCACGGCAGGCAGTATGTCGAGGGCAAAGACCCGGTCGATTTCAAAGCCACGCTTTTTCATTTCCTGGGTGAAGTAGAGGCCATTTTCGGGATCTGGGTCATCCCCTTACTACTTTGGATTGAACTGACCCACGGCTGGAGCGCAACCGCCGCCTACATCGACTCGCGTAACTATGTCGAGCCCATGTTCGTGGTCATCATTATGGCGATTGCCAGTTCGCGCCCAGTCATTGCGTTTGCGGAGAATGCACTGAGTGCGGTTGCTTCAATCGGCAAACACAGCCCTGCCGCTTGGTGGTTATCCATACTCATCATAGCACCCTTATTGGGGTCGTTCATTACCGAACCGGCGGCTATGACCATCGCTGCGATGCTTCTAGGGCAACAGTTTTATCGCTACGAACCTACATCGACGTTCAAATATGCCACGCTTGGTCTGCTTTTTGTCAATGTCTCCGTGGGTGGCACGCTGACGCACTTTGCCGCACCTCCGGTTCTAATGGTGGCTTCCACTTGGGAGTGGACGATGCCCTTCGTATTCCTGAATCTTGGCCTTAAAGCAGTCGTTGGTATTTTGATTTCGACCACGATTTATTTCTTTCTTTTCAAAAAGCACTTTGCGGAGTTGGCGGTCACAGCGGACGCCCTTGAGGCTAACTCGGTAAAAACAGACGAAGAGCCCGTGCCTACATGGGTCACGGTGGTGCATTTAGGATTCTTAGCCTGGACGGTTTTTACGCTACATCATCCCGCGCTCTTTATTGGTGGATTCCTGTTCTTCATCGCGTTCACCATCGCCACTGACCACCACCAATACGCCATCGCCTTGAAAGGACCACTTTTAGTTGGATTCTTTCTGGCAGGCTTGGTCACCCATGGTGGGCTTCAGGCATGGTGGATCGAACCGGTTCTTAGCTCACTGAGCGAGACCACCCTATTTCTTGGGTCGACTCTGTTAACCGCTTTCAATGATAATGCCGCCATTACTTTCCTCGCCTCGCAAGTTCCTGCCTTTGATCCGGAACTCGCTTTGAACCCTGACAGAGCGATCACGCTACAGAAAATGGTCGTCGCCGGCGCAGTCACCGGAGGTGGCCTAACTGTCATTGCCAACGCCCCTAATCCTGCCGGACAAAGTCTGCTCAGCAAGTATTTCGGTGGAACAGTCTCGCCTGCAAAACTACTCGCAGCGGCCATTTTGCCGACGCTCGTGATGATGACTATTTTTTTATTCACCCTTTAATTTGAAGGGAGAGGGGGATGTGTTGACCTCTACGTATATAAACAAAGTGTTATTACGCCGATGAGCCATCGCCATGCTCACGACTATTGTTATCTATGCTTTCTCGGGACGACGATCATCAGGAAGTGACATTTTCGCCCCGATTGAATCCGAGAAATCGACAATTCAACAGAATTGTAATTGACAGAGGCGCTTATTGGGATTGAGTCTCATTCACTATGAAAATCTCCACTATTGTATCTCCTTTTGGTGATCTTTTGCCGCGCCGACTCGGTCTGTATGCGCTCCCTGCCGCGCTGGCATGTGGCCTCCTCCTATCGCCGGGAGGTGCTCCGCTCTATGGGGGAGTGACCACGGAAGGGGCGGCGGTCGCAGGAACTGAGCAGCCACTCGAAGATTTTGAGGCCGAAGTCCGGCAACTGGCCAGTGCGGTCGACGCGATAAGCAAGCGCTATGCCGCAGGCGATGCGGTTGAAACGTCCTTCAAAGAGTTGATCGAGCACTGGGAAGGTGTGGAGATCCACGAAGCGATCGAAGCGAAAGCAATTTACCTGTATCCGCCGATCTGGCAGGGAATCTTCTCCATGAAGAAGGCGGCGGAAAAAGAAGCATCCCCCGCTGAGATGACTCGTGCCTGCGAGCGCACGAAGGGCGCTTTATGGCAGGCATTAGGTGGTTTGCGGGCGCTCGCAGAGCAACCGGCGGCTACGCCCTTGCACGTCGGTCGCCATGCGACTGAAACACACGATCACGAAGGACATGGTTTGGGTGTTTTGGCTCACACCGAACCGACGAACAATCGCATCGAACTGACGGGAGACGACAACATGCGCTACAACAAGACACACTTCGTGGTACGCACGGGGGAACCGGTCACGCTTCGTTTCAAAAACATAGGTGAGCTGCCCAAAGAAGTGATGGGGCATAATGTGGTCATCCTTGATCGTGGAACTGCCGTCGAGCCATTCGGCATCGCTGCCGCGAGTGCCTCCGAGAACGACTACATCCCGACTGATCCGGCGCACGCTAAAAGCGTTTTGGCACACACCGAACTCCTCGGTGGAGGCGAAGCGGACTCAATCACTTTCACCTTGGAGGACGCGGGTGAGTATCCGTTTCTATGCTCGTTCACTGCGCACTTCCGCTTGATGCAAGGTACCATCGAGGCAGTCGCCGCGGCCGATGCCGAGCCAGTCGGTCTGATTTTGCGGCAATTGCGCTCTGCGTTGGAGATCTACGAGAAAGGTGACGCAAAAGAAGCCGAAACGCGGGTTCTCGCCGCCTATATCAACGTATTCGAAGGCTTGGAAGGCGATTTGATCGAGATCGACCCGGAACTTGTCTCGCAACTCGAACTCGATTTCAATGCGGGTCTACCCAGTCTTTTCCAAGAAGGTGCGCCGGTCTCAGAGGTTCGGGCGTACTATGAAAAAATGGAAGCCCGTCTTCAAAAAGCGAAGCGCTTCTTGGATCAAGCCGAGGTTGAACGTAGTTCGGTGTTTTGATATGAACCGTCGCAAATCTCTACAGCTACTCGCAGCAGCCGGCCTCATGGGCCCCGCAGCAGTGCTTCGCGCCGCCACCGATGCCTCGGTCGCCACGGTGGACGATTTACCGCTGATTTCTGGCCCACTAACGCTCTACCTCGGTCGGGGGGAAGGCGGACTCTATGAGGATATCCTCGATGCGATTCGCAAGCGTAACCCCGGTCTCGACTTGAAAGTTCGGCGCGGCCCCTCCTCGGCGTTGGCCAACACCATCGTGGCCGAATCCGGCGCGGGAGTGAGTCGGGCCGATGTCTTTTGGGCGATTGACAGTGGCTCGATCGGTCGGGTCGTCGGCGATGCCAAGGTGCGGCAGTTGCCGAGCGCAATCCGCAATCTGCTTAAAACCGACTTCCGCTTTGACGCTTGGGCGCCGATTTCCGGCCGGATACGCACCGTCCCGTTCAACACCGAACGCCTCACACGCGAGGCTGTGCCTAAATCTATCATGGCTCTGCCCGAGCGCGACCTGGAGGTAGGTTGGGCACCCGCCTACGGAGCGTTTCAATCCTTTGTCACAGCCATGCGCCTGCTCAACGGCGAGGAGGCGACTAAGGCCTGGCTGCGAGCCATGCGCCCGAAGGCGCGCAGCTATGCGGGCGAATTCGGCGTCGTCATGGCGGTCTCCCGCGGAGAGATCGACCTTGGCTTAGCCAATCACTACTATACACTGCGCCTGAAAAAAGGCCGACCCGCCGCGCCGCTCGATCTGGCGTTTACACGCAATGATGCAGGTTGCCTGCTCAACACCTCCGGTGCCGTGCTCTTGAGCGACCGCCCCCAGGCCGGACTATTCGTGCAGCATTTGCTGACCCGCGAAGTCCAGAGCTATCTCTCGCGTGAGGCATTCGAGATCCCATTGGTCGCCGGGATCCAATCGCCGGTCGGCCTGCCAGCCATCAGTGACATCCACCCACCGGCGGTGGATCTCGAAAAGCTCGCTAACCTACGTCCGACACTCGATCTACTCCGCGAGACCGGGGTGTTGTGAGAACCGTTGACGGTTTCAATCAACCTAGCCCCAGCCATCGCTTTAGATCCTGATGTCCATTGCAATCAACCAGAGCCGCCTCCGCCTCTACTTGCCCGCGTTGCCGATCGTCGCGCTGGCTTTTCTCCCGGTCGTCGTCCTCGTCGTGCTCGCCTCTGGTGAGCCGCTGAGCTTCGGAGCGCGGAACTGGCGCATTTTCGGCAATACGGTCGCGCTCACCGCATTGACGGTCGGCGGCGCCGTGCTGATCGGAGTTCCGCTCGCTTTTGCAACGACATGCCTGCGCTTTCGCGGCGCGGGCGTGGCCTTAGCGGCGCTGGCGGCACCGCTTGCCGTGCCGAGCTACATCGGTGCTTTCGCCTATTTCGCGGCGACCGGTCGCGGCGGGGAGTTGGAGTCGATCTTGGGCTTCGCTCCGCCTGAGGTGCGCGGACTCTTCGGCACCGCTTGGGTGATGACGCTCTATACCTTTCCTTTCGTTCTACTCTCGGTTCGGGCGTCTCTGCGTCGGCTCGACGCCGGGCTGGTGGAAGCGGCCCGCACGATGGGCCTTTCGCCCCTTGGGGCTTTTCTGCATGTCATATTGCCCCGGATCCGTGGCGGCCTCGCAGCGGGAGCCTTGCTGGTGGCACTTTATACACTGTCGGATTTCGCCACCCCCGCGATTCTCGGGCTCGACACCTTTACACGTGCGATCTACGTCGAATACAACGCTTTCGGGCTGAGCCAGGCGGCTTGGTTTTCCCTTCAATTGTTGGGGCTCGTCGCGGTCATCCTCTTTTTCGAGTCGCGGGTGCGGACGGCGCGGGAGCGCCCCGGGCGCACGCTGCGCTGGACTCCATCACTGGCCTTCGCCTCTGGCTTGTGGTCGGCAGTGGGGCTGATTTGGCTGTCGGCTGTCGGCTTGCCATTGGCCTTGTTTCTCCTCTGGCTCCGGCGGGAGGGCGTTTCCGGTTTCGACCTGGCAACACTCCGTCATTCCGTCGTGCCCGCCGCCTTGGCCGCGGTGTTCGCGGTGTTGTGCGCCTTACCGCTGGCGCGAGCCGCAAGCGCCGGTCGGATCGGGCGCTGGATGCTGCGGTTGACTTCGTTTGGTTTCGGGATTCCGGGCATCGTTATGGGCACGGTACTGGTTTATGTCGGCCTGCGACTGCCCTTTATCTATCAAACCACGGCAATGTTGGTGGTCGGCTACGTCTTGCGTTTTCTGCCACTCGCGACCGGTTCGCTCCGGGAGGGGCTGGATCGCATCGAGGATAATATGACGCATGCGGCACGTAGTCTCGGGGCTTCGCCCGGCGAAGCGTTTCGCCGTGTCAGTCTGCCATTGATTTTCCCAGCAGCATTGAGTGGCGCGGCACTGGTTTTTCTCGAAGCGATGCGGGAACTGCCCCTGACGCTGCTACTCCGCCCTACAGGTTCAGAAACCTTGACGACACGGCTTTGGCAGGTTTACGAGGCGGGCTACTTCGGCGAAGCCGCCTTGCCGGGGCTGCTGCTCATTCTTGCATCCTCTCTCGCCATGCTTCTTTTTCTTCGTAGCGAACGTCTGCTTGGTCTTGTCGCCGAGTCCGAAGCTTGAGCCGCAAAGAATTCCATTATGCTTTCGATTCATCAATTACAGATTCGCTACGGCGAGACGCTCGCCGTCCAGAATTTCAACCTACAAGTCGATACCGGCGAGGTCATGGCTTTGGTCGGGCCCACCGGTTGTGGCAAAAGCAGTGTTTTGCGTTCGGTGGCGGGGCTATGCAAGCCGGACGCGGGACAGATCGTGATCGAGGGGCTGTGCACCTCGGGGCGGCAGTTCATCCCGCCTGAAAAGCGTCGCACTGGCCTCGTTTTCCAAGACTTCGCGCTGTTCCCTCACCTAAACGTCGAACAGAATATCGGTTTTCGCGTGAAAGCCCCGGATGCGGTCGAGACTTGGATCTCCGCCCTCGGTCTCGAACTTCATCGCCAAGCGATGCCCGAGACACTCTCCGGAGGGCAGAAGCAACGCGTCGCATTGGCGCGCTCGCTCGCGCACCGCCCGAAACTGCTATTGCTCGATGAACCGCTCTCTAATCTCGATGCGGCGTTGAAGATGGAATTGCGCGAGCAGATACGAGACGCCGTAAAACAGGCGGGGGTGACCGCAGTTTGGGTGACCCATGATCAGGAAGAGGCCATGACTGTCGGCGATAGGATAGCGGTGATGCGGGAAGGGCACTTAGAACAAACCGACACCCCTGAGCGATGCTATGAGGCACCTGCGTCCAGATTTGTCGCAGGATTTTTCGGCGAAGGGCGTTTTATCGCGGCCCAACCGAAGGGCGATTTAGCTTCGACGGTGCTGGGGGAGTGTCGGGTCATTCACAACCGTGCGGCAGGGCAGAAGATGGACGCGGGGGAGTCTTTCGATATATTGCTACGCCCTCACGATGTCGATATGATCTCCGAAGATCCTGGCAATGCCACTATCATCTCGCATCGCTTTGAAGGAGAGACCCGCCGCTATGGCCTGCGTCTTGACGGCGGGGAACGCATTGATGCGCGGCTGAACCATGAGCAACGATTCAAAACAGGTGCCCGCATTCGAGCAAGGATCGCGGCGAGGCACCCACTGGTCGCTTTCCCACTTCGCCTCCGAAGCTGACTGGAGATCCCGCTGTCTGCGTCGCCCGCATTCTCCATTATGAAAAAGCACTACTCAATCATCGCATCATCGCTCATTGCACTATCGCTCATCGTTTCGGCGGCTGAGACGCCGTCTTCGGAGACTTCGGAGGAAAAGGTCTATGTTTTGGACGAATTTCAGGTCATCGGCTCACAGGAGGCGGTCTTCAACATGCCCGGCTCGGGTGCCTACATCGGGCCGGAACTCCTTGAGCGCTTCGAATTCTCAAACGTCAACGATATCCTCCGCCAGGTGCCGGGCGTCTACGTCCGCGACGAAGACGGCTACGGTCTGTTCCCCCACATCAGCATCCGCGGCGTGGACACCAACCGCTCGGCCAAGGTGACCTTGATGGAAGACGGTGTGTTGACCGCCCCCGCGCCGTATTCCGCGCCATCGGCCTACTACTCGCCCACGGCGGGGCGCATGAGCGGGTTTGAGGTGCTCAAGGGCTCCAGCCAGATCCAATACGGCCCGCACACCACCGGGGGCGTGATCAACTACATTTCCACGCCCATCCCGGAAACGACTCAAGGCTATGTCGAGGGCTCCTACGGGAACTACGATACTTTCAACGGCCACCTCTGGTATGGGGGCAAAAAACAGACGGATTTCGGCACCTTTGGAGCCTTGGTTGAGATATACCACGAACAGACCGACGGCTTCCGCGAAATCGAGGAGTCCGCCAACGGCGACTACGACGGCTCGGACGACACCGGCTACGACCGCACCGACTACATGGTCAAACTCAGCTTCGAGCCAGACTGGGAACGCCGCAACGTGTTCGAGCTGAAGCTCGGCTACAGCGAACTGGATGCCAACGAAACCTATCTCGGCCTAAATCCCGCCGATCTCAACGACGACCCCTGGTCACGCTATCCGGCCAGCGCCGACGACAACATAGAGACCAAGCACTTCCGCACCTACCTCCGCCACCTGATCGAGTTCGACAACGAGAACCAGCTCACCACCACACTCTACTACAACGCCTTCGCCCGCGACTGGTACAAGCTCGACAAAGTCAACGGCATGAATCCCGCCCAAATCATGTTGACCGATCCCGGCGTCCTGCGCGGCGAAACGACGGGCGATTTCAAGATCAAGTCCAACGACCGCGAATATTACCTCTACGGCGTCCAGTCTAAATACGAGCACAACTTTGAAACGGGCGATCTCCAGCACAAGCTCAGCCTCGGCGCACGACTGCACAAGGACAAGATCGACCGCTACCAGGACGCCGCCACCTACAACGATGTCTTTGCCGGCGACTTCGACGGCCCGGCCACGCTCACCGGCCCCGACGACGAAGGCAACCGCGAGCAAGAGACCGTGGCGCTCGCCCTATTTGCGCACGACCGCATCGAGGTCGGTAACTGGGCCTTCACACCCGGCCTGCGTTGGGAATACATCGACTGGGACTACATCCGCCGCGACGGCCGCACGCCCGCCGAAGAAGACAGCGGCAGCTACTCCGTCTTCGCTGGTGGCCTCGGCTTCGAGTACGCCCTCGACAACTCGAACGCCAAGATCTTCGGCGGCTATCACCGCGGCTTCTCCGTGCCCAGTCCCGGCGGCAAAAAGTCGGGCAACGAATATGACGAGGAAACCTCCGACACCTTCGAACTCGGTTACCGCTACGACAATCCCTCCAGCTTCTATGCCGAAGCCGTCGTCTTCTACACACTGCTCCAAGACCTGATCGTCGAAGATAGCATCGCAGGCGGCCCCGGCGACGGCAACGTGGGTGACGTCGAGACCCTCGGCCTCGAATTACTGGCCGGAGCCGACCTCGGTCAACTCTTCGACCAAAGTTACGGCATCCCCGTGCGTCTCGCCTTCACCTACACCGACGCCACTCTCGACGGCGACGTGGCCAGCGAAGATCCGGAAAGCATCTTCGGAGCCGGCGAAGACGGTAAGCAAGTGCCCTACATCCCCGAAATCCAGGTCAGCTTCACCGCCGGGCTCGAGTTCGAGAAATTCAGCACCTACGCCGTCGTCACCTATGTGGACGAGCGCTACGCCGACGCCCGCAACAGCAGCCAGCAAGTGAATACCGACGGCGATCCCGACGCCCGCTTCGGCCAGCTCGATTCCTTCGTCACGGTCGACCTCTCCGCCTTCTACCAATTGACGGATGACTTGCAAATCTTCGCCAAAGCCTCCAACATCTTCGAAGAAGAATACGTGACCAGCCGCATCCCACACGGCCCCAGGGCCGGTGCGCCGCGACTCTTCAGCGCAGGCTTCAACTATCGTTTCTAAACCCCGGAAAAAAACTATGTCCCACGATCACTCCCACGGCACAGAGGACGTCAGCGATAGCGTCCTGCTGTGGTGCATCATCGTCAACCTCGGCCTCTCGGCCTTCGAGTTTGTCGGCGGAGTGATCGCCGGCAGCGTGGCGCTCATGGCCGATGCCGCCCATAATACCAACGACGCGGCCGCCCTGCTCATCGCCTATATCGCCCGCAAAATATCGAAAAAGGGTGCCGACGCGAAATACACCTTCGGTTACCGAAGGGCGGAGCTGATCGGCGCGATGATCCAACTCACCGCGCTCATCCTCGTGGGGCTTTACCTCGTTTACGAAGCCGTCCGCCGGATAGTCGAGCCGGAGCCGCTGCTCGGCGGCTGGATCATGGCGGCGGCAGGCGTCGCCGTCGTCGTGGATGTGGTCACGGCCTGGCTGCTCTGGGCGATGTCGAAAGGCAGCCTGAATGTGAAGGCCGCCTTTCTTCACAATCTGACCGACGCCGGTGCCTCGGTTGCCGTTCTCATCGGTGGCGCGACTATCTACTGGCTGGACTGGTCGTGGGTCGATCCCCTGATCTCGCTCGGCATCGCGGGCTACATCCTCTACATGTCATTCGGCCTGCTCAAAAAGACGTCTCGCATTCTCATGGAAGGCACGCCGCCGGAACTCTCTCTCGATGAAATCAAGAAGGCCTTGGAAGATCTCGACGGGGTCGAGAATGTTCACCATATCCACGTGTGGGAACTCGACGAGCACCACCGTGCGCTGGAGGCGCATGTCGTGATCGGCGAAAACCGCAGCATGGAGGAACTAGAATCACTCAAGGCAACGGTCAAAACCTACTTGGAAGAGCACTTCTCGATTAGCCATAGCACCCTCGAAATGGAGTCCTCCGGCGAAAATTGCGAAAGTAAGAACCACAGTTCCTGCCATTAAAAACGAGGTGCAACTGTTTTTCCTGCAAACTGCTCGCGACCACAATTTCCTTAACCTTTTGCGTAACGTTTGAGTGCTCTCATACGTCTTTAATGATTGAAGGCATTCTTCGGCCTTCCAACACAATACACTCAAATAAGGAAAGGGAAAAATGAAAACAGGAAAAGGAATGCTACTAATCACAGCAGTCGTGATCGGACTTGCCACAAGCCTTTGGGCGGCGGAGGCCACTGGATCGGATGATCGGACAGCGAATGTCGCCGCCCAACAAGGTAGCGTCCCATCAAATGAGGGGGGCGCGTATGTCTGTGAGAACGGAGGGGGCAATTGCGTCCCCAGCCAATGCGATGGCCGTCGCTCAACCAAACGGGTCGGTGCGGCTCATAGTTGCTACGACCACTCGGACACGCGCGATAACGGACATATGAAGCGTGGGCAGACGGGGGATCGTTGCGGCCATTGGTATCGCTGGTTCCCTGGGCATGAGGGCCGCTGCGATGAGCACCCGGATCATGGCACGAGCGGAAGCGGGCCAAGAGCTTGCTGCTAGATACCACAGAATAACTGAGCATGCAGAGACGGGTATTGTCCTGCATGCTCTTTTACTACAGACCAGATACATGCCCACAGCGAAGACCACCGCAGAAAGCATCGAGCCATGGCTGGGAGGTGCCCGTGAAAAAGATCCAGAGGCGCTCTCCAAACTCTGCGCCTACTGTTATCCGATGATCCTTCGTTTCATGCACTACCGTGTAGGTGCGGATCGGGCAGGTGATTTGGCAGGCGAGGTGATCTTGAGAGTCATGCATTCCATCGACAAACAGCATGGCAGGTTCGAGCCTTGGCTGTTTCGGATCGCCCGAAACGTTATTATCGACAGCGCCCGTTACAATCGGGCGCGTCCTGAAAGTGAACTGACTGATGACATGGCCGAGAACTTAACAGACGGAAAGAAAACCAGCGAAGCTGCCGGAGTGCGTCTTGACGTGCAAGCAGCGCTGTCCGAGGCAAGTGAGGAGCATCGGGAGTTCCTGACCCTCAAATTCGTGCAAGGTTTGACTAATTCCGAGATCGGGGAAATTACAGGGCAGAGCGCGAACGCCCTTCGTGCGATGCAATTTCGTGCACTCAAAGCCATGCGCGACAATATGAAACCGGAAAGGATGTGCCAATGAGCCGTGATATCGAAACGATCCTTGATCACTGCATCGAAGAGATGCAAGCGGGTCGGAGTATGGACGCCTTGTTGGAAGAGCATCCCGATATGGCCGATAAGCTGCGTCCGTTGCTGGAAGTCGTGGACGGCCTACAGACGCTGCCCGATCCTCCGCTCGTCATTGGCGATTTGATGAGTGCCCTCACGCGCACCGTCAACGCGCAAGATCCCCCGCAGCGGGAGCGACCACGATCAAAGGTCGCATGGTTTTCCCATCCCATATTGATGCGTGTTGCGGCAGGTTTTGCGCTTGTCTTCGCGCTTGGGCTGGGCTCCACGGTCGCTTCGGCCAATACCGTTCCGGGCGATTTCCTCTACCCCGTGAAACGCCTTGTGGAAAAGGTTCGCTTGGTTTTCTCGGTCAACAACAACGAAGCCGAGTTGCGAATCACTTTTTCGGAAGAACGCTTCGCCGAAGGGCTGAAAAAGTATTACCAGGACGGCGTCGTCGATGATGCTCTGTTCAAACAAATGCTCGAAGAGGCGAAACTTGCCCTTGACGAGGCGCTTGAACTCCCGCCCGAGGAACAGACCACGTTGATTAGTCGGGTCGGCTACCTTGCCGCACATCAAAAAAACGTGATTGAGACGATGAGTCAAAGCGCGTCGCCTGCCACGAAAAAAGCGCTTGAGCCGTTTGCAGAAATGTGTGGTCGGCGCATGCGCTGGATGGAGGGCATGATGCGGGACGCACAGATGGCTTCGCCCACTTGTCCCAATTGTTCTCAATCCGGACTCGAACGGGCTGGAAGCACTGACAATGCGCGCGACAGCAACACCGATTCGCCTAGACGGAGTATGGGAGAATGGATGCAGATGTGCCCCAACTGGAACTGACAGTTATGCGGGTGGTGACTGACGGGGCGGCTTAATAGGATTGTGTCTCATTCCTATCAAAGTGTCCTGTATTGCATTTTCTGATGGCGGTCTTTTGCCGCTGCCGGGCTCACCGTCACCTCTAGGCAGGTCACTCAAAGAAACATCATCGGTGAAGAGAAAAATAAGAACACAAAGCCTTGACTTAAATTATAATTAGGCGACTAGGTATCGTTTATGAAGCGCAAAATTACAGTAGCGGCTCTTTTGAGCCTTTTTGCCTGGAACGCCGTCTTTGGCGGCGTCGGGGGATTGCTGCTGTGCCTCAACAAAAGCTCAATAGCTCAGCAGGAGTTGATCTCCGGTGAGGGCTTTGAGTGTCCCCCTGTGTGCGTTGGCGGAGCGGAACAGGGCGCACGGGGATCGACACAGGAATCCACACAGGTGCGCTGTCTTTCCGATGTGGAGCATTGCGTGGACGTTGAACTGAAAGCCGTCGAACTGCCGCAGGTGCGCATCGACAAGGGAGAATCCGCGCCGATTTTGACGGCACTTCAATCTGCGGGAACCGATGTCGCCGCACCGAATTTTACGCTCAAAGAAATCGCTCACATCGTTCAAGCCCAGGCTCCGCCGGGGTTGATGGATACGAGTGTGCTCGTCGCGCAGACCGTGAACCTGCGTCTCTGATATCCTGATAAAGTTAGTTGGTTAGGCCCTCTCGTTGAGGGGCATTCCTACTGTGCGAACCACCTTCTGTGGATTCGCAGTATTTAACTTCTATCAGGATTTTTCATGTACCGATTTTCAAAACGTAAACAAACCCCACTTCTTCTTTTTACCCTAGCCTGCGGTAGTCTCCTCGCTAGTGCGACGCCGGACGATCCGACGGACGCAAATCCACCGCACATCGGCGAACCGCAGGGAACGCTCACGCTGCGGGAGGCCTACGCCTATGCTTTGGTCAACAGCCCGGGTCTGGCGGCTTTCGCCTACGAAGAGCGCATCGCCGAAGCCGAAACGCTGCAAGCGGGGCTGCTGCCGAATCCGGAACTGGAGGTCGAAGTGGAAGAGTTCGGCGGCTCCGGCGAGAGTTCCGGTTTCGACAGCGCGGAATCGACCGTGCTGTTGGGGCAACTCCTAGAACTGGGGGGCAAGCGAAAGCACCGGGTGAGCCACTCGAAGCTGGGTGAGGATGTCAGCCGGTTCGCCTATGAAACGGCGCGGATACAACTGTTGACGGATATTTCCAAAGCCTTCGTCGCAGTTCTGGCGGCTCAGGAGGAACTCGATCTGTTACAGGAAAACGTCCAGCTGGCCGAGGAAGCGCTCGCGGGGGCCGAGACCCGGGTGGACAGCGGAGCGGCCTCTCCCTTGGAGGCTCTCAAGGCGCAATCTGTCTTGGCATCGGAAGTCATCAGTGCGCGACAGGCCGAGCGCGATTTGGATACGGCACGCCGGGCGCTGTCCGAACTCTACGGCAGCGACGAGCCGAAATTCACAAGCGCCTCCGGCGAGCTGCGCCGCTCCATAGCATTGCCGACTATACAATCACTCCGGCAAGCCTTCGAGCGGCACCCGGAGAGGCTCCGTTGGGCGTCGCGGATCGAGCAACAGCGCCAGGCGGTCGCCCTTGAAAAATCAAAGGCGGTTCCGGATCTGACCGTGGGCGTCGGCCTCAAACATTTCAATAGCAACGAGAATCTCTCCGGTGTCGTGCAATTCAGCATGCCACTCCCGCTCTTCGACCGCAACCAAGGCGACATCCGTAAAGCGCGTGAACAGCTGGGGCAGGCTCGGGAAAACGCACGGGCGAGCCGCACAGGCATCCTTGCCGCGCTCGCGGGCACGTATCGGCAGATCGAACTTCTCCAAACCGAGGTCGAAAGCATCGAGCGTGATCTGCTGCGCACCGCCCAGAGCGTGCAGGAAAAAACCTTCCGTGCATACGAGGAAGGCAAAGCCAACTACTTGGAAGTCATCGACGCGCAGCGGATGTATGCCGAAGCACGCATCCGGCATAACGAGACACTCGTGCAATACAACCAGACCTTCTTCGAGCTCGAAGGCTTGGTCGGTCGGCCGCTCTCGGAGCTGCCGACTGATACACCCCAGCTTAACGAAAACAATTAATCAAAAAGAGACCCACACATCATGAAAAAACTATTCCATCTATTCACCTGCACCGCGCTGCTCGCGGCGGCGCTCGTCTTTGCCTCCAATTCGCTCCACGCCGCATCGGACGGGGAAAAATCCGAGGCTGAGAAAACCTGCGAAGCTCACGACGTTTCCGATGATCTCTGCTACATCTGCGACCCATCGAAACGTGAAAAAGGACGGCTCTGGTGCAAGGAGCACGACCGCTACGAAGACCGTTGCTGGCTTTGCCATCCCGAACTGGAAGAAAAAGACCGGCTCTGGTGCAAAGAGCACAGCCTCTACGAGGACGAGTGTTTCTATTGCCACCCGGAAGTGAGCGAGAAGGAGGATGTCGCCCAAGCGGCTGCTGCCCAATCCTCAAACGAGGCGGTGTCCATCGCTTCGGCAACCTGCGAAGCTCACGACGTATCCGTCGACCTCTGCTACATCTGCGACCCATCGAAACGCGAAAAAGGACGGCTCTGGTGCAAGGAGCACGACCGCTACGAAGACCGTTGCTGGCTTTGCCACCCCGAGTTGGAAGAAAAAGACCGGCTTTGGTGCGAAGAACACAGCCTCTACGAGGACGAGTGCTTCTACTGCGATCCGGCACGCGGCTCATCGCAGGGTTCCGGAAAACAATCCGAGGCTCCCGTGCTCTGGTGTAATGAACACGATGTGGCCGAGTTGGAGTGCGGCATCTGCCAGCCACAACTCGCCGGTCAACTCGCCCCCGGCGGCAGCATCAAAGTCCGCTTCGCCTCGCCCGAGTCTTCCACCAAGGCGGGCATCGCCACCGCGTTGCCGGTCGAAGGTATTGCCCGGCAATCCGTCTCGGCCTTCTTCGAAGTGAGCTATAACCGCAACAAGTTGGCGCTCGTCACCCCGCTCGCCGATGGCATCGTCCGCGCCGTCCATGCGGATGTGGGACAGCGTGTGAACAAGGGGGATGTGCTCGTCGAGATCAGTTCCGATGAAGTGGCCGCAGCCAAGGCGGAGTTTCTCAGCAGCCGAGTCAACGAGCGTATCGCGGACTTGGCTTACCAGCGCGAAAAGAAATTGAAAGAGGAGAAAATTTCGGCGGCCCGCGACTTTCTGGAAGCGGAGGCGGCCTACGAAAAAGCCAAACTGATGGGCAAAATGGCCCAGCAGCGTTTGCTCAATCTCGGGTTCTCCAATGGGGAAATCAAACAGATCGCCGAAGCGCAGGACAGCAGCTCGATCATCAAACTGCGGGCACCCTTCGCCGGGACGCTGGTATCGCGTGAAGCGGTCGTTGGTGAGGCTGTTTCCGAATCGGAAGGCAAAGCGCTGTTCAAAGTGACGGATCTGTCGACCCTCTGGCTGGACCTGTCGGTCAGCCCCGAGCACGCGGGTTCCGTGCGCGTCGGCCAGGTCGTGACGGCTCGCTTCGACAGCGGCCCCGCAGGCGTCGAACACACCGGCGTCATCACTTGGGTGGATTCTGCGATCGACCCGCGCAACCGTATGCTCAAAGCCCGCGCCGAAATACGGAACCCGAATGGAGCCATCCGCCAGGGCATGTTCGGCCATGCCGAGTTGGCACTCACTGGCTCGGGTAACGCACTCTTGCTCCCGCGTGATGCGATCCAGCATCACGAAGGCCGCCCCTATGTCTTCGTCAAAGAAGCGGCGGATCTGTATGCATTGCGGCACGTCAGCCTCGGACAACCGGGGGACGACACGGTCACCGTGACCGAAGGCCTCGGATCGAACGAGCAGGTCGTGACCGAGGGCGCATTCATCGCCATGTCGGAATTTCTCAAGTCGCGCTTGGGCGCGGGTTGCGTCGACGATTAATCCAGCGAGGACTTACATTTAATGGAATCCATCTCCAAACTTTCGTTACAGAACCGTCTGTTGGTTCTGCTGCTCTCGGCTATCTTCATCGGGCTTGGCTCATGGAAGCTGTTTCAGCTGCCTGTTGACGCCTTCCCAGACACGACACCCGTCCAAGTACAAATCAACACGGTCGCGCCCGCTCTGAATCCCGAGGAGATCGAACAACAGATCACCTTGCCCGTGGAGCTGGCTATGGGCGGGCTGCCGGGCTTGGAAAGCGTCCGCTCGGTTTCCAAATTCGGGTTTTCCCAAGTCGTCGCGACCTTTTCGGACGCCACTGAGATCTCCGAGGCGAGACAGTATATCTCCGAGCGACTCTCCACGGTCGAACTGCCCGAAGATATCGAACGGCCACAGCTCGGCCCCATCTCGACCGGACTCGGCGAAATCTTCCACTACACCCTCAGCTCGACAGATCCCGAGCGCTCCTTAGAGGAACTGCGGACGCTGCATGACTGGGTGATCAAACCGGAGCTGCGCAAAGTCTCCGGGGTCGCCGAAGTCAACTCCTGGGGCGGCTACGAAAAGCAATATCACGTTATTGTCTCGCCCCGGAACTTGATCAAATTCGGGCTGACCCTCGACGAGGTGGCCGAAGCGCTCCAGGCGAACAACAGCAACGCCGGTGGCGGCATCCTCACCCGGGGTGGCCAGTCGCTGCTGATCCACGGCCTCGGGCGCGTGGAGTCGATCGAAGAGATCGAGGACATCGTGATCGCCTCCTACGCGGGCAGCCCGCTGCGCATCCGCGATGTGGCCGACGAGGTAAGGATCGGATACGAAATCCGCCGGGGTGCTGTCACGGCACAGGGGCAAGGCGAGATTGTGCTCGGCCTGGCCTTCATGCTGATGGGGGAAAACGGCATGGTCGTGACCGAAGAACTCAAAACGCGCCTGGACAGCCTCCGGCGCTCGCTGCCGGAAGACGTCGTCGTGAACGTTGTCTATGATCGCACCGAACTCACCAGCCAGGTCATCGGCACCGTCCAGCATAACTTGGCGGCGGGTGCCATCCTCGTGGTGGCGATCCTTTTCGTGCTGCTGGGCAATCTCCGGGCAGGCCTGTTGGTCGCTTCAGTCATTCCGATTTCCATGCTCTTTTCGGCCTTCGGCATGAGCTACTTCGGCATCGCGGCCAGTTTGCTCAGTCTAGGCGCGGTTGACTTCGGCATGATCGTGGACGGCTCCGTCGTGATGACCGAGTCGAACATGCGCAAACTGGGGCAGCGGCGCGTCGAGTTGGGGCGGGATCTGACCAAGGCGGAGCGCCTGGAGATCGTCATCAGCTCGGCCAAGGAAGTCGCCCGCCCCGTCGTTTTCGGAATGGGCATCACGATTGTCGTGTTTTTCCCGATACTGACGCTCGAAGGCACCGAGGGTAAAATGTTCCGTCCGATGGCGCTGACCTTCATCTTCGCCCTCGCAGGCGCGCTGATCTACGCGCTGACCGTCACGCCCGTGCTCAACTATTATTTCATCAAGCCCAGTGCCAAAGAAGAGGCGGGCTGGTTTGCGGGGACATTGACCAAAGCCTACGCGGCCAGTTTGCGCTTCGCCATGCGCGCCCGCGTATTTGTTTTGGCGGCGGTGGCCGTTGTCTTCGCGCTGACGCTATGGGCTGGTGCGAAAATGGGCGGCGAATTCGTGCCCCGCTTGAGCGAGGGCGCGGTCACGATCAATACGATCCGACTTGCCGGGATTTCGATTCCCGAATCAGTCAAATACAACACGCGCATCGAGCAGCTCTTACTGGAAAACTACCCCGACGAAATCCGCCACATCTGGAGCCGCATCGGCTCGGCCGAGGTCGCCACCGATCCGATGGGGACGGAACTGACCGATATTTTCATCTCACTGAATCCTCGCGAAGAATGGACGAAAGCCAAGAGCCAGACGGAGTTGGTCGCCGCCATGCAAGCGACCGTGGCCGAACTGCCCGGACTCAACATGGCCTTCACCCAGCCCATCGAAATGCGGCTCAACGAAATGGAATCCGGCATCCGCTCCGACGTGGGGATCAAGATCTACGGGGACGAGTTTGACGAACTCGTGCGACTGAGTGACGACGTGCAGCGCATTTTGCTCGATGTCGAAGGTAGCGGCGACATTTCCGTCGACCAACTGACGGGGCAACCGACCCTCAAGATCGATATTCGGCAGGATGTCATCGCACAGCACGGCATTTCCGCCCGCCATGTCATGAGCATCGTCGAATCCATCGGCGGGACACGGGCCGGGCAAGTCTTCGAGGGGCAACGCAACTTCCCCCTCGTGCTGCGCCTGCCGGACGCTTTGCGCACGGATATCGACGCATTGCGTAACACGATCATTCCCACCGCCGAAGGACAGCAGCTGCCGCTGCATCGGCTGGCCGACATTCGGATCGAAGATGGCTCCGCCACGATCAACCGTGAATGGGGCCGCCGCTTGATCCGGGTGCAAGTCAATGTGGACGACCGCGACGTGTCGTCCTTTGTGGCCGAAGCCAAAGCCAAGATTAACGATTCGCTGGATCTACCCGAAGGCTACGTGATCGACTGGGGCGGTCAGTTTGAAAACCTCGAACGCGCTCAGACGCGCCTCGCCATCGTCGTGCCTGTGACGCTCGCCGCTGTCTTCTTCCTGCTCTATTTCAGCTTGAAGAACATGCGCGAT
Source organism: Puniceicoccaceae bacterium (assembly GCA_002729725.1). GTDB lineage: Bacteria > Verrucomicrobiota > Verrucomicrobiia > Opitutales > Coraliomargaritaceae > Thalassobacterium > Thalassobacterium maritimum. Next base: position 45,209 of record PBYS01000051.1, read on the forward strand.
GTTTTGCTCATTTACAGTGGCATCCCTCTCGCACTGATCGGTGGTATTCTCACGCTTTGGTTGCGCGGCATTCCTTTCAGTGTCAGTGCCGCCGTCGGCTTCATCGCTTTGAGTGGCATCGCCGTGCTCAACGGACAGATCTTGATTTCGGCCATTCGTTCCTACCGCGAGCGCACGGCCAGCCTACGGGAAGCCGTCACACAGGCCGCCTGCCAACGCCTCCGCCCCGTGCTGGCGACGGCACTGACCTCCGCCGCTGGATTCTTGCCCATGGCGGTCTCCACCGGCGTCGGTTCGGAGATTCAGCGACCTTTGGCCTCTGTAGTCGTCGGCGGCATTCTGACCTCGACGCTGTTGACGCTTTTGGTTCTACCGCTGCTCTATGAGTTGTTCGGTGGTCGCGACAATTCCGGAGCCGAAGAATGACTCACACAATGTCTCTGTTCAAATCAAGCTACCACATCAAGGAAATGGACTGTCCTTCCGAGGAGCAGATGGTGCGCCTTAAGCTCGAAGGACTGGAGTCCGTTCTCTGCGTCTCTGTCGATCTTTCGGATCGGCGGGTTCATGTCGTCCATCGAGGCGATGCAGAGGTCATCACTGAAGCACTCTCCGAACTGAGCTTGGGTGCCCGCTTCGAGACGACGGAAGATGTCGAAGGGGAGGCCGACGACGAGGATAAGGTCACGCAACGACGCATCCTGTGGTGGGTGCTCGGCATAAACGCCGTCTTCTTTGTGCTCGAAATGTCTTTTGGCTTGCTCTCGAACTCGATGGGACTGGTCGCGGACTCGCTCGACATGCTGGCCGACACCATCGTCTATGCCCTGAGTTTGATGGCCGTAGGCACGGCAGTGGCGACCAAGAAAAAAGTGGCTAAGATTAGCGGTGTTTTCCAGATGCTGCTGGCGCTGCTCGGCTTTTCGGAAGTGATCCGTAGGTTCTTCTTCTCAGAGGCCATGCCCGACTTTAAGACGATGATCGCCGTCGCCTCCCTCGCCATGGTCGCGAATGTGGTCTGCCTCTGGTTGATTCAAAAAGCCCGGTCGGAGGAGGCGCACATGCAAGCCTCTTCGATCTTCACCTCGAACGACATCATCGTCAACGGCGGCGTCATCACAGCCGGCCTGCTCGTTTACTGGCTCGGAAGCCCCTGGCCTGACCTACTCGTGGGTGGCATCGTCTTCGGATTCGTCATGCGGGGTGCGGTGCGTATCTTGAAGATTTCAAAGTAATGATGATCTTAACCCAGCGTATATTTATGCTCCATCGTCTCTCAATGCGTATCGTGATTACAATGGGATTGGCCTTCTTGTTCGCCGGGGCTTCGGTTCTCGGCGTGGTTCGGGCGGTCGCATTCTGTTTGTATGCCGATGGCGATGTGCAGCCGCATGTCGTGCTATTGGGTGGGGATGAGGACTTTGCTGCATCCGACTGCGCTGTCGCGGAAACGTCGGTTTGCGGGGTGCATTGCCCGCCTTGCACCGATTTCGTCATCCAGTCGGCGGAGCTGCTTGCGGCTCGTGCGGCCAATCCGTTTCCCGGAAGCTTGTCTTTGCCGAAGTTTTCCAGTGGGGCGCAATCCATTCCCGAAACCTGTTTTCGCCCCGAGTTGGCCGGTGCTGCGTCCCGCCCAAGCCTGAAATTGACTCGTGCGACACCCATAGCGGAACGGGTGCACCGCACCATTGTGCTGCGGATTTGATTCGATCGGATGCACCGAACTGGCGGTGGCTCCTCTGAGTCGCCGCTTTGGATCCGCAGGGCACTTGCCTGGGGATCCGAGAATTCACCTTTTTCAAAATCAAAACATAATATTTATGAACCAATTGAACGATTCCATCACCTCCACCATCGGCAACACGCCGCTGGTTAAAATCAACCGCACGGCAGAAGGCATTGACGCCAATATCTACCTCAAGTGCGAATTCTTCAACCCGCTGGCCAGCGTGAAAGACCGCATCGGCAAGGCCATGATCGAGGCCGCCGAGCGCGACGGCACGCTCAAGCCTGACAGCATCGTCATCGAGCCGACCTCGGGCAACACCGGCATCGCGCTCGCCTTCATCTGCGCGGCCAAGGGCTACAAACTCATCCTGACCATGCCCGAGACAATGTCGATCGAACGCCGTGTGCTGCTCCGCATGCTCGGCGCGGAGATCGTACTCACTCCCGGCCCCAAAGGCATGCCCGGAGCGATCGCCCGGGCTGGGGAACTTGTCGAGGAATACGGCCCACGGGCTTTCATGCCCCAGCAGTTCGAGAACCCGGCCAATCCGGAAATTCACCGCCAGACCACCGCCGAGGAAATTTGGTCGGCGACCGAGGGTAAGATTGACGCCTTCGTGGCCGGAGTGGGCACCGGTGGAACCATCACCGGAGTCTCGGAAGTGATCAAAGCCCGCAAAGAGCTCTACAGCGTGGCGGTCGAACCCGAGGCCAGCCCGGTCATTTCCGGTGGGCAGCCAGGGCCGCATAAAATCCAAGGCATCGGCGCCGGTTTCATCCCGAAGAATTGCCATACCGATGTGATCGACGACGTCATCCAGGTAAGCAACGAAAACGCCTTCGAAACCGCGAGGAATCTTTCGCTGAACGATGGCATCCTCGGCGGCATCTCGACCGGAGCCAACGTTTGGGCGGCCATGGAATTGGCGAAGCGACCTGAGATGGCCGGCAAGACCATCGTCACGGTCGGCTGCAGTTTCGGCGAACGCTACCTCAGCACGCCGCTGGCTGAAAAAGCCCGCGAAGAAATGACTGCGAAGACCGCGTAACCCTACGTAGTCATAACGACCAACGCCCCGGCCTCCTGCCGGGGCGTTTTATGTCGCGCAGCAGCTGAGTTTGTCCACATCCTTGCCGAACGACAGAGCGGCGAGCTTCACCGCTTCGCTGAGAGTGAGGTACGGGTGGAACATGGAGGCCAAGTCTTTCGCAGTCATCCCGTGGCGGAGTGCGAGGCTGACTTCCATCATCAGTTCGGAGCCCTCAGGCGCGAGGGCACGGGCACCGAGGATGCGGTCGGTCCGGCGGTCGCGGATCAGTTGCAGGAAGCCGCGGGTGTCTCGGGCGGCGAGCGCCCGGGGGACTTTCGACATGGGCAGCGTGACGGTTTCCGCGTCGTGCCCGGCGGCTTCGGCTTCTGCCTGGTCTAAGCCGACCCCGGCCACTTGCGGATCCGTGAAGACGACCCACGGCAGCGGATTGTAGTCGCGTTCACGCGGGGTCGTGCCACTGGCCGTGCAAGCGTTTTCCGCAGCCAACGCCCCTTCGTAGGCGGCGGTGTAAACAAACATCGGATCTCCCACCACATCACCGGCCGCGTAGATATCGGAGCGGCTCGTTTGCAATTGTTCATCCACTTGGATGAAGCCCTGTTCGTCGAGCGCCACTCCTGCTACATCGAGATTGAGTCCTTCGGTATTGGGTGAGCGTCCGGTCGCCAACAGGAGCCGTTCAGCGGTGAACACCTGGCGCTTGCCACCGACCCGCGCCTCGACCTCGACGCCGTCTCCGCCACGGCGCACGGCCTGGATTTCCACGCCGGTCTGGATCGCGAGCCCTTCGTCACGCAGGTAACCCGTGAGGGCATCCGTCAGTGCGGCTGTCTCGGTCGGGAGGATTCGGTCGGACCGTTGCAGGACGGTCGTTTTCACGCCCAGCCGGGCAAACATCTGGGCGCACTCAAGTGCGATGTAGCGCCCTCCGAGGACGAGCAGCGACTTAGGCGCGGCAGGGAGTTCGAAAGCGGTGTCCGTGATGAGATAATCTATCTCGGCAAGTCCCGGAATGTCGGGAACATGCGTGCGCGTACCGGTGGCAATGATCACCCGGTCGGCAATCAAAGTTTCTCCGGCGACTTCGACCTCCCGGGATGACAGGAATCGGGCGCGCCCTTCGATGATCCTCACGCCGGGCAAGTCGTTGACGACATCGAGGTATTTCTCCTGACGGAGTGTTTCGACGAGTTCTTGAGTCTGTCGAGTGATGGCTCCGAAGTCCGAGACCTCGCTCGTCGATTCGATCCCTGCGAAAGGATGATGTTTGGCACGATGATGCGCCTCCGCAGCTCGGATGAGTGTTTTGGACGGCACACAGCCGACATTCACACAAGTGCCGCCGATGGGGAGTCCGTCGTTGATGAGGGTGACCCGCCAGCCTTTCCCGGCGGCGCGGGTCGTGGCTGCGAAGGCCGCCGATCCGCCGCCGACGATGACGAGGTGATTCGACGCAGTCGAAGACGTTTTTGCATCGGATTCCGGGGTGCGTTCCGGGTTGGTGTTATAGCATTCGTTCATGATCGGATTATTCGGTTTCATCGGTAAGGCGCAGGGAATATTGATCTTCCACATCCGCATTCAATAGATCTTCGGCTTGGGCTGTTTTCGGGTCGATGCGGACGGTGGCTTTCCCGGTTTTCCAATCGACCTTGGCGGACAATACGCCGGGCACTTCCAGAAAAGCGGCTTCCACGCCAACGGAACAGCCTGCGCAGGTCATGCCTTCGACGATGAGCGTCACCTCTTGGCTCTCTGCATTCCGTGAACGTTCGGCACTCTGATTCGCACTGCCTTGACTGGCGGCGATTTTCGACGAAGCGACCGAAGAAAGCGCCGGAACGGCGACATATTGCAACAGCAGGTAGGTGCCGATGCCGATACCGAAGATCGTCGCCACCATTCTAGCGTTGCGTGCCACGCTTTTCTCCGCGCAACAACGGTTTTGCTTACGCACGGCATACCACGAGGCGAGTCCAAGAATGAGCAGGCCCAGCCCGATGAACCACGGCTTGTAGCGGTCCAGTCCGAAAAGTGCCGTCGCGGAGCCTACGCCTAGAAGAATAGGCACCAGCGGGCCGATACAGCAGGTGACCGCAACGAAGGCACCGAGGATACCGTATTTGCCCGCGTGAACTTTCTCGTCTGTGGTGGGTGATTCTTTGTCAGCCTTTTTCTCATTCTTTTTCATGATATCATCCTACACTTCGTAGTATGGTGTAGGCTCAACCGATTGACCCTCGACTTATATGCCGATTGCCGTCTTCAGTGCCGCCTCGTCCACGCCTGAGTGGGTGCAGCATGGTGATAGTTCCCCGTCGATGACGACGGTGGGCACCACATGGATTCCCAGCTCTTTGGCGCGACTGGCTCCTTCGGCCTGATTCATGTCAACGATGTTGATGTCGCACTGGGGGCACACCACTTGATTGACCAACTGGATGGTTTCTTCACATGCGGGGCATCCTGCACTGAAGATTTCTATGGTTTTACGGTGACTCATTGTTTTCCTTTCTGTTCTTCATATTAATCCTCCAATGCATCGAGAATCGGGCATTTCTGAGGTGTGCCGCTGCGTTCGCATGTATCGACCAAGCTGGATAGCGCCCGTTCGACTTTTCTAAGCTTCCCAATTTTGGAACGAATTTCTTCGATTTTGGATTTTGCATGCGCACGGAACTGAGCGCATTCGGCATTTGGCGGGTCGCTCAATGCAAGCAGATCCCTAATCTCATTGAGGGTGAAACCCAACTCCTTGGCACGGCGGATGAAACGAACCCTTGCAATCGTTTCCGGGGGATACTGCCGGTAGCCCGAGTTTCCTCGGATGGGCTTTTCGATCAGTCCTTCTCGTTCATAAAATCGGAGCGTTTCCCGCCCGACGCCCGCTTCCTCGGCCGCCTTACCTGTCGTCAATAATGGCATAACTGGAGTAGAGTCTACACCCTGTAGTATACTACAAGGTCAAGCGGTTATCTGATTTTTCTTTCGGATCGGCCGAACCGAGTTATTCGACCGGGGGCCATGGGGCAGCCTGCCTCAGTCGCAGTCTGGACGGCGGTTTCGCCCCATGACGCTGTAGAAGAACGTGGCCGACCATGTGAGGATGATGATGCCGGTCAGCGATTCCAGCGCCGTCATGAAACGGAGGTGCCCCGTTGGTATTTCACTCATGCCGAGCGAGGAGTAGGTGACGGCGGAGTGGTAGAAGAAGTCCATGAATTCATTGCCGATCGAGTCGCCGAGCGAACCGAGGTCGAGCCAGATTGAGGCGGCATAGAAGCCCGCCGCGAAGTAGAGGATTTCCACAACATGGGCGCAGACGAGCAGGATGAGGACAGTCAGTGAGCGGAAGAAGTGTGAGTGGACTTCGTCTTCGTCCGGCAGCAGTCGGAGCAGCTGGCTCATGACCCAGTAGCGAAACGCGACAACGGTCAGCACGAGGAAAACGGTGAGGACGATGGATAGGAGCATCAGTTATACTGGGGGTCTTCGTCGTCCTTTTCGTGGACTTTGAGGAAAAACTTCTCCCCCGCAAAGATGAGGGTGAGTCCAATCAACGAAGCCCAGATCACGAGCATGTCCGACTGGATTTTCACCCAAATGAAGGCACCCAGCACGATCAGGTCGAGCACGATGGCGGTGATCAGGATGGCCGCGTTGGCGTCCACCTCGTCTCTCAGATGTTTGAACACGCCCCAGTGGATGCCAATGTCCATGATGATATAGAAAATCGCCCCCAGGGACGCGATGCGGCTGAGGTCGAAGAAGATCGTGAGCAAGATGGCAATGGCGACGGTGTAAACCAGCGTATGGGTCTGTATATCGCCGGGGAGTTTGAAATGCCGGTGGGGCACGAGCTGCATCGAGGTGAGCATGGCCAGCATACGGGAGACGGCGAAAACGCTGGCGATGACACCGGACACGGTGGCGATGATGGCGAACCCTACGGTGAACCAGAGGCCGTATTGGCCGAAGGCGGGCCGCGAGGCCTCCGCCAGGGAATAATCCTTCGCTTTGACGATCTCTTCGATCGACAGATTCGATCCGACGGCCAAGGCCACGAATAGATAGAGCACGGCACAGATCGAAATCGAAATCACGATGGCGCGGCCCACGTTCTTGTGCGGGTCTTTGATCTCGCCGCCGCTATTGGTGATGGTGGTGAAGCCCTTGTAGCCGAGAATGCCGAGTGCCACGGCTCCCAGGAAGCTCGCGGCTCCGGTCGAACTCGGCTCCACGGAGACACTTTCGAAGCTCATTCCGGATGCCCACAGCCCGCCGATGGCCAACACGGCCAAGCCGACGATTTTCACAAAAGCGGCAAAGAAGGAGAGCGATTGGATGAATTTGTTGCTCAGGATATTAATAAAAAAAGCAAAGACCAACAGCCCCACACCGAGCGCGGGGACGAGCCACTGCGCCTCCTTCGCATCGAAAAGCTGCAGGGTGTAGGTGCCAAACGTCCGCGCCACGAGGCTCTCGTTGATGATCATCGAAAAATACATCAACAGCGCCATCGCGCCCGTCATCAGGGAGCGCCCGTAGGCTTTCTTCAGAAACATGGCGATGCCGCCAGCGGAAGGGTAGGCGTTAGCCATCTTGACGTAGGAGTAGGCGCTGAACCCGGCGATGATGGCGGCGATGACAAAAGCCAGAGGGAACCAAGAACCACCCAGATCGGCGATCTGGCCGGTCAGCGCGAAGATGCCCGCTCCGATCATCACGCCCGTGCCCATCGAAACGGCACCCGTCAGGCTCAGACTGTCTTTTTCGTAGTTCGTCGAGTTATCGTGATCCATGGTCGATCTTTATAGCACAGCTCATTGTCAAGTCCAGCACTCTACCGAAAACGGAACGAATCAATGGTGCTTATACCAGCCGACGTTCTTGATGTCGGGCCATGAGGTGGTCTGGTGGCAGGTGTAGCACTGGTCGACTCGGGCGTGGGGTTTGCCTGCGACGGTTTGGGAGATTTTTTTGAAGTGCTTCATATAGTGGCTGGGCGGGGCTTGGTGGCATTGTGCGCAGTCCATGGAACTGGAGGACGGGTGGACGAATTCGGGGATCGTCCACTTTTCGGTGCCGTGGCATTGCATGCAGTTATTGCCGAAGAGTTCAAAGTGGCGATCGTCGTTCTTATGACAGGTGATACAGTTTAACGCGGCGGATGCGTGCGAGATGTGGGGGTTCTTTAGGAGTGTGTCGGGTTTGGATTCGGAACGGTCGAGCCATGCGGCCAGGCGGCGGGCTTGCAGGTTTTGCTCCGTGTCGGCCTCTGCGCCGTCCAGTTGACGCAGTCCGATTTTGACCAGACCATCGTGATCCATGCGGGTGGGGCGTGTGGCGCGGCCTTGGTGCTCTCGGTGGCACTCGACGCAGCTGCTGACGTCGGCATGGAAGGAGGTGGGTTGCCGTTGCAGTAGGTCTGTTTCGTTGGCGTGGCAGACGACGCAACTGACCGGGTCGGCTCCTCTGACGGGGGTGTGGCAGGCGCTGCAATTGTTTTCCAGGTGGGCGTGCGCGGCGGACAGTTTGCCGGGGTTGACCATGCGTTGCAAGGTGTTGACGGGGGTGGGGCTGTATGGCTCGGAGGGTTCGTCGGTCGGCAGTGAGGCGAGCACGATCCCGATGCCGACGATGAGTAGGGTGATGTATGCGATGCGTTTCATCTTAGGAAAACCAACGGATGCCGAAATGAATGGAGGCCCACACGTGCAGCGCCATGAGGACATAAAGAACCATCGAGATCGCGATATGGAGCTTCAGCCAGCGCTTGAAGGCTTTCTTGAATGTCTCATGGGTGGCGATGGCATACTCCAGGTCGGCGATGGCTTCCGATAGCTTGAGGGCACGGTAGGCGGGCGATGCGGCGGGGGAAATGGCGAGAGCATCTTCGACGAACAAGCCAGAGAAGATCCGTTTGAAGAAACCGGCGAAGGGTTTCACGGCGGCTGAGGCTTGGGGATCGTTCTGGATCTCGAAGGCGGTCTCTTCGTATTTGAGAAGCAGTTTTTCGAGTTGTTGCTTTTTCTCGCGCATTTCCTTGCCGATCATGGTCAACAGGTAGCGCCCCACGAATCCGCTGAATACGACGATCAGAGTCATGGCAGTCAGGCTGATGCCCAGCACGCTCTCGAACTTGTGCCCGGTGTGCAGGAGCACTAGAATCGGGCCGATCACGCCCGCGTAGATGTGCCATGCGAGGAGGGTGCGCATGGGCATGACGGGCGTGATCCATTTTTTCAAAAACTTGATTCGTTTGATGAACGAATAGAAGAGGGGGATGAGCATGAAAAAAGAGCCGACCACTGCGAGCATGCCGCCCCAAAAACTGCCCGCGAAACGGGGCGAACGGTGGAAGGCGAAACCGATCCAGAGTATCGCCAGGAGCATGACGAGTCCGGTGATGATGACTTGGTCTTTTTCTTTGATCGCTTTCATCGTCGGGTCTTAGGCGTCGATCGTGAGATCGTTTTTTGATTTGGCCTGGCAGGCGAGCACAATGCCCTCGGCTTTCTCCGCCTCGTCCAGTGCATCATCGACTTCCATTTCGACCTCGCCCTTCAGTTTTTTGACTTTGCAGGCCCCGCAGGTGCCCGCTCGGCAGGAGTAGTCGATCTCGACGCCCGCACCCTCGGCGGCTTCGAGTACGGTCTGTTCGGTGGGGAGTGGGGCGGTTTTGCCTGACGCCTGAAAAGTGACTTGCGCGTCCGCCGGTTCCGAGGGGGCGTTGGCGGAAGGGGCGTCGCCGGCTTTTGGCTTTTTGGGGGCGGGGCCGAAGGCTTCCATTTTGATCATGTCTTTGGGCACGTCCAATTCCAGCAGCAGGGCTTTGGTGGCGTCCATCATCGGCTGCGGCCCGCAGATGTGCACTCGTCTTGCGGGCAGGTCGGGCACGAAGCGGGTGAGGCTTTCTTGGTTCAGCCGCCCCGTTGGCCCCTGCCAGTCGTCGGATTCCGGGTTGGTCAGGGTGATGTGCAGTTTCACGTTGGGGTGGCGTTTGGCCAGCAGTTCGAGCTCGTTTCGAAATATGATGCCCGCTTCTGTGCGGACGCAGAAAATGAAGTAGATGTCTCCGCCCCAACATCGGTCGGTCAGGTAGCGGAGGATGCTCATCATGGGGGTGATGCCGACGCCTCCCGCGATCAAGACGATGCTGCCGCTTTCTTCGCCGGTGAAGGTGAAATTGCCGGCAGGGGCGGAGACTTCGACGGTGTCGCCGACTTTCAACTGGTCGTGGAGGTGCCTGGAAACGACGCCTTGCGCTTCGCGTTTGACAGTGATTTCGATGTAGTCGCGCTGGGTCGGCGAGGAGGCGATCGTGTAGGAACGTTTGACGGATTGCCCGCCCGTTTCGACCTTGAGCGTGAGAAATTGACTCGGCTTGTAATCGAACGGCAGACCGGAGCGATCCGGCATGGTGAAACGGAAGGTTTTGACCTCCGGGGTTTCCGGGAAAATGTTGGAGAGTTCGAGCGAGCCGCTCCATTTTTGAGCTTTCTTCGCTGGCGTTGACGGGGCCACTGCGCCTGCGGCGGAGGGGCTTTTCGATTGGCTCTCGCCTGATCCCGATCCGCCGGACAAGCGTTGCAGGAGGTGGGAAGCCCGCCGCATTTTGAAAAAATACATCGCGATCATGATCACGAAAAATGCGATCAAGCTCGCCATGACGATGCCGTGGAGTGGTGAGAGCCCCAGGATGCGTAGCCCGCCCGTGGGCTGGGCGGGAGGGAGCAGGTTCATTTCCCGCTTGAACCACTCCAACGCGACGTTGCGGGGAGCTTTGCCCTCGGCCAGAGCGCGGTGCGCGGATAATCCGCTGTCGAAACGGGAGAGGCCTTCTTTGATCACCGAAACGGCTTCCTGCATACGGCTGTAGTGATCGGTGGCGGCTGATTCGGAGAGCGTGGTCAGACCGTTGCCGATCAAAGCGACGCCGGATTGCATCCTTTCGTGGGCTTGCTCTTTGAGCTTCGCCCGATCTTCGAGGGGCAGGTCGGGCAAGCTCATCAGCGAGGGATACATTTCCTTGGGCTTTGGAGCACCCATCTGCTCCATCATGCCGCCCATGCCTTGCCCGCCGCCTCCGCCCATCATGCCGCCCATACCTTGCCCACCGCCGCTGCCCATCATACCGCCCAAACCACTACTAGCTGACGGAGCTGCTGAGTTCTCCGCGGCAGCTGTGGCATTCTGCCCCGGATGGTGCTTCGCATGTTCTTCCGGCGAAACTTGAGCAAAGCATGCCCCGGCCAGGCCTATGAACAGGGCGGTCGTCTTGATCTTTATCATCCTGTAGGTGGGTTATTGGTTTTTGAAATAACTGTAGGTGCCCTGAGCCTCGATGGCAGCGTTGATACGATTGATCGCTCTGACATAGGCGGCTGTCCGGAACGGTATTTGATGCTGACCCTTCAATGCATGGATCTCTTTGAATGCCTGGGTGATCTGGGCTTTGAGTTTCTGGTGGATCTCTTCGACGCCCCAATAGGAGCCCGAGCGGTTTTGCAGCCATTCGAAGTAGCTGACAATCACGCCGCCGGAGTTAGCCAGAATGTCCGGGAGGATGACACTGCCACGGCTATTCAATATGGCGTCCGCTTCGGGCGTGGTCGGGCCGTTGGCGACTTCGACCACGTAGGCCGCTTGGATGCGCTCCGCATTTTCGATGGTCAACTGGTTTTCCATCGCCGCCGGAATCAAAAGATCGACCTCCGATTCCAGTAGCTCGGCATTCGAAATCTTATGCGTGCCCACGTTATCGCAAGGCACACTCGCATGGACAGAGCATTTGCAGTAGAGCCCGTCCAGACTGCGGTGGGTGTTTTTGACCTCGATGATACTGGGGATGTCCAGACCTTCCGCCCTGTAGAGTCCTCCGCCCGAGTCGCTGACCGCGACGATCTTGTACCCGTCGTCGTACAGTAGCCGTGCGACATGCTGCCCTGCGTTTCCTAGCCCCTGAATAGCCACTTTGATTTCGGCGGGTTTCCACCCCTCCAGAGCCTCCATCTCTTTGATGCAGTAATAGGCTCCACGGCCAGTGGCGTCGTCGCGCCCCAGACTGCCGCCGAGGGGAACCGGTTTTCCGGTGATCATGCCCGGTGTCTTACGCTGGTGGATACGGGAATATTCATCCATCATCCAACCCATAATCGTCGCATTGGTATAGACGTCAGGTGCCGGGATGTCGATTTCCGACCCGATCAAGCCAGACATTTGCTCAATGAAGCCGCGGCTCAATCGCTCCAGTTCCAGCCTCGATAATTGCTTCGGATCGACAGTCACGCCGCCCTTGGCACCGCCAAAAGGCAGGCCCACTGCGGCGCATTTACAAGTCATCCAGAAAGAGAGTGCTTTGACCTCACTCAAATCGACTTTTGGGTGGTAGCGGAGTCCTCCTTTGGTCGGGCCGAGCACGTCGTTATGCCTGACGCGGTAGCCGTCGAATATCTTCAGCGTCCCGTCGTCCATACGGACAGGAATCGACACTTGATGGACGGCTATCGGGTGCCGCAAACGCTGCAACGTCTCTTCGTTCGCGTCGCTGTATTCGGAGGCCTCAGTGAGGCGACCCAGTGCCACCTCAAATAGGTCGGAGGAGGTGGTAGGGGAGGTAGGTGTGGCGTCCATTAAGCCACCTCCAATATGCGGTTCATGGTGCCATATGCGTTGGGGACGCAGTCGTCGCACATGGGTTCGCCGCTCTCGCCATGCGGGCGGCAGAGCCATTCGCCATCGACGATAAACTTGTATTCGTGCCGTCCCTTGTGCAGCAACACATCAACGCTCCACTCGCCATCGGCGTCGCGCTTCAAAGGCAGCGCCGCAGGATCCCAGCCATTGAACGTCCCGGCCACGAAGATGCTTTGTGCATCCGTGCTTTGGCATTTCAGTGTGACCCGCTTCCTTCGAGGTTTGCGAAGTCCGGCTCTGCGCTTATCTACTTTTTTCTGTGTCATGATCTTTCCCTTTCTGTTGGTGTGATTCCTATTGAAGTGCTCGGCGCTTTGCTTATTCGGTCAGACAGGTACAATTTTCTACCCGATAGGCTTCGTCCACCGTCGAGACGAAGACCTTGCCGTCTCCCCGCGTTCCGGTGTTGCCTGAGCGGAGTATGGACTGGACGACTTGCTCCTTGAGCTCGTCGGCGCAGACGATTTCCAGTTTCACATGGGTTTCGAAATTGACGATTTTCAGAACGCCGCGACTTCTCCCGAAGCCCGTGACAGTGCTGGCGCTGACGCCGCTGACGCCCTCGATTTGAGCGAGTTCGTGAATGACGGCGTCCATGCGTTCGCGCCGGATGTAGGCTTTGACTTCTTTCATCGTGTTTTTGTTGTTTGGATATGCTCGGCTATGATTCGTTCTGCTTAGTGGGAGCTGTGGTCGGGCTGGCTATCGGTGGCACCTCCTTCGTTGGCTGTTTCGCCGACCAGCGCTTGACGCTGCGACTCTGACAGGACTTTCGTGGCCTCGCCCACGGCGCGTATGAACGCGATACGCTGTTTGCTCTTGAGCTGTTCGATCTGTTTGATCTTCGACTCGATTTTTTGGATCTCGGGGCTATCGGCTGAGGTCAATTTCCAGAGTTCCTGTTCAGCCTGCTCGATGGCGCGGTTCGTGTCGGCCTGGTTCAGTTCGCTTGTTTCTTGTAGCTCTGCCAGCTGCTTTTGCTGTTCGCGGGTGAGGTCGATGTGCTCACTGTGATCGAGAAAAAAGCCTGATGCGCCGATATGATACAGGTGAGAGATGCCGGGGTAACCGGGGAGGGGAGACTGCATGGCGCTGGAACCTTCCATTTTACCCATCATGCCCATGCCCATCATTTTCTTTTTCCGCATGTCTTTCATCGAACCCATGCCCATGTCCATGCCGCCCATGCCCATGTCCTTCATGTCCATGTCCTTCATGTCCATGCCACTCATGTCTGAGGATTTGGAATCCATGTCCATCATGCCCATTTTTCCGTCCATCATGCCCATGCCGCCTTTCTTCTTCATCATGCCCATCATGGATCCGTCTTTCGACATATCCATCATGCCGGAATCCATGGACATACCGGTATGATTTTTTATCAAGGCGGTCTCGATTTTATCGACCTTTCCGAGGAGTTCGTCGAGTTGCTCTTGAATGCTGCGCTCTGCGGCCATATCTGTGGCCGGATGCTGCGAATGGCTGCTGTGATCGGACGAGTTTTGGGCGTAGCCTGCGGCTGCGCCTCCGCTGATTGCCAATACGGCAACGAGAATAGTTTGGATATTGCGAATGTTCTTCATAGTGTGGGGACCTTTCTGTTGTTGAGTGATATTGGTGCCACTTGCGTGTGCACATACCCTTATACGCAGAAGGCATCCATATCCCTCAAAGAAACTTTAAAAAATTTGAGGGTTCGACGGCAGGCCTGCGTATAACATTCATAACGCAACATATTGAACCCACCACCCAGAACCACCACCCAGAACTATGCAGAACGAATTAAACCTCTCCGAAACGATTCCTTTCCTCAACCTTTTGTCCGTGCTCCGTGAGCAAAAAGAAATTGATATGCCTGATATGGTGGCATCCGCGTTTCAGTCGATTACGGTTCAGTGGGACAACAGAGTCGCGAAAGAGGCGCTGGATCAGCTCTTCGTGGATGCCGCCGCACGAGTGCCGAAGGGCGGGCGTGTGCTGGATGCCGGATCCGGCACGGGCTTGCGGATTCCTCAGATACGAGAGCACTTCCAGCCCGAAAGCATCACGGGGATCGACCGATCCTCCGCTATCCTCAACCGTGCCCGGGAAAGCCGATACGGTGCCTTCTTTACGAAGGGGGATATCTGCGAGATGCCGTTCGACGACGAAACCTTCGATGTCGTGGTTTGCACATGGGTGGTGGAGACGCTTGAAAATCCCAAGGCCGCCATTGAGGAGTGCCTGCGGGTGTTGAAGTCCGGCGGCATACTGGCCTATTGCTACGTGAATCTGCCTCATGAGTTTAAGGCTGGAGAAACCCTGGCGGCGTCGGCCTTGACCTCTCTGGAAAAGGCCACGCGAGAGCAAGAACTCTTGGGGAATCGAAAAGTCGCCTACTCAGATAGCGAATTCTTCCACACGAAACGATACCATAAGGGCCTCATTTCGACGGTGTTGCTTGGAAAGTGCTGTGAAGTCGAGCCGTATATGTTGCCCGTGGGACGTTTGCTGTAAGTTTTGTCGCTCTCGCTGAGCGACACGACTGCATCAGTGGGGGTGCCCGTGCCCTCCACCATCGTTACCGGTCAAAAAGATCACGATCATGATGATGGCGACAATAGCGATACCGATCCAGAAGAGACCGGGGCCGCTGCCGAGCTGAGTGATTATTTTTTTCATCTTAGATTTTTAGTAACGCTTGATCTCGGTATAGTCACCGCTGGTTTTCAGAGTGATCGTCAGCGGTTCTCTTGTGCGATTACGCCAATACCACCCGTGACTACCGTCGAATGCCGCAATCAGCGTGCCTTCCCGCATTTGCTCGGAACCTTTGTAGTAATTATGGTAGTCGATACTCAAGGCTTTGGAGTCGCCATGGACGTCGAAGTTGGCCTTGCCGCCGCTGGTTTCCCACGCGTAATCGACGGCTGCACCCTTCGGCATGGTCACCTTGATCTCGCGCCCCTCATCGGGTGCGAGGGTGACTGTCATCTCGTGGGTATTCAGGGCAGAAGCCTTTTCGACTACGGTAGGTTGCTCCAGCTCAGCCGCCGATAGACCCGATGTCGATTGATTCGGATCGGCATCCAATTCGGCTTCTTTAGCCAGAGAAACTTTGATTTCCCCCATGCGCTTCAGGCCGAGCACCTTACCGACCCCAGTGGGATCCATACCGTATTCGGCGGGCATGACGATGGTGACGAGAATGACAACGGCTGTAATCGCCGCGATGATCGTTGATTTCAGGAGCTTTGCCGAAGACGGAAGCTCTTGTGAAGAAGGGATGTTTGAATTGTGCATAAAATATCTTTCTAATCTGTGTGTTAAACGGTGAAGTAGCCCACGAGCTGGTAGCCCATGAGCAGGAAGCCCAGCATCATCATGACTGTGTTGGCGGTGTAGGCGTGGCGCATGAAATTGCCGGATTTCCTCCAGTAAGTCATGGCGATGAGGATGACTGCGAGCGCAAGCACTTGGCCGATTTCCACGCCCACGTTGAATGAGAGCAAGTTGACCAAGAGGCCATCTGGCTGGAGCTGATAATCCAATAGTTTGGTGGCGAGCCCAAAGCCGTGAATAAGGCCGAAGCCGAAGGTGGCGACTTTGGTATTGGGCTGAAATCCAAACCAGCGCTGGAAGGCCCCCATGTTATCCAGCGCTTTGTAGGCGACGGAAAAGCCAATGATGGCATCAATCAAGTAGGCGCTGACGCTAATCTCCATGAGCACTCCTGCCAGAAGTGTGATCACGTGCCCGACAGCAAAGAGCGTCACGTAGATACCCACGTCTTTCAGTCGGTAGAGGAAGAAAATGACGCCGAGCAAGAACAGTAAATGGTCATAGCCGGTCATCATGTGTTTAGCCCCCAGATAAATGAAGGGGATCGGGAGTGCTCCCGTGCTTTCGAGAATGTAGCCCTTGTCACCGGCAGTTACGCCATGGGCAAGTGCTTCGTTTGCAGTGCCGAAAAATACGATGGATATTAAAGCCAGCCATAGCGAAATTCTAAGCTGCGTTGTCGTAAAAGAAATTTGTGTAAGTTTTGGTCTATGTTGCTTTTGAAAAAAGTGCATGAGGAATCCTGATTTAAGTTAAGTGTGCGTAGGTCTGCCTCGCAAGGCAGACAACTAACAAGCGAACGGATCAAACTTGATCGTCCGTAACTCTATCAGGATTCTTAAAGCCGCAGCACTTGTGTGCGGAGTATGTCGAGGTGACCTTGCATCACCTCTGGCGGGGCTCGTGAAAGAGCCGTAGTCGCTATTTGCATATCCCGGTATTTGAAGACCGGATATTCAATCAAAATGAGATTGGACGCTGCGCTGAACTCAGTCTTGGTGGGTTCGTTCGTCCGAAAGACGGGAAGTTCCTCGCCTGAAATGACTATCTGATGGTGATGATGGTGAGCCGCTTCTTCAGATAAGTGTGGCTCAGCTGTATGCTCTGCCGTCAAATCTTCCTCATGCACGGAGTCAGCTAAATGAAAGCTGAAGTCGTGATGCACATTCAAAATAACACCGCCTGAAACTCCCAATAGGGAGTTCAGGAAAATGAGGCATAAGAGGCCACAACGGATGTAGTTTTTTGAAAACACTGCCCTGATCAGTTGCATTGAAACGTCGACTGTCAACTGGAAATCCAAAAAAGTCGGCTCATCTTTTTAAATTGCAATATACAATAGGGGAGTATGGTTTCTTGCCATGAGTCATTTATCACAAGACAACAAAAAACTTCTCCAACGCGTTCGTCGCTTAAAAGGGCAAATCGAAGGCGTCGAGCGTATGCTGCTCGGCGAGACTGACTGCATCGAAGTGTTGCAAACAGTCGCAGCCTGTCGCGGTGCCCTGAATGGACTCACCCGGCAACTCATTCATGAGCATATCGAACATCACTTATTGGAAGACGCCAGCGCCTCCAAGTCCGTGCGCCAAGCCGGCAAGGAAATACAAGCCATCATCGACAGCTATTTGAAGTGAGGAGCATATGCCTGGAATCGACCTTTCAAAATATCAGCACGACCACAGCTTTGGGCAGGACGCCAAGCGGAGCGGTGAATCCCGTACCCTAATTGTCATTGTCATCACAGCGGTGATGATGGTTGTCGAGATCAGCACGGGCATTGCCTTTGGCTCGATGGCCCTGCTGGCCGACGGCATGCACATGGCCTCGCATGCGCTCGCGCTCGGCATCAATTACTTCGCCTATATTTACGCACGTCGCCACGCACACGATCCGCGCTTCAGTTTCGGCACGGGGAAAGTCAATGCCCTTGGAGGCTTCTCCGGTGCGATCCTCTTAGCGCTGTTCGCGATCATGATGGCTTGGGAGAGTGTTGAGCGCCTCATCCATCCCACCGAAATTGCGTTTAATTCCGCGATAATCGTCGCGATCATTGGCCTCGTAGTGAATGGAGGCTCCGTCTTTATACTCGGAGGTGACCACCATCACGACCACGGCGACGGGCATGACCATCATCATGGCCATAGTCACTCCCATTGCGATCATAACCACAGTGCACACGAGCACCAGCACCACCACGACCACAATTTGCGTTCGGCCTATCTCCATGTACTAGCGGATGCGTTGACTTCGGTCACTGCGATCATTGCTCTGCTTGCAGCAAAATATTTTGGCTGGATCTGGATGGATCCACTCATGGGCATCGTCGGCTCGCTTCTAGTCGCCAAATGGTCCGTCGGCCTACTCAAACAAACCAGTCGGACACTACTGGATCATCAGGCACCCGAAGCGGTAGTGAGCTCAGTGCGCCATAAAATTGAGGCCGACGGCCATAGCCACATCACCGATCTCCATGTGTGGTCGATAGCGCCAAACCGCTACGCAGTTATAGCGACCGTCTTGTCTGAGAGGCCGGAATCTGCAGACTGCTATAGAGCGCGTTTGTTAAATAATCAACTCGCTCACATTACTATAGAGGCTCGCACTTTGTAATTGTTTGAAATACACGAGCCAACCCTTGTTGCCTCAAAGGGTAGGGTGGGAGCTTTCGAGAATTAGTGGTTAAAAGTCGTGATCAAGCAAGTGGTAAAGCAGGTATAAAGATGCTACGGTATCACCATAACCACGCCTTATTGACGCCGTGACTTTATGCCA
>PBYS01000052.1 GCA_002729725.1 Puniceicoccaceae bacterium
CACCTCGGCAGTGTGCGCCTTATAATTGAGCCCAACGGCGAACACCTGATTCGGATGAGGCACCGGCGCCTCTAAACGAGTCAGATTCTCCTGTAGTTTATCTGTGCTGAGCGAAGGATCCTCGGCTGGCCTACTTTGCTCATACCAAGCCTTTAGCGAATCGAGCTGCGCAATGATCCGTTGCGAATCCGCACTGAATTTTCCTTCTGATGCTGCTTCGATATCGATGCCGCCTGTTGGCGTCACAATATGCGCACGTCCTTTAATATTTGCTATTTTCATTGTGTGTTAAAGACCCTCAATGCGGGTATCGTGGAGGATGGCTACTTTCCGGGGTTCTATTGGATTAAGCGCGAGCGTCCGAACCCTGCATGGCGAGGGTGCGCCCGCCATCGACGACATAGTTCTGCCCGATGATAAAGGAGGCTTCGGGCAACACGAGGTAGCGCACGAGGTTTGCGATGTCATCGGCGGTGCCGATGCGGTTGAGAAAGGAATGCTGGCGGGCGAAGGCCTCGGGATCGTCGGGTGCTTCGCGCGGGATCTGGCCTGGAGACACGCAGTTCACATTGATCCCGAGAGGGCCGAGTTCCTTGGCAAGACTCTTGGTGGCCGAGACGACCGCCCCCTTGGAAGCGGCGTAGTCCACGCATCCGGCGAGTCCCTGCACGCCGACCGCAGAACCGATGTTCACGATTTTGCCCGACTTGGCGGCCACCATGTGTTGCGCGACGGCGTGGGTGCAGTTCAGCGTTCCGTAGAGGTTGATGCCGATGACATCACGGACGACGTCGAGCGACTGTTCGTGGAAGACTTTGATCCGGCTGCGGGCGCTCCCGCCGGCGCAGTTGACGAGTATGTCGATGCGACCGTGGCGGGCGAAGACGTCATCCACTTTCGCACGCACGTCGTCCGCGTTGGTAATGTCAAGACCCACGGCTTCGGCGGCACCACCGGCGCCGATCACCGATTCGGCGTTTTTCCCGGCGAACTCGGCGCGAATGTCGAAGAGTATGATCGTGGCGCCTTCGGCCGCGAGTTGACGGGCGATTGCGCCTCCAAGGACGCCGCCACCGCCGGTAATAATAGCGATTTGATTTTCGAGTTTCATGTTCAAATTTTCTGGTTGTGTGTGATCAGGTGAAAGTGGTGTATCCGGAGGCGGCGAGCAGAGCCTCATGCACGAGGAACTCGTGCGAAGGTGGCCATGGATTGTTGATTTCGCCGCGGATGACGCGGGCGAGATCGGTGAGTTGTTCGGTGTAGCGTCCCTCCATCACCCCGACATCGACCACATGGGTGCCTGCGGCGTAGTCGCCGCAGGGTTCAGCGAGTGTCAGGCGCACATGCAGGGGATCGAGTGCATAGCGCGAGTTATGATGCTCCAGTGGGCAAATTTCGACAGTGCCCTTAGTGCCACACACGACGAGTTGACGGCGGCGGAAGCCCTCGACCTCGACGATGGATGCACGGACAGAAGCCGTCGCACCCGGGTATGCCAACACGGCAAAGCCATTGTCGTGGCAACCATCATCGCGCGTCGGGCGCTGGAAGGAAGTCACCTGATCCGGGCGGCCGAGCAGCGAGATGATAATGTCGATCAGATAGCCACCGAAGATATACATCGAACCGCCCTGAAAGTTTTTAATCCATTCGCGGTAGTCGTCGCCGTCCAGACGGCTCATGACGGCGTGGATTTCAAAAATATCGCCAAGCCAACCGTCGCGGACAGCCTGCCGGCAAAAGTTGACCGCGGGGTTGTTGCGATACATGTAGCCGAGTTGGATCGCGAGGCTCCGGCGTTCGCAGGTATCCAGCAGTGCCTTGAAGTCCGGAAGAGATTCGCCACCGGGTTTATCGAGGTGCATGTGCAGGCCGCGTTCGGCACAACGAAGCGCCGTCGGTACCAAATCGGGGCCATCGGTTTCCACTGCGACGGCTTCCAGCCCCGGCGTTTCAAAAAGCTCCTGCTCGGTCATCCAACGGAGCCCCTCGTATTGGGACTTCCCCGCACGTTGGTCAAGCCATACGGGATCTGACTCCACGATGCCCACCACTTCAAAAAGATGGGGCAAACTACGGAGCGTGCGCATCTTTTCGTCGGCGTGGTTGTGGCCGATTCCGATCTGGCCGATTTTGATAGGTGTCATGGTTGAATGGCAATCTATAGAAAGCATACCCTACGCTCGCGCCCCTTTCTAAAAAAACAGGAATGGTCTGACGATCGAGGGGGTGAGCAAACGATGAATCAGAAGCACTGACTCAACGGTGCCCTATTTCTAGTCAGAAGAATCGTGAAGCGCGAGAAGCCGCAGCAGCGTAAACCGAACTATCGTTTACGCCGGTTCGCAGCGATGCATAAGGCGAGCCCACCGAACATGAGTGCAAAACTGGAAGGCTCGGGAACAGGAACCAATGTGAGGGTCGCTCCGGTGTTTGTTCCATTTTCCTTGCTTTTGAATCCACCGATATTGCCGGTTCCGTTCGTGTTGAAGAGGAGAAATGTCGCAATGTTGTTTCCGTCGTTGTTGAGGAAGGTGTCCAGAGCGGCCGAGCTGAAAGTTACGGTGACGTCACCAGTATTGACTCCCGTCATGCTCCCAAGATTCACCAGATCTCCAAAACTGGCGGAGTCGCTCAACGAGTCGCCATTGCCGTATGCGTATCCACTGTTGTTCCACGTTTGCAAAGATGGATCCGTTTCTATATTATCCCCAGCTGTGGTAGTCACACCTTCCCCGAAGTTCTCACTGGCACCCCCGTCGGAGATTCCATAGATGATGAAGTCATCACTGACGAGTTGGGAATTCGTCAAGAATTGCAGTTCGGCCCCCGAAATCGTCCCACCCGTGTAGGGGCTGAGATCGAAACGGAAGAACCCGACACGTTCTTTTTCGTTATTGTTGCTATCGCCATTTTGGACACTGATTTGATCCCAGCCTCCGTAGTGCTTGTCGCGGAAGCCTGAGGCACCGCTGACCCAGTTGTCCGCAGCTACATCCAAGGTGATGGGCGCCGCCACGGCGGAGGTGAATAAACTTCCGGTCGCAAGCATGGTGGTGATGAACAGTTTTTTATTGTTTAGCATATAGGCTCCTTTGTTTGAGGTGTGAAAGTTGTCTTCAGGGGGCGGCTCAAAAGCCGACTTCAGACGACCCTTTTTCTTCGTGATGCTAGACTTGCAAAAGTGGCAGCAATGATCCATTCCATTCTCCATGCAACCGTTGCAAAGTGAAGTCTGATTCCAGAGCGGCGAATCCTATGGAGCGTGGGCGTTCCGCCAACGAGCCGAGCGCATGCGGCGAAGCTGCGGAAGCGTTAGGCTGGAGGCCTTCGCTCCATAGGGGCGTGCTTGCTTCGGAATCCTACTTGAGAGCTTATTCGTCCAATACGAACTTCACCGCGTCTGCGATCACGGCTTCGGTGGTGCCGTCGTTGCGGATGGTGACGTGCCCGGACGTTCCCTCATAGAAGGAGAACGTGCCGAGTTCCACCCACTGGTTATTGTAGAGTTTCTGGTTCACGGTGGTGGTGGCGGTGCCACCGAGATGCGCGATATCGACGGGGACGTTGTCGTCCCGGTTGCTGTAGGCCGTCCACCGCATGTATACGGTATAGTCACCGGTGACGCTCAAATCCGGCGTGAAACGGAACCATTTCGATCCCTTTCCGTCATTCTGATCGTGTTGGTAGTCGTCCCCGTAATGGCCGGCCGCGGAGTCGCTGCTCTGCCAGGTGCCCTGACTCGTCACGCCGGAGGAATCGGCGTTGTCCACGATCACTTCTCTGGGGAGATCCGGCCGCAGCTCGAAACGAACGGCATCCGCGATCACAGCCTGGGTGGTGCCGTCGTTGCTGATGGTGACACTACCGTCTGTTCCCTTATCGAAGGCGTAACTGCCGAGGCTCACCCATTGGCTGCCGTTCACTTTCTGGTTCACCAGCAGTCCGGTGGTTCCCGAGGCGTGCTGGATGTCGATCGGCACGTTGTCGTCCCGGTTACTGTACGCCGTCCAAGTCGTGTAGACAGTGTAGATCTCTGAAATCGGGAGATCCGGCGTGAAACGAATCCATTTGGAGACTCCGTCGGTGTAATCGTCGTGTACGTAGTCTGTACCGTAATACCCGGAGGCACTGACACTGCTGACCCAGTTTCCCTGCGTGGTCACGCCGACGGGATCGGCGTTATCGACGTAGATATCGGTCGGCAGGTTCGCGTTGGCGCCGTATTGCTCCAGAATGCCCATCTGGGTCCGGTCGGTCTGGTAGTTATTGGTAGGATGGATTTTCCAACTATTCTCGTTCCAACTGCTGCCGCCGGCCCAATAGGTTGCGCTGAGGCCATGCGCCATTAATTGATCCATGAACAGTTGCAGCCCCTCCATCCAGCGGGGATCACCGTCATCGGGCACGTTGAACTCCCCGATGAATCCCCGGTTGCCGGTGGCCTGCAACCAATTGATGAAGGAGGACGCAGCAAAAATAAACGAGGTGGGCGTACGATCCTCCTGATCATAACTTTGATAATTCTGTCCATCCGAATTGGCGTCGAAATACACGTGGGCCTCATACATGATTTTGTCTGCAGGGTCCGTCACCTGGATCAGGTTCGTGTGTCCTTCGGGCCAATTGTGGGGTTTGCTGTAGCCGTATCCGGCGAGAATGACCCAAGTGTCCATGTCTATAGTCCGAATTCCGTTCAACGCCTCCTGCGCGGTCGCGGCCCAGTCGGCATCGCTGGCTTGCGGCTCGTTCATTAGACCGTACCCATACAAGGCCGGATGGTCGCCGAATTCCGTGGCCAATCGTTCCCACAAATCCCGGAAGTGGGCGTTGGTGACGGTGTACCCATTATCGGATTCCCCGATAGATACGGAGAAGTCGTAATTATCGTCCTGGCCCCAGCTGTAATAGTCGTGGCAATTTAGAATCAGCTTCATGTCGTGCTGTTCGCAGAGGTCCAGCGCGGCTTGAAGGTTGGCCAATTGGGTCGAATCCAACGGCCCGCCCAACGTCGGCTGAAGCCGCTTCCACCGGAAGGCGAACCGGATCAGCTCCATGCCTTTTTCCTCGTAATACTCCCATTGTTCGGGGTCGTTCAACGCTTCCAGAAAACTGTAATTGTCAAACTCCGCCCCGGCGATGTTCACGCCGAACATTTGGGGAAGCCCGCCGCTCCCAGACATGTCGTAGGTAGGTTCGGAGGCGAACATCAGATTGCCGATAAAATAGCGCAAAGCAATGCGCTGCTTGATCTCGTCAACATCGTCGGAGACGTTGGTGATCACCAAGGGCGTGTTGGCGTCCATTACGATGTTGTGCGGAGCCAAATCGATCGACCACACGGCATCCAGCGTCAAAGACTGATCCACACCACCCTGGGTCCATTTGAAATGAACCTTCGCGTCGGTCACGGAGGTGGTATGCCAGCCAATACGGTTCAAGCGAAAATCGCGGGTAGCCGTCAGAGTGAAACTTTCACCCCGCTGGAAGCGTCCGGCATCAAGTGGATACCCAACTCCGACGTTGTCCGCGGAAGTAGACCCGCCGAAGTGGTAGGGAATTGCGGTGGAAAAGTCCGGGGCCGTTGGATCGCTCACATCCACAGCCCTCACCGGATCCGCTAGGGTAAAGGTGGTGGTGGTCCCGCCGTTTTCCGTCGTGTTCAAGGTCAGGGAGAGTTCGTCTTTTTCCGTCACCCCGTCCAGACCCCACATTTCAAACTCGTTGTAAAAGTGATCCACACTCGGATAGGCGCCCCCGCCCCCTCCGCCACTGCCGGGAACCACCAGGGTGTCGTCCACCGCAAGGTTGTCCACATAGATGTCGTTGTATCCATTGCTGAAGCTCCGAAACAGGAAATCGTTATGGGTGGAGGGCGAGGTACTGTTCAGACTGCTGTATCGGCCGGCGTCGATCAGGGTGCCCGAGGACACCTCCTGAAAGAACAAGGCACTTTGTCCGGGCAGTATGTCGGCCGGTCCGTTCGCCTGCACGGTCTGGGTGGATCCGGTTCCGTTATAGAGCACGTACGCCTTGTAATGCGTGTCCTCACTCAGGGTCGGCACAGTTCCCGAATCCAGTTGGGTGTAACTGGCCACGAGGACATCGCCGTCATCCAACCCCCAGGTGGTGTGACCATTGGAGCCGTTCAGGTCCGAGGCCCCGATTCCGAACAACACATAGCCATTGGCGCCCCCGCTCGGTTCATAAACGTCGAAGGAATAGGTGGTCAGCGACGACAACAGGTTGTTGATTCGTACGGTCCGCGATCCGGTGGATACGTGCATGAAAGTATTCGAGGATCCAAACGGAGTGGCGGTGCTATCATCGACAAACGCGACATTGTTGTAGCTCACGCCATCAATGGTCTGGGAGCCGGTGATGCTTCCGGTCGCGAAGGATTCAAAGTCCTCCGTGAGTAGGGTGTTTGCTTTCGCGAGCGACCAAAACAGGCACAAGGTCACAAGCGCCAGTGAAATCGTTTTCATTTTCATACAGGTATCTTCTTGGGGTTGGGGTCGACGCAAACATCTACGTGAACGTCACAGGGAGCCAGACGGGGTCATTCCGAAATGTTTGCACATAACTCATCGTGATAAATTCTTTTCCTTACGAAAAGTCAACTTATAACATTACGGAATGTCCCCTTTTTGAGCCCCCATCTTACTCAAGCCTGGATACAATAAACTCCTAGTCCGGTTGGAAAACGGCCCTTCTTTCACCAATTTCTCCGTGCTCATGTGCCCCTTCGATGCGATCAGTTCCGCCGAGTAAAGCTTCGGCACGTAACATCAGATGGGGTTCTGCATGCAAATCTCGCCCTTCACCGGGGACTTAGAGCAGTCTGCGTTTAGTTCAGCGTAGTGGCGACTTCGCTCGGGGTGGATGCACCTGGCTCGATACGAAGACATGTTAATTCATTCCCCTCCGCTTGGATTTGGTAGTTGCCGTGAAAGCCGCGGAAGCGGAAGCAGCCGGTCTCATCGGTCACACCGGTCATCTCTGTCCGCCATTCCTTTTGGATCAGATCCTTCAGGGCATGATAGCTCGGCTTGGGCGTCAGGTCGTCAAAGAGTAGTCCGGAGAATACCGTATCTTCGCCGGGCGCGGCGCCGCCGTCGGGGAGGTTCCACCAAGTGATGCCCTCCACGGAAGGGTGGCTGAACCATAGGCGGTAGAGCTTCCTCGCCACATCGGCCTGCGCCTCCAAGCCTTCCGGCGAGTTGTCCGGCGCGGTCAACGTGATTTCGCTGATGTGCACCGGCAGGTCGAATGTCTCGTAGGCATCGAGCGTCTCGAGCATCTGGCGCGGGGTGAAGTCCTCGCCCTTGGTCAGACGGTCGAGTTCTTCGTCTGTGAACAAATGGAACTGCAGGCCTAC
>PBYS01000053.1 GCA_002729725.1 Puniceicoccaceae bacterium
ATCTGCTATCCTACATAACTAAAAAGGAACTGAATACACCGGATATCTTTTCCCAATCATCCTAGTTCTTCAAATGGCACTCTACACGCAATCACCCATCTAGAGAAGGTAGATCCAGGCGCTGCTGGGCAACGTCGCTAACGCGCCGTCGCCAGAGCTCCACGTTATACAGAAAGAAATATGGACGAAAACGAATTTAACGAAGACAACACCCGACTACTACTAGCAGCGTTCATCGAGAAAAATAAACTCGATGCTGATCATGTTGCTCGGGCGATAGGTTGCCGAAAATCAACTCTAATCAGAATCCTTGCTGGTGATTCAGTGCCAACTGAAGAATTTATTAAACAAGCAGCGATCCTTCTAGCTATCGGCTTCGAGAAGTATGAAAAGCTTACCGAAAAGGAAAAAGAAAACATTGCCGAAGGAATTGGAGCCGCTGGCGGAGGAGTCGTAGGTTTTGCTGCAATCGCTGCTGCAATTAGCGCTTCAGGCTCAGTAGCAGGACTTTCTGCAGCGGGAATCACCTCAGGTCTAGCTGCGATGGGAGGGATCGTTAGTGGAGGCATGGCGGTAGGAGTTGCTGTAGCTGCAGCGATTCCATTAGCCGTGGGAGCATTGGGATATGGCATTATATCAGGTGTCCGATTTCTATTCTCCGAGATGGAAAGAGCCAACGAAGAGTTCGACGAACGATGGGAAACTGAGGTATAACCAGTCGGACTAGACAATGCATTTCGCTACAGCTCATGCATCGTCTATCCTCAACGTTCACAGAAATAATGAAAAAGTAAAAATATTTGTATTTCCTAAAGCCGATAATCCATATGTAACTTTAATGACATTCGACGGAAAATGCAGCTACTCTTCGAGTGGCATTCCCGCAGATATTGCTTTTTCTTCGAGCCATAAATTTGAAGGCGAATCTCAGGACTACATGATCCGTTTTTCAGCGAGTGGACACTTCCTCGCAGGCCCTCTACCGCAGGATGATTGTATCGATCTTGTCATAACAACGAACACCAGAGATGTGAACCAGTAGGCATGAGAAGGGTTATCGTCCGACCATTGACCCACTATACGAGCGCTTCATTTTAGGTTAGGTTCGATCCGAGGACTGTGCACTTGAAATATTAAAAACAGCCGACATGTTCGCCACACTTTATGCCCGCGCTCACCCAACAACGTACCGACGGCTATAAGCCTTTTCTATTTCTCTTCTGCCTGTTCGCACTCGCTTGGATCACACTACTGCTATTTGCAGGTGGTATGACCACCAGCATCCAGGCAGGCATGGCCTTTCTGGATTGGCCACTCTCGAACGGCTCCATCAACCCCGATGGCTGGCTGACGGAATCCGACAAGATGGCGGAGCATAGTCACCGCTTGCTGGGCATGAAGATCGGTCTGCTCTCGATCGGCTTGCTACTTTGGACCTATCTGCGCGAATCGCGCAGCTGGGTGCGGACGCTGGCGCGCATACTGGTATGGGTGGTGATTCTACAAGGCGTGCTGGGAGGCTCGCGGGTGCGCTTCGATCAGCTCAACATCATGAGCGAGCATAACATTCTAGCTCAGAGCTTCGCAGTGATGCACGCCTGCGGCGCGATGGTCGTGCTAGGCATTTTGGTGGCATTGACTCTGGCCAACTCCAGGCGCTGGATCGAAGGTCGCTCAGGGCTCGATGCCCCCATGCCCGCGGGCGTAAAGCGCTGGGGCATCGTCGCGACGGCCACCTTATTTTTGCAAATTCTGGTGGGGGCCATCATGCGACACGCAGGTGCTGGATTGGCAATTGCCACCTTTCCGTTGGCCTCCAGCAACAGTCTAATACCTGCCTACTGGAACTTTGGCGTCAGCATCCATTTCGCCCACCGCGTGGGGGCGGTCATTGTAACAGCGGTACTGCTGATCTTTCTGGGGAAGGTCTGGGGCTCACCCGCAGCCAAGCGCGCCCTGGGCTACGGTGCCTTAGTCTTGGCACTCATCCTTGGGCTGCAAATTTTCTTGGGCGCGTTGAC
This sequence comes from Puniceicoccaceae bacterium, assembly GCA_002729725.1. Taxonomy (GTDB): domain Bacteria; phylum Verrucomicrobiota; class Verrucomicrobiia; order Opitutales; family Coraliomargaritaceae; genus Thalassobacterium; species Thalassobacterium maritimum. Next base: position 2,022 of record PBYS01000053.1, read on the forward strand.
AATTTGGACCGTAAAAAACCCCTACGCCGCCACCTTACACCAATTAGTCGGCGCTTTTCTCCTTGCCAGCACGTGGGGGCTAACTTTTCTAGCACACCACTCAGGGCGAGCTACCAACTCTCCCCATAATAACTAGTGCCCCCACAACTACCTTGAGCCAACCGAATACACATACCAAAGACATAGCCTCCGATTCGTCCGAAACGGCGTTTTCTTTGCGCTCAAGAGTCAATGGCTATTACGAACTCACAAAGCCTCGACTCAGTTTCATGTCGGTGATTACCGCGGTGATCGGCTACCTAGCCGCCGACCCGACGCGCGACTTTGGCGTCTTAGCCAGCCTACTCATTGGCACCTCACTGGCAGCAGGTGGTGCCGCGGTACTTAATCAATGGCTGGAACGCGAGGCGGACGCGCAAATGGTGCGCACTCAAGATCGCCCCATCCCATCAGGACAAATCGCTCCCTATAATGCATTGATGTTTGGCACGGGTCTCAGCGTTTTTGGCACTTACTTACTCTACGCAGGCGCCAATCCGCTGGCTGGCTTACTAACAGCAGCCACCATCGCCTCCTATGTGTTGCTATACACTCCACTAAAAAAGTTAACTACTTGGAATACTTTAGTCGGCGCCTTTCCTGGCGCGCTGCCACCACTGATCGGCTGGGCCGCCGCCGAAAATGGCATCTCCACCTTGGGTTGGATTCTGTTTTCGATTTTGTTTCTCTGGCAAATGCCACACTTTTTTGCCATCGCCTGGACCTATCGCAAAGATTACGAAAAAGGCGGCTTCATCATGCTGTCCAACTCAGACGAAAACGGCACACGGGTCGCCCGCCAGGCGTTTGCCTTTGCCATCGCTTTAGTGATTAGCACACTCTTGCCCACTTTACTAGGCTACGCGAGCTGGGGCTATGGCGCCGTAGCGCTCATTGCGGGCTGCTATATATTACGTCCAGCATGGAGATTTCTCAAAGCAGATGTGCGTGACACCGCAGCACGGCGCCTATTTATCGCATCGATTTTCTACCTGCCCGCCCTGCTGATCCCATTGGTGTTGGATCTATGGTTAATCTAGCTCGCACATGTCATTTACCGAATCCTTACCGACTCTAAACGCCTGCCTCAATGGCACGGCCACTGTGCTGCTGACTGCGGGCTTTATCTGCATCAAGACCGGTCGCGAAAGAGCGCACCGCGCCTGCATGCTCAGTGCGTTTTCGGTGTCTGTCATTTTTCTGTTTTTCTACGTGCTGCACAAATGGTTGGTGCAAGGAGTCCACACCCCATTCGAGGGCGAAGGCGCCTGGCGTAGCTTCTATTATGCGATGCTGGCCAGCCACATTTTCTTAGCCATGTTGATTGTGCCCTTAATATTGACGACGCTGACACTTGCAATCAGGGGGCAGCGAGAGCGACACCGCGCATGGGCGCGCTGGACCTTCCCGATCTGGTATTACGTTTCCGTCACGGGCGTGTTGGTCTATTGCTTTCTTTACCTCTGGTGGTAATTAAGGCGACTCCACAGTCATCACTCCGCGCATGCCAGCATACATGTGAGCGGGAAAGGAACAGAGATACTCATAGTCGCCGGACTCTTCGGGAGCGGTGAACTCAATGGTATCGCTTTCACCCGGGCCTAGCAGTTGAGTATGCGCCACAATTTGCTCTGCAAAGTCCGCGGGAATGTAATCTTGATCCCGAGCTGCTGCGGCCGCGGTGGCAAAAGCGGCTGCATCGGCCTCGGCTGTTAGAAAGACAACATTATGCCCCATTGCGGCCTTGGGCATGCGGCCCACATTGGTGAACGTCAAACGAACGGAACTGCCCGCAGGCACGGAGAAAGATTCTAGGTTAAACTTCATACGGTCATTGCCAGTCATCTCCACTACGGTCACCCCATCTACCACCGAAATAGGATTCGCGGGAACTGCGGCGCTGCCCGAGCCGTGCGCAGCACCTCCGGCGGCCTCATGCTCGTGATGCGCATGCGAGTCAGAGGAATCACCACAGGCGGTCAAAAATAGAGGCAGGGCCCATAAACTATATGTCATTTTCATGCCCCCTAGATAGCCCAAGATCGTAAAATCGTCCAGCCTCAGATGCTAAAATTCAACAGTCTGCGCACTTCCCACTAGCGGCGAAGCGCTACATTTGTATTACAATTGCTTAAAGAACTGTGAAGAAATACTTGTCAGGCTCCATTACGACGCTTAATCCATCTCACTTGGCTTTCTTATAGCCCCCCCATACCGACTATTCAATAACCTAAGAACTCACCTCACTTGTGAAGACCATTTCAAGCGGATTCTGCCGTTTCATTCAGTATTTTAGCGCACTCATCGTGGTCGCCTTTTTAGGTGGCTGCAATTTGGACACTCGCATGTCCACTTTCGTGACCAAGGGTCCGATCGCTGAGGAGCAGCTCAATCTATTCATGCTCACCGTTTGGGTGACAGGCATTATCTTCGTGATCGTCGGGGGTGTATTCGTCTATGCCGTCATTAAATTCCGCGAGCGTCCGAACGATGACCGCCCAATGCCCTCACAAGGTCACGGCAACCCGCTGGTAGAAATTGGCCTGATCGGTGCATCCATCTTGCTGCTCGCGATCATCGCGGTGCCCACACTTCGAGCCATCTGGTTCACCCAGGAAACCCCGGACGATCCAGAAAGTCGCTTGGGCGCCTGGTATCAGGGCGACGACCTAGCGGAGGAAGAGGCAGAAAATCCCCTCATCATTAAAGTGATCGGCTATCAGTGGTGGTGGGCTTTTGAATATCCACAACTCGGCATCACGACTGCCAATGAAATGATCATCCCCGCAGGTAAAGTCGTGCACCTAGAGCTGCGCTCGATCGACGTGATTCACTCCTTCTGGTTGCCACGCATCGCGGGTAAGGTCGACCTGATCCCCGGGCGCACCAACTCCATGTGGATCCAAACAGGCGATAATTTTGCCAAGTGGAAAGAAAAACAAGGCCTGGAAGGCGAAGGTCCGGAACTGCGTCAAGACTACGCGAAATACCTCGAAGAGGAGATCCACGATTATTACTACGGCCAATGCGCAGAATATTGCGGCGAGTCGCATGCGCGCATGTTGTTCCGCACTACAGCGGTCGACGATCAAGCATTTGCTGAATGGGTGGCCGAGGAAAAGGCAGGCCATGGCACCCCCGACGGCAAGAGCTGGGATGAGTGGTATGCCGCTTACGAAGAAACTCCTGAAGAGTTAACGGGGGATCTCAATGAAGGCCTGAAATTGTTTATGGGCCGCGCGAAGTGTGCAACCTGCCACACCGTGAACGGCAACCCGCGCGCGGTCGGCGTCGCAGGGCCCAACCTGACCAATATCGGCTCGCGCCAGTCGATTGCAGCCGGCTGGCTCAATCACCGTGCCGAAGATGGCAGCATCGATGTCGAAAAACAATACGACAATCTTTACAAATGGATCCACGAGCCCGAAGTCGTTAAGCCCGGCAACCTGATGTGGAAAGCCAATGGTGGTGGCATCGGCGAGTTGATCGATGAACACGGCGAGCCCGCGCTACTGACCGACGAAGAAGTCAGCAAGCTTTCACTTTACCTTCAATCTCTCAAGTAGGCCTTTCAGATGAGTCAAACGGAAACCGCAACACCCGCCCCTAAAACCAGCCACGCTCACCAACTGCACGTGCTCAAACCTGAGCGCAGTCGCTTGGGCCTAATGCGCCCGGACCATAGCAAGAGCGTATTCATCGACTGGTTGACCACAGTGGACCACAAGAAGATCGGCATCATGTATGGTGCCATCGCGCTATTTTTCCTGTTTATCGGCGGCATCGAAGCCTTGATCATTCGCACTCAGCTGATCGTGCCGGAAAACAACTTGATCTCGGCAGAGCGCTACAATCAGCTCTTTACTATGCACGGCACCACCATGATTTTCCTTGCGGTGATGCCCTTGAACTCGGCCTTCTTCAATTTCCTGATCCCCTTGCAGATCGGCGCGCGCGACGTCGCCTTCCCGCGCATCAACGCGCTGAGCCTATGGTCATTCGTGGCCGGCGCCCTGGTCATCAACTTTGGCTGGCTGCTGGAAGCGTTACAAATGATGGGGCTCTTCGCCGCATCGGGCCCGACTGCGGGCATGACCGATTTGGCACCTTCGGGGGGATGGTTTGGCTACGCCCCCTTGAGCAGTAAAGAATATTCCGGCGTCGGCACCGACTTCTGGATTATGGGCCTCCAGATTCTTGGGGTGGCCTCACTCACTGCATCCATGAATTTCATCGTCACCATCCTCAACATGCGCGCACCGGGCATGAAGATGATGCGCATGCCGGTCTTCACTTGGATGAGTTTGGTGGTGGCATTTTTGATCATCTTTGCCTTCCCAGCGATTACCATCGCCCTGGGACAACTGATGTTTGACCGCACTTTTGGCACCAACTTCTTCAACGTCGCCGGTGGCGGCCAACCCATCCTCTGGCAGCACTTGTTCTGGATCTTTGGTCACCCGGAAGTTTACATTCTGGTATTGCCGGCCATGGGCATCATCTCCGAGGTGCTCCCAACTTTCTCGAAAAAGCCACTCTTCGGCTACTCCATCGTTATTTTCTCGGGAGCAGTCATCGGTTTCCTCGGTTTCGCCGTGTGGTCGCACCACATGTTCACCACCGGACTGGGCAAGGTAGCCACGGCGGCCTTCTCACTCTTGACCATGGCCATCGCGGTGCCCACAGGCGTCAAGATTTTCAACTGGGTGGGCACCATCTGGGGCGGTCGCATTCGTTTCACCGCACCGATGATCTTCTCATTGGGCTTCGTCTGGATGTTTATGATGGGCGGCTTCTCCGGCATCATGCACGCAGCGGCCCCCGCCGATGCGCAGCAGCAAGACAGCTACTTCGTGATCGCCCACTTCCACTATGTCATCATGGGCGGCATCTTTCTCGCCTTGGTTTCGGGCATCTATTACTGGGTGCCGAAGGTATTCGGTAAAATGTGGACAGGTTCGCTCAGCACATGGGTGGCGGTCCTCATCGTGGTCGGCCTGAACGTGACGTTCTTCCCGATGCACTTTCTGGGCCTGCTCGGCATGCCGCGCCGCACCCACACCTATCTGGAAGGCTTCGGCTGGTCGACTTACAATTTGGTCTGCACCATCGGCTCTTACATTCTAGCCATCGGTATCTTGCTACTACTCGTCGACCTGATCCGCTGCCTACGCAGTGGCGAACCAGCGGGCGACGACCCTTGGGATGCACGCACCTTGGAATGGGCCACCACCTCGCCTCCACAAGTGTATAACTTCGCGAAGACACCGATCATCCCGGCACGTGACGCACTCTGGTCACACAAGCATGGCCCTGAAGGTAAAAAGATCACCTACGAAGACGATCACGGCCACGGCATACACATGCCGAGCAACTCTTGGATGCCGCTCATCGCGTCGATTGGTTTCGTGCCACTCGGATTGGGCATGACTTTGAAACAAGCTGGCGTGCCCTACATGGGCTCACTCGCCATCTTCGGCCTCTTCGTGATCACACTGGGACTCGCACTCTGGGCGATCGAAGGCCCCGGCGGCTTTCACCTACACCCCGAGGAAGACGAAGCCTAGCGTCAGCATTTCCTAATTTTTAATTCTAATTCTTAATTTCCTAAATGTCTGACACAGCAACAGCACATCACGACGACGGCCACCTCAGCCTGAACAACGACAACAAGAAGCTACTCATGTGGCTCTTCCTCGGTTCGGACTGCATGTTTTTCGGCACGCTCATCTCGACTCACTTGATCTACCGTAAGATCTACCCCGAGTCATTTGACCCGACCAGCCTCTTCAGCTTGGAGCTCACCTCGTTCTCGACCTTCATTCTGCTCATGAGTTCGTTCCTGATGGCACTGGCGGTTTCGGCGATGCACAAGGGCGAGCTAAAGAGCTTCCGTCGCAATGTGCTCGGCGTCATTTTCTTCGGCCTAATCTTCCTGGGCTGCCAAGTCTATGAGTTCGCCCACTTCGTGCACGAAGGTCTGACCCTCTCCACCAATACCTTTGGCTCCACCTTCTACATGATGACGGGCACCCACGGTGTGCACGTCGCGATTGGTGTATTTTGGCTCATTTGCATGTATTTCTACTCCCACACGGGCAAGATGGATGCACATGAAAGCGCAGTGGACGTGGAAATCGCGGGGCTCTACTGGCACTTCGTCGACATCGTATGGATTGTCATTTTCACCGCTGTTTATTTGATCGAGTTCATTTGATCGATCCGTCCGCATCTGATATACTATTCAACCATTTAAGCCATGTCTGACGTACACTACGCTCCACTTCCAGTCTCCACGAAATCGCACAAGGACAGCGAAACCGACAAGTACCATACCTTCGTGAATCTAGCGCTTTGCCTCGCTGCCATCACAGGTGTCGAGCTGGTCTTGGTCTATCTGCCCTTCAATGCGACCTTCATCTTCACTGTCTTGTTGACGCTCTCCTTGTTCAAATTCGTCGCCGTGATCGCATGGTTCATGCACCTGCTCTACGACAAGCTGCTACTCACGCTCGCCTTCGGCACCGGCATGGCGATCGCCACCGGCACCTTTGTCGCGTTGGGCTCTCTGATCTCGCGTAGCAATGTGGACCTGGACGCGATCACTGCCTTCTAGGCACATAGAACGCACATCAGGCAGCAAGGAACGCTGGAATCTCACGATTTCGGCCACCAGAGAACTACATTTGAGCGGCTACTGACGAAAACAAGGTCAGTAGCCGCATTTTGCGTTCGCAAGCGAGCCACTGCTTAACATTCTCCGCTCGATGCAATTGCACTGGCACACCGAACCACTCCTCTTAATCACCCTTTTGGGTGTGGGTTGGTTGTATGCTCTGGCCGTGGGCCCCTTGCGCTCGCGGATCGCAGCCGACACGCCCTTCCCTTTACGACAGTGCCTCCTCTTCTACCTCGGCTTAGTGCTCACCTACCTAGCCGTGGGCTCGCCCTTGGATCAAATAGGCGAACAATTCCTCTTTTGCGCACACATGGTGCAACACATGTTGCTCATCTACTGCTGCACCACGCTCTTCATCTATGGCACGCCCGCTTGGTTGATCGACTGGCTACTCAAACCAGAGCCTTTGCGTCAGCTGATGAGCTTGCTCACCCACCCCGCCTGCGGAGGACTGCTTTTCACTTTTGTGTATACCATCTGGCACATTCCGACGCTCTATGAGGCGGCGCTGCACGATAAACGGATACACATCCTAGAGCACTGGACGATGTTCACACTGGGCCTGATCATGCTCTGGCCCTATCTGACCAACTCCACCCGAGTGCCGCGGCGCAGTTATGGAATTTGCATGCTCGCCATCTTTCTATTGATGGTCGGACAGCTACCGGTATTCGGCTTCCTCTCTTTCGCCAACGAAGCCATTTACCCGACCTATGCATGGGCTCCACGCATCATCGATCTCGACCCGCTCAACGACCAGATTCTCGGCGGGATTATTATGAAAGTCGTCAATATGGGCTTTTCGCTTACAATTCTAGGAATATCCTTCTATCATTGGGCGAAAAGTGAGGAAGAAGACGATCCTGCGGACGCCTAGCTTCCCGACACAGCACAACTTTATCTTTCTAAATGACCTGGGAAATTCTATTCGTCTTCGCGCTGCTGCTCTTTGCGATTATCAGCTTTATTTGGGAACGCATCTCTGCCGATCTGACTGCCTTAACCGTCTTTGGCGTGCTATTATTTGTGAGCGTATTGACCGAGAGTGAAGCACTGCCCACATTGGATCATTTACTGAATGTATTTGGCAACTCCGCGCCACTCACGATTGCAGGCATGTTCATCGTGAGCGCCGCCTTGGAGCGCACCGGCGCGATCGACTTGATCACCGCCTATCTGCGTAAACTGGCGCGCTTCCCCTACCGCAGTTTCCTATTTATAATGATCCTAGGCGTCGCAGGCGTTTCTGCCTTCGTAAACAACACTCCGGTGGTCATCGTGCTGATGCCCGTCATTCTCTCGCTCTCGCGCGAAATGGGCGTCGCCTCCTCCAAACTTCTGATCCCGCTGTCCTACGCCTCCATTTTCGGTGGCACTTGCACCCTACTCGGCACCAGCACCAATCTACTGGCCAGCGGCATCTTACGCGACGCCGGCCATACGCCCATTGGCATGTTTGAACTGGCCGCAGTCGGCCTGCCCATCCTGACGCTCGGCACCATCTACTTAGTGCTCTTTGGTAATAAACTCCTACCACACCGGGAAACGCTCACCTCCATCCTAAGCGATGAAGAACGCAAAGAGTTCATAACCGAGGCCTTCGTGCGCGCGGGCTCCGACTTACATGGTAAAACCGCCATCGAGAGCGGCATGCTCAAGGGGCGTGGCATTCGCCTACTGGAAATCGTCCGCCACGGGGTGGCCGTGCAAGGCGATCCCAAGAAGCAAAATTTACAATATGGCGACCGTCTGGTGCTGGCCTGTCGTCCCTCCGGAGTCGCTGAGGCGCATTCGATGAAGGGCATCACCATTCAGACCGAACTCGCCGAAGGTCTCGAAACCATTGCGACCGATGAAGGTGCCCTGGTCGAAGGCGTGATTTCCCCGCACGCCTCCATTGCAGGACTGACATTGGGGGAAATCAATTTCCGCCAACGCTTCCGAATGGTGGTCGTCGCCGTGCACCGCAAGGGCACCAACCAACGCGAGCGCTTATCCAGCCTACGCCTGAGACCAGGCGACACGCTACTGATGATGGGTTCCACCAAGGCCATCGACTCCCTCGCCAATAGCGATGAGATCATCATCCTCGACCGACCACGCGTGCCAGCCCGCAGCTTGCGCGCAAAGATGCCCATCGCCATCGGCACCTCAGCCACGATCGTCGCACTGGCCACCTTCAATATCGTGCCCATCGTAGCCGCGGTGTGCCTCGGAGTCGCCGTGCTGCTACTCACAGGCTGCATGAAGGCTAAAGAAGCCTACGCGTCCGTGGAATGGAGCATTCTGATTATCATCTTCGGCATGTTGGCACTCGGGCAAGCCATGGACTCCACCGGAGCCAGCCTGATGATTGCGCAAAACATGACCGGCTTAGTCTCGAGCTTCGCACCAGAGAACTATCAGAATGTGATCATGCTCGCCTTGATTTACATCATCACCTCCACCTTCACCGAATTCCTGTCCAACAACGCGGCGGTAGCCCTGATGGTGCCAATCGCGCTGGGCATCGCCGCCACGCTCGGCATCGACCCCCGCCCCTTCGTAGTGGCCAGCTGTATTGCAGCCTCTGCAAGCTTCGCCACCCCGATCGGTTATCAAACCAACACCTACGTCTACGGCGTAGGCGGCTATCGTTTCTTCGACTTCACCAAGGTGGGCCTACCACTCAACCTGATCTGCTTCGCCGTCACCGTCACCGTCGTGCCGATTTTCTGGGACTTTTAGCCAAGCGATCAACAATGCTTTGTTAAAAACTTGACTTGACTCTAATCTATACCATTTCTATCAACATTAGATAAAAGATGAATTTAACACGAAAAGGCGAATACGCACTACGATCTCTCATCAAACTGGGGTTGGCTCAGGAATTGGGCAAACCGCACTTGAGCGTGACCGATCTGGCTGAAAGCGAGCAACTGCCGCTCAAATTCCTAGAGCAGGTGCTGTATGCCCTGCGCACAGGCGGCTTCATCGAAACGAAGCGCGGCAAATACGGGGGCTACTTGTTAGCCAAGCCAATGGAGGAGATTCGTATCGGCGACATCATCCGGCATATCGACGGCAAGCTCGCCCCCATCGCCTGTGCCAGCCTCACCGCTTACGAGAAATGCTCCTGCCCGGACGAGACGCACTGCGGTTTGCGGATGCTGATGATCGATGTGCGCAACGCCATTTCCAATATCCTCGACCGCTATACCCTGGCCAACGTGGTCGAAGTCACTCTACGGAAAATTCTCCGCGACGGCGTCGACCTCGAATTCAGCGGCAAGAACGATCCGGTCGTCGAAGCGGCCATCCGCGAAGCCTCCAGCTTTAATCCCGTCGATCCAAAGGACGGTTTCCTCGCCGAACTGACCGGCACCCAGACGAAAACTTCCCAATAAAATTTTTATGGCCGCTCAAACACTGACCTCCAAGAAAAACTCAACCGCGCCGGACTGGCTCCAAGTCGTTCGGGATAAAGTGGGCAGCATCCGCTTCGGTGTCGTCCAAATCGTCGTCCACGAAGGCAAGGTCACACAGATCGAGGTGACGGAAAAAACCCGGCTCGACTCGAAGAACTCCGAGTGAACCACACCCCGGCAATGACTCTTACGAGATTATGCCACGCACTTTAAGCCGACCGTCCAACCAACGGAGGCTCTAATCAAAAAAATAACACACAACAAATAAACAATAAGACGCATCCGACCGGACAACCGGAGGTTTCGTTCCCACAGGGAAAGAAACTGGATGAAACACCTAAATTATAGAAAACACAAACGGGCGGCCCTCGGCCTCTCACTCTTACTCGGACTTAGCCTCGGCAGTCAAAGTGCCTTCTCCGCTACTCAGGCGGATGAAATCGCCGCGCTGAAGTCGCACCTCAGTCAACTCACGCAACGGCTTTCCGAGTTGGAGAGCAGTCAAAAACAAACCGACGACATTCTCGCGCGGACTGAGCCACAGCTCAAAGTCCTCGAGAATCTGCCGGAGGTTCAAGTCGGAAGCAAAGGCCTGCAATTCGCTTCGCCGGACGGCAATTACACCTTCCGTCTGGATGGCGGGTTCCAGCAGGACGGCCGCTGGTTCCTTGATGGTCCGGACGACGCGGACACCTTCGATACGCGCCGCTTGCGCCCCTCCATTCGTGGAACGCTCTTCGACAGCTGGGACTGGCGGTTGCAGTACGAGACGGATAACAATTCGCTCTTCGACGCTTATATCCGCTACACGCACTCGCCTTTGTTGAAAATCAAAGTCGGCCGCCAAAAGACCAGCATCGGCCTGGAGCGTTTGCAGGGCTTCGCCCACACGCCATTCGCGGAGCGCGGCATCCAAACAAACCTAACGCCGCCCCGGGACAATGGCATCCAACTCAGCGGCAAGCTGCTCGACTCGTCCGTGCTCTACGAACTAGGGCTGTTCAATGGTGCGGAAAACGACGGACGTCCGGACACGGACGGCGCGGACTCGAAGACCGTATCCGGACGTCTGTTCTTCACGCCATGGGCGAAGGATAAGGACTCCGCGCTGAGCGGCCTGGGCTTCGGCATCGCCGTCAGCCACGGCGATGAAGAGGGTGCGGCGATTCCACGCTACCGGACCTACGGTCGCCAAACCTTCTTCAACTACGAAGGCGGCACTGCGGCGACGGGCGACCACACACGGATCAATCCGCAGTTGAGTTACTACAATGGTAAGTTCGGCTTGCTTGCCGAAGCGATCTTCGATGAGCAGACCTTCACACGCGGAGGCGTCGAAAGCGATATCGACACCTATTCGTGGGCCATCACCCCGTCCTATGTCCTGACAGGTGGCACGAATGGCTTCGGGGGCGTCAAGCTCGACAAAGGCGCGGCACTCCACGAAGGCGGCAAAGGCGCCTGGCTGCTCGCAGGACGCGTCGCCTACTTCGAGGTCGATGACGATGTCTTCGAGGGTACGAATGCCACGCGCCTCGGCGATCCCAACTCCGATGCCCTGGAGGTGACGAGCTACAGCGCTTCCCTCAGTTGGCATCCGGATCCCAATGTGCGGCTCAGCTTCTCGCTCGATCACTCGGAATTCGACGAAGGTGCCGACCGCGACGACGAAACCGTCTTCGTGACGCGCCTACAAGTCGCGTTCTAAACCATGACCAAGACTCAAGCGCAGCCTTCCATCACAAAACATAAATCAAAAATCACAATAACTAGAAAATGAAACACTACAAAAAAAACCTCACGCTCTTGGCCGGGCTTTTGCTCGCCACTAGCACCTATGCAGCCAAGGAGCTGCTCAACGTCTCCTACGATCCCACTCGGGAGTTCTACAAGGAATACAACGATTGGTTCACCAAGCAGTGGAAGCAAGACACCGGAGAAGACGTCCGCATCAAGCAATCCCACGGCGGGGCCGGCAAGCAGGCCCGCTCGGTCATCGATGGCTTGGCCGCCGACGTCGTCACGCTGGCACTCGCTTACGACATTGATGCGATCAGCAGCCGCACGGGCAAGTTCCCATCCGACTGGCAGAGCCGCTTGCCCAACGGCAGTGCGCCCTACACCTCGACGATTGTCTTTCTCGTCAGAGAGGGCAATCCGAAGGGCATCAAAGACTGGGGCGACCTGGCCAAACCCGGCATCGAAGTCATCACGCCCAACCCGAAAACCTCGGGCGGCGCACGATGGAACTTCCTCGCCGCCTATGCCTGGGCTCGTGAAGCGTTCGATGGGGATATTGCCAAGGTCGAAGACTTTGTCGGGCGCGTTTATAAAAACGTCCCCGTCCTCGACTCCGGCGCCCGCGGCTCGACCACGACCTTCGTGCAGCGCGGCATCGGCGATGTCCTCCTCGCTTGGGAAAACGAGGCCTTCCTCTCGCTCAAGGAGCTAGGTGAAGATTCCTTCGATATCGTCGTCCCCTCCGTCAGCATCCTCGCGCGGCCTCCTGTCACCGTGGTGGACGAGAACGCAAAGAAGCACGGCAATCTGAAACTGGCCAACGCCTACCTTGAGAAGCTCTACACCCCCTTCGCGCAGCGGCTGGTGGCCAAGCACTTCTACCGTCCCTTCCTTCCGGAATTCGCCGATGCCGAAGACATCGCGCGCTTCCCGAAAGTGAAACTGATCACAGTCGATGAAGCGTTCGGCGGCTGGCAAAAAGCACAAGCCGAGCACTTCAGCGACGGCGGCACTTTTGACCGCATTTACACCAAATAAACGCCTTATGACGCAACACGCCACAGCAACCGCGCCCAAAACACCGCGCCGATCGAAGAAGCGGGGCAGTGTGCTGCCCGGCTTCACCCCCACGATGGGCTTCACCATCGCCTACCTGAGTCTGATCGTGCTCATCCCGCTCTCGACGGTTTTCCTCAAGACCGCCGGCATGAGCTGGGCCGAGTTTGTCGAAGCGGGCTTCTCCACGCGCGTACTGGCCGCCTACAAGCTGACTTTCGGCACGGCCTTTCTCGCTGCGCTGGTCAACGCCGTTTTCGGCCTCCTCCTCGCCTGGGTGCTGGTGCGCTACCGCTTCCCGGGGCGGCGCCTGATCGACGGCATGGTCGATCTGCCCTTCGCCCTGCCCACCGCCGTGGCCGGGATCGCGCTGACCGCGATCTACTCGCGCAACGGCTGGATGGGCTCCTGGCTGGAAGATTTGGGGATCAAAGTCGCCTACACCCCCATTGGGATCACCATCGCCCTGATCTTTATCGGCCTGCCCTTCGTGGTGCGCACGCTCCAGCCGGTGATCGAGGAGATCGACGTCGAACTGGAGGAGGCCGCCGCCACCTTGGGCGCAGGACGCTGGACGATCTTTCGCAAGGTCCTCTTTCCCACATTCTTCCCCGCCTTGCTCACGGGCTTCGCCCTGGCCTTCGCCCGCGGCATTGGGGAATACGGCTCCGTCGTCTTCATCTCGGGGAACATGCCCATGCGCACCGAGATCGCGCCGCTCCTCATCGTGACCAAGCTCGAACAATACGACTACATGGGCGCCACGGCCATCGCGCTGGTCATGCTGGTCATCTCCTTCTTCCTCCTGCTGGCCATTAATCTGCTCCAACGCTGGAGCAGTCAACGCATCGGCCACAGCTAAACCCAATCGAATTTTAATCGACCCATCTTATGGCAGGCAACACCTCCACACTTCACGGCCGGGCGGCCAAAGCCGTCGCAGGCAAAAGCGGTCCACACGGATCCAACACGCCCTTGAGGTATCTGCTCATCGGCATCGCGCTCGCGTTCTTGTTACTCTTCCTCTTCATGCCGCTGGCCTCCATCTTTGCCGAGGCCTTCCGTAAGGGGGCGGGCGCCTACTTCGAGAGCTTCGACGACCCGGCGGCCATCCACGCCATCAAGCTCACGCTTATCGTCGCCGCCATCTCCGTGCCGCTCAATGCCGTCTTCGGCCTCGCCGGCTCCTGGGCGATCGCCAAATACGAGTTCAAGGGCAAGAGCTTCCTCACCACTTTGATTGACCTGCCCTTCGCCGTTTCCCCGGTCATCGCGGGTCTGATCTACATCCTTATGTTCGGCGCCCACGGCTGGTTCGGCCCCTGGCTAAACCAGCACGACATCCAGATTGTCTTCGCCGTGCCAGGCATCGTGCTGGCCACCCTCTTCGTCACCTTCCCCTTTGTGGCACGGGAGCTCATCCCCGTCATGCAAGCGCAAGGCAACGACGAAGAGTACGCCGCCCTCACGCTCGGCGCCAGCGGCTGGCAGACCTTCCGTCTCGTCACCCTGCCCAATGTCAAATGGCCGCTCTTCTACGGGGTCATCCTCTGTAACGCACGCGCCATGGGCGAGTTCGGTGCCGTCTCGGTCGTCTCCGGCCACATCCGCGAGATGACCAATACCATGCCCCTGCATGTCGAAATCCTCTACAACGAATACAACTTCGTAGCCGCCTTCGCCACCGCTTCGGCGCTCGCCCTCGTCGCCTTGTTCACCCTGGCGCTGAAATCCTTCATCGAGTGGCGCGCCGCGAGTGCCCAAAAGTTCCGCGAGGGCGAACGCCTGCCCGACAACACACCGCTTCACCAAACTTCTTAAAACAACTAAATTTTCTAACCATGAGCATCACCGCAAAAAACATCTCAAAGCACTTCGGTGCTACCCTCGCCCTCGACAACGTCTCCCTCGATGTAACCGACGGCCACCTTGTGGCTTTGGTCGGCCCCTCGGGCTCGGGCAAGACCACGCTACTGCGCATCCTCGCGGGCCTCGAAAACGCCGACCGCGACAGCGGCAGCATCCACTTCCACGACGAGGAGGTGACCCACGCCTCCGTCCGCGACCGTCGGGTAGGCATGGTCTTCCAGCACTATGCGCTTTTTCGGCACATGACGGTGGCGAAAAACATCGCTTTCGGCCTGCGGGTGCGCCGACGCAGCGAACGCCCCTCCAAAGCCGAAATCGACCAGCGGGTCGAAGAACTCCTCGGCCTCGTCCAATTGGAGGGCTACGGCAACCGCCTCCCCGGCCAGCTCTCCGGCGGCCAGCGCCAGCGCGTGGCTCTCGCTCGCGCACTCGCCGTGCAGCCCCGCATCCTGCTGCTCGACGAGCCCTTCGGCGCTCTCGACGCCAAGGTGCGCAAAGACCTGCGTCGCTGGCTCCGCCAGTTCCACGAACAGATCGGGCTGACGACCGTCTTCGTCACCCACGACCAGGAAGAGGCCCTCGAACTGGCCGACGAAGTCGTCGTCATGCGCAACGCCGCCATCGAGCAAGTCGGCAGCCCGCAGGAGGTCTTCGACTACCCGGAAAGCCCATTCGTCATCGAGTTCATGGGCAACGTCAACCAGGTCACCCACGGCCTGCACAATCTTCCGGTGCAGGGTGAGGATGCCCTCTACGTGCGCCCGCACGACATCGAGATCCTCGACGCAAAGGCCGAGCCCACCGGCATCGAGGCCCGCGTCCAGCACATCTTCTCCGCCGGTAGCGTCGGCCGGGTCTCGCTCGCCCGCACCAGCACAAACGAGATCTTCGAGGCCGAAGTGCCCCGCTCCGAACTCGACCGCCTCGCGCTGCAACCCGGCCAAACCGTCGGCCTGCGCTTCCGCCACATCCGGCTCTTCAAAAAAGATGCCGCCGGCAAACAATCGCTGGTCGAAACCGACGCCGCTGAAGCAATCGGAGCCGGAAAATAATAAACCGAATCCACCCAAAACCCTAAATCACCATGAGCACCTACGAAACCGACTACGAAAGCATCCTCTTCCGTTACAACGAAGGCCTGCCCTTTTCCGAAATCATAAAGCCCCTGGAAGAGACCGCCTTCCACTCCGACAACCTTGTGCTCGGCTACGCCGGGGGCGGCGTCGGCAGCCGGGCCGACCTGATCCCTTACTTCCATCTGCTCAGCCAAACCGGGCACGGTGAGGCGCGGCGTATTTTCATCGTCGCGCATGCCCCCGATGCAGACAACCGCCTCGCCTTCGGTTTATTGGCAGCGGTTCTTCGCCTCCAGTCCAATAAGACGCAGCTTCAAGATGCGGAGATCACCGTATTACCAAAAGTGCCCCATCTGCTGACCTCCGACCACGAAAAGAGTGACCAAGTCCTGAGGATCCTTCGAAAAGAGTTCCGCCGCCTCCAGCCACATGTCTTGATCGAAGTCACCGACGGGGCGATTGCCAACGCCGCGCCGCTCTCCAAACTCGTCGCCGAGAACGGCAACAAAATCAAAGGCCTCCGCCCCGAATGCGAGGTCTATGCCGCACCCGCCGACCAGCCCGGCCCCGCCATCGCGGAAAAGTTGAATGGCTTGATTCTGTCAAAATTTCCCAATTAAGATAGCGTTTAATAAGATTCTAAAAGTTGAATTGTTCAAAAATATAAGACTCGATGATCAAGGATAACGTGAAACCCGTTATATCTCTCTGATATGCAGCGGACTGCCCGACGATTAGGCGACCTCAAGCGGCTGGACTCGCTTGCGGATTTCTGCGGCATTCTCCATTTCGATTCTACGCAGGTCGCAGCCGGTTTGCAGGTTCATCCAGAACTGCGGACTGTTTCCAAAAAACGCGCCCAAAGCGATGGCAGTCTCTCCGGTGATGACACGGCGGCCTTTCACGATTTCGCTGATGCGGGAAGTGGGTAATCCCGTGCGCCGGGCGAGTTCGGCCTGGCTGAGTCCAAGCGGCTCAAGAAACTCCCGGAGCAAGATCCCCCCAGGGGTCGTTTCGTGGATCAGGCGTTGTGCCCCGGTCATTTTTGTGGTGTTCATGTATTTTCCTTTGGTTCAGTGATAATCGGTGATTTCAACATCGTGAGCGTTTCCTCCATCCCAGCGGAAGCAGATGCGCCACTGCTGATTGATGCGGATGCTATGTTGCCCGAGGCGGTCGCCGGAAAGCGGCTCAAGGCGATTGGCCGGGGGGACGCGGAGTTCATCAAGCGATCCGGCGTGTTCGATGATGTAGAGTTTGTCCATGGCGCGGCGGAGGATTTCGGTGGGCAGCTTCACATGCTGCCCGTTCCAGAATTTCTCTGTCCGTTTGTCGCCGAAAGTTTTAATCACAAGGATAAATTACGCGCGGCGTAGCAGTGGCGCAAGAAAAAAACGCCCACTTCCCTCTAGCCATCTGATGGACGGTCAATCGTTCCCAACGTAAAGTATGCGCAATACTGCCCGTCGCTGACCGAAGTCCCATACCGCAAGGAAGGATGGACTCTGGCCAAGGCCTCAACGATGCGAAGACCGATGCCGGTGCCGCCGCTTCGGTGATCTTTGATTGGATTGGCGACCGTGAGTCGTGCTCCGTTCTCTGTTGATTTCAGTTGGACTGAGATCTCTTCTTTTCCATGTTTCAATGCGTTACTGAGAAGGCTGTGAAGAATTTGGCGTAAGAGCCAAGGTGCGGCCTCGACTTGCAGGGGGGCTGGGGCCTGCCAGTGAAGTTCGCGCCCTTCCTCCCGGGCGAGCAAGGAAAAGGGCTCAAGCACGTCTTCGACCAGCGAGGGCAAATCGACGCTTTCCAGCTTCACCTCCATTTGCCCCCGTTCGGCTCGGGCGATGAGCAGGCACTGATCCACGTAGCCTTCGAGCCGCTGGAGTTCGTCCTGAAGGTTTTCCGAGAGGCCGGGCTCGATTCTGGCGGAGTATTCCTCCAGTTGTAGTCGCATCAGGGTAAGGGGGGTGCGCAGTTCGTGGGCGACCCGGGCGGAAAACTCGGCGTTGTCGCGATAGCTGTGCTCGATCCGTTCCAGCAGCTCGTTGATGTTGCGGGTAATGGTTTCGAGTTCCGCATCGGCATCGGGCGTGCGGATACGGGCGTCCAGGTTCGTGACTTCGATCTGCTGGAGTTGATCATTGATGCTGGCGACGGGGCGGAGCGACTTGCGGGCGAGATACCAGCCGAGGAGCAGCGCCAGCCCGGCGATCGGCAGCGAAATGAGCAGCGAAATGTGGAGGATGTGCCCGGCAATGTCATCGATTTCCCCTGCGGAATAAGTGCCGTGCAAGATGAAATCAGGATTTTCGGGATGCACGCGCTCCCATTGCTCCACCTGCAGCTCGTGCCGTAAATGAAAGTAGGTGATCCCCGCGAAAAGCAGACCGACTGTGAGCACACTGAGGGTAAACCACAGTGTCAGGCGCAGCTGAAGCGGGCGGCGCGTCACGGCTCGCCTCCGTTGAGGGCATAGCCGACGCCGCGCACCGTCTGGATGAGAGGTGCTTCGCCCGCCGGGTCGATCTTTTCGCGAAGGTATTTGATATAGACTTGGACGACGTTGGTCCCGGAGTCGAAGTTCTGATCCCAGACATGCTCGACGATGGCGGTTTTACTGACGGGCTTTGGGGAGGCCAGCATGAGCAGTTCGAGCAAGGCGAACTCACGGTTGGTCAGGGCGATTTCGCGAGTCCCTCTGCGTGCGGTATGCGCCACCAGATCGAGCGTCAAATCGCCTACCGTCAGATGATTACTCAGAGAGGGACGCTGGCGGCGTAGGACGGCGCGCAGCCGGGCGAGGAGTTCAGAAAGCGAAAAGGGTTTTGGGATGTAGTCGTCCGCGCCGGCGTCGAGCCCCTGCACCCGGTCTTCCACCCGCGTCCGGGCGGTCAGCAGGATGGCCGGCACGCGCTGGCCCAGCCGGCGCAGGTGGCGCACCACTGAGATACCGTCCTTACCCGGCATCATGACATCGAAGACCCAGGCATCGTAGGGATGATTCTCCGCCAGCCAGATTGCCTCGTCCCCATCGGCAGCCACATCGACGGCATAGCCCGCTTCCTTGAGGCCACGCTCAATGAAGGTCGCTACTTTGGCTTCGTCCTCTGCCACCAGAATTCTCATCGCATAAACATGTTGATCCAGAACATTTTCATTGTGCCTGCTTAAAGGCAAGCAGTCTGAGTCCGTTTAAACAAACCAGCACCGTC
Source organism: Puniceicoccaceae bacterium (assembly GCA_002729725.1). Taxonomy (GTDB): domain Bacteria; phylum Verrucomicrobiota; class Verrucomicrobiia; order Opitutales; family Coraliomargaritaceae; genus Thalassobacterium; species Thalassobacterium maritimum. The sequence goes on from PBYS01000053.1 coordinate 21,103, forward strand.
GAGCCTTCGTGCCCGACGACCCCGAGAGGAAGGGGAAGGCGGGCGAATAAGGCGGTGGCCACCAACACCACGATCACGCCGAGGGCGAAGATCAGATTTTGCGTCACGACCACTCGGGTCTTTTTGGCCAGCGCGAAGGCGTTCACCAAGTGTTCCAGCCGGGTGCTCATGAGGACGACATCGGCCGTTTCCATGGCCACATCCGAGCCAGCTGCCCCCATCGCGATGCCGACGTGTGCCTTGGCCAGGGCGGGAGCGTCGTTGACGCCATCCCCGATCATCGCGACCGTGCCCTCTGCGGCGAGTGCTTCGATGATGCGCAGTTTTTCCTCGGGCAGAAGCTGCGCGTGCACCTCGTCGATGCCGACCCGCCGGGCCACCTCGCGAGCCACGATTTCGTTGTCGCCCGTGAGCATGACGATCCGGCGGACGCCGATCCGCCCCAACGCCTCGACCACCTCCCGCGCGCCTTCGCGAATTTGGTCAGCCACGCCGATCCAGCCCAGCACTTGGCGGACTCGCCCGTCCGCTCCGGTCTCGGCCACCACGACCACAGTCTTTCCTTTCGCCCAAAGTGCTTCAATGCCCGCCAATTGACTCGGGGCGATCTCGCCTCCGCGCTCCCGAATCAAGGCCGGGCTGCCCACGAGGATACGGTTCTGCCCGACCATTGCCTCGGCACCTTTGCCCGCGAAGGACTGGAATCCGGAGACGGGGAGCAGCGCACAGCGCTCAGCCAGGCAATGCCGCTCGATCGCGCGCGCAATGGGGTGCTCGGAATGGCTCTCCACCGATGCGGCAAGCTGCAAAAGGTCGAGGCATCCCCGTCTCCGCTCGGCCTCGCTGCCGGAAGCACTGCGGCACGAGACGACATCCGTCACCTCCGGAGACCCGCTGGTCAGGGTGCCCGTCTTATCGATCGCCAGGGTATCGACCGAGGCGAGGCGTTCCAGGTGGACCCCTCCCTTGAAGAGCACCCCCCGCTTGGCTGCGCCCGCAATCGCGGAGAGAAAGGCGGCCGGTGTGCTGATGATGAGCGCACAGGGCGAGGCCACGACGAGGATCGTCATCGCCCGGTAGAAGCTTGCCGCCCATGCCGATCCAACTACGAGCGGCGGCACGAAAATCAGCCCCAGCGTCAACAGTATGACCGCCGTGGCATAGAAACGCTCGGCCTTTTCCAGCGTTCGCTGGGTCTGGGCCTTTTCCTCCTGTGCGTCTTCCACTAGGGTAATGATCCGCGCGAGAGTCGAATCCTTCGCGGCCTTCGTCACGCGGTAGCCCAGGCTGCCCGACTGGTTAATCGTCCCGGCGAGAATCATGCTGCCGGCGGCCTTCTGGACGGGCATCGATTCCCCGGTCAGTGACGATTCGTCGACCGTCGTTTCACCATCGAGGACTTCGCCATCCAGCGCGATTCGATCCCCTGGTCGCAGTCGGACGACCCGACCCACTGTGACGTCCTCGACCGGAACTGAGCGAAGCTCGCCCTCCGTCTCACAAAGCACCGTCGAGGGACGCAGCTTCATCAGCGAGCGAATGGCGGTGCGTGAGCGGCTGAGCGCATGGTTTTGCAGCACATTGGACAGTGAAAAGAGGAAGAGCAGCATCCCCCCTTCGAATGGAGCACCGACGAGTGCCGCTCCAAGCGCGGCGAGGATCATCAGTAAATCGACATCGACCACCCGCTTACGTAGCGATTGCACGCCCTTGATACTACCATACCATCCGCCTGTCAGATAAGTGATGCCATAGCAAACGACTGCCACCGGACTGCCCCCCAGCCAGTCACTCAAGCCTCCACCCGCCAAGGTCATCCCCGCGACCAGCATGAGCAGAAGTTCACGCCGCTCCGTGCTGAGCGCGTGCCAAAACGGCCCTTTCCTTAGACCCACTTGGCTGGAATGATCCGTTTGTCTCGAGCAAGTCGCACAGCCTCTCACTAGGGCACGCGGACAAAGGGGATAGACAGAGCAGGTGGATTCGTTCATAGGTAAGGGTCTCGGTTCAGGGGCCTAATCGTGGTCATCATCTTCCTCGTATTCTTCCTGTTCTTCCCCGTGACCGCCGCCTTCATCTTCTTCCCCTTCTCCCAGGGTGACGACTTGGTTAATCCACGGCAGGCGAACAACGCCCGAACCTTTTTCATAGTTTCCGAATAACAAAACAATGTAAGTCAGGCTTAGCGCGAGCATGGCCAGGCCCATTATCGGGCGCGAAGACCGAATCGCCGCACCCTTGGGTGCTCGCTTCTTTCCGTTTATCATCGACAAGGCGACATTCTCGCGAAAACGAAGGGTATGCAGCACCAAGCCAAGCAGATGTGCCACAATCATGGCCAGAAGCGACCAGGCCAGCACCTCGTGAACATCCTCCGCCCATTCGCTTTGCATATTCAAGCCCGTTAAAACCGTGCCCGCCAGCAAACCGAACATCAGCAGATAGACCGCCCATGCCAGAGGATTGTGGCCACTGCCCGAATCGGCGTCCTTATTCAAAAAATTCCGAAAAAAGTCCGGCGCTGCGCGAAACGCATCAGAGAGGCCCCGCACACTCACATGCTTCGACCCGACAGCAAACAAAACGAAGCGCAGCAGTAGCAAAAAGCCCGCGCACAAACCAAACAGCATATGCCACTCAAAGAGTGGCGAATGCTCGCCCGCCAGCAAGGCGAACCCTAAAGCCAGACTGATGGAGGCCGCGAATAGCCAGTGAAAGACCCGGACTGACCAGTCCCAGATAAGTTGTTTTTCAGAAGACGTTTCCATAGAGGGTCGAGGATACCCGATCGCGGATTAGAAAACACCCCCCTGAAGATTAGACTTTTCTAATCTTTCTCGGAGCAGAAATGGGGGCATTACTTCGCCATCTGCGTTACATCCATTACTCATATAATTCTGGTCAAGCAGCTTCGGACTCGAACTACTTTCCACAGTAGCGGATTTTATAATTGCCTCTTGTCATTGTCAGAAGTCGAGAAATCCTCCCTAACCATGCCCACCTTCAAGGAAGCACTACTCTATTGGATCAAACTCGGCTTCATCAGCTTCGGTGGGCCGGCGGGGCAGATCGCGATCATGCACCGCGAAGTGGTGGAGCGGCGCAAGTGGATCTCGGAGAGCCATTTCCTGCATGCGCTTAACTTTTGCATGCTGCTGCCGGGGCCGGAGGCCCAGCAACTCGCGACCTACCTCGGCTGGCGGCTCCACGGCTGGCGCGGCGGTGTCGTGGCGGGTGCCTTCTTTGTGCTGCCGTCGGCGCTGCTGTTGTTTGGCCTGAGCTGGCTCTACATGGCGGGCGGGCACCTGCCCTGGCTGGCGGGGATTTTCCACGGCCTGCTCCCGGCAGTCATCGCGGTGATTCTCGCCGCGGTGCTCCGGATCGGAGGCAAGACGCTGCACAGTCCATCGCTCTGGGCGGTGGCCGCGCTTTCCTTTGTGGCGATCTATTTTTTCAATATCTCATTCGTGGTGATTATCGCCGGTGCGGCTCTGCTGGGATGGTTGGGGCACCGTTGCCTGCCGGGGCAATTTCCCGCAGGCAGGAAGCATGGCTCGCTCGGCGACGTCGATGCGTCCGAAGTTCTGGAACTTCCGCCCGCCCCGAAGGGCACCTGGGCGCGGAGCCTGAGCTTGTCCGTGTTTTGCCTGAGCTTGTGGGCGCTGCCCGTCATCGCGCTGGGTGCCTGGCTCGGCTGGGGCAGCACACCGGTGGCGCAAGGTTTGTTTTTCAGCAAGGCCGCGCTGGTCACTTTCGGGGGTGCCTATGCCGTGCTGCCCTACGTCGCGCAACAGGCCGTCGAGAACTACGCATGGCTCAGCCACGCGCAAATGATTAGCGGGCTGGCGCTGGCCGAAACGACACCGGGGCCGCTGGTCATCGTGCTGCAATTCGTGGGCTTCGTCGGCGGTTGGCAACATCCGGGAGGCTTCAGCCCGCTGGGGGGCGCCGCCATCGGCGCCTTCATCACCACCTGGGTGACCTTCCTGCCCTGCTTCTTGTTTGTCTTTCTCGGGGCTCCCTATGTCGAAGGGCTGCGTGACTTGCCCCGCATCGGGGCGAGCCTCACCACGATCACGGCGGCGGTCGTCGGCGTGATTCTCAATCTGGGCGTCAAGTTCGCGACGCATTCCCTCTGGCCCGATCCGGACGCCGGGATGGACGGCTTCGTCGCCGTGGCGGCGGTCGCCGCGTTCTTCGTGGCCATGTGGCGCTTCAAGCTCGCCTTTACGACTGTCCTCGCCGCGTGTGCGCTCGCGGGCTTGACGATTTCCCTGCTTTAATAGATCGCTTTTTCCGCACTCAACTATAAGATTTTCAACCATGAGTTGGCTCCAACAAATCAAGCAAATCGCCGACAAGCTGCCGGAGTTGAAGAAGTTTCATCTGCGGAGTGCGGAATGCTTCCTCGCGGCGCTCCTGCTCCTGGCAGGTCTGACCTATTGGTTCTGGCCGGCTCGTCCGCCCGAAGCCTTACTCAATGTCGCCTTCGATGCCTCGCAGCCACTCTTCGAACAGGTCGATGCCGCTTGGCAGAACCAATCGGGCAAATCCGCCAACTCGCGTCACTCGGGTTCCGTCCAGCAAAGCAAGGCCTTGGCCAAGGGACTCGTCGCCGACACCATCTGCGTGGCCTCGCCCTGGGAGTTGGACGCACTGGCGCAGAACGGTCGCAAGGGCCTCGTTGCCGCGAACTGGCGGGATCAGTTTCCTGCCCAGGCCTCCCCCTTTCATTCGACCGTGGTCTTTCTGGTACGAAAACGAGCGGAAGGCCGTCTCTACAACTGGTCGGATTTATTCGACGCGGAGCTGCGCTATGCCTTGCCCGCACCCGATGTCAGCGGCGGGGGCCAGTACGCCTATCTGGCGCTGGCCCGCAGCGCGGAACAACGCTTCGGTGGCAATGAGTGGATTTTTTCAAGCGCGCTCGATTCTGCCGTTTTTCTCCCCCATGGCGCTCGCCGCTGCACGAAAGCCTTTCTAGAAGATCCAAATTTGGATCTCCTCGTCACCTGGGAAAGCGAAGCACTTCGGGTGGTGCAAGATCCCAACAATCAAGAGTTCGCCCTCATCTACCCGAAGACTTTGATCCGGATCGATCCGGTCGTCGCCATCGCCGGAGCACAAACCAAACAACGCGGCACACGGGACAGCGCGGAAAATTACCTGCACTTTCTTTTCAGCGACGAAGCCCGGAAATACATCGAAGCCGCCGGCTTCCGCCCGAACCAGACCGAGCCGACATCCGCCCCCGGAAGCGAAGCCGTGCGCATCGAAACATTGTTTGACAACTGGCCCGAGGGCAGGGAGCGGCATCTCGCAGCCAACGGCACCTACCAGCGACTCATGGCCTACCGCAAAGCCAGAGCCGGTGGGAGCGAATAGGTTGGCGCATCACTTACACAGCATCAAAGAACTTCATTTCACATGACTTGGGAAATCGCCTTCACCCTCATTCTGCTCGTCGTCCTCCTGGGGACTTTCGTCTGGGAGAAGATCCCGACCGAGCTGACCGCGATGAGCGCCTTCGCCTTGCTGCTGGTGCTGGGCTTGCTCACTCCGGAGGCCGCCATGGGCGTCTTCTCCAACGCCGGCCCGATCGCAGTGGCCGCCATGTTTATCCTCAGTGCCGCGCTGGAAAAGTGCGGTGCCATCGACATGATCGCCGCGCTCTTAGCCAAGCTGCCTAAGATGCGGCTCATCTTCATCCTGCCCCCTTTGATCCTGACGGTGGCGCTGATCTCCGCCTTCATCAACAACACGCCCGTCGTCGTGGTCTTTCTTCCCGTCGTGCTTAGCCTGGCGAAGCGCATGGAACTGCCCGCCTCCAAGCTTCTGATTCCGCTCTCCTACGCCTCGATTTTCGGGGGCACCTGCACGCTCATCGGCACGAGCACTAACATTATCGTCAGCTCCATCGCCGCCGACAGCGGCTACGAGCCTTTTTCGATGTTCGAGTTGGCCGCCGTCGGCATTCCCCTCTTCCTCGCAGGCGGGATCTACCTGACTCTTTTTGCCGGCAAACTGCTCCCCGCACGCGAAACCATCTCGTCCATCCTGAGCGAAGAGGAACGCCGCGAATACCTGCTCGAAGCCTTCATCAAAGAAGGCTCGCCCGAGGTCGGGAAAAAAGTCGAAGCGACCCGTCTCGGGCAAGTCAAGCGCCTCCGGGTCGCGGAAATCCTCCGCCACGGCGTCCGGCTACGGGGCGATCTCATGACGACGGAACTGCAAGCCGGCGACCGACTGCTGCTCTCCCTCTCTCCGACCGCCCTGGCCAAGGCCCAGAAGACCGAAGGCCTCGACCTCCGGGACATCCTCGGCGAAGGACTGGAGCAAATCAGCATGTCGGAAGGTGTCATCGTCGAGGCCGTGGTCGGGCCGGATTCCACGCTCGATGGCAAGACCATCGGCTCGCTCAATTTCCGTCAGCGCTACCGCATGGTTCCACTCGCCGTCCATCGCCGGGGCGAGAACCTGCGCACCAATTTCGACCGCGTGCCGCTTTCCCACGGAGACACTCTCCTGCTCCTCGGCACCTCGGAGGCGCTGGATCAGCTCAGCGACAGCGAGGATCTGATGTTACTGAACCGCCCGCCCGTCATCACCGAAGCCCGCAAAAAGAAGATCCCCCTGATCCTCGCCGTCATCGCCGGGGTGATCGTCTCAGCCACCACGGGCGTCATGCCGATCGCCGCCGCCGCCATCATCGGCTGTGTCCTCTTGCTCCTCAGCCGCTGCCTCTCGACCAAGGAAGCCTACGATTCCATCCAGTGGCCCATCCTTTTCCTCATTTTCGCCATGCTCGGGGTCGGCGCGTCCATGGAATACACCGGCACTTCCGCTTGGCTGGCGGAGCAACTCATCCACTCAGTCACCACCTTCGTCGCGCCCAGTTGGCAGCCGCTCGCTCTGCTGGCCGGCGTCTATCTGCTCACAACCACACTCACCGAGCTGCTGTCCAACAACGCGGCCGCCGTCCTCCTCGCCACCTTGGCCATCGGCATGGCGCAAACCCTGCAAATCGACCCGCGCCCATTCCTGGTGGCGATCGCCGTGGCCGCCTCCGCCAGCTTCGCCACCCCCATCGGCTACCAGACCAACACCTACGTTTACGGCGTGGGTGGTTACCGATTCGCTGATTTCGCGAAAATCGGCATCCCGCTCAACATTTTGGCTTTCATCATTTCCATGCTGGTCATCCCCATGGTCTGGACATTCAATTAGGGACGTTAAATATAATACATCTCCGCGTCCGCGGCTTGCACGATAAAGTCGTCCAAGGTGTATTCCGCCATCTTCGACTCAAAAGACTGGCCCACCTCTCTCCAGATCGCAGCCACGCGCTCACCGGAATGCCCGGAATCTTCAAAATTGCGCTCCAATAGCTCGCTATCCACGGCTTCTACGATTTCGATCAAAGTCACCTTCTTGGGGTCCCGCGCCAAGGCATAGCCCCCCTGCTTGCCACGCTTGCTCAAAATCAAGCCCGCGTTGCGCAGTTCGTTTAAAATTTGCACAAGGTAGTTCGCTGGTATCGCCTCAGCGCTCGCTAGCGTCTCAATGTGCGCGAGTTTATCTTGCCCGTAGGAACGACCTAATTGGGCCAAAACACGGCAGGCATATTCTAGTTTATGGGAAAGCTTCACAGGGCTTAACTTAGGCTCATGACTCAAGAAGTAAACTTAAAAGCAAAACACAGCGCCCGAGTCTATATTTTCTCAAAAAGTAGTCGGCTTCCAAGATGGCTATCCACGGAACAATTCGACCGACTTGCAGGTCACATAAGCAGCTCATGTGTAGCCACTTAATTAAGCTCAAAAAAAACTGAAAAAGCAGCTTTTTTTAGTAGCCAGCGACGGGCTCTTTCCCTATAAATTTCTAGCTTATGCCAGAAGATACAACGCCCGAAAATTCAGATAACATGGACGCTGCCGCAGCGGCCAAAAATGAGGTTTACGACTCGTCGAAAATCCAGAAGCTCGAAGGTCTCGAAGGTGTGCGTAAGCGCCCCGACATGTATATCGGCGACACGAATGAGCGCGGCCTGCACCACTGTGTGTTTGAGATCGTGGACAACTCGATCGACGAGGCCCTCGCCGGCCATTGCTCGAACATCACCGTCAGCATTCACAGCGATGGCTCCTGCTCGGTGGAAGATGACGGGCGTGGCATTCCGGTCGACATTCACCCGAAGTATAACATCCCCTCGCTGGAGCTGGTGATGACCAATCTGCACGCGGGTGGTAAATTCGGCAAGGGCGCCTATCAAGTCTCAGGTGGTCTGCACGGCGTCGGCGCTAAGTGTGTGAACGCGGTATCGGAATGGTTCGAGGTCGAGGTGCGACGCGATGGAAAAGTCCACAAGATGGAATTTTCCCGCGGCAAGACCACTTCCAAGATGAAAATCATCGGCGACACTAAGCGCACCGGCACACGCATCGCGTTCTCGCCCGATCCGGAGATTTTCGAAACCACCCGCGAGTTCAAATTCGAACTGCTCGGCAAGCGCCTGCGCGAACTGGCCTTCCTCAACCCCGGCATTCAAATTACTTTTGTCGATGAACGTATTAATAAGACCGAAACTTTCATCTTTAAAGACGGCATCGCCGAATACGTTACTTATCTCAACGAAAACAAGAACGTGCTGCACGAGCAGCCCATCAGTTTCCATGGTGAAGCTCCCACGCCCAACCCAGACCTGGACGCCAACATCGTAGTCGATATCGCCTTCCAGTATAACGACAGTTACAACGACCAAATTTACGCCTACGCCAACTCGATTCACAATATCGAGGGCGGCACCCACCTATCCGGCTTCCGCACGGCGCTCACGCGTGTGATCAACGCCTACGGCAAGGCCAACAACCTGATTAAAGATAAAGAGCCCAACCTCTCCGGCGAAGATGCCCGCGAAGGTCTCACGGCCATTGTCTCGGTCAAAGTGCCCGAACCTCGCTTCGAAGGACAAACCAAAACCAAGCTGTCCAATGGTGAGGTCGACGGCATCGTGCAGAAAATCACTGGCGAAGAGCTCAAATACTACTTCGAGACCAATCCTCAGGTGGCCAAAAAGCTAATCGACAAGTGCCTCAACGCTGCGCGTGCTCGCGAAGCGGCCCGCAAGGCGCGCGAGACAGTCCGCAAGGGCGCCCTCTCCTCTGGCGGACTGCCCGGCAAGTTGGCGGACTGCTCATCGAAAGATCCCTCTGTTTCGGAACTCTACATTGTGGAGGGTGATTCCGCGGGTGGTTCGGCCAAGCAAGGCCGCGACCGCGCCACACAAGCCATCCTTCCGATTCGGGGTAAACTGCTCAACGTGGAAAAAGCACGTCTGGACAAGGTGCTCGGCAACAACGAAATCCGCACCCTGATCACCGCAGTCGGCACCGGCATCGGCGATCACGAAGGCGACGGTGCCTTCGACGCGACCAAGGCGCGTTACCATAAAATCATTTTGATGACCGATGCCGACGTGGACGGTGCACACATCCGCACCCTGCTGCTCACCTTCATCTTCCGTCAAATGAAGGGCCTCATCGAGGCGGGTTATGTCTATATCGCACAACCACCGCTGTATAAGATTAAGCGCAAGCGTCGTGAACAATACGTCGATAACGACCCACAGCTCAACCGCATCCTGCTCGAGCTCGGCTCGGAAGATGTCACTCTGGTGCGCCTACGCGACCAAACAGAGCTATCTGGTGAGACCATTGATCAACTCGTCGAGTGCATGTCACGCTTGGAGATGATCGGCCGCGGGGTCACCCGCTACGGCTGCGACTTTGCCCAGTTCCTCGATCAACACGAGGAAGCGGACTACAAGCTGCCGCGCTACATCGTCCGCATTCGCACCGGTAATGAAGAAGAATTCCGCTTCTTGAAAAATGACGACGACCGGATCGCCTTCCACACCGAATTCGAACTGACCGATGAAGACGGCACAGGCACTGTCATCCGCGAAATCATCAACGACGAAGGCATCAAGATCCAGCAACGTATCTCGCTACACGAAATCTACGAGTCCACGGAAATGACGAAGCTCATCCGCGAAATCGCCGATGCAGGCATGGACATCAAGCAATTCTCCAAGTCCGAAGAGCCACGCTACCAGATCATCGAAAACAAAGGTGATCCTAAAAAGGAAAACATCATCGAGCTCCACTCCATCATCGAATTGATCGAGAACATTCGCACCATCGGCCGCCGCGGCCTCAGCATCCAGCGCTACAAAGGTCTGGGTGAGATGAATCCGAAACAGCTCTACGAAACCACGATGGACCCGAAGAAACGCCGCCTACTCAAGGTCAACATCGCCGATGCCGCTGTCGCGGACGGCATCTTCTCCATGCTGATGGGCGAAGATGTGCCGAGCCGCCGCGCCTTTATCGAAGATAATGCGCTCAACGTAGCTCACCTCGACGTGTAACAATGGCGAATAGCTAATAACTAATAGCGAAACTCACGATCGGCAACTAATCCGCGATCCGTAATTCGCCATCCACTATTATTTTAAACGAAGTTTAAAAATCTCATGTCCGAAGAACTCACACCACATAACCCCGAGCATACACGCCCCGAGGGCACGTCGATTATCGACATCATGCAGACGGCTTACATCGACTACTCGATGTCCGTCATCGTCAGTCGCGCTCTGCCCGACGCTCGCGACGGCCTCAAGCCTGTGCAACGACGCATCCTCTACGCGATGCTGCGTGAAGGCCTGCTCCACAACCGCCCCTTTGATAAGTGTGCCGGTGTCGTCGGGGAAGTCCTCAAGAACTATCACCCGCACGGTGACAGTTCTGTATACGACACACTGGTGCGCTTGGCCCAAAACTGGGTGATGCGTTACCCCCTGATCATTCCGCAAGGTAACTTCGGCTCGATCGATGGTGACTCCGCCGCTGCCTATCGTTATACCGAGTGTAAACTCGAAGGCATCGCCGAGGACCTGCTCAAGGACATCGACGAAGATACCGTCGACTTCGTGCCCAACTACAAAGAGAGCTCCACCGAGCCCTCCGTATTGCCCTCCGCCCTGCCCAACTTGCTGATGAACGGCTCCACGGGCATCGCGGTCGGCATGACCACCAATATTCCGCCGCACAATCTCAGCGAAGTCATCGACGCGGCAGTCGCGATCATCGATAACCCAAAGATTGAACTCGACGAGTTGATCAAGATCATCCCCGGCCCCGACTTCCCAGGTGGCGGTTTCATCCACGGCAAGTCCGGTATCGAAAGCTATCTCAAGACCGGTCGCGGTATCGTCCGCACCCGCGGTATCGCCGAAGTAGTGGAAAACAATGGCAAGGAAGAGATCATCATCTCGGCCATCCCTTATAACGTCAATCGCGCCTCCCTCGTCATTCGAATCGCCGACTTGATTAAGGAAAAAGCAATCGACGGCATTTCCGACCTGCGCGACGAGTCCACCGAGACCACACGCATCGTCATCGAGCTCAAGCGCGGCGCGATCCCACGCGTCATCATCAACCAGCTCTACAAGAGCACACCGCTGGAAAGCTCCTTCGGCGTGATTCTACTCGCGCTCGACAACCGTCGTCCCAAGCAAATGAACATCAAAGAGATGCTCACTTGCTACATCGACCACCGCCGCGATGTCATCTACCGCCGCACCGCCTTCCGCCTGCGCAAGGCCGAGGCCCGCGCCCACATCCTCGAAGGCTATAAGATCGCCCTCGATAACATGGATGACTTTGTCAAAATCATCCGTGCCTCCAAGAACCGCGAAGAAGCCAAACAAGAGCTGATGGCGAAGTATCCCCTATCGGAGATACAAACCAACGCCATCCTCGAACTGCGCCTCTACCAGCTCACGGGCATGGAACGTGGCAAGATCGAAGAAGAGTACCTTGCACTGATGGCGGTCATCGAAGAGCTGCGCTCCATTCTCGAAAGCGAGCAAAAGCTGCTGATGGTGATCAAGGACGAGCTTGCCCAAATGAAGGACAAGTATGGCAACCCACGCCGCTCGACCATCCTCTCCATCGATGGCGACCTTTCCATGGAAGACATCATTCCAAACGAAGGCTGCATGATCACCGTCACCCACAAGGGCTTCATGAAGCGCACTTCCTTGGATGAATACCGCTCACAAAAGCGCGGCGGTAAGGGCGTGATCGGCTCGGGCCAATACGAGGACGACTTTGTCGAACACCTCTTCACCGCCTCCACTCACGACTACATCATGTTCTTTATGAACAACGGTCGAGTCTATGTGGAAAAGGTCTACAACATCCCAGAAGGCAGCCGCACAGCCAAGGGCCGCGCCATCGCCAACATCATCGAACTACAAGCCGGCGAGAAGATTGCCGCGATGATCTGTGTCAAAGACTTCAACGAGTCTGATCAACGCATCGTGCTCGCCACCGAGCGAGGTGTCACTAAGAAGACTCTGCTCTCCGACTATAAGAACCACCGCAAGGGCGGCCTGATCGGTATCAATATCGACGAAGGCGACAACCTGATCGGTGCACGCCTCACCACCGGTAACGACGACATTCTGCTGGTGACCAGTAACGCGCAGTCGATCCGCTTCCCCGAAACGGATCTGCGTGATCAAGGGCGTGCCACACGGGGTGTGCGCGGTATCAAGCTCAAGACCGAAAAAGATAAGGTCGTGGCCATCGAGATCGTGAATCCAAGCCCAACAGCCGAACCGGCTGAAGGTGAAGAAGTCGAGCCCAAGAAGCTGCTGCTGATCGCAGGTGCCAACGGCCTCGGCAAGCGCACCGAGTTCAGCGACTACCGCGTGCAATCACGGGGTGGTTCTGGTATCATCGCAATCAAGTCCGACAAGGTCGCAGGCGCACTCAGCGTCACCGAAAAAGACGAGATCATGATGTTCACCAAAAAGGGCCAAGCCGTCCGCAGCCCGATCAACACTGTCCGTGTCACCGGTCGCGCCGCCAGCGGCGTCAAACTAGTCAACCTCGCCGATAAGGATGAGTTGATCGGCATCAGTAAAGTCATCGCTACCGAAGAAGATCAGTCCGGCGAAGACACCGACCTGGTCGAAGGCACCGATGCCGATGCGGTTGAAAACGCAGCCCCCGTCACAGGCGAAGTGATAGTCGCCCCTGAAAGCGAAGCGCCTGCTGCCGACGAAGCGCCTCAGCTGGACTTGTTTGGCGAGGACTCTTCCGATGACAGTAAAGAATAAAGCGTAAGCAGGCATCAAGCCGCAACCGTTTCATCCAGGCCGCCCTCTCACCGGGGCGGCCTTTTTCATGGACAGACTCAAAGTCTTACCATCCAATGCTTATCAACCTCATAGCAAAAACCGCAACATTCGCGGCCCACAAGCGATGATACAACTAGCCAAAGCTCCCCATGCGACTCAAAAAAATCGGATTATCCTACCTGCTGCTATCCCTACTAAGCACAGCATTCTGCACCCCGGAATGGCACACGATTGCCAACCGCTACATCGAACAAACTGACAAACCCCAGCGATGGGAATCACGCCCCCAAACGCAAACTCCCGAACCAGAGCTGGTCGATGTGCTCAAGGCCCTTCCAGCACCGGGGCAATGGACGCAACTCCGCGAAAACTATGCGGAACAACTCGCAGAGGCATCCAATGTCTCTGCTGAAGAAATCTTGATGCACTTACTCTTGAATTACCTCGATGGTCATCCGGAAGCCACCCAGAGCACACTCGACCAACTAGAAAAGACCTTCTCAAGCAACGAGGCACTCGAATACCACCTCGACTCTGGTAGAAATCGGTCTACTGCTAGATCGAGCTGAGCTAGTTGAATCTGGCCTGAAGGCTGCAGTCATCGCGTTGAAGGCCACACCACTCGAAAGTGAATACGGAAGTATCCACACCTACTCACATCAGAATCTGATCGAGCTCTACCTCAAAGCCGGCAAAGTCGAAGAGGCTGAAGCCACAGCACGCCAACTACTCGACCGCCTGGATCCAAGTCGGCACAGCGCAGGTTGCAAAAAACAAAAAAGCACAAGCATCTGACGATTACTACGGCGGCAACGACGCCACAACACTCACCGCCTTTCGATCGGAAAATGCCGACAGCTATCAAGCGCTGTTAACAATTCTGCTTGGTATTCATATTCAAAAAGAAGAGTACCCTGCTGCGCTCAAGCTACTCAATGAAGAGAGCCGCTGGTGCACTGCAGACATCGCGAATATCCTCCAAGAAACAGACCGTTCCTACAACAATTACAAACTCGGCTGGTTGGTCGCCATGGCCTTACACGAAACGGACGCGCCAGACAAAGCGGCCCGCACGCTAACAGCCTCGCTACGTGAATCCAGCGGTTACGATCCTGCCTACGCTTTGTATTTAGAAATCAAAGGAGCCGACGCGATCGAATATTTCGACAAACTCTATCAGCTCGACCAATTTGAAGAACGCCCCTTAATTTGGAAAGCGCAGCACCTCCTGGATCAAGGCAAAATCGAAGAAGCCATGGTTCACTATAAGAAGGCCTATGAACTCATGCCCTCCAGCTTTGGCCGTGTGGAGAGCCACTGCTTCGGCTGCGAGAGCGTCTTCAAGGGAGACCAGCCGCAGTCGATCGCCGAAGAAATCTTCCAAAATATGCTCTTAACCCAAGCCGAAGTACCTCAGGTCCACTATTTAATGGGCTATCTCCGCGACTACCAAGAGCGAGAAACCGAAGCACTCAAACACCTACAAGATGCGGTCGAACTCGACCCCGATTATCTCAATGCCTGGAAGAAAATCGAGTCACTCAGTAAGCGCATGCAAATGGATACAGTCACTCAAGATCAGCTTATTCTAAAAATATATGCCCTGGACCCCCTCGGCAAACACTCCTCGCCCGCGCTCCACGAAGTGAGAGACCTCAAAAAAATGTGGCACGCTGTGCTCGATAATCGCAAACGCATACAAGTGCTCCCCAAGGATACCCAAGTCTACCCACTCAAAGCTTCAGCCCAACAAATCGCAGCACTCGCAACGAATCCGCTTACCACTTACATGTCCTACGAGGATACCGTGGAGCACCCTGCCGAGGCGCTCATTCGTAACCGGGTGATTGAAAAAATCCAGGATCTCTTCGTCCAACTCAGCCACAGCGAGAATATATAGCAGTCCATGCGATCTTGCAAACTTTCCCGTTGCCAGCTCGGGAGCACAGACTTAGGCAATACTGACAGAAAGACTATGTTAGAAAATTTAACCGATAAACTAGGCAGCGCACTCCGTAATTTGCGGGGTGTCGGCAAGCTGAGCGAAGAAAACATGGCTGAGGCACTCAAGGAGGTGCGTCAGGCCCTGCTCTCAGCAGATGTGCATTTCAAAGTCGCGCGCGAGTTCGTGGCTACCGTAAAGGAGCAATGTGTCGGCCAGGAAGTGCTCAAGTCGGTCACTCCCGGCCAACAGGTGATTAAGATCATCCACGATGAATTGGTCAAACTACTGGGCGAAGGCGCCACCGAGCTGGAAGATAAAAAGCCGCTCCGCATCATGATGGTCGGCCTGCACGGCTCTGGTAAGACCACCAGTAGTGGTAAGCTGGCTCGCTACATGGCCAAAAAGCGTGACTACCGCCCCGCGCTGGTCGCCTGCGATGTGTATCGTCCCGCCGCGATCGACCAACTCGAAATGCTGGCCAAAAACGAAGGCTGCACCTTCTACGGCGACCGCGAAGAGAAGGATGTCGTGAAAATCGGTAAGCGCGGCCTGCAAGCGGCCAAAGAGGCCGATGCCAACCTGATTATTTTTGATACAGCGGGCCGGCTACAAATCGACGAGGACTTGATCGAAGAAATCAAGCGCTTGAAGGCTGAAGTGCAACCGGATGAAATCCTGCTGGTCGCCGACGCCGCGCTGGGCCAAGAAGCGGTCAATGTGGCCAAACACTTCCACGAGGCAGTGGATTGCACCGGTATCATTCTCACCAAGCTCGACGGTGACGCCCGCGGGGGTGCCGCGCTCTCGATGAAATCCATCTCCAATGTGCCGATTAAATTTATGGGCACCGGGGAAAAGTCGGACGAGTTTGACGTCTTTCACCCCGACCGTATGGCCTCCCGTATCCTAGGCATGGGCGATGTGGTCTCGCTGGTTGAAAAAGCACAGGAGACCATTGATCAGGACGAAGCAGAGCGCATGGCTGAAAAGATGCGCAAGGCAGACTTCAATCTCGAAGACTTCCTCTCGCAAATGCAACAGGTCAAAAAGATGGGCTCTCTCGGCTCTCTGGTCGGCATGATGCCTGGCATGAGTGGCGTCGAAATCGGCGAGGACGAAGAAAAGAAAATGGCTCGCACGGAAGCCATCATTCTTTCGATGACAGTGCAAGAGCGTCGCCAACCGCGCCTATTGCGTGGCAGTCGTCTCAAACGCATCGCCAATGGTTCGGGTGTGCAAGTGCGCGACGTTAACGCGCTGCTGAAGCAGTTCAACCAAATGCAAAAGATGATGAAGATGATGCGCGGTGGTAAAGGACGCAAGATGATGAAGGCGATGAAGGCACAAATGGGCGACGAACAAGGCGGCCTGCCCACCAACCTACCGGGAATGTAATTTCAGATGGATAAACAAGTCGTTCCAGTTCTTGTTAAGGGTGTGATGCCAACCTCCAGTGGTTGCGCCGTCTTCCTCGGCAACGACGATAAAACCTTTGTCATTTACGTCGATGAAGGCATCGGCGATGCGATTCAACGCGCGGTGGATGGCAGCAAGAGTGAGCGCCCACTCACCCACGACCTGATGCTCACGATGCTGGATGGTTTGGGCGCGGAAGTAGAACGCGTGGTGATCAACCACGTCGATCAAGGCACATTCTTTGCCCGCTTAATCGTCTCGATGGAAAACGAGCTCGGGCACAAGATCATCGAACTCGATGCTCGCCCTAGCGACTCCATGATTCTCGCGCTCGCCTCTGGCAAGCCAATCTATGTCGCCCAAACTGTGATCGATGCAGTGGATGATATGACAGAGATCTTGGCCAAGATCCTTGAGCAAGACTCGTAAACTCGACCTATGACGCCACTTCCCGAACCGCTAATAGCTGGGCAGCCATGGACAGCGCTGGCTCCGATGCAGGACGTCACGACGCTCCCCTTCATGCGCCTGCTGGGCAAATATGGCGCGCCGGACTTGCTCTTTACGGAGTATTTTCGTGTGCATGGTCACTCGACTTTAGAGCAACACATCGTCGACGCGGTCTGTCAGCATAATACGGGACGCCCGGTTTTCGCGCAGCTGATCGGTGAAAGCTTACCTGACTTGGAGCGCACCGTCGCAGCGATTGAAACCGCACAGCTGCCGGTGGCGGGCATCGACCTCAATATGGGCTGCCCGGCCCCTAAAGTTTATAAGAAAAATGTCGGCGGCGGTCTGCTGCGCGAGCCATCGAAAGTCGACGAAGTACTCAGTTGCCTGCGTGGCGCCATCCAGGGCCGCTTCACCGTTAAAATGCGCATCGGTTTCGACAGTGACCAACACTTTGAAACGATCCTAGACCTGATCGAGAAGCACAAAGTCGACTTACTAAGCTTACACGCGCGCACGGTGAAAGAAGCCTACCGCAGCGAAGTCCATTATGAATATATCAAGCGCGCTGCCGAGCGAGTGCCCTGCCCGGTTTTGGCCAATGGCAACGTAACTTCAGTTGCGAAGGGGCAATGGGTGCTCGACCAAACGGGCAGCGCCGGCGTAATGATCGGCCGCTCTTGCATTCGTAACCCATGGATCTTTCGTCAGCACCGTGAACACTTCGCCGGACAGCCCATCTTCCAGCCAAAACTCGGTGATGTGCGCGAGTACATCGAGGAGCTGATCGTCGCAACCAGTCGCCCCAATCGAGAGGGACAGTATCATATCAATCACATGAAGAAGTTCCTAAACTTCATCGGATTGGGAGTGGATACAGACGGTCAATTCCTACACGACATGCGCCGCGCACGCACAAAATCAGAGCTGGATGCCATTTGCGATAAGCACTTGATCGAAGGAGGACGTGCAGAACAATTGTTTCCAGATGAGCCGATCAAAGGCTTGGTCGCGCGCCCCAACTGCGAGACTTCACGCGGCTGCTCTTTGTAAAGATTCCATAGCTAGAAGCACCACGAACTCGCACTGTGGAACACTCGATGCGGACAGGGATCGATCTATGCTTTGGCTTGTTCGAAGAGATCTTGAATTGTCTGCTTCAGTATGTTAAGACGCAGCGGCTTGCTCAAATAGGCATTCATCCCGTTATCTAGGCAGCGAGCTTCGTCTCCCGCCAAAGCGTTCGCAGTCAACGCAACAATCTTAACTCCCTGAGCCTGCTGACCAGCCGCACCTTGACGTATTTGGCGCGTGGCCTCTAGGCCATCCATTATAGGCATTTGAAGGTCCATAAAAATCAGGTCGTAATTTTGCTCGCGCAGTAAATCTAATAACTCCTCGCCATTGTCAGCAAAATCCACAGACCAGCCAAGCCGACGCAGCATAATCATAATCACTCGTTGATTGGCCAGATTATCCTCTGCGACAGCAATTCGAAGTGGTAATTGGTCGGCAAGTAATTTCGGCTTCGGCTGATCTTCACTAACAGCCTTTTTTATTTTTGGCTGAATCGGAATCGGTGGGCGCGAGTCTTTCAAGGAAACAATCTCAAACTGGGCGCGACTAAAGAAACAAGAGCCTTCCCCAGGGAGACTAGTCGCCCAAGCTTTACCTCCCATAGCTTCACTCAGACGCTTGCAAATCGCTAAGCCCAGTCCAGTGCCTCCATATTTTCGGGTGGTCGAGCTGTCTCCTTGAGAAAAGGGTTTAAACAACTGGCTGAGCTGCTCGCGAGTCATCCCGATTCCCGTGTCACGGACTTCAAATTCAATATCCACCAGATTCGTTTCCAGATTAATAGCATGCGTGCACACACTCAGCGAGACCTCCCCCTTTTCTGTAAACTTGATCGCGTTTGACAAGAGATTGGTTAAGATCTGGCGCAAGCGGGTTTCATCGCCACGAATTCGACGTGGCACGTCTTCGTCGACATCAATATTTAAACTTAAGCCCTTTTCAGTCGCCTGCGAAAAGAACATTGAGCTGAGCTCGCGAATCACGGGTAAGATGGCGAAATCCCGAGACTCTAGATTAAGATTGCCGGACTCCACCTTGGAAAAATCGAGCACATCGTTGATTAAAGACATCAAGGCCTCACTACTGGTCTTGATCGTAGCCAAGTAGTCATCTTGCTCTTCGTCCAAATTGGTGTCATTGAGCATTTCAACAAAGCCAATAATCCCGTTCAGGGGCGTGCGTATTTCATGACTCATAGTCGCCAAAAAGTCACTTTTTGCGCGGTTGGCGCTATCGGCCTCGTAGGCTGATTGCTTCGCATGTTCGATTACTTGATTTAAACGCTGATTCACAATTTCTAATTCCTCTCGAGCACTATCGGCATCCTCCATCATACTGAGCGCAACCTTGCGCCCTTTCTTAAGTTCATCAGCCTGCTCAATTAAATCAGAATTAGCAGAGATTAATTCCTTCTCCGCACGCTTCCAGCGTTGCTCCGTCTCCCCATGATTACGTGTAATAGTACGTAATGTATCGGATAAGCGATCAAACTCTTTAAAATCAAAAGTCTGAGGCATCAGAGCCGACCCGCCAGTGCCAATACTGCTCAATCGGTCGTTCAATAGATCTAAATTGCTCTCTAAGCGTTGCACAAAATAACGTGTGGCCATTAACGGCACCGTCACACCAAACAGAAAAATCGCAAAGGCCAGCGCCATACTGCGATAAAACTCTTGTTGATGTGCTTTAGTCCGCTCCTCTCGCATGAACTCAATTTCGTCGATGTGTTCGATCGGATTGAAATCAACATTCGAAACCATAGAATTAAGCTGCTCCATTAACACCGAGCGCTCTTCCATATACTCAGTAAAGCGAATGGAAACCATCCAGCCGACAATCACGACGACGACCGCGATAATCGGCAGCGCGGCATACAGATATACCATGCGCACAATGCTACGTGCCTGAGTGCTCAATGGCCACTCCCCTTTCTCACGGCAGCGAAAGGCAACGATTCAACCAGCTCAACTGGCAATTCCAGCTTACTATCATCCGAGGAATTATCTGTTTTATAACGCGGCGCCTCCCCTGCTTCTCGACAGAGTAAATTCACCTCTTCTTTGAGTTCGAGAATGCGTGTTTCGCGACGAAACATCCCTTTTCGGAAGCGATCCAAATCTTTTTGAGCAGCCTCTAGATCTGCCACTCGTTCAGCATTTTTAACTGGCGGCACGAAAAAAGCAGCTTCCACCACGTGCTCCTTTTCGAAATACTGCCCGCTCAAGAGTGCATGGGTCGAAAAACCGTCGGCACTCTTCATTTCGATTTTAGGCTGTTTAACGGAAGCATCGCCCTGCTTGATCGAATCCACAACGGACTCCAACTTCAAAGGATTCACCCCCAACACTTCTTCTAAGCGCTGCCCTCGTAACACTGAATCTGTCGGCATACGAAGCATTTTAACGAACCCTGGGCTGGCTCGATCAATAATTAAGCTTCCCGCATCAAAGCGTACAAAACATGCCAAGGACCGTGAATAAAGTTGATTCTGAGCTTCCAAACTCGATGCCTTTGCGAGCGTGAGCAAGCGCTCTTTTTCTCTTAACTGAGAAGTCAAGCTGCGCTCAATCCATACAAAGCACGAGACAGTCACCCCGCCCAAACCAGCAAACACGTAAGCCTCGATATCGGTAACCCCCAGCACGATCAAAACAGTCGCGATTGCAATGCATGAAAAAACACCCGTAGTCAGCGCGAGTAACAATGCACTGAATGACATTCCTTGGTGATCAGTCGAATTCATGATTTGATGCTTAGTAACAAGTAAACAATTGCGAAATTAGTAGAGTCTATCCCCTAGTGTGCAAGGCTAAGTGACAGAATCTATAAAAAAGCCTAATGCTCCACTTTTTCAAGAACGCCCCACTCGCATCAACCCGGCACCACAGGCATCAAGCGCGGCTTCATGTGCGACGCGCAATGGGTCATAAGCATCCAGCAAAGCCCAAAACCGCGGCCCATGATTCATTTCGGTCAGGTGCGCCAGCTCGTGCAGCAGCACATAATCCTGTAGCTCGGGTGCGACTAAGACTAAACGCCAATTCAGTGAGAGGCCGCGCCGACTGGAACAAGAGCCCCAGCGGCTCGATTGGTCCCGCACAGAGATAGCGCCATATTCAAGCTGTAGGCGCTTGGCGTGATAAGCCACGCGGCAATGCAGCGCATCTTTCGCAAAGCGGCGCGTCAATTGCAGCAAGGAGGCCTCATCCACCTCGGGCAAGCGCAGTACCAAGACTGCCCCTCCGGCATCGAAACAGTAATCGGCCCGCCGTCGCGTGCTAGACTCGATCCTAACTTCCAAAACATCGCCACTCGCCGTCATCCGCGGGTGCTGCGCGAGCCACTCCGTGAGTGTTACGACCGGAGGCACTTTAACCAGTTGCGCATCCAGCCACTCGCGTTGCTTCTCTATAAAACGAGCTACATTGCGGTCGCTGGTCTGCCAAGGCACTGAGGCCAGCACTTGATTCTGATGCCCGAGTCGCAAGCGTAGGTGTCGCGTCCCCTTGCGACGACTCACCTCAACGGGCACGCGCTGCCCACTCGCACTGATAAACTCCATCACACGCCCAACGCTCAGACCTGTTCCAGTGTATCAACAACATTCTGGGTATAGCGACGCAGCGCAGACTCGGGGTCGATCCCCTTGGCACGGCAAGCTGCAGCAATCTCAAAGAGTTGTTTACCCAAACTCGCTTCGTCGATACCGTCCGCGGCTGCATCAATCGCCGCTTGATCGATCACAGTTTCTGCGGGCATCTGCTGTTTCTGAATCTGCTTATATACATCCTTCGCATACATCAAGGCAGGCAGTTGATTGGGCAGATCCTTGAATTTGCCCGACTGCGCGGGACCTCGTTTACGCTCTGTAGCCTTGATCTGATCCCACTGCACGAGAACTGCCTCCGAGGAGCTTAAGTCTCCCTGTCCAAATACATGTGGGTGCCGGCGCACAAGCTTCTCATTGACCTCACGGCACACGCTCTCGAAGTCGAAGTGCCCTGCCTCTTGTGCCATCTGCGCATGCATCACCACTTGCAGTAAAACATCCCCCAACTCCTCTTCCATGTGGTCCATGTCGAGACGGTCGATCGTCTGCAAGAGCTCACAGCACTCGTCGACTAAGCATTCAGCAATGGATTGGTGATCCTGCTCAATATCCCAAGGGCAGCCGGTCTCCGGCTCGCGCAAGGCAGCTACAGTTTTAATTAAATCTTCAATGGCACTCATATATATTATTTGCTTTTAAAATGTAAATCACTGCGAAACTGCTAGCGCCTAGCCCAAGGTCTCAGCCCACAAGGCTTCTTTAAATCCGACCAAGCCGAAGCCCTCGCCTAGCACGAAGGGACGCTTGACTAAATTGCCTCGGCTCGCCAGCAGTTCCAGCGCCTGGGCCTGTGACATACTAGGCAACTTCTCTTTCAGATTGAGCTCCCGGTAATCACCGCCAGCCGTGTTGAATAACTTGCGCAACTCACCAGATTGATACTCTAGCATTTGCTCCAGCTCCGCGACTGTTGGCGGCGTCTCGCGAATGGGGCGTTCTTCATAGCAGATGCCCTGCGCATCCAGCCATAGAGTCGCCTTTTTACAAGTGCTGCAGTTTTTATAAGTGTAAATCTTCATACCATCCAACAGATGGATGTAGAATCACTCAACCGTCAAGACCTGCCCGCTAGAACCATTCGGCAAACCAAAAGAATCCCCTGCACGACGGCCTAATAGACGCCCAGCCAAGGGGGATTGCGCCGTAATCACTGTCACTTCGTACGATTCCATCTTTATAACTTGCCCCCCTGCGGTGCCTGCAAAAAAGAAATGCTCCTCGAAGCCCCCAAAATCACAACAAAAGAGTGCGCCAAAGGATACTTGCGTCTTTGGCTGCAACAGCTCTTCGCGCTCGGACTGCAGTTCTTCAATCGCATCCGCCCATTGTCGAGCCTGTCCAGCCTGCCCAGCTGCTAAGTATGAAGCCTCCAACCCCTGCGTATCCCACTGCGACTCCGCACGCGATTCTTCATTCGTCGCGTATGCCGCTGCATCCCTAGAGGCATTCACGGCATTGAGCGCTTCCTCACGCAGCGTCGCTAATAGGCTGTTAAAGAAATTTGTTTTGTTCATGACTCGGACTAAGCCGCCAGCCTTCGCATCGAAGCGCAGTTGACAATACTATTCAGCCAACAAAAAACCCGCCACGTGGGCGGGTTTAGAAAAATTGACGCTCATTGAGCCAATCAAGACGGTAGGAAATTACCCCTTGATTTCGCGGTGCAGCGTGTGGCGACGAAGAAACTTGTTGTACTTCTTCTTCTCAACGCGATCGGGCTGTTGCTTCTTGTCGCGTGTGGACATGTAGCGTGATACAGGTTTCCCCTCGGCGCGGGCTTCGGTGCATTCTAAGATGATGTGCTCTCTGGGCATGACTAAACTTTTGTTGATGGTTTCGGAAAAAGCAGCGGAAAGTAGGTGCTTCGCTCCGCGAAGCAACCCTTTTTTCCAGCTATTTCACCGACTACTGAGCGACACCCAGGTGACATCACTGAATCATTCAGTCAAAGTAGTCTGTATATTTAGTCTCAAAAAGGCCCGAATCCCCCAGGTGACAAGATTCTCTCGAAAGATGAAAACAAGTTGTGATTTATAAAAAGCCAGTGAGTATGGGGCCTCACTTTATGAAAATCTCAATGCCTATTGTACGCCAAAGCACCAGCCATCTCTTCTGGCTGATGATGGCTCCTCTACTCACATTTGCCCAAAGCGAGTCTAGGCACCCCCAAGCTCCCGCAGGTGCCGACACACGCCCCGCGCAAACCGACAGCGCCAGCGCGCAACTCATAAAAAACTACTTAACGGTCACTGGCGCACTCAAAGCGCAGCCTCCCCTGCTCAATGTCGTCGCCCAAGGTCGCATTAAAGAGTCCACCCTTGAGCGCCAATTTCACTTAATCGAAACCAGCGATGGCAAACGCCGCCTCACCTACAGTTGGACCCACCTGGGGCGTAAACACCGTGTCCTCTATGTTCACGATGGCCTGCAAACTTGGATTCAGGTCTTAGAGCCCAAGCAGCAAACAGCTCATAGCTATACCGGAGTCGACGCGCAGCACTTCGCCAATCAACGCTGGCTACTTCAGCCCTTTACCCTGCCCAAACGAGCCGACTACAAGTTCAAATACCAAGGCACCGCTCTCGTCGCTGGACGCCCCGCATATATGATCAAGGGATACGGAAAGGCCAATATTCACAGCTGGTTTTACTTCGACCAGGAAAAGTCACTCCTCACCCGCTGGGGCGGCCAGGGAAAAATCGCAGGCGTAACAGAAGCCATGGACTATCAGGCGAGCCAATTTAAACCAGTCGATGGCATCTTAATTCCTTCTTATATTCAATTACTGGCACAAAACGCTCCCTTCGGATACATTCAAGTGGAACAAATGACTATCAATCAGGATCTCAACGAGGTTTCCTTTTTCATGCCAGAGCACATTTCTCCCACTTTGCGCCAGCGCCCGACCGTAAAAAATTAATGCAGATCGACCCGATGCAACGCAGCGTGCAATTGAGCGCACGCGAATTGGCGCTGTTCCGAAACCAAGCAGGCACACGTGGCCATGGTCATAGCCCCTGGCGAGCCGCCGTCGGTCAACAATGGCACAAAAGCGCTGAAGCCAGTAGCCATGCCACACACCCAGACGCACAATTCGAACTGAGCGTCAGCGCCAACTGGCAAGAACGTAACTGGCTCTTTAAAATCAATGGCCGCATCGACCAATTGCTGCCCGACGCTCAAGGCCTGCGCATCAGAGAAGTTAAAACCATCCGCAGCCCTCTGCCGGCCCCCGACGAAGCATTGATCGCAGACTACCCGGAGTATTTTGCACAGGCCGCCATCTACCGAGCGATGCTGCAAGTGCTGCCCGAATACTGCGAACAGTCGATCAGCGCCGAGGTGCTATTTATTAATATCGAGAACGGCGCCCAGCAAACCGTGCTCTTACAGGCACCCGAACACGCTCTTTTCGAACAGCAGATCGAGCAATTACTGCCCTTCCTCGATGAACGTCACGCGAGCCTCAACCGCTTACGCCACAGCACCGTTCACCCCGCCTTTGAAACCCTGCGTCCGGGCCAAGCAGAACTGTTTCACACTTTACATCAAGCCGCCCTGCAGGCCAAAGTCGTACTCACACAGGCCCCCACCGGCTTTGGTAAAACAGGCATTATCCTCGAGCATGCACTCAAACACATGCAAGACGGCCTCTACGATCGCTGCATCTACCTCAGCAGTAAATCGACCGGGCAGCTGGAAACCATCCGCCAGCTCAAAAAAATGATCGGCCACGACATGCGCTACATACAAATGCGCAATCGCCACGAACACCGAATCGATAGCGAGCGACACAGCTGCAGCGGCGATGAAACTTGCGATGCTGAGATCGGGCAACATTGGCAAGAGGCCGCACTCAAGCCATCCGAACTATTTATAGACGGCACCTTCGAACTCTCACATGCGAAAGAGATTGGCGCCGACACTGGCATCTGCCCCTACAGCCTCACCAAAGCCTGCCTGCCCTATGCAGAAATATGGATCGGTGACAGTAACTATGTATTCGCCCCCGACAGTCGTTCTGTGTTTATGGATGCGCTCGGCTTCGACCCGCAACGCACCCTATTAATCATAGACGAAGCGCACAACCTACCCGATCGAACGGCCGATAGCCTAAGTGTCGAACTCTGCAGCGCAGACCTCCTGTTTGCGATCGAAGAGTTACGCCAACACGGCGCTCCGCGTCGATTGCTCGCCACCGCGAATGAGCTGTGCCGCTGGATCGACAGCCTCAGCGCCGATCAACCCCTAAACGGAAACCAGCTCTACATGGGACAGGACCTCTGCGAAGACTTCGCCGATCAACTCCAATCGGCCGCCTTCGATTACGAAGCCACCGCCCCCTTCGCCCTACAACTCATCTGGTCCATCCCACGCCTAGCCGAAACTTTTGCCGCACCCACGCAGCAATTTCTCCACTGGACTCCACAGCCCGGACGCTTAAGCGCCACCTGCCTCGACGCCAGTGATTGGATCGCCAACTGCCTAGCGCCCTTCGCAGGCACTGTGATGATGTCGGCCACCCTTGCTCCCTTCGATCATTTTCGCGAAAGCTGCGGCCTCACTCAGCAATCCGTCACCATCGCTCAAGCACAGGCACCTTGGCGCGATGACGCCTATAAAGTCGCCATCGACTGCCGCATCGACACCCGACTACGCAGCCGCGAACGCTATTACGAAGCCACTGCGCGCACAGTGGCACAATTTAGCGATCACAGTCCCGGCACCCCCATCGCCGTATTTTTTGCATCCTATCAATATGCGGAAAACATCCAAGCCTACCTCGAAGCACTCGATCCGAGTTTACGCGTGCAACGCCAAACACGCGGGCTCGACCTTTCAGAACAGTCTTCATTCATCGCAGAATGTTTATTAACATCAGATGTTTTGTTCCTAATCCTAGGCAGCAGCTTCGCCGAAGGAATCGATCAACTTGGTGGCGTCGTCGACCACATCATGATCGTCGGGCCCGCCCTGCCAGAGGTCAATTTAATACAAAAAACTCGTATTGAAAACCACGCCAGCTTCTCACGGGAAGATGCCTTTCGCGACGTTTACATACGCCCAGCCATGCGTCGCATTCACCAGGCGCTCGGCCGTATTGTGCGGGCACCCGGACAGTCCGCGCGCGTGCTACTCCACTGCAAACGTTTTTCAGAAACGAGTTACCTGATTGAGCTTGCCCCCGAGTATCAGAGTGATTGTGAGCTACATAACGACGAAGCTTTCGCTCAGTGGTTGGAACAGTAAAATAAGTCACAGCACAACAATTTAACTGTCGAATGAGCCGCTATTAATAAAAGAAGCGTTAGCGATTTGCAAAATGTGTTTTTGTTTGTAATTACTAATTTAGTAGCCAAATTTTAACCTCGGGAGTGTTTCCGATGCAAATTGGTTACATTCCTACACACACACACACACATATCATGGCACGTTCAAAAGCAAACAAAGGAATAAGTCGAATCGACTCTGGTTCGACTCACGGTTGGTTCGTTCGCGGTTATCGCAACGGAAAAACCTACTCAAAATTATTCAGCGATCGCAAATGCGGTGGCAAAGGCAAAGCACAAAAGCTAGCCAAAGCCTATCGCGATGAGCTGAATGAAGAACTGGAAGCAATTCCAAAAAAACCACGTCAACGCCGCATTGTTGTCTCTGATTCCCGCAATACCACAGGGGAATTAGGCGTTTCACGCACCACCAAGATCGGACCAAACGGAACAAAGCACGAGTGCTACTCCGTCAGCTGGCGTCCAGAACCTGGAGTGCAAAAATGCACTTCGTTCTCAATCAAAAAATACGGAGAGAAGAAGGCCTTCAAACTCGCCGTCGAGCATCGCCGCAATAAAATGCGTGAGATTCACGGCGCGAACTTCTACCGTCAATTGAGCAAACGTAAACAAGCGGTCGCAAGTTAATCACATTTTTGAGATTCACAAAGCGCAAAACTTAAGCGCAACCCTCTGGGTTGCGCTTTTTTTGGGGCATAAAATACCTACACATCCAGCCCCAAGTCTATTCGCAACACGCCAATGCCGCAAAATTTATCATGATTGATGATGGATTTCCCTTAAAAAGCATGCCTATCATTTCAGACCAATGATAACACACGATTTTCCTTTCGACCCCACATACGGCTACACGCTCGAAGATTTGCTGCAAGTCCCCGCCCCCGCCGAACCCGACGATTTCAAAAACTTTTGGCAAGAAACCTATACACAAGCGCGGCAGATCCCACTCAATATCCAGCAGTCGCAGATCGAAAGCCCCCACCCCGACTTTCATCTTTATCAAGTAAACTACGACTCCTGGCAAGGCGTCCGCATCGGCGCATGGATCACCGTGCCAAAGTCCGAGCCTGTTGAGCGCGCCGTAGTCGTCGGACATGGCTATGGCGGTCGCGACGCCCCCGGCTTCAACGAACCCATCAAACATGCCGTATGCATCTACCCCTGCGTTCGCGGCTTCCAACTCTCTCCGCACCCTGATTACCCCGGCGATGGACATCGCCACGTAATGGTAGGCATCGAAGCCAAAGAAAGCTACTCCCACCTAGGCAGCGTAGTGGATTACTGGCTCGCAGCTTCTGTCTTAGAAAGCCTTTACCCACAAACGACCAACCAAGTCGATTACCTCGGTGGCAGTTTCGGTGGTGGCATCGGAGCACTCATGCTCCCATGGGACTCACGCTTCAAAAAAGCCTATCTCAACATTCCTAGTTTTGGCAATCACCCCCTACGCGTCCAACTCCCTTGCTGTGGCAGTGGGGAATCCGTACAAAAGCACTACCATGAGGGCCACACCCAAGTGCTCGAAGTGCTACAGTATTTTGATGCCGCCGTCGCCGCTAAATATATCCAGATTCCAGTAGTCGTGGCCGCCGCCACCTTCGATCCTGCAGTACCGCCCCCAGGCCAATTCTGCGTCTATAACAGTCTAGCCGGCCCCAAAGAGCTCTTTATCCGCCAAGCCGCTCACTTCGATTTAGCCGGCAATGAGCACGACGATGCCGCCATCCGCGCACGCTTGCTACGCTGGTTCGCACAATAATCGCACTCGAACTCTATGACCGAACGCAGCCTTCCAGTTCCGAGCTACTCCGAAGAGCTCCCGATCCATCAGCGGCGGGAGGAGATAGTGCGCACCATCCGCGACAATCAAGTCGTCGTCATCGCCGGCGAAACGGGATCAGGTAAAACAACCCAGATCCCCCAATTCCTACTGGAATGCGGCCTCGGAAAAAAAGGCTTCCTCGGCTGCACTCAACCGCGCCGCGTCGCCGCACTCTCAGTCGCTCAACGTATCGCCGAGGAACTAGGCGTGCAATACGGGCACGAAGTCGGTGCTAAAATTCGTTTCACCGATCAGACTCAAGCGCACACCGTCATCAAGGTCATGACCGATGGCATCCTGCTCAACGAGCTGCAAGACGACCCGATGCTACGCGCCTACGAAGCCATTGTGATCGATGAAGCGCACGAGCGTAGTCTCAATATCGACTTCATCCTAGGCTGCCTGCGCCAGCTCAGCGAGCGTCGCAAAGACCTAAAAATTATCATCACCTCGGCCACCATCGATACTGCGAGTTTTGCCAAGGCCTTTGATAATGCCCCGATTATTGAAGTCTCTGGCCGTATGTATCCGATGGATACATTTTACCGCCCCCCCGCCGACAACGATGAGGGCGACTACATTGACGCCGCTAGCGAAGTCATCTGCGAGATCATCGATCACAATCGCGAAGGCGACATTCTGGTCTTCCTTCCCGGCGAGCGCGACATCCATGAGCTCCGCCGTGAATTAGAAAAAACGCCCGCCCGCCAGTGCGATTTACTGCCACTCTTCGGGCGCCTCGCCAACGCCGACCAACAACGCATCTTCCACCCCGGCGGCCGCCGCCGCATTATACTCTCCACCAACATCGCCGAAACTTCGCTCACCGTGCCTGGCATCCGCTATGTCGTCGATACCGGGCTCGCACGCGTCAGCCGCTACAGCCCACACTCACGCACCCAACGGCTACCCATCGAACCGATCGCACAGTCCAGCGCCAACCAACGCCAAGGCCGCTGCGGCCGTGTCAGTAACGGCATCTGCTACCGTCTCTACGACGAACAAGACTTTCTAGCACGCCCCCGCTACACCACCCCTGAGATTCATCGCGCCAACCTGGCATCGGTCATTCTGCGCATGATGGCCTTCCGCTTGGGCGACATTCGCAGCTTTCCCTTCATCGATCCCCCCGCCGAAAATGCCATCGTCGGCGGCTACCGCCTATTGGCCGAACTCGGTGCCGTCCAAGCAGACGAGCGCAGCTCCGAGCCCGACGCCTACCGCCTGACCAAGCTCGGCCGCCGGCTCGCACAGCTACCCGTCGACCCCACCGTCGCACGCATGCTACTGCAAGCCCAGCGCGAGCATGCGCTGCCCGAGGTGCTCGTCATCGCCTCCGGCCTTTCGATACAAGACCCCCGCGAGCGCCCCGCCGAGCTGGCCAAAGAAGCGGACGAAATGCACAAACAATTCACCCACCCCGAGTCCGACTTCCTCACCCTGCTCAACATTTGGAACAGCTACCACGAAAAGTTAGACAGCCTATCGCAAAACAAACTTCGTAAATTCTGTAAAAGTCACTTCCTCGCCTACCAGCGCATGCGAGAGTGGCGCGACATCCACCACCAACTGGAGCGAATCCTGAAAGAGCGCCGCGGCAGCAAGTCCGATCGGCCCAAATCCAATACAAAGACGCCCCACGCCCCACGCAGCACGCCGCAGTCTGCAACGGAACAGAGTTATGCAGCCATTCACCGCTCGATTCTAACGGGTCTGCTCAGTAACATCGCCCACAAAGAAGAAGCCCACAACTACCGCGGCCCCCGCAATCGCAAGGCGCTACTCTTTCCCGGCTCCGCACTCTTCGACCACGAAACCGCCAAAAAACAACGCAAAGCCGCCTACGCCAAAAAGACCAAACCAAAGCCCATAAAAACCAAGGCACCCGAATGGATCGTCTGCGGCGAATGGATGGAGACCAGTCGCCTCTTTGCCCGCACCGCAGCCAAGATCGAAGTCGAGTGGATCGAACAACTCGCCGGCGACCTACTCTCCATCCGGCACTCCGAGCCTTTCTGGAGCAGCAAAGCTGCCGCCGTGCTGTGTAAAGAACGCCGCATACTTTTCGGCCTGGAAATTAAACGCAGTCAGGTCAGCTACAGCCGCATCGCCCCCGACGAAGCGACCGACATCTTTATCCGCAACGGCCTCATAGAAGGCGGCATGAAGGAGCGCCCCAAATTTTTTGAGCACAACGCCCAAGTCCAGCAAGCCGCCGAGTCCGAACTCGCCCGCCGCCGCGCTGGCTCGGCCTTCTGGGTCGAGGACAATCTATTCGCCTTTTATCGCCGCCAACTCGAAGGGATCGGCTCCTTCGCCGAATTGCGCAGCTACGCCAAAAAACACCACGGCGGCTCGATGGACTTTCTTAAAGCCAACGAAGACGACCTACTACCTCCCGACGACAGCGGCATCGCCACCGAAGACTTTCCGCGCGCACTCCAGCTCGGCGGCAGCGAAATCCCCCTCCACTATCGCAACGAGCCGGGCAACGAAGAAGACGGTGTCACACTCCGCATACCACTCGCACAAGTCGATGCCATCCAACAAGGCACCCTCGACTGGGCCGTGCCTGGTCACCTCGAAGAAAAGATCGAATGCTTACTGCGTGCCCTGCCCAAACAAATTCGTATCCGCCTACACCCACTCAAAGAACGCGCCAGCGAGCTCAAATCGAAGCTCAAGCCCAGCGAGCGCCCACTCACCGAACAACTCAGCGAGCTCCTGCGCAGCGGCTACGGCATCGAAACCTATAAAGACCAATGGCACAAAGCACAGCTGCCCCCACACCTCAAACCACGTATTCAAGTTGAAAATACCAAGGGCGATGCCCTGGCCCAAAGCCGCGACCTCGACACCCTGCGCAAACAGCTTCAATCCAAGAGCCAACAAACCGCTGCTGGCAATGGACTCGATGCCATACCCGCCTGGCAAAACGCCGCCGCACAATACGAACGCGAGAATTTAAGCAAATGGAACTTCGGAGACCTTCCCGAGTGCATCGACCTCAGCGGCGAGTCCGGGCTCCCACTCAAAGCCTATCCCGCACTCCTCAGTCAAGGGCAACAAATACACCTAAGACTCTGCCCAGACCGCGACCAGGCCCAACAATACACAGAAGCAGCCTGGCCCGCACTCGCCGAGCAAAGCATGGGCCGCGAGATCGCATGGCTGCGCCGCGACCTCAAAGAACTCAAAAAGCTCGGTATCTTACTCATACATCTTGGCGGCTACGAGCACATCAAAGACCCCGCATGGGCCCACTTGCGGCGTCATTTGTTTCAGACAGAAAACTGCCTCCCCCTACGCCAAGCCAAGTTTCAAAAAACCCTGCAACACGCCCAAAGCGCCTCCAAAGGCCTCATAATGCAGTTTGTCGATCGCCTCCGCTGCGTTCTCGAAGCCCGCGAAGCCGTCACCCTACTCTTAGAACAAAAAAAGACCAGCCAAGCCATCATCTACCCCGGCATGCGCGCCCACTTAGAACAAATCGCCCCCAACGACCTACTCGACCACTACGATTTCGATCAGCTAGCACACATCGCTCGCTACCTCAAAGCCATGATGCGTCGTGCCCAACGCGCCAAAGAAAGCATTCAGCGCGACATTGAAAAATCCCAACGCATTGCCCCCTTCGAAGCCAAACTCAAAGCACTCGAAAACCTCGCCCCCAAAGCCAAATCGCAGCTGCTCAAGCCCTATCGCATATTACTAGAAGAATTCCGAGTTTCAATCTACGCCCAGGAACTCGGCACCGCACAAAAAGTCTCTGAAAAAAGGCTCGAACAACTCGCAGAAGCGCTCACCAAACAAATCAAAAGCTAACACACCCGTATCCTCGGTTCTCCGAACCGGGGCCCAACAGCAAGCCCCCCCCTCCAGCACACTCGGAGTCCCGCTTTTAAGCGGCCACGTCAGCATAACAGACGCCGCCCTCCAAGACCAAATCGACAAAAGCTTGATCTTCATAAAATCGATTAGATTGGGAGGGACGAGCTCCGCCTCGTCTTGTGTTGTGCTAGACCCTCCCTAAAAAAGCTATAAAACAATTTCGTCCGCAGAGTCAAAAAAAGAGAAAACCTCCCCGTCCCCTTACAAAGCATCCAAGGGACTCAGCGTTAGATCCTTTTGATCCTCCATCACATGCAGATAGATCATCGTTGTCTCGACACAAGCGTGCCCGAGAAAGTCCTGCAGCGTCCTAATATTTGTCCCGCTCTCCAACAAATGCGTGGCGTAGCTATGCCGCAGCACATGTGAGTTCGAACGTTTTGGAATCTCAGCCTTCACCGCAGCAATCGAGAGCTCCTTCTGATACGCACGCGGCAAGAT
>PBYS01000054.1 GCA_002729725.1 Puniceicoccaceae bacterium
GAGAGCGGACGAATTGCTTCCAATTGCTCTTCTTCATCCGCTCCGGTGAAGGTTCCACACCGGCAGCCCTGAGAATATTGCCAACAGTGCTTTCGGAAATCGTATAACCCAGATTCGCCAGGGCACCTTGGATGCGCTCATAGCCCCAGCTTGGGTTTTCTTCGGCAAACTTCACGCAGAGTTCTTTGATGATGGACATCTCTTCCTGGCGCTCAGTGTTGATCTTACGCTTGGCCGTGTATTTGAGCGCGACCAGTTTGCGGTGCCAGTGAAGAATCGTATCCGGCGTCACAATACTCGCGTATTGCATCAGCCCCTTTCGTCCGAGCTTTTTGCCCTTCTTCGCCAATCTGCGTCTTTGAGTATTGCTCAGTTTCAACTTCACGCCTTTAGATTCGAGCTGTTCTTTGAGTATCTCGTTCTCCGCATGCAGATACATGATAACATCATGCTGTTTGCGGTTCATCCAACCCGCCATCGCGGCTAAAAACATGGTCAATTGCGTCTTCAAGGCGCTTTTTTCTTAAATCCGTAAGTCGTTGGCAAGTCATATAGATGCTAAAGTTGACCGACCACGAGATAGAAATGCGAAATTAGAACTTTCGTCGTAAATCCATGTTATTCAGACAGCTACATTTTTCGCTAACCTTCCGGGCGAATACACCCGAACAGACATGAAAGTCTATTTTCGTTTTACCGTCACCGCAGCTATCCCTACAGGGATAGAAATGCGAAATTAGAATCCTGCAACGCGCGAGAAGGCATAAGTGCCAATTCATTTAGGAGTCACCCCGTACTCTTCGATGATCTCCTCATGCTTGATGATTGTCCCGTCCTGATTGATCTCGCTGACAAGTTTAGCGGTATGTCCCGGCACTTGACTGGATAGCCAGCGCTGCAAGGTTGCGCTCATTTCAGAACCACGTCGATCCATCGTCATTTCCGCTTCTTCCATGACACAGGTTAGAACTTCTCCGTCGAGGCCTATGGTTTCTTCTAATGAAACGACTTTTAGCGAACCCGACTGAGTTCCGCCCGGCCCCTTTATCGAGAAATCGATCCTGAGGACGTCTGGATCTAATGCAAAATCAGGCCCTGGTAGCGAAAGTTCCCGGTATGGAATATCCACGCCTTCACTCTTCCAAAGTTTAAACCATGTCTCCCCTTCGGAAGAACCGGGACGTGTTAAGACATAGGTCTCCAAAATGCAGTTATACTCGCTCCCATTGATGCTTAGAGTGTCTTGCTCTTCAGCGTCCAATCTGCTTCCGGGAAGACGCTCAATAGATGCTCCAGGGATTGTTGTCGATCTACGTGGCTCCGTATCAAATCCACCAGCTTCTTCGGTGAACCGCAACAATTCCGTGCCACGTCCGATGAGTCCGGATTTTACCGTCTTCACACGATGTGTCTTTTGATCCGAACCTCTGATGTCGGACTCTTTCATGACAACCCATGAACCTTCTTCAAAGGTTGACCACGAATCGTTTTGAACGCGGGCTTCGGCGCAAAGAAAGGCCAATGTAAAACATGCGGGAATTATAAAGAATTTCTTTTTCATTAAGTAATATATTTGTATTTTTAGTTTTTATCTCCGTTTTTGGTAATTCTTCTTGTAGTTCACTACGACTTCACACGCATCAAGTTGCAGTCTCTCATCCGTGCATAAGACAAATGTATCTTGGTTAATCTTCCCCCTCAGGCGATCATACTTTTGACAATACCCTCTGAGATTACTTAACCATCCGTCAAGATCACCAGCATAGGATACTCCGTAAAATCGTTTCCCATTCGGAATGATGATTCTCGTTTCCTCATCCATTATTCCTCCAGATTCAGGCTCCTTACCAAAATCTGATCTTCCGAATCGATCGAAGGCCTGCTCAAACTCACGATCATTCTCAGCTTCAACATAAAGAAACATGAGATTTGGGTTAGCAATAACTCCTGGAATTTCTGATATCATGCAATAATCTTGAAAAACCTTAAAACTAACCGTTTTCGTTATTTTTTTAGCCTTCCCTGCATCTAACGCCTTTTTATATTTATCAGGTATATCCACAGGAGGTTTGATCCCTAATTTCTTACAAATTAGATTATCTATACTTCGAAGACTACTAACACCCCATTCACCAACAGGCTCAATTGGCTTAGCTACCTCACGTCCTTTCTCATCATAAAATCTGCCAGTAAAATCAACAAAGTGGTGCTGTCTCAAAACGTTGAGATCCTGCAACTCTACATTAGTTATAGTTTCAAAAAAACCTGAAAGCCAGCACTGACGATTAGTCCCAATAGGGGGCAACATAAGACTCCCACCTTTCAAAACAGGAACATCAGCTTTAGACGATGAAGTCTCACTAAATATATAAATAAGAAACATTTTTTCAAATCCTCCAATTACCGCGTCGGCGTTAACGATACAACCAAATCGAAACAAACCTTCCGATCTCAACTGAAACACAAATATATACCCAGCTTTAGGTATTTTCCTAGTAGCCTTTAATTTTAGCATTTCTGTTTCCATAATTTAATACCCACTTGCGTTGAGCCAGTCTTCTCCCCATTTAACAGCCTCTTTATACCACGTCCTCTTATTACTAATCGAATTAATTTCATTAACGTACTGAGGATTGCGAAGTATCAGTGCTTGCTCAATTGCTCGTGCTTGCCCCTCGTAAACTTCTGAAAAATAGGACTGACGCTCTTTAGCTCTTTCATACTGACTATAAAGCTCACCTTATCACCACTATCACCTTAACCTCAAAAAATAGTCTCCTCCATATTTTTTTTGAACGCTCTCATCTGAATCAATATGGATTTTCTGCACTAGCCGACCATACTCTCTAATAATATTAGAAACTTCAGCTCTAAAACCTTCTAAGGATTTTTTTTTGAAGTTTTCAACATCTACATCAGTTTTAAAAAATATAATGAGATCCACATATAAATCATTTGAAGGGAATACGAATAAATCATGATACGCGCAAAGTTTTCTGAAATTTTTACGACACAGCTTTTCAATCTTTTCAATATCTTTCCATCTTGCGGCGTCGAGCGCTTCCGCTTTTTCGAAATCGCCCTCTGTAGGTTTATTATTCATTTTTTCACGGCTCGCCAGACCCACCCAGACTTCTCAAATGAATACCCTAAATTTTTCAGGTAGGAAATCTCTTGGGTAAAATAAAATCCAGAAGGATTGAATGGATCATGTGATATAATTATCTCTTTCCCTAAAGATATTTGCTTCCTGAGAAACGCTCTATTGATATTCCATATTTGTTTTCCAGTCAAGGCTTGGCTTAATTGCGACCAATTATCAATTTTAAATGATGTAGCTTGAAAATGGCTTGCTACCTTCCGGTACATCACTCCACCTTCAGAAGATCTTCCAAGAACCACTTTATTACTGCCCGGATTTTTTGTAGCCAAAGAAGCTAAGTCATCATAAAAACTTTGGCCGCGAGTCAGGGCCTGAACTTTTATGGCCATGATATCCAATTGTGCTCTGGCTGCTGCGGGGATTTGTCGCATAGGCATGCGTCCCAATTTCGTCCCCCCTAATCCTCCAACAGAGCCGAATGCAAATCTGGAAATACCCATATAGAAGCTGGCTTGCTCTGCTCCAACATCTCCTGCCACCCAGTTCCCATATGAACGAGCTGTCATATCCAAAACGTTAAAACTTGCCCCCCGACCTCCGAAGGCACGAGTCCCTCCGTCTATGAATTCATTTCCACCAACGACTATTGCACCATAACCACCAATTTTCGTTAGCATGGTCGGTTCAGGAGTAGCGATTAAAACACCTCCGCCAACAACAGAAACCGCTCCTCCAGCCATCTGAAGAGTCCCTCCCCCACGCCTTCTAAATGCACCTCCTAATGTTTCCGGTAGATTACTCACTTCATAGAACTCATCTGCCAAAACTTGGTACATCTGCTTGGCGGCATTCCGGTTGCTTCGTCCAGTCCATGGTGTAAAGTTTGTCGCGTTAATCGCAATCTGACCCTTTGTGTGGTTCACACTCCAATCACTGACCAATTGCTCACCCTGAACTACTTCGTACCGAGACATAACCAAAATCAAAGCAAGCATGGCATCAGGATTGTCACCGTAAAGTGCTCCAAACTCACTAATCATTCCCTCTACGGTATACAACCCGAGTACGTCTATATTGTTAACCGGATCATTATTTGCGTAGGTATACAAATTAGGTGAGGCTCCCTCTCCTAGAGGCTCACGTGAAAGCCAGCTTCCGGTTTCTGGATTCAAATACCGATAGCCGAAATAAATTAGTCCTGTTTCTTCATCCGTATACTTTGTACTGAAGCGGAAGGGGTTACTGTCGGCTGCTAAACCGTTTT
Organism: Puniceicoccaceae bacterium; assembly: GCA_002729725.1. Taxonomy (GTDB): domain Bacteria; phylum Verrucomicrobiota; class Verrucomicrobiia; order Opitutales; family Coraliomargaritaceae; genus Thalassobacterium; species Thalassobacterium maritimum. The sequence continues at coordinate 4,368 of PBYS01000054.1, forward strand.
CCCCAATGGTCTCACCAAAAGGCCCGTAATTATAGGTGGCGGCGGTCGATCCATCGGCTGCGTCGATTAGAGCCGTCACATCACCACGATAGTTGAAGGTCGGGTAGAACGTCTTACCAGAGATATGGTCGATGATACCGACAAGACCGCCAATACCGCCCGCACCTCTGCCCCCAGAGATATCAGGCCCCCATACGAAGGATTTGAGCAGATTTCGGTTGCCGTCTAGTTCGGCGATTAGATTCCAGCCATCGTATAGGAAGTAGCGCGTGTAGTCCCGGAGTCCATCACGATAGACGGTTTTCTTGAAACGGCGGCCTTCTGCGTCGTAATCGAATTCTAGGCGAAGATCCGGCAATCCGACATCGATTGCCGATTGGTTCGTGTTGAGCACGGTAAGATTACCCGGGCCATCCCATTCTGCCGACCAGCGCCAATCGCCATCCCACATGCCGTCGGCATTATAGGACATACTCACGCTAGCGGGTGGCACGTAGGCTCGCGACCATTCTTCCGACACTGCGTCGGGCAGCGTAGGATCGGTGGGGTCGACGGTGCCTTCGACGAGGATATCCAGAGCTAGAGGAGCCGTGCCGTTATCAACACTGAGCACAGTATGGAAATATCCATCGATGACTGATGCTGTAGCCACATCATAAGCTACAGCGACATCCGAATCGAGCGTTTGTGTGGGGATACTTGAACCTGAGCCCGTGTAAACGTATCGGATGGCATCCGCGACAACGAGCCCATCGGTATCTATGGTTCCTATGCGTAACCGAATATCGGTTGTTCGGACGACAGAAATATTCTGAAGTGCGTTCCAAATGCCACCATTGATCTTCTGATTGATCGTATGCAAGCTACGATTTTCGCCCTGCGTTACAATAACCGGGACACTGGAGGCATGGGTCGAATCTTCCGGCCAACGCATATCCAAGCGGTATGTGCCAGGTGCAAGCGTCACTTTATAGTCGACCCACTTCTTTCCTTTGCCTGAATTACCATCTGTAAGGTAGTTAGATCCGGTATAGCCGCCGACAGCCGTCGAAGCTTGCCAGCTTCCGGCAAAGGCTATCGGATTCAGCGCATTAGTGCTGAATACTTTAATTACAGCACTTGAGTCGGCACGGCCAACCACCTCGACAGCTCCCGGAATCGTGCGGCTGGAGATCTGGTTTAAAATATTCGGGGAATTTCCGAAGGTCTGCGCCGAGCTGCTGTTGAGAACCAGGCTGGTTCGATGCCCCATCGAGGAAAAAGTATAATCAAAATCATAGCCACCACGCGCCAGCCCGCTCGCGTTGGACTTGAAGACTGCGGTATCCAGTTGTCCATCGCCTTGATAATCGACTTCCCAGTAATCTCCACCCTCCGAATTAATCCGCTCAATGCGCCCGTCTGAACCAAAGACTGGGTCTGAAATAAATGTTGCGAGTGCACCGGTAGAACTGGTCAGTTTATCAAGACGGTTGTGCGAATCCCAGTCACGATCGACCGTTAATTGTGTGACTCCTCCTGAGCTGAATGTTGCGGTGTCCAGAAGCTTGGAACTCTGCACCAATTCGTAGTCGATTACATTGTTATCAAAGCTGATGGTATCCAACTCGGGATTGTTTCCGTCATACCCATAATCGACACTGTAAATGACCTCGGCACCGCGCTTGACCACCAAGCCATCCATACGATCACGTCCATCATAGGATCGATCTACAGTGAATCCGCCCAACTCGCCCGAATTCCAGATCTCCTGATCGAGGCTGGTCTTATTGTAGGTCAGGCTCAACGAGCCTGAGGCATCACTAATACTATCCACAAGACCCAAGTCATTCCGACCAAAGTTAACATCCGGAGTGCCATCCGAGTAGCTGATCGAATCGAGAAAGCCTGAGTTGTCGTATCCATAATCAGCGTTGATACCACGGCCATTACGAAAATAATCTGGACGTCCGGCTCGACTGGATCGGAAGGACACTCCGGCCCCGGATGCAAAATCTTTGCCCTCAGAAACCCCAGCTTCATTCGCTTCAACAGTAGTCTTAGCACCGTTCGCGGACGTTTCGATTTCGAAGGTAACCCCTCCATTATTAACATCCGTATTCAGGTTAAGGCTTGGAACACCCGGCCTCGAGAGCCCGGTAAGCTCACCTTTCAGGTTGGTGTTAATGACAACATCACCTGCTTGAGTGCCAGCAGTCAGGGTCTTAAAGTTATTCGTGTAGTTAAAATTTGTAGTATGCCCGTTCTCAGTCGCGCTGGTGAATCGACCATCTGGAGAAAATTCAGCGGCAAGCGATGCGCCACCGGCACTACCGCTTAGACTTTCCAGGCGATCATAATCGTCACGAACCATTGTGCCACTTGCAATCGTGGTGCCTCCCAAATCCTTTGTAAGTGTTCCAGTAAGTGCCCAGTCGTTCGAGAAGCTCTGAACGATTGAACCGCCTGGCCCGTTGATAGTGATCTCGCGACTACCAATATTCGGCGTGACGGATGTGTTAAGCGCGGAATTTCCCCAAGGCGTAATCGTACTACTGTAATCGGAAAGATCGGTAACTACTTTTCGTATCTCTTGTCCGTCAATCGAAGTCGTAACCGTTTGGTTTCCACCACCGAAGCTCACAACGGAGGTACTGGTTTGCCCACCTCGGGTGATCGTTTCACGGCGTCCGGTATTAGAATTGTATCCGAACTCGGTTTCGTAGTCGTCTGGATCGACAACCTTCTCGAGTTGCCCTTTATTATTATAATGATAAACAGTGCGGGCAACACCGGAACCAGAGGCAGAAGGCCCTTCGACGACAGCGGTGCGACCAGCTGCATCGTAGTAAGTAGTCTCATAGATATTCCCACCGGAGGCATCGATACTGCGTTTTACAAAAGTCAGATTGCCGCTGTGAGCGGATACTGGGGAGCCGGTTACCCCGTATTCGATTGTCGTCGGCTCCACACTCGTGCCAGAAATCGCCGAAACAGTCCCATCAGGGTAACGCTGCTCGACAGTCGTGCCCCTAGTTTGCTGATTCGTAGTCGTATAGGTGAATCCATTGACGGCAGTTCGGGTGCTAGGCTCGAAACTATTGTACGCCGCCTGAAGTTCACCGAAGGCGTTCGTAGTACTGCTTATGGTGTAGCCTCCAGTATAGCTGGCAGTTGTGGTGAACCCCTCATACTTGTAATCGACATCGACATCGCTATCCACGGAACGCAGGCGACCTAGTATATCGTAAGTATAAGTCGACTCGATTCCATTACGGTCAGTCGCGGCACTCAACAAGCCTCGGGCATCATCGTAATAAGTAAACTCTTCAGAAGTTCCGTCCAGATAGGTTATCTTGGTTGGCCGCCCCCAAGCATCATGTGTATTAGCGGTAGCACTCGCTACCGTAACACCATCTTCTTCCGTCGTCGCAGAAACCAGATAGCCCTGCCCGTTCACCACAGTCGTCTCCTCAACAGGTCCGGTCGTGACGGTCGTTGTTAACTCACCTTGGCCACTATTGTATTGGTAACTAAAATTCGAAGTCCGCCCATCCGAATACTCAATTGACTTCACCGCCCATGGCAAATCGCCCTCGCTCCCCCCGTAGAAGGTCGTGACAGTCGTCAAATTACTCGAGTCAGAGTAAGACGATGCGGATGTAGAAGTCGCTATTGCTTCGGTGACCTTCCGCATGCCCTGCTCATAGACGACCCAGGATTTCTCAACCGTCGCGCCATCTCGGGTGACCACGGTTTCGACAACATTACCATCCGTTGTGACAGTTGTTTGGTAGTCCGCACCCTGCATTTGAGTACTGTGCTCAGTGACTCGACCATAATCGTCAAATGTTTGAGAAAATGCATGTGGGCCAGTCGTCGACGAAACATACGAGAAGGGGCTCAAAGAACTCGTATACTCAACAGTGCGGCCACCGCCTTCGCTGGGGTTTACATCCATTGAAGAACTGAACAAAGGCTCCAGTGGGCTGGTCCGCGTCTGATAAAAATTATTCTCGCTAGGGTAAACTAATTCGGAAACGACATCGCCATCGACCTTTCTTGAGTAGGTCAAACTGTCTTCGTCATAACTTTCCTCAACTTCAACAGAGGGACCGGAAACGTTTTCAGTAATGATTTTTGTGAACTTCTTAAAGTTGTATTGGGTATACTCCTCCTGCTTTTCCAGACTAAACCAATAATATCTCCTCCCGTTATTCTGGTCTCCTTCTTCGTCATAGTAGTCCCAGTAGCCGTTCTCATCAACCGCATCATATTCAACAGTAATCTTTTTGCTATTTCCGCTAAGAGTGAACTTGGGAGAAGATGCCGACGGCCCTTCATCGACTACCTCGATAATATTGAAAGGGGCTCCTGATACGGCATATTGTCCCCCTGAAAAACCACCTTTTTGGGATGCACGGAAGAATTCGAGTCGATACGACGTTTCACTGATGCCCGAACCTGAGCCGGACGGGATCACATTAACCACTACATCCTTACCGACGACCTGCTTGATCCGAGGATGCAAATACCACTCCATCTTCGGGTAAAACAATGCTCCGACTCCATACCCATAATCCCAGCCCCAGTCCCAGCCATACAATGAAATGTTCTCACTCCAATCTACAGATCCATTCGTGATTGACTGACGAGCGAATACATACTCATCGTCCATTGCGGAGTCCAGTGAGCCAGGAAACTCATCTACATTGGACTCGTAATAGACCTCGAAATCACCTAACTCGGTCATCAGGGCCAAGTCGATCACTTGCCCCAATCCGTCAAAGTGACGACTCTTATTTGTAGCGGGGCCAAAACCTATAAAGCCCTGCCCGACACCATCGACACCGCGGCCGATATCGATGTAAGCGATTTGCCGCCGCAGATCCGCCATCGGTTCTCCAAGAGATTCCGATGGAGTGCTCGAAAAGACTGCTTCCTTAAAGTCGATAGCGTGCTCGAAGTTCGGCTCAAACAGCAGGATCCCAGAGGTCTGGTGATAGGTGTTGGGCAAGTAGTATTTCGCCTCTCTGGAGAACTCATTCTCGTCATCATAGAGGCTCGAGTCAGGAAAAGGTCCTTCATCATACCGCGAACGAGAAATCTCCGTTTTACCGTAGTGGTATTTGTAAGTCTCAGAGTCGTTGCCTGGTTGTATATATGAAATGTCCCACTCAGTGAACGATGGAGAGTACCCTTTTAGGAAAAAAGTCCAATTCTCGGAAGTGTCAGCTTCGTGATACATATATCGGTGACGAATATCACTAAGTGGATATTCTCGATCTTCTCTTTCAGTATAGAATGCACGACTAGTTCCCTCAGATGTTTTCTCCCACTTGCCACGTATAGAGCCACGGCTTCCCCCTGTGGCAAAACTGCTCTGAGAAGGATCATTCGAAAAATCTCGCAGCACGTTATACTCAACCTTTTCACTACCCGACGAAAATTCTGTTATTTTCTTGTAGCCCTTAAATTCTTCATAACCGTTGGGCCACGCACCCGATTCGAGTGTAACGATATCGCTGACTGGTCCAGCAGTGGGCCACTGCCTTCCAAGTAAACTAAACCGACCATCTACCGATTGCTCTCCTCCAAGTTCACTTCCGGTGAAGAATAAAAAACCCACATTACTAGCATATAAATCTAGAGTTACGCGATGAGGCACTTCCGCATCTTCCTTTACCAATGAACTACCACTAGTAGAGAATTTATCGTATTTGTGGTAGTAGTAATTCGTAGCACTCCTTCTAGAATAATGACTATTAGAAAAATAATAGGAGTCCAGAATGTCGAATTCCCCCTGACCATAATAGTAGTCCCAATAATACCACCCACCGGAGTAACCATATCCCCAGTAATACCAATCCCAACCAGCAGACCAGTCGCTGTCACCGTCGAATGCAGAGACACTTATATCGATAGGATTGGGCTTATCTTCGTACCGCTGGTTGTCACGACTCGCGTATTGAAGCATTGATGGCCAAATCAAATACTTCATCTGATTGAGCCCGGATCCCATCTCTGCAATCAGAGAAGTAAAATTCTCTTCGTCAATGGGCTCAATCTGACGAAGGATCGACGCACGACGATCCACGCGAGCGAGATCATCACTTGACGATTCTGTCGAATTTGCCGGAAATACATATTCACGTCTAAGCCCATTATACTCGTCTCGCAACTCGTCCATCTGCTCCAGCCAATCATCCAAACTGAGGCTATCCAACGCGCCATCTTGCGGGTAGGCGAAGACTCCCGAAACCCATTCTATTGGCTCAACTTCATAGGCTTCATAATTGGATGAGAACTCGTCATCATAGGCATTGTAGTAGCTCGCCTTACGTTCGGCATACTCGCGTTGTTCCACGGCAATATGGCGCTCCTGAAGCGCGCGCATAACCGACTCAATCGTTTGCCCCTGAACAGACAACGCCGATAAAAAGAGTCCAATTAGAAAGGATAAAAGGGAAACTGGGAAGCGAGTCATATCAATAAACTTACGGACAGTAATCCAGATGTGGAAAATGTTACTCATTTGCTGGAAGAATTAATTTTAGATTCACGATTGGGTTGTCGCGTTTAAGGGGATTTGTTCTCTGAAGACGCTCAAATTCGGAGCCGAGTCCGTCTCCATCTGGGTCATCCGTAGTACCATTTGTCGGGTCAGTGGGATCGGTGCCATTTTGGTATTCATCTTCATTCAGTATACCGTCATTGTCGAAATCATCACTACCAAGGACATCATCTAAGTCCACATCACAATCTCCGTCCTGATCAGTCAGCCCCGCAGCGATGATTTGCTGTTCCCATGAATCCAACAGCCCGTCGTTGTCCAGATCGACCGCATTTTCATTAAATACTCCTGGATGTAAGCCATATTGGTATTCCAGGCTATTAATGATACCGTCACCGTCTGGATCTTCACCACCATCTGACTGCTCAAAATTGACCCATTTCTCGTAACGCAATTCCCATACGTCTGGCATGGAATCCCCGTCACGATCTTCCAAGTCATCAGTGACACCATCATCATTATCGTCATCTGAGCCGTCATTGTCCTCGGAATCAGAATCGACCGGGTCAAAGCCGAGTAGATATTCCTCCAAGTTGGTGACATTATCCGAGTCAAAATCAGCGCTTGGCAGAACGTCAAAAACATCAACGTCCAAATCTCCATCCTGGTCTGTCAAACCCGCATCAATGATGCTTTGTTCCCAATCGTCGGGCAATCCATCCAGATCGGAATCGCCCTGAACATAGACTGTAATGGCGGCCGAAGAAACGACGCGACCGTAACTATCAACGACTTTCGCCGTTATACTATAAGAAGTGAGCGACGGAGACTGCGCAGGAAGATTAGACCAGATATAACTGTAAGAATCGTTCGCGGAAGCGACCGTATCACTTCCCAGCAAATTGCCTCCCTCATAAAATTCGACACGGACTATCTCCGTATCGGTATCGGTCGCAACTGCCTCAAGTGCCAATGCCTCTCCCTCCCAAGCAGTCGCTCCATCCGTCGGAGCCGACAAGCTTATAATCGCACTTGCGTCGCTGGGAAAGTCCTCACTGTCATTCGGATTGGTGCCCGAGTCATACTCTAAGCGATTCAATGCACCGTCACCATCATAGTCGCCATCGGGTTCCTGATTCAGATTGCCTCCGAAATAAGTGCGCTCCCAACCATCTTGCATGTGATCACCATCGGCGTCTTCAAGGATTGTCACCGTGACAGAACTTGACGCCACAATATTGCCATAAACATCAGTAACAGTGGCTGAAAGACTATGTGTCACTGATTCAGTTTCAACGTTCACGGCAGTATCAGCCCACTCGATCTCGAAAATATCTGCAGAGGCGCTGAAATCCGTCCCGACCTCACTACCATCGACAAAGAACACAACATGGCTAATTTCGGTATCAAGGTCAGTCGCACTGGCACTGATAGCCACAACGTCACCTTCCCAGTATGTAGCCCCCCCTACAGGAGTCAGCATAGAGATTTGAGAAGGCGTGTTCACAGGTGAATCACCTGGATCACTGGCACTGGTACCACTTACATATTCAAAATAATTCGAAGCACCATCGCCATCTGAGTCAGAAGCAGGTAGCACATCATAAATGTCCACATCCAAATCTCCGTCTTCGTCAGTGACCAATCCTGCATCAATAATGGTCTGCTCCCAGTCATCCTGCATACGATCACCGTCCACATCGCTGCGGACGTTAATTGCGAGGGCTGGCGATGTCACCTCGTGACCGTAAACATCAAAAACAGTTGCAGTAAGAGAATACGCGTTCAATCCATTTGTTTCGGCCGGTAATTCAAACCAAGTCAATTGATAGCGATCGTTTCCTACATTCAGGGAACTGGAACCGATAAAAACTAAACTTCCAACACCTTGGTAGTAGAAATCAACGCGCTCAATCTCTGTGTCAACATCAGTCGTGATGGTGACAAGTTCGAGTGCTTCTCCTTGCCATAAAGTCGTCTCGTCGGCAGGCTCAGCCCATGAAATCTCAGAAAGTTGATTAGTAACCGGATCATCGGCCACTACCGGATTTGTGCCATCTAGAAATTCTAAATAATTATTTGCCTGATCATTGTCATAGTCACCAGTCGGCAGCACATCATAGATATCGACATCGGTGTCACCGTCCTGATCGGCAAGACCTGCATCAATAATCGCTTGCTCCCATGAATCTGCCAGCGAATCTTTATCTGTATCAGCCCAGACCGTATATTCAACAGGACTGGATACCACAACATTCTGAAAAACATCAGTCACTTTAGCTGTGATGCTGTATATCGTATCTGCTCCGCCTAGAACGGAAGGCTTCGGCCAAACGACCGAGAATCCATCATCAGAAGTATCGCTATCAACAGCTATTTGCACACCATTGATGTAAAACGCCACTTGGATAATCGCGGTATCAACATCCGTTGCCGTTGCAGAGATCAGTAGTGACTCCCCTTCAATCTGAGCATCGCCATAATCTGGTGCAGTAAGCGATATAACAGAAGCTGTGTTTTCAGGAGGGAAATCGCTATCATTGGTAGCACTCGTCCCCTCAATATACTCATGATAGTTGCTTGCACCATCGCCGTCGAAATCTGCTGACGCAAGCACGTCATTGAAATCGACATCGCCGTCACCATCTTGATCAGTGATACCTGCATCAATGATGCCTTGTTCCCATTCATCCGGGATGCCGTCATGGTCGCTATCGCCCTTAATAGTGATACTTGCAGGAGTCGACGTAACCTCATGACCATAGGTATCAATTACGGTTGCTGTAATGCTATATATGGCACCTCCCGCCCCAGATAGATCAACGTCACGCCATGTCCACGAAAAGAGATTCCCCTCCGGAATTCTATCGGATGCGATTAACTCTGTTTTTTGCAGATAAAATTCAACGGAACTTACCGCCGATGCCTCAGTAGCAGTCAATACAACAATAAGATCCAGCGAATTCGGGTTTTCACCCCCGTCTGCATCGATAGAGTTTTGAGTGATTAACTCCGGACTGTCGACGACATTATTTAGATCATCCAAGGACACAGCCGAAAGAAGATACGTGTCTCCGAGATTTCCCAACGAAAACTCAGACCAAGTCCAAGAATAGCGTACGAGCGATTCCGTAGGAGAGAGCGTTGCAATAAGCGTTACGACAGCGTTTTTATTATGGTAGAATTCTATGCGATCCAGAACTGCCCCTGATTCAGGAATTTCGACATGAAAATCCAAGGAACCATAGTCAAAAGTGCCATCAGGATTCTGTGTATATTCGGCGATCAATGGAAATTCTGAGATGGCAACGCCTCCATCATCAAACACACGAGCGAAAAAAGAGACCGTGTTGTCGATAAGTGCAAACTGAGCTAAGGCATCCACCCAAGTGTAGGCGTATGCGCTGTAACGTTCGGGTGTCTCGTCCGTAGCCAATAGACTCAAGGAATCACCGTGAAACTCGACCCGATCAATGCCCGTATCGAGATCAGAGGCTGTAGCCTCCAACGTGATTGAATCACCCTCGGCATATTCGGCACCATTCACAGGGCTATCCAAAATAATGATTGAAGTAGCATTAGCAGGGAAATCCGTATTATCATCCGGATTAGTCCCATTCACATATTCATACAAGTTGGTGGACCCGTCTCCATCGTAATCACCATTTGCCGGCTGAGATAACCCACCCATATATGTGATCTCCCATGTATCGGCTAGCCGATCTTTATCAGAATCCGCCAACATCGTGAGCATTACGCTCTCCGAATCCACTCGATGGCCATACACATCAACAGCTCGGACTTTAATCGAGTAGTCCGTATCCGCTTCTCCACTCAAGGGAATTGAATACCAAGTCTTGGAATAAATATCTCCGCTTACGTTTGTAACTGCAAATATCCTTTCATCATCAGCGTAAAATTCAACACGAGCAATAGGCGTGTCTAAATCAACATCTGTCGCGGTCGCTGAAAGATCGAGCGGATCCCCTTGTAGCAGCACGATATCATCGACGGGCAAATCTAATGCGACTAGCGAAGGTGTGTTCAGTGCATTGTCATCAGAGCTGGGGTCTGTCCCTTGATAGAATTCATATAGATTCGTTGCGGTGTCCGAGTCAAAGTGACCATAGGGCCCATTCACTCCATCATCTTGCTCGTTACCGTAGGGGTCCGTGTATAGACCATCATCCAGAGGATCCAAACCGTATTGAACTTCCCAATCATCCGGTAATGAGTCCCCATCCGTATCCGGATTTCTTGGATCCGTACCCTCAGAGTACTCCTCTGCATTCGTCAACAGATCTGTATCCGCATTCAACCCCCCGTCGTCGACAAGTGGATCAAACCCGTTCTCCAGTTCCCATGCGTCCGGCATGATGTCAGAGTCTGAATGAGCCGAAAGCGGGTTGGTTCCGTTTTGAAACTCCACTATATTTGTCAGATTATCCGGTTCTTCATCATCATTAGCGTCATTAACAGTATAATCGAGTTCTGGCCAGTAACCTTTTTCCCATATAGTCGGCATCCCATCAAAATCGTCATCTGGATTCAAGGGATCGGTTATTCGCGAGTCTGTTCCTGAAACAATCTCTTCATCATCGGTCAGCGAGTCTCCATCGGTGTCAGTTTCATTCGGGTTGGTTCCAAGCACATACTCGTTGAGATTCGTTAAACTATCTGAGTCTCCAGCAAGTGAGTCTGACTCTGTAACCCCATAAAGAGATTCAAACCAATCTGGAAGTTGGTCAGGAACAGTATCCGAATCGACATACTCGTCCACTCCCAGATCGACATTAATACTCGGAAAAGACTCTCCATCAATGTCAATAAGAACACTAGTTATGATACCCGCATCGACAGCAGGAGAGTCTGCTTTAAGGTGTCCATCACGAGTAATCTTGGGATCAGAGACTGAAAGCGGAACATTATTGATCTCCACTCGTCCATCAGAAGCCGGGATCAAACAGTGGTCGAAAATGTCAGTGCTCAAGATGCCGGATGGCAACTTGATATGACCAGACCAATCAAGGGTTTCCTTCGGATTCCAAACGATAGTGTTGATATAGTTGTAAACGTAAGAGGACGAGCTTAAGTAAATGCCGTCGTAATTCCCCGATGCCCGATTATTCAAAATCGTCGATTGAACAACATTTTGATCACCAGTTGAAACGTACACACCTGCACCAGAATCTTCCGAAAAATTTTCTATAAGCAGCGATCCTAACAATGAGAGGTTACCACTATATTGATAGATGGCTCCTCCATAAGATCCGGAATGATTCCATTTCAAAACTGAATTTTGAATTTGAACAGTTGCGGATTGCACATACACACCGCCCCCGTAACTGCTGGCTTGGTTGTTTTGAATCAGTGAGTCTTCGATTCGTATAGCCCCACCGTAAAGGTAAACGCCGCCACCAGAAGAAACCATATTCCCAATCCCATTATTCAGGATATTACAGTTCCGAATAACAACCTGCTCGTTCGAGGAAAGTGAGACATTTATCCCTTGCGGACTGTCAAGTATGGTCAACCCATCAATTACAACCGTATCTTTGAGATAAAGAGCGCAGGTCTCGTTCGTATTCGCTCTCAGGAAAGTCGTATCCGTGCCACCACTCCCGAACATAAAAATCTTTGTCTGAAGTGTCACACTACCTGGGTATTCGCCCGGAAACACTTCAATGATCGAATATTCAAAATCATCCGCTGCAGCTTCTGCGGTCACGATGTCCGGATAAGTGTTACCGGAGGGCTCTGAGAGGCTGCCATCGACTCTGAAATAGGCCTCATGTCCATATTCTGGTTTAGAAAGGTGACTGTCCGGGCCGTCGGGCAAAGACCCAAACTGCACCTCAAATACATTTGGAAAACCATCCCCGTCCGAGTCAGCCAGTTCACCACTCTCGACGTGCACAATCCGCTCCGCCTCCACAGTCTGGCCATAAACATCTGTAATCTTCAGCTTTAAAGTGTAATCCCCTTCTGTGGTATAAGTATATGCGGTTGAGACTCCTGTTGAATCAAAACTTCCATCACCATCGAAGTCCCATTCATAGCTAGTGATTTCGCCAGTCGAATTCTCACCGGAAACTGAAAGTACCGTATCTACATTGATTGAAGAATTTCCAACTGCAATTACAGCGACTGGTGACTCTGGAGTCATCGGCTCCGATAGATGCAACTGATAGGTTTCCTGGAAATACGACACCATTTGATCCAACTGATCCTCGGTAGGCAATCCACCGACAGCCACTAATACTTCCGTAATTGATCCCTCATAAAATGAATCTGTAAGCGTGTCAGATTCCCCCAGAGTAATCACTCCTGTGATTGAAATTGACGGCAAATCGATTACTTGCTCATGGACACGAGAACCATTGTGGCTCAGGCGCACGAGTGAGCCAGACTGTCCAAGATTTTCGAGTTCAACTATGGACACAATGTCTTGGTTGGTTTCGAGATCAACAGGTTCAGGATCATACGGTATCGCCAGAAATGGTGTTCCCTGATATGTAAAATAGTAAAACCCAGAAGCGTCTGTTGAAAGCGACATGCCGTCCTGCTCCCAAACTACACCATCATTCAGCGATGAGGGAGTCCACACCACACAGACCACGACGTCTTCGTCAGCAGATGACAACGGCGAGGAACCGCTAACAAGCGTATCATTAACTCCATCAAATGCGACTGCACCGGTCTCAACTAAACCATTCGCATTCCCAGCACTTGAAATCCCCGACATCAGGTCTGAGCTCCAGAAAGGTTGCTTACCATGCTCGGACTGACTAAAGACGATCCCGCTGGTTGATTGATCCGTCCAAGCTTCAAGATAACGTGGTTGATCTAGCGGCGTATTTACTCCATTCTCACTATCAAGTTCAATTCCACGGAGCGGTCGAAGCCAGAGTCGGACCTGTCCGAAATCGAATGCGGTAGTAATCGGGCTGGGATCTTCTCCATCTTTGAGGCCATCAGCATCAGTATCCGATATGTTCGGTCGTGTTCCCAAGAGATACTCCTGAATATTGGTGATACTGTCGGTCTGAGCGCTTCCACTGTATATCGCATCGTCGTTAGCATCTGGCTCAAGTCCTTCACCGTCTAAATCATAAAGACTTTCCCACGTGTCAGGAAGACCGTCCCGGTCATCATCCAAACGGCCGTCAACAAGCGGCAGATTGCTGCTCACAGCAAAAACTGATGCTGAAAAAATAAAAAAGGCGACCAGACCGGTGGCGAAATGCTGAGAAGTGTTAAAGCTGCGGCACATAATTGAATGATTTCTTACGATGATAACGGCTGGATGTTAGTGCGCTAGTGAACCGAAACTGAAATAGTAGATCCTACCATTTCTGGTGGTCGCAAAATTTGTGTCATAGACATATGTTCGGTGACAGGCTGATGCACTAATTTGGGCTGGTCTGAATATCTTATATTCATAGACACCAAGTTCGCTGAAGTCGTCCGATGTCAAAATTCGTTTCGTCGTTCCGTCAGCAAATTGGACTCCCGAAATAAAAATCTCTAAATGCGCCTCGACCCAATCAGGGAGATTTCGCACGAAAACTTTGCCTTGCAGAGTTTGGATACCATCATCCGTACTAAGTATTCTCATGCTCGATTCACCCGAATAACTGGTTTCAAACGTAATCACTGGAATGTTTTCAATGATCTCTCCGGTTCCTGGCAGTCGAACGAGGAGATTTTCGAGTCCCGCATGTGACTGCTTCAACGTATAACGAGTAGAACTTGATGTATTGGCAACCGAAGACATCAAATCGCCAGTGGCTTCAACGGTTACATTGTCCGGTAGTCGGTTCAGATCGACACTTCTCGATTTATTGTTTCGAATCGCGATCGCATCCTGACCAACCTGATAGCTCACAACGATGATACTAACTTCTTTAGTGGGCTTACCAGGAATTGTTGCTGTAACGACATGTTCACCAACATCGTCGAACTTGTAGACCACAGCCTGACTGGATGAAACGATCTCTACACCCTGCCCATCAACGTAAAGCATTGTAGGTACGTCTTCCGGCACCTCGAATGCGGTGAATTTCACACAGTCCCCGGGTTGCACGTAGACTACAGCATCATCTAGATATAGGTTATGTGCCCTCCACTCTACCCCAATAAACTCCGCATCATATCCTTGCTGAAAATCAACACTTACGGTTTGCCAATCTTCAATTGCCGCAATGTAGGGGAAAACTACATCATCCGCATGGAGTGGAACATAGCTGTACCATTGATGGGTTCCAGCTGTATAGCTTTCAACTGCTCCCAATTCCTCATTGATCAACATTTCGGAGGGATAACGTGCGGTTCCTTCAATGAAGCACGGGGACTTATTTGTGGAAAGCGAGTAAGATGTAGGCGCATTAATTTTACTTAGGTACGCATCACACCAGTCAGGGATGTCATTCCCATTACTGTCGCCGTCTGAAACGCTTAGAATTTCTATATTTTCAATATGGCACTTCGGATACGCATCCAGAATATCCGAGAAATCTATACGAAGATCATGACCGCCTGCCTCTAGGTAGGGCGTCATAAAAAGCTCTTGCTGATCATTTCCATAATTAATGTTCAATGAGCCGCTTCCCACCGTCTTACCGTCAACATAGAGTTCGAGTTCTTTGATCTCCTTAAAATCAAATGTATTCAAAGAAACTGACGTGTTCGTTTGGTGTCCTGTAATCCGAATCACGTACATACCCGATTCCGGAACACTAAAATCATAGGTTAATCGTCCGCGCTCAGACACAGTTCGAATCTTGTCAGAGTCGGGATAGTAACTAAACCATTGACCGAGCGCACTGCTGTAATTTCTCGGTAATATTTGTTGGACTAGGCTCAAGCTCAGACTGTCATTCACATTCGGGTCAAGTTCGTAAGTATGCTCAAATGCATCATCCAAGCCATCCCCGTCACTGTCACTTGATCTCGAATTTGTGCCTAGCTCGGCTTCAAGACTGTCAGAAAGCCCATCGCCGTCACTATCAGAAAGCAGTACTTCACTCGCATCACCGCCTGCTTCTAAATAATCAGAGAGCCCATCGCCATCGGTATCGATTGAGTTCCCTGAGCTTAATAATCCCTGCAATTGTTCCGTCTTATTAAGCAACCCATCACCATCTTCATCGCCATCCGGATTATCGGTGTAAGTCAGACTTCCGAAACTATTGATTTCCCAATAATCATGGAGCAAGTCACCGTCCGTATCGATCTCCAGTAAATCCAAAACCTCCACTTGTGAAACGACACGATTAAAAATTTTAAGAGAATCAAACCAAACATAGTAGCTTCTATTCCTATAATAAATTTGATTGAAAGTCACGTACCTAGGTGGGTACCCGGTTACCCAAGGCTTCGGAGCATCCATCTCGTGAAGCAAGACACCGTTCACAAACAACTGAACTTTCGTCCCTGAATATGTAAGGACCAAGTGATACCATTGGTCCTTGAGTATAGATATCGGTTTATATTCCCGGTATTTCGTTCCGCCACTAAACCCCCCTCGAGTTAAGAGTCGTTCCTTATATCCATTACCATCGTTGAAGTGAGTTCCAATTAGTAGTGTATCGCGCTGAAGAACCACACCGAGATAGGCCTCGTCGTATTTCTCCATGGCTGCATCATCGTTGCCGATGTCGAAAATTGATATCCAAGGGTAGCTACTATGCAAAGTTGTTCCGCTTGAGAAATTCGGTTTCATCCAAACCGACACACTCATTCCATCCGGAAAAACCTTTTTACTGGGACTATAACGGAAGTAGCCGTTTACGCCCTTCCCTTCAATAGCTGGCTGGTAAGTATTTCCAAATCGATATATGGGATGCTCTTCTACTTGAAGCGGATCGTTGATGTAGGTTCCCGCTAGTGTTCCTTCAAAATCGGCCACAAACACAGGCTCCGGCAGAGCATTTGGGATTTCATCTTCGCCGACATCTGGTAGTTCCGGAGCATCCGCAACTTTCGGGTCACGGCCTTCGGTGAGGTATTCCCACCCATCTGTCGCCAAGTCGCGATCTGTATCTGGATCATTCGGGTTCAAACTCTTACCAACGTCCTTAATGATCGGCTCTAAAACCTGATAATTGATATCTTCTTCGATCACCCAGTTTCCTGTAGGATTTTCAGCAGTAATTCCGGCACTAATCTCGTATTCTTGCAAAGATGTCAATCCGTCCACATCAGGATCGAGACTGGCATCATTTGGATCATCCGGGTCGAGTTCATAAATACGTTCCCAATAATCAGGAATACCATCATTGTCTGTATCCAGATCAATATCCACAGGGGCAATTATATCCGGAGGAAGATAGGGTGGATTACTTAACGGACCAGCAACAAGAACACCTGTCAGTGTAAGTAAAGCGGATGAAAGCAAGAATCTGTATGGAGCTAATTTCATTCGAATAACGCGGGCACCTCTCATAGCGATTCAAGGTGTTTTAGAGTGAAACGTGCCGCCCGGGAAACTGACGGATTCGTGGATGCGGCAATTCGACGGACTTCGGGGATTGAGAGGGTATCGCCGAACTCCCGAATAGATCCTAAGGCAGCAATTGTCATGACACTGTAATTAGAGCCAGCTAAGGCTTCTCTTGCTTTCGGGAGAACCCGATTGTCCCCAAGCCTAGTCAATGAAGTCATCGCAGAAACACGATTCACCTCTAAGGTTTGTGGATCGTTCAGTAAACTCCATGCGGTCGAAGCGACTTTCTCGCTAGGAAAACTGCCCGGATTAGCCTCAGAAAGGCGAACTTCTCCGAGTAGCGCCGTCCCTGCCAAGGTCGTCTCCCGCTCATTCAAAGCCATATCCGCTAGGGTTCTGTCGTAGGGCACATCCTCCTGTTCCAATAGGCTTTCTTCATATAAATGGTAGCTGAATTGGATCGAGTAGTCTCGGATAAGGTCGTCCAAATCCTTGGAACGTGCCATACTGGAAAAAACTGACGCAGCATCTACCCTATCCGAACCTAGGCTGACTAATTTGCCCATTACCTCGTTCTTCAAAGCATTGAATTCAAGCAAAGAGAGCCCTTGCTGCTCGGAATATGGAACATAAAGGAACTGCGCTAAAGCGGTAACCTCAGCATCTGACAGATCTTCGCGCAGTCTTGTGATTGCCAGAAATCGATCTTCGTAATTATTGCGGCCAAGATCCACAGATAGATCCAATGCTCGTTTAAGGTTCCCCTCAATACCAATAAGCGTTTCATCCAACTTAACTTGAGCCTCATCTATAGACAGACTTGGTTGTTCTGTGGCTGACTGGACTGGAGCAGGCATTTCGGATTTGGAGTCGTCTTCAACCAAAGCAGGTGCCTCTAGCACGTCAGGGACTGCCTGTTGTGACCGTTGCATGAGGAATGCAGTGATCCCGCAGCCGAAAACGAATGCGCAGAAGATCAGGATGGATTGGGAAATCTTCATACTAATATGCTATCGATTAACATTCCCCAAGTAGGTGTTGCCCAGATACAGCTTCTTTCTGTGACAGCCAGCAGACGAATTACCCGATGGTATCCAGATGTTATAAGTGTAGACACCAAAAGCGTCGAAATCGGCAGTCGTTACCTCTCGATAGGTTGTGCCATCCTCGAAAGTCACACCGGATGCAAAAATATCCAGAACGATCTTAATATTCGCGGGAAGATTGTAGCCCATGATTTTATTCTCAACAACCAGTGTGCCATCCTCGAGTTGATCGATGGCCCGCATGTAAGTAATCTGAACCGTCTCCAAATCGAAGAAGGAAAGCGTCTCTTTCGCAACGATGGGAGCTGCTGATGAAGCAAATTGATCTGAATAGGCTATCTTATTATCTTGAGCCTCAAAACTCTCCAAAGTTAGCTTGCCTGAACCATCCGTGTTCAGCGTCGTCGAAACGTATTCCATTCGATCTGGTCCTTCAAAGGCCAAACCGTCATGCATTGCGGGCAATGTGAATGCCTGATCCTCACGGGCACGGCGGGGGTCGTTCAGGACAGTCTGAACATCGTCGCGAACATTAACAGTAAGAGATTTCGAGAGCGCCCCTTGCGAAGATTCGACAGTGTAACTACCAGCAGTTGGGAATGTGATTTCATAATAACCGGAAGTCTCACTGACCGGAATAGAATCTAAGTCCAGACTTTTGGCTGCGCTTGGTTCCAGAGGGTTGCTCACAGCGAACCTCACAGCCGTTCCGGAAGGAATTGAAATCGTGTCAGGCACAAAGGACAAAACATTCATCGGCTGCCAAGCAACCACATGATCCAAATGATAATTCCCGGATTCAAACCCAAGACTAACCTGCGTTCCAGAACCATCGGTTGCCAGAGGCAGAGACAAATACCAGGAGTTATCCCACAGCTCTTCAACCACTCCCGAGTTGGAAGTCGGCAAATCACCCAGGATACGGGAATACCCTCGGAGGTGCACTGGGCTGTAGAACGAGGCATCTGTTTCCTCCAGAGCATTCTCCTTGCTCATCAGGCTTGCCTGCCAATCAAGCACGCCATCTTCATTGGCATCCACACCAGGCAGTTTAAGCAGCTTCAGTGAATTGATCGCAAAAACTGGATCACTGAACAGCACTTCCGAAAAATACAGCTCAACCTGATGCGTTCCCGCCGAGAGCCACTGCGTGTAAAGACGTTCAACATCGTCATGGCCGTATGCATGGTTGAATGAGACTTCTCCGAGCACATTACCATTAATCGAAAGTGTCACTTCACGGATCTGCTCCAAGTCATACTCGACGTAACTGAATACAGAATTATTCTGATAAGCGTTGACCTCAAGCAGGTAGATACCGTCTTCAGGAACAGTCATCTGGTAAGTGGCACGACCACGCTCCAGAACTGGACAGAGTTGGCCTTCAACTTCAATCCAAGCACCCTCCCTGGTATAAGTCTGAATGCCGTCTTTGGAATCCACGACTTCTGCGGAAGATAGACTAAGTTGCTCTCCCGCTGCCGTATACTCGATGTAGTCACCAACCCCGTCGCCATCCGTATCAGCCGAGAACACATCGAAATCTATTAGAGAATCCTCGATTCCATCTAAAATCCCGTCTCCGTCGGTGTCTTCAAGCAGTGGGTCACCCTTCTCCAAAAGAATTTCGTCGAAATCAGACAGCCCGTCACCATCGGTATCCGCGTTATTCCCATTAGTCCGTGCTTCACTTTCATAGCGGTTATTCACGCCATCACCATCGTAATCGCCGGTCAAATCGTCGGTAACTGTCAGACTACCAAAACTGTTGTACTCGAACTGGTCCCAAAGCGCATCATTATCTGTATCGACTTCGATAAAGAGCTCACGCTCATCCGTCGATAATTCATAATTGTATAATTTGAGTTCATCGACCACCCCCGTATTTCTGGCAGGAATACGGATTGGATTGGCAAATCCTGTGAATACCGGTCGCTCTTTTTCGAACTGTAAAACGCTATCGACGTAGAAGCGAAGCCTGTCCTTCTCGTAAGTTAAAACCATGTGGTGCCATTCCCCGCGCTTCCAGCTAATCGGCGTAAAGTATTCAACGTGCTTACCTCCCAGAGAGTTCCTAGTACCATCGTGCAATACGACCCCAAGCTGGCGTGTATTACGATGCACAACCACTCCTACATAAGCTGGGGTATTCTTCAGCTGCCATTCGCCGACTTCGACAAGCCCAAACCAAGGCAACAAATCCGAATCGTTGCTGATTTGGTCGCCACTATTCCAGTCAGGTTGATACCAGAATGCCACACTACCATCCTCGGCACTGAAATTGCCAACTGATGAATAAGAAAGCACTGCATTCGTGCCATTACCTGAAACGCCACTACCGACAAATCCGGACGCTTGATTCATTCCAGATGAGTCGATAGGCGCATCTCCCTGATCGATCAAAATGAAAGAGGTATTTTCGAAATCGTTCGAGTATAGCTCGCGGGGTTCATAGGATTCGATATCTTGCGAGTCCGTCTCGTCTAGCACCTCATCAGAGTCAAATATACCATCATGGTCATTATCAACAGGCTTGCTTGAACTTAACGCGGGGTTAAAGCTACGGCTTACTTCCCACCCGTCAATGAATCCGTCGCCATCAGAATCGTAATTTGTTGGATCGGTTTGATAACTGAATTCGGACAGATTACCCAGACCATCTCCCTCACTGTCCAGCGACGCGTCTGCGGGATTGTAGCGATCCAAAGAATAAAAGATTTCCCACCAGTCCGGAATCAAATCTAGATCAGAATCCAAAGTAGCGTCGGACTCGTCCAAGGGATCAAAACCTATCGAGACCTCAAATCCATCTTCGAGACCATCTCCGTCACTATCTTTCGATTGATAGTTTGTCCCCGCCAAAAACTCTTCGATCGCAGTCAATCCATCCTCATCGCCATCTACTTCTGCATCCATCGCATCCAGAGGATCAAATCCTTCATTGCGCTCCCATTCATTTGGTAAACCATCGCCGTCGAAATCCAGACCGAGGGGCTCGGTGGTGCTGACTACGATATCATTAAACGCTGAAGTCTTAGCTATATCATCTTCTTCCAAAACCTCCTGCTGAACTCGAAAACGTGCGAGCGCAAGTCCACGGGTATCAGCCAAACTCAAGTTATCCGCAACAATGACGCCGTTTTGGCAGATTCGCCACGTCCCAGCATCGTAGTCCAGATAGACCGCGTACTCGTTCCACTCTTCTCCATCGGCAATCGATTCATACTCCTGCCAGGATTGAGACAGCGGATCCCAAACACCGACCATTCCACCATTGGTAAATCCCCAGTATGCCGAAGCATCTTCACCAAGTGTCGCGACATCCGGCATTTGACCAGGCACCAGTTTGGCCTTAAAGCTCAGCCATACCTTCTGGATGGCACCTGCACCGATCAAATGTTCGAAGTAAACGCTGGAAGTTGAATCGTGTGTCAGTTCAGCAGTTTCTTCCGAAGATACTAGCGCATTCACACCCGCAGACCAACCATTTTGGGAATTCAGTCCGGATTCAACATAACCTTCAGCAAAATCGAAAGAGGTTTCCCAAGTAAAGTTCCCAGGTTCCTGCTCAATCAACTTGGCAACAATCGAGTCTGCCACTGTCGGATCCAAGCCGAATGTAGGCTCGATGGAATCTAGAATACCGTCATCATCCGTGTCTGAGTTAAACGGGTCGGTTTCTCCGGCATCGACTACACCGTCCAAATTGACATCTTCAACTTCATCGAAAAGCCCGTCCCCATCCGTATCCAGCTCCAGCGGCTTCGTCCATGATGCAGTGAAATCGTCCAAATAACCTGGCGTTTCCGACTGCTGGAGCAGCTTCAGACGATTAAAATAAGGCTGTGTATTTGCGAAGCCCAAGTTTTCGCCAACAAGCTGGCCATTACACCAGATATGCCAATTTTGACTGGCGTAGTCTTGAAGAATGGTGACTCGTTGCCAGCCGCTCTCATCCCAGTCTACGGAAAACGCAGTGAATTGGCGGAGGACGCCGTCAAAAACGACCAACTCTTCGCCTTCCGTGAAATAGAATACAACCGCTGCCTGCTCATCGATCTCTGCCTCTGTGAGTTGATCGTTCTCGGAAAATAGAACTGGCTGAACCTTCAAATCGATCCAGATCGAGCTATTCAGAGTGCCTTCGAATCTGTTTTGCAGATCAGCAGGAACCTCACCAGCACCTATCAATTCAAGTGACTGCGAGCCGGATGAAGCAGATAAAGCGGAAACCTGCGCGGTTCCACTGGTTATCTCCCATTGATCCGTCCCGTGTATATCACCCTGAGATAGCAATTCAAAGTCCTCAGAATAGGGTACCGCTGTAAGCACGTAAGAATCGGCAACCACTGGATCAGTGCCGGAAGCCAATTCAGCGCCATCATGCACTCCGTCGGAATCGGAATCGGGGCTCCCTGCTGCATAACCTGCGACGAACTCTTCGATATTTAAAAGTCCGTCCAAGTCTTTGTCCTGAGTGCGATCATTCGACGCGCTATCCAAACCTTGTGCCGTCTCGTAAGCATCTGACATACCGTCGTTATCGGCATCGGCATAGAGCGGGTTGATGAATCCAGCCTGGAATTCATCGAATAAAGTCGCCCCTTCAGAAGCTCCCTGAATCGAAAACGCGGAAAGAGGCGGCGCGTTCCCATCAATAAAACCGAGATCGATGGCTTGAAGCTGACTATTTAGAAAAAGATCCCAACTGAGAGTCGCGTAATCAAGCCGGTAAGTCATCCGCAGCCAATCGGCGGCGACACTCCCATCAAGTGCAACCATATAGCCCGTATCAATCCAAGCACCATTACCCAAACCGTCTCCATGCAAAGCATAGATGGCACCATCCAGCCCGACGCTCACAAACCCAGTCAAAGCCGCTTGCCCCAGTGGGAAGCTAACCGGAAGGTCTTCGGAAGAACCGAATGCGGGCTTCACATAAAAATCGATCCAACCGACAGGGCTTGCCGTCACACTAGTAAAGTCAATCGATAAGGCGGCATTCTGATCCAAACCCAGGCCGTAGCTATCATTCACACCGAATCCTCCGATCAATGGATACGAACTTCCATCAATGTTCCAGACGGGGTCGGACTGTAGGTAGCCCGGAGAGTAACCTTCAAGTGCTTCAAAACCTGTCGAAAAATTCTCAGCCTCAGTCAATTCGACTTGCGCAAAGCAGTTGGCCGCAATGCCAACGCCGAGGAGAATTGCCGTGGCGGTCTTTGGTTTCCTTAGTTGTAGCGTGGCCACGTGATTCTTCCGGTTGGATTTTATGGATTATTTGCCGTCGCGATTATGCTTGCCACGCTTAATTTCCTTCCATAAAATAAATCCAGAACTCACTACCAGCCAGCCACTTACACCACTGATCATTATGACGGTTCCTCGGCTAGATTCGCCTGCAAAACACATCGCCGGAATTAATAGAGTGATCAGGAAGAGGCCTAAGTTTTGAATTTTCATCGGTGGGTTTTGTAAGGTTAACGGTGCAAAGACGAACAACGGCGTTAGTCTGCGCTGGCAAGACTTTTTTGCCTTCATGGGCAAAATAATTGCGTCTCTAAGATATATACCCTATATGCGCAATGGTTATACTAATTCACCCCATTAACCCACCTCATCCTGAGTCACCTATTTTAAACACACGGACTCAAGGCTTGCCAAACGGTGCGAAATTTAGACGAGTATGTCCATGCGTCGTCCGATCATCATCATAGTCTGTATCTTCAACGGCATGCTGGCATGCGGTCTCCTCTGGTATGTCCTCGGCAACCCCAACCGGAATAGCCGCCCCACAGCCGTTCAAAACCAAAAGGCGAAAGCCGAACCATTGACGGATGCTGAGATGTGGGACCGCGCTTCAGCATCGGATTCTACTCGGGAAGCGGCTTACTATCTCAGCCGCATCCAGGACGGGAACTTCCTCCTCGATTCGTGCCGGCCGTATTTGACTGAGCTAGGCAATTCTGAAACCGTGGCTTTCACCGAATGGCCCTTCCTTCAAGCGGTGATACAGACCTCCGGTGCCCGGGCGGATTCAAGCAGCGGGTTGTCGACACTCAGCGGCATCACAAGTCACCAAGGCTTGCCACTCACATTGCGCGACGCGGCCTTCCGCTCTTTGGTCGAGAACACCGTTCGGTTCGCGGACGATATCGAAACGTTGAACATGACTTACAAAGTTATTGACTCAGCTTTTGAGGAAGGGAACAGCCTTTCAGAAACGAGTTTGCAGGCGGAGCATTTTCTCTCACAGAAAGGCATCGGCGAACAAGGCAGAGATGCGCTTTTCCGTGAAAGACTGACGAAAGTATTACGGGACAGCAATCAGACGACTTCCAAGCGGATCGCCGCACTGAACATCCTCACCTCAAGAAATGAACTTGAGGGGGCCGCGACGGACGAACTTTACGAACGATCAGATACAAGGCTCCAAACCGCGATATTGAAAAACATCCTCCTGGCCAAGGTATCCGTCCAATACGATTGGCTCAGAGAGGTTCGCGCCATGAGTCCCGAACAGGAGCAGCTTATCCAGCAGATTCTCCAATAAACGGCATGCCAGGGTATGAGGGAAGAAGTCGATAACACAGGGTCGCTGGCCAAGGCCAAACGCCAGTTCCTGGTCAACCTCTGCCTCTTCGGAGTCCTACTGGCCATCGCGATGCTTCTCCTTGCGGATCCAGAGCAAGATGCCCGGAAAACAACTCAACCTGAGATTCCAGCGGAAGTGCCTTTGAGCCGGAACGAACAAGCCTACCTTGCAGGCCAAATGCTCGGACTAAGCGAACACCCGGGCACCGTGCTGGAGTATGATCCCGAATGGGTATGGAAGGTTTCAGAGCAATCAGTGAAACAGGACCCGGCTTTCAAAAACGCAGATAGCGCCGAAATCGAGCTTCTCACAGCGGAATTCTTCAAAGGCTATACCGAAAAATTCGACGAATATTATGACAGCAGTGCCGCACGTGAATTCGGCTGTCAGTATGGAGTAAAGTTCAATCCGGAGATCCATGGTCTGTTTCCGAGAGCCACCCCGGGAATACTCTCCCTGAATCGAGCGAAACTGGAAACGAAGTTCCACATAACAGACGAAGCAACATGGCGATTGTTCTGCAAGGCTTTCGACGCCGGTTTCCTACAGGGATATCAGGAAGTTGTGGAAGGCAAAACAGTGCAACATAGCCATGAGAGCATTATCCTATTCAACGAGTAAACGACCTACATCTCCCCACGCATCCTTTAATCTGCGATAAATACTCGCTACAACAATAAGCCTATTTGACTGGACAGCCTCGACCCAACCGATCCGCCATGACTGTCAGCGCACGCCATGCTTTCCAAAAAACAGATTACATCCCAGATCAAACGCCTCTTCCTCAAAAGACAGCCACTCAACATAAGCGCGGTGAAACGAAGCCACCCGCAGTTGATCGAATCCGCTTATGCCCAGACACCATTCTGGGGCTGGAGAGCTACGCTCGAAGATTCCGATGTCGAATATTCAAGTATCAACACCGAGCTTCTGGACTACGTCACCTGCAATATATGCGGCCAAAGGATGAAGGCACTGGGTGGGCTACACTTGGAATACCGTCATAACATCCAACCCTCGGAATATGTTACCGAATTCCCTGAAGCCGAGATGCGATCCGAAGTCCAGCGTGCATATAAGCCGAAGGCCAAGCTAATCATGCCCCACTGGGAACCACTCGCCACACCGGAATACATTCTTGATCGAGTCGCTTACTTCCACAGCCAGGGCATTGAAGTCAACCAACGCAACATTCTGCTGAACGAACCGTCGCTAATGAGGAGCGCCATGCTTTTGATTGGTTCATGGGATGATATTCTCGTGAAAATCAGCCTCGACCCGAAAGACATCCGACACAGCGTGCCGGACGGCACGTATTCGAAAGATCACATTATCAGCACATTGCAGCGCCTCCACTCGGAGGGACATGATTTAACATGCTCCAACCTCAAGCTCGCCGCAGGCACCACGACCCTCTTTGCCCGCTCGGCCAGGGAATTCGGCTCATACAACCAAGCCCTGAAAGCGGCCGGCATTGATCCCGTCCTTTACAGCCCCTATGCCCTTTTCGATAAAACCCTGAAACGCTTCGACCGAAGGATGAAAGCGGCGATCAAACGACCACCTGATCGAAGGGAAAAGGCATTCATAAGGATCAGAAAGGAATTCGGCAACGTAATCTCAGCCCGCTACGCTGGCTCATGGAATCATGTGCTGGAAGCTTATCAAGTGGGCAAAGAATGACTATTGGAACATAATGGCCTATTCCGTTTCATCGCCGAGCAAATACCTTACTTTAATCAAATTAGGAATCCCATCAATTCGGTGACAGATTCATAAACTCCGAATCGCTCCTCTGAAGTGATAAACCATGTCAACAAGAGGAATATACGGGTTCCATGTAAACGGAACAGACAAGCTAGCTTACAATCATGCGGACAGTTATCCGCAGCAACTGGGACTTAACATACTCGGCGAACTCAACGCAGTGACGGACTGGAATCAGGTCAAGCAGTTAGCTTCAGACTTGATTCCTATTCACGAAACACGTCCACTCGACGCCAATAGCGAAATCTTCCAGGCGGAGCTTCGGCGGCACTACGACGGGCTGAACGAAATCAAGAGACCTCACACTTTTTACGACCTGATGCGTCCACTGCAGGGTAAGCTCGAGCCATACTTGAGCGGCAAGCTTTCTTTCATGGCGACTGCCAACGAATTCATAGACGACAGCTTGTTCTGCGAATGGGGCTATATTGCCAATCTGGATAGCCAAAAGCTGGAAGTTTATCGAGGGCTCCAAAAGTCTAGGACAATAGAAGAATCAAGGTATGGCGGCGACGTCACACGACAGGGTTACTATCCTTGCAAGCAAATCGCAAGCTATGCTCTTTCGCAACTGCCCACAGGAGACTCGTTCCTAGAGGACACATTAAAATGGAAGTAACGCTTCCGCTGAACCGAGCAACTACTAAGGCAACTACAGGATTCGGCGCAGCCAAAACTGTTTTAAGATCAAAATGGTCTGTCCTTGCAGTCGCAGGCTGTTCCAAATCCTCGAATTTCTTCCATGAATTCCAAATGGAAGAAATTTTCGTATTAAAGGAAACAGGCGACACAAATAGCCTGAACACACCAAGAGACCTTTTCGCTCAAGCGGAGAAGATCAACATCAGTCATGATCAGGAGCATTGCATCATCTTCTACCTGGACAGCAGAGGCATGATCCTCGACCAAGAAGTTCTTTTCAAAGGCGGATTAAACGCCTGCCTGATTGATCCGAAGGTCATTTTCAAGAACGCATTGCTTCATAACTCAAGTAGTCTCGCGATGGCACATAATCACCCATCCGGAAATTTAAAGCCTTCCGATGCCGACTACCGGATTCTGAGAAAACTGGAAGACGCAGGCAGGATACTCCAAATTGAAATCAGGGACTTCCTCATTTTCAACAAGACACAGTTTTATAGCTGCGTCTGCGATGAGGCAGGCCAGTAGTAACTCCTGACAGCCCCCGCTCAACCAACAGAAAGAAGGGTTATGCTGAGTCCCCATTCAGACAAATACATAACCTCCTCATGGAGTTCACCCTCTCCATACCGGAACCAATCAGACCTATCAGTCTTTCCTTCCAAAAACGGGTCTGCGGCAAAGCCTGCCCTATGAAGTTGAAAAGTATTTGAGTATTCTGGAATTTGATCCACCCACTTCATTCCCGTGTTCTGCGCCTGATCGGAACAAATGGAGTAATTGATTCTGCTGTCATTTGCAACGATGGCCACGCAAGTTTCACCAGTAAATTCGACATAACGAATGACAGCGGACTGGAGGGAGACCTTCCACTCACCGGCCATTTTTGAGATCTCCTTCAGCGACATAAACTCACGTCGATCCAGACGCTTTTCCAGATATTCCGAGGGAAGCAACAGAGCACCGGCGAATGCGTCCGCCTCACGCTCCAACTTATTATCCGAAACGAAGCCTGCGGTTGAACTATGGCTTTCGCCTGACAAATAAAGGCTCCGATGGTCTTCCAGAAAGAAATGACCGAGCTCATGCGCGACGGTAAATCGATCACGGTTCGACAGATCCCCGGACACCCGCGTTTTATGAAAAAGTATCCAAGGGTCGTCATGCCCGGAGTGGTATTCCAGACGCCCTTCAAAATGCTCTCCGTAAGACGGACTCGGAGCCAAATTGATACGTTCTCCCTTTGCAATAACCAAGGGATCGATTGGGGCGGTGAGCTGGTCGTGGGCCTCTCTTACTAGCCTCGCCTCTTCTTCAAGTCTCCGATTGATCATCACGAGCCTGCTGTAATATGTTTTTCCGCTGCCGGTCTAACTCCGAATTCGTCTCATCATCGAAGCTATCGTTTTCGTTTTTCCGATTCATCGCGAACTTAAGTTCTTTCTCCGGGGCACCAACAAGCTCATCCAATGTAGTGGAAACAAACGGAACGACATTGCTACTAAACAATTCTCTGGCGAAGGGAAGTCCTTCGAGATCACCGGCAAGCGCCTCAGGATTTTCTTCTAGAAAACGATCAATCTCTTCATCGGAAGGCGCGCTTTCATCGAGTGATGGAAAAACACTGGCCATTTCAGCAAGTATCGCGTTTTCCTCTTCGTGGGTTAAATTTCTATGATGCATTTTGTTTCCTTTCTCTCAGGGGCATTAGGTTAAATTTTCAAATACTCCCTAAATTTCTTAAGGACTTCCTCTTTGGCACGTTTCGCACCAGCAAGCGTAACATCGAACCCTGGTCTGTTATTAATCATATCCCGAATATCGCTTGGAGGCAAATTACTGCTCCAATCCTCAGCCATGACACGCGCGACTGCTAGCTGCACTCGCTTCAGGCCAGCATCTCGAACAAAAGTCGCAAACTTCGCTCGAATTTCATTCTTCTCAGCCGTTGTAATGAATCTCGCGGGAGGCAGTGGTTGGTTTTGAACCGCTTGCTGATGCAATCCTTCTTCCTCGCATGTTTCCTTGGTTTTCCTCCAGCGGGACTCCATTCGTACCAAATCAATTGCCCTAAAACGGGCTATCCTGAAGAGCAATCGATGTACTGCCTCCGGGTTGAAGTCATCCTCAGTAGCAACCTTCTGAAGTTCCAAAAACGAATTGACGATCACGTCATGAACCTGCTCGTACTCGAAAAATGGGAAATTTCTGCGTATAAAGGACGCTAATCGTGACTTAAAATGATCATATAAGTATGCCAGCGCAGCATTTCGGTCTTCTTCGGACTCGCTACACAGAAACAGTTCCGCGTCATCTTGAGAGTTGCAATTGGTCGATAGCATTAAATCACAGGTCTTCGTTTATTAAGTAACTCGTCTGCAAAAGCTTATCGGCCCAAAAAAACTTTATACAATTATTTTTGGTCTCTTTTCAGACTTTGGAACGAGTTTCTTTACATGACACAGTCTAAAACACAATCCGATTCCGCGAGCCCACGCTGGTTCGCCCTTATCAACGACCAGGTGATTACTGCCCCACGGCAGGAATTACCTGTTTCTCTTCTCAAGACGTTATCCTCTATCCCAGATAATCATTCGTTAATCCGGGATCACAAAAGCCCGAATGATCACATTCTCAAAGATGATGGGATCGTAGACCTCTCACTCGGAAACGTATTTTACTCCCGTCCGAGCTGCGACTGTCGGCCTTCGAATCCGTGCTCGACTCCGCCAAAACGGGCATTTTCGGTCGATGATAGTTTTGAAATCTCAGCAGTGGAGAAACTCTCCAGAGCAGCCTTCTTCTCACTATTCGACCTCTCTGAGGCTTCAAGCTTGTATCGGGATTTCGAATCGCCGGATGACCGGAAGATTTGGCCTGATGATGAAATTCATTTTATCGACGGACCGGTATTCTACACAAAAGCCGCCTGTCCTCAGGACGATGTCACTATAACGATAGACGGCAAGGAATACCCGATCAAGTCTGGCCAGAGCACCGTGAAGGCGATTAAGGACATGGCTTCTGTTAAACACGGAGACGAACTCGTTCAGATTATCAACGGCGACATCACACCATTGGAAGACGGCGGCTCCGTATGCATTGAGGGCGGAGAAGTGTTTGTAAGCCATCCCAGACAAGGAGGATCCTCTTGATTGAGTTCCCTCAAGATCAGATAGCGGAGCTCAAAGCTTTGGTAACCGAGGTCTCGACGGCCACTGAGGGAGGTTTTACCTACTTCTATCTTCCAAAACTCAGATTGCCTACCGGTTGCATCAGTGAACATGCCGATGCGCTTCTATGCCCTATGCCACGGGACGGTTACGAGTCACGAATGTATTTCAGCGAAATCGTCAAACCTCAAGGGTTGAACTGGCATCAAAAGGACATTCGTATTCTTGACCGATCTTGGTTCGCCTTCTCTTGGAAAACAAACCGGAGCGATATCCGCCTGGCTCAAATGGTCATGGAGTACTTGAGGGCATTTAAATGAACGTGCAAATTCGAGTTCACCAGAATCTATACGAAGAGGCATTCCGAGATCTGCGTCGCCCACATCCCTTTGCTTATGAGCGGGTCGGGTTCTTATCTAGTTCCACGGTTCAAATAGACCCCGAACATGTCCTTGTCCTTCTGACGCATTTTCACTCAATTCCAGACGACCATTACCTTGAAAATCCCGATGTCGGCGCTTGCATTGGCACAGAAGCTATCCGCGCTGCGATGCAGAGGTCGATTGCACTCCAGGCTGGCCAGATACATACGCATATCCACGAACATTGGGGGCAGCCACATCCTAGCTCCGATGATCTGGAGGGAGTGCCTCCAATCAATCGTTCACTCTCTCTGACGTCTCCAAACCAAACTTCAGGATATCTGATTCTGAGTCATAACTCTGCTTGGGCAGAGCTTAATGTTGCCAAATCCGGCCTTATAACTAGAGCCGATAAGTTTACAGTTGTTGGCTTCCCATTGCGATTTCTACAATGAAAACGAATAAAGCAGATGACGCATTCTCTCGCCAGTCTTTTCTGGGCGTGAACTCACAATCCATCATTGAACGAACCGTGGTCGGCATAGTTGGTTTGGGTGGTGGTGGCTCTCATATCGCCCAACAGCTCGCTCACCTGGGATTCTTGAACTACGTAATTTACGACGGTGACCTATTCGAAGAAAGCAACCTGAATCGCCTCGTGGGAGCGACCGAAGAAGATATTAAGAACAAAAAACCTAAGATTGATATTGCCCGGCGACTCATCTCAAGGATACGCCCCCACGCGAAAATTCATGCAACAATGAGCAAGTGGCAAACGTCTCCTGGTCGGCTCAAAAGTTGTGATATTATTTTTGGTTGTGTCGATGGATTCGATCAACGCAGACAACTTGAAGCAATGGCTCGCCGATACCTAATACCACTAATTGACATCGGCATGGATGTCCACCAGCCGGAAGAAGGCTCGCCGACTATTTCAGGCCAGGTCATTCTTTCCATGCCCGGACACTCTTGCATGCAGTGTATGGGATTCCTAAACGAAAACAATTTGGCCAAGGAGGCTGGAAATTATGGCGATGCTGGCATCAATCCACAGGTAGTGTGGTCGAATGGCCTTCTTGCCTCTGCAGCAGTCGGTCTAGCTGTTGATCTTATCACTGATTGGTCTAAATCTTTAAGGAGTCCAATTTATCTTTCTTACCGAGGGGATTCTCCAACATTGACTGAAGACCCAATATTCGCTTATTCTAAAAAAGTATGTAAGCACTATCCACTAAAGGAAATCGGTGCTCCAACTTTCACCAAACTATAACTACCAACATAAGGAAATAACATGGGAGACGATCCAAACAAAAAAGAACACGACGGCAAACTGGTCAGCCAACAAGATCATGAAGTTGCATACCTAAAACACAAATTCCCAAAGAGGACCGAAACGGAGATTCGAAACGCTATACGAATGTATGGCCCTAGTCGAAGCGCGGTCGAACGACGCCTAAGCTAGGTTGCCCTAAAACTCCTTCTCCAGTATTATTCCTCATACCGTATCCCCGGCCAGTAGACGATGTAGTCCAGCCCCATTCCGTCGTAGTTGGCTCCGGTGATGCCCTGCATCGCAACGGTCTCCACACAGGATATGGGGTTCCGGCAGACGATACCATAGCATCGCTCTCCATACATTCCTCGACCTGAGTATCCCTCGTAGAGTTCACCTCCGACCACATCTGCTGCCTCGTTTAATATATCGAGTTTTTCTTCTAGGTTCATGTCACCTTCATCTCTTCTGTTTTCTAAATCCATTTTGTTTCACCTTGGTTTGTGAATGTGATGCTTGGGACTCCGGCTTGAATAATCCTGCTCCGGCTTGAGTTGGTATTTTGGAAAAGAACTCTTAATCGTCTCTTCTTTAGACCGAGCTTCTTCGGTCGCATCCCATATTTGAAGCATTTGCTGCATCAGTCTGACCAAATCCTGCCAGCAGGCGTTTTCCTGCGAACGCCGTTCCCGCTCAACGGATAGACCGTGATTAATCAGGGCGGCTTCCAGACCAGAGGCTTCGAGGCGCCCATCTTCACGGCGCTGCTCGAATGCCCCAAGCAATGAACGAATGTTCCGCTCGTCCTGGTCCAGTGACTGCAGGGAGTCGTCACGGAGTCTTAGTCGCTCGTGGAGGAACGCGACAAGCACGTCCAACTTGGTCTGGAGTCGCCCTGTTCGCTCGGCCATGAGCTTGGTCGGATCGAACGGCTTTTTCGGGGAGGAATTATTTGTCACGGTGAGGCGAGCGGAGATAAATCCGGTAGGCACGGCGCATAGGATTTTTAGGGGATTGTGCGCGGTCGTAATAGAGCGGAGGTTCCTGCTCTGTTTCGGGGTCGTAGGAGAGGGAGAGTATGCGCACGGCCATTAGCGTTCGTGTTCCGTTTCGATTACACAACCGCATCAATCGCGAAAGGCTCAAAGGATACTGGCAACTGGCTTTGGTTTGGTAGAGTTCGTCGTAATACAGGCGAACCTTTGCAAGAACAAGATTGAGCATTTGCTGCTGCCTGGCATCGATGGTCTCGGTCATTTCCGAGCCAACCCAATGACGCACGTTCATTTCATCAAATCCTCATCTTTAACGAGTCCAATCTTGATCGGAACAAGCGGGAAGCGGACATGACAGGCTGGAATACGGTTCTTCACCTTCACAATACCCTCTCCTACTTTGAGATAATCCAAGTAAACTTCATCTCCTCGTTTCAAAAAGAGCGCCTGCCTGGCAGCCATAATATCGGCCTCGTGAGTCAGCGACATCAGGATCAGCGTTCCGGTGTTTCCGAGTAGGTAAATGGGCAGTCTCGAAGCATGTTGCGTGATCGCGATCAGACCTTGGCCGAAGGATCGAATCTCACGATAGATATTCTCAAGACCACTATTCGGGTCGTCGTGTCTCGCGGGAAAGATGTTATGCGCCTCTTCCAACAGGAGGACGTGGCGTAACCCCGGAGTCTCCCCCTGCCCCAATCGATACAAATGAATCCAGCGCAGAATTACTTCGGAGAGAAAAGTCCGAACAGCCTTGGGTAGCTCCATATCCAATTCGAGCACGACGGAACTTTGCAAAAGCGACTCAAGCGGCAACGGTTGCCTCATATTGAACGCTTCAGCAGCAGGTCCAAAAGTAAAGGTTCTAAGGATTCTAAGGCAACTGTCGCGCCACAGAGCGCGCCTGCCACCATACCGGGAACGATCGACCCGATTACGGATATCATAAAAGTTCGGGAAGTCGTGGGCATTATTATCATAAAACCCTCTGGCTGCAAATTCCTTGTCAGCATGCTCGATCAAGACATCAGCAACACCTTGGCCGGAGGCGTGGGTTTTCTCCAGCACCTCTGCCAGAATTTGAATCCATGTTTGTGGATGCACTTTTGGTGGAGGGCGTAAAGGATTCCAATCAAAGGGAGCCGCCGGACGTCCCACGGTATAGACCTTGAGATCTTTCATCGCGGGCGCACTTCTCAAGTTGCGATAGCTCCGTTTCCAATCGATCACCATGAAAGGGATCTTTTTTCGATGCAACTGGCGCAGAATATTAAATGCGCAATTGGTTTTCCCTGCGCCACTGGTGGCAAAAATGCCAATATGTCGGGTAAATTCTTGGGTTCTCAAATGCAGAGCGCTTGGTTCCCTGCCGGGATAGAGGACTTCACCGAGGCGGATGTCTCCAAGCTCGCTACCGCTTGAAGGGGTCAAAAAAACGTCTCCGTCTGTGACATTCTGCTTAAGATGGGTGACACCCATCATCCGGATCATATGAGCCGATTCCATTTTATGCACAGGTGATTCGGAAAGCTCATACTGAATCCAAAGGGCATCTGCCGAATCCCCAATAAGTGGCTTCAATCTCTGACAGATACTCCGCAGCTCTTCACTCATTAAGAACCTCGTTCAAATTATGAATCAGCACCTCTTTACGCTCGGTGTTTCGTGTCCCCGCTGACGTTTTTGAATTCCCCAGAGAGTATTTGGTCTGAATACTTTCAATCGTGAATATCTTGAAGATTTCTCGCACCTCCGGAGTATCGTTAAGCGACAATATGAATTTCCCTTCGATACTTTTCAGGGTATCCCTCAGACGGATAAAATCATCCGCAGCAAAGGAAACCGCATAAAAGTCGGCATTCCAGTACGGAGGATCGACATAGAAGAATGTTTTTGGTGAATCATATCTTAGGATACATTCGCACGCATCCAGATGTTCAATGGTCGTTCGGGCCATTCGCTGGTGTGTCTCGCTCAGGGCTTCTTCCACTTTATGGTAGTTCAGCGAGTTGGGCCGCACACAACTTGTGCCAAAGGTTCGATCTTTAGTTTTTCCACCATAGCCCATTCGTTGCAGTTGGTAGTATCGAACAGCCCGCTGCACATCGGTTAGCAGCCTCGGATCTTTTCTCTTTTCCTGATCAAAAATTTCACGCGAGACGACTCCGAACTGAATACATCTCAAAAACTCCGGTAGGTGATGTCGAATCACTCGCCAAAAGGCTACCAGTTCACCGTCAAGGTCATTCAGGATTTCCACCCGGCTCGGGGGCTTGGTAAAATAGACCCAGCCTCCTCCAGCAAAGGGCTCGACGTAACATTGGTGCTGCGGGATTCGCTCGACGATCTGTGCGGCCAGTCTGGATTTTCCACCTAAATAGCCCAAAGGACTCTTCAGGGGTTTCGATTCTGTTGTATTTGGGCCGTTACTTTGGTTTTGTTGCGTGGTTTCAGGGGTCATCGTGAAAATATCAAAGCATGTTACCGCGCTTGTGTAACAACGCTTCGTATCACTTTTCAATTTAGACACTTGCTTAAAAACCTAGCTCCAAGTTGCTGGGATATTGAGGTAATCAATCAGTTTTCACCCTACCGATTCAGGGGCAACTACTTCCTAAAAGGTGCAGTCCTTCTCTGCATGACAAGTGCCTTAAGAGTTGCGGATAAAATCATCAGGGGGAAACAAAGGATAGCGGTCGTCACGGCTCTGAAAGTCCCCCGAACGGGAAAGCAGATTTTAGATAGGGTTCGTACTATCTCACCGAATTGCAGCTATCAGGATCTCAGGCATGTTTTGCGCGACCTACAGAATCAAGGTATTACCACGTGCTTGAATCCCAAATGTCAAACCGGTCGGCTCTACATACTCACCTCCGAACGTGATAAACATATCCTTTCTTTACCGGAAATCGAACTACAGACACAGCTGCTTAGAGCAAAGACACGCATCGCAGTATTCAAAGAAATCGGGCGCGATCATAGTTTCGATACAAAGCAGCTTACCGCGACGCAGATCCGCAAGAATCTGCGTGATAATTCCGATTATTCGATTGGCCTCAATCATGTACTGGCTGCGACGAAGTTCCTGATGAATCACCAGTTAATTCAAGTAGTCGACTACACGCTAAAGCGTGATCTCAAAATATTCGGAATCTCAGAACTAGGGAAACGCATTCTCAGTAAAATCGCAGTTCCTATGGATGAAATCCCTCAAACATAATCACACAGGTTACCCCTGTAATGGGCCAGATGTAAATCCAGTGGAAAAGCGAAAGCTTTATATATCAGGAAGTCTTAAATTACTCTGTCCTTTAAAGATTAAAACCGGCATTGGTTCCACACTATGGACCATCCACCGGGTGGGGGGACTTTTATTAAAGTTCAAAACCCTACGTTTTTTTGATAGTTCCCACTTATCAGGAACAAAAAATTTAAAGGACACAGAGAGGTGAAGAACTGTGCCGATAATCGACTATAAAAAAGCTGCAAATAAGACTGAAGTTAAACTACTGAATGATCCGACCATCTCGGAACAAAACAAACGATTATTGAAGCGATTTCTCTCAGGATATGATGTGAAGGATTCACGTCGTATGACTTTTCTAAAACATATTCGGAAGTTGCTCCTCGCATTTCCGGATGCAGAGAAAGCAGTCATGGATCGGGATGGACTGAACGACTTTTTCTATGGCCTGCGTGTGAATTACAGACCGGCGACCTGCGCAACCTACATAAATATCGTTGGCCGATTTCTACGATGGCTTAACAATGGTGAAAAGCCGCCGGGCATGCGGGATGTTAAAGCAAAGCCGAAAGCAGAGCTACTCCGGGATTTAAAACCGGAAGATATGGTTACCTGGGATGAGATGCTCAGAATCGCAGAAACCAGTTGCAGTCTTCAATTTGCAGCGATCATATTGACTCAACTGGATGCGGGGTTCCGTCCGGGCGAACATCATGACCTCAACTATGGAGATGTTGTTCGGCATGAGCGAATGGCTGTCATTCATGTCCGGCAAGGGAAGACCGGAAAACGATCGGTCGTTTTACTGCGTTGCATCCCGGCACTTTTCAAATGGTTGGATGCACACCCGACAAAACGTCTGGAAGATCCACTCTGGATTCTGGAGAAAGCAACCTATACTGATGTCAATAACGGGCGACAAGTTAAGCGATACTCATACCCGGCGATGTCTAAACGATTGCGGGAACTCGCAAAAAAATCAGGTATCCACAAACCGATGGACTTTTACAATCTTCGGCATAGCTCATGTGTTTTAGATAAGCGGGACAATGTTCCGGTTGATCTGGCAGCAGATCGGCACGGTCATAGTTCAAAATTCTATCTGGAGGTCTATGGTCGTTTAAGTATTGAGGACACAATGCAGCGGTTCGAGTCGCATTATGGAATCTCAACTCAAACGCAAAAATCAGAATCCATCAGCCATCGACAGTGCCATGCCTGTCGCGCAATCAACGAACATGAAAAGAACTGGTGTGGTTCATGTGGCTGCGCTCTAAATGTTCAGGCAAATATCGAAATCGCCGACTCACTACAGCTGACATCTACAAAAGATTCGAGTGATGGCAGCGACGAGCTACAATCATTAAGACATGAGTTGAATAAGGCGAAAAAGCGGGAGAAGTCTTTCAGGTTGGAACAGCTTCAATTACTGGAAGAGATGAAAGACATTCAGCGTCAAATCGCCCAGGAGAAAGCCATCTTAATGCAGCCTCCCACCTATTGAAGACACTGATATTCCCACCGATTTGTGGCAAAGGCTTAAAGCAAGCCCAGCTGTTTTGTCTTCACTATGGAACAGCAAAAACCAATTCGAAGAAGAACACGCGAGCGCAAACTGGAAGATCTGATACACCGGATCGCTGATATCGACACAAAAGTCGACCACGTCATTTTCCGGCTAAAACACAACCTTCACTGTGCAAAGAAGGATGATGACGATAATAAAGTCGAGGTTCGCCAATGAATGTCTGTGCCATCAGCGGAAGGCTCGCATCAAAACCGATCTCGGTAAGTGAAGGCAAAACGATTAAGTTTCTGATTAAAGCACACTACCCTTCCAAGCGTGAAGGCAGTAATTTCGGAAGTTCATTGGTGCCCTGCGTTCTGTTCGACGCAAATGATGCACAGCAGGACATGTTATTGGGTGAGGACTACAAGGAGTTCAAAGTCGAACTGGTTGGGCGGATTGTCCGGTCTTCGTATGA
This sequence comes from Puniceicoccaceae bacterium, assembly GCA_002729725.1. Classification (GTDB taxonomy): domain Bacteria; phylum Verrucomicrobiota; class Verrucomicrobiia; order Opitutales; family Coraliomargaritaceae; genus Thalassobacterium; species Thalassobacterium maritimum. The sequence continues at coordinate 42,393 of PBYS01000054.1, forward strand.
AAACGCGGAAGGCAGCAAAGTCTGGGACACTCAGATCATTGTGAATCCGAACGGCATTTTATTTCAGAGGGTGAAATAATGTATTCTCCAAAAATCTACGAACCACTGGTACCTTGCTTATATTATGCAGGGCAAGCAACCAACGTAAATATGACAAAGCTAGTGAATGCCTTCGTCTATGAAGGACTTGCAACCGGCTATTACGGATTGGAGGCGGCAAATACGTTGCCGGACATTGATTCGACACTTCCCTGGCTCCCCAAACCGCTGGTTCAACTAGTGGAAGAGACATCCAGTAACGGTAGCCATAGGGTGCATCCGCTGAGACCGACGGAAATTCAGCGGCTTTACCAGTGGTATGACACAATCCAGCTTGTCGCGGAGAAGGACGACGAGAAAAATGGCAGATAGAATCAAAGGGGAGTCTTACCATCTGCCTCGGTGGCCGATGGTTAGACAGGCCTTTCGTTGCGTGATTCTGATGTTGATCGGATTGATCATCGTGCTGTTCTCGGCAGTATTCCCGTGGAATTTGATCGGACTGGCACCGATTCTCTGGGGCTACGGGGAATGGCGAATCAGGCTCAAACCAAAACTGCAATATGTTATCAGGCTTAAACTGGATGAAATTGATGTCGCGGGAAGAACATTCCCATGGCAGAAGCTAATGGCGATCAAGATCGAGCAGGAGAATGGACGGAGGCAATTGCACCTGACATTCGATTCGGGTCTAAAACCAGAGGATGTCGTCATTAGCGATAGGATCCTTCGATTCGATGATCTCGTTAACGCCTGCTTCTTTCGCTATATGTCCGGATCACCGAAAAATATCTCGGATAATGTAAAAAAGAAGACTTGAAGCCACGCCGAAGCTATGGCCCCACAGTGAAATGCCAGACGAACCTCCCCTATCCCATCAAACCCGTAAAAGAATTGATGCTTCACTGGAAATGATCGCAAGCATCGGCTCGATTCTCGCGGCATTCAAAGACTACCCAAATGCCGGAAACATCGAAATCTGTCCGCATGCACTGGGCTTTATCGGCGAGGAAATTACCCGCTGTGCCTGCCGGGTGACGGAAGCCCTTGATGACGTGCCGGAATAATAACAGCCTCTACTTGCCTTCGAAACCGAGTCCCTTCTCCCGCTTGATTCCCTTACATTGGTAACAAGTTCCTGTCCCATAATTGGGCTTGAATCGCTGCATCTGCGAATGAGTCAACCCCGACTCGCCGCAGTAATCACAGGTGAATTCAATTCCGGCAAACTGACGGGCGAACTCCGAATTATCAGAAGCATCTATGCGTGCGAATGCCCGTGGCTTTTCTTCATATTCATTCCCGTATGTAAATCCCACTGAAATCCTCTCAAACTCTTTTTTGTGGGTCGCAGCAGCTTGAAACAAGCGGTTACGCTCTTCATCCGTGGTCTTGATCCGATTAAAGGTCAGTTTCTTACGCAATTCATCTTCTTTTTCTTTAGCAAAAGGTCGATTTATCCATGTGCAATGAATACTTTTTCGGAGCACCTCCATAAGACGCTCCGCCGAAACATCGTGGCCTAAATCATTCAGGTTGATTTCAACACAAGCTTCTCCTGTCTCAAATTCACCCCCTTCCGAAGCTCCCATATTAACCACAACTGTAACCTCATGTTCTTTGGATGAATCGGCAGTCTTTCGACGCACCCTAAAAGCCGGTAGATATGGATTCCCGCCTTCGATCACCTCAACAGTTCCCACCTCGATAGCCTCCTCATCGATCAGTGTATGCTCACTTCCATCAATGGCCGCTATACTTGCCGGTAAAAGAAAGGTTCCGGATCTCTCGATAAGCTCCATGAGCTTCGCCCGAATGGCATGCTCTGTCGCCCCTTCACAATCGCTTTTGTGCCTGTGCTTGTAATGCTTCGCTCTATCATCTCCCAAATGCGCAATAAGTTCTCCACCGCACTTTGGACAAACACAGCCACATTCAGCACCACGCTCTGCAAAAGTAATGTAGAGCATGACTCCATCTCGAAGACCATAAGGAAGCTTAACTTTATTCACGGCACAGAAAGTAGGTTTCTAACCATTATGTGCAAGTAAATGATCTCTTCCACTGGCCAACCGCGAGCCTAGATTATTTAAAGCCTATAAAAGTTCATTCCATCAGAGCAGGTAGCAAATGAGTTCAAAAACGGGTAACAAAAGCGTTGCGTAGTGTTACACCAAAACTCACACAGCCTCCTCTTGGGCAGAGACTTAAAGCAGGTAACGAAACCCGAATAGCTTAAAATGAGAGCATTGGGGTATCTGTCATGAATGGACGATGGAAAAACGGGTATTTGAGAGTGGGAATGCAAAAGTGGTGGCATGCCGTGACGGCAATACGATACATGTCAGACTTCTGAATTCTGATCGGAATGATAGTGCCGGTTTTTCTTTTACTCGGCTGGAAGAACTTAGTAGCGCCATAGCTGTTCTGGAAGCTGCTTCAGACTATTTGAAAACATTTGAACGTCGCCGGATAGCAGACGCGATTGATGCGAGTATGTTGGAATGTCGACGGCCAAGGTAAACTTCAGAGATTCCGAGGGAGCGTCATTATCTTATCCGGACTAGATATGTCTCTATCTATAATAGGCCTAGATGCCAGGCGATGAGGCGCCAACAGATATTGATAAGCAAGTTCTGAAACGAAGTCGCAAGTAAAATCGCCCCCAAATGGAACATCATTGCACTTGTTTTAAGCACTAAAGTAGCTTAGCCGAGCAATTTAGCACAACCTCCTTTAGCGACTGGCTCAGTAAATCAATTACTCATCATATGTAATCAACCAATGGCCGGGTTTACGTTCAATCTCGTACACGATGTTCGTGTTTAATGTACCTCCGAGACGTAGGATATCTGCAAGTTGCTGATTTTGCTCCTCCGCAGTAGACCCAGTGACAAAATTAAATTTCTTACTTTTTCGCGCCATAATTATTCTCCTCTAATGTATTCAATAAATAGATCCCTTGCCTCGACGACTACCTTGTTCTCTGAAAACTTCTTTTCAAAGGCATCAAGCAACTTCTTCTGCTCGCTGCGAATTTCTTCAACACGCGCTCGTACGATATTATTTGCGAGTTGCTGAGTTGTTCCATCACCGAAGTCGATTGTCCATGTGGCGGCATTACCAATGGACTCCTCTAGGGCAGCAACAGAATCGATTAGCTTCCGGTTATAATCAGCCACTTTGGTAAACTTGCTACTTCGTGTCGGAAAATATTGCTGTGCGACTGCCGATCTTTCAACCTTAGTTCCGTTTTTTTCGTAGGCATTAAAGTCATATAGCTTGGGAACCAAAGTATCTCCCAAGGAATCGAGACGTGCAACGATCTCCTTAGCCCGACTATCCTGTTTACCTTTCAGCAACGTATAGATCTCGCCGATAAGCAGGAGTGACGCATCGTGACCAAATGCCTCTACACCACGATAACGTGCAGCTTCCTGCTCTGCCGCTTCTTTCGCGATTAGTGAACTCCCTGAAATTGCTCCAGCTATGCCTGGTTGTTTGGCCAGAGTCTTTGCCGCTTCACCTGTCGCAAACCACTGCGCCGCAGAAATAGATCCTTCTGCCGTGACTGTTCCGCTACCTTTCCCATTTCCGGCAGACGACCCAACAAACTTGCCGATAACTGAATACGCTTCCGGTCGGTATTTCTCTACATCACTATTGCCATACACAATTTCTGTAATCGCTTCGCTAATCGTTTCTTTCGTGCCTCCAGGCAGAGCAATACCATCCTTGTCGTAAACTGGGTTAAGAACGGTTTCCAGGCGCTTGTACCCGACTATAACCTTCACCGGCTGCGTCTCAGTCGTACTTGCTGAAATCTCCAAACCAATCGTTGTGCCAGTCGTAAAAATCAATGACCTCTCAACGTTGGAGCAGCCAGTGAATAATGCTGCTAAGGTGACAGCCGTTCCGAGAATCAATATCCTAGTTTTCATAATTGTAGTCGTTCCCCCTTAATAGTTCGTTTGCATGTATTTTCGCCGACTGCCCCCAATACAATTCAGCTTCTGCAGAAATATATTCCCCGCCCTCGTCAGTCTGCCTCGCTAAGACGACAGTGTTATCGATCTTGCCAAGTTGCAGCGTACCATTCAGATAATTTACTCCAAAGCCATTCATCCTGAAAACTGAATAGACTCCTTCTTTCTCCATATTAGTTTTATACAACCCTAAGCCTCCGCCTCCATGATACATTACGACAGGACTAAGGCTGCTTTTACAACCTGGCAATAGGACAACTCCAACAAACAGTGCGCAGCGTATAATTCGATCCAGTGTTTTAATAGTAAGTGGCGTTCGCTCCCCCTGAGAAATCCCGCGTTGAGAGTATTCGGGATGTGTGATCACTGGACGCTCTCCAATGCCTGTTTGAGTTGTTCTTGATCAAACGCCTGAAATTTATCCGAATGTAATTCAATTCCACCAACATCATGCCACTGCTTATGTAACATTTCTTCAGCCAATTTCGTCTTACTTTCGAGGAGCACTTGTTTTTCAATCCAAGGCTGTAGAAGTGGATAAGCTTCAAACCTCCCGCCTTCTTGATATGTGGGCAGCAGCGGAAAAGTCACAACGTTTCCTTGGGACTCCATTCTAAGAATAAGTCCAGGGTCTTGAGAAATGCCCGCTCCATTAAACGTGGTTTCTTTCGTTATAATGTAAGTCAGACTTGGCTCTTTCCAGTCAATGGTATGTCCTTGAGCATCGAAGTGCTTCCGTTGCTCTCCACTTACTGGCACGAACACATATTCAATTTTTCTGGAATCTAGAATTGCTTTTTTGCTTTTTTCTATAGCTACGAAGAGTTCTTTCTCCTTGTCTTCGTTTTCTTTAAGTCGATCTTCGTTAAGAGCCATAAAAGCAGAAAGATTCTCAATAACTGAAAAATATTCTTTCTTTTCAAGCGCCTCAGATGCGACCTGAAAGAGCTCAGGTTTCACCCATGGCACATTTACATCTGCGACCAATGACTGAGCGACAAACAATATTAAAATGAAACGAATGATCGTAAGTTTTTTATTCATTCTACCTACTCGATTTGTCCAGTTGCGGAGGTGAATTCATCAGTTCAATCCACGTTAACCTAGTTTCCATTTAAAGGAGTTAAAGTGATCAGCGGCGAATTGACTGACTCTACATTTACAACCTCTTCGTGCGTTTTATGTATCTGATTACGATGGTCTGATGAGTTGAAGCTAAAACCGGGGCTGTGATCAGTTAATTGACTAGAAGTTGTAGAAAAAGATAACCCTTTAGTCACCGAGAATATAACGACAAACAATCCGACCAAGGCAAAGATGGTTCCCGGAGCTGCATTCTTGACAACGAGTTTAGTATCCTTGAACTTAGTAACGACATCGCCCGCATTCCCCCAGATACCGGCACAAAAGAGCAAATACCCCATGTACACGCATATCACTCCAGCCAGCAAACTGGCCAACTTGTATATCGTTAAGCCGATTATTGATGCTAGTTCTGGGCTCACAGTTAATAAGTTTTTGTTTTTGCGATCATTAGCTAATCTACGACAACGTCAAGGATTCGATTTCAAAAACAAGCGTAAATTGCCATAATTACGTCATTTCAAACACCAAGCTGAATTTTGAAGCATTCGTGTGCTCATCCGATTGTCGCTCTTGGACGAGCAATCTCGCCTCTGACCATTCGATCAGAGTGTCAGCCAGTGCAAAGAGATTTTTGGAATCTGCAGCAGCGTAGGTGAGGAGCGTCTCGAGTGCCTCTCGGTCATCATCCTGAACAAATTTCTTCCAAAGTATGTGAGTTCGACCTGTTGCATCCCTCGCAGACCCAGCTCTGTGGATATTAAAGACTTTTTCCAGTAGTTTCAGTCCTCCCCTAAGACCGATGGCCTGAGCTAGTATCCAAAGATCTAAAACAGGGATATTGTCCGGCACTGCAGATGGATATTCGGCTTTGATCCTCGGTAAATCAAAATCACGACCATTGAAGGTGATAAGAAGTGAACAAGGATGGACTTCACGAAAGAGTGTATCATCAGTTAAATCACAGCCTTGAGTTAACTGCACTGTTTCCGCAACATCGTTTCGGTGCAGTTTGCTCATTGAGACTACTGCGATTTTTCCATCATACTCTTCAGTCTCAATGTCGAGCGCTAACGCTTCGTATTTATGTCTTCGGTAAAGGTCGCACCAGTACCGCAATGCCGGACTAACCATGAGAACCACTGAGGCATTACTGGTATATAAGGGTTGTGGATGGTGGTTGACCTGCGTGAAAGGTGACACGTCACCCCACCGATTCGCGGAAAAGCGGTTAAACCAGCGTTGTGCTCCCTTGCGCATGACAACAAACATTGAGCATCGGGTTCAAGCCTTGCAGGGCTATCCACTAACCGACGACATCACTAATGATCACAAGCAATACAGACTCTGGTTTTTGGCTAACTTTGGCGAGTCCATCGCTGACAACACATTCTCGGAACACAAGGAATGCCAAAATCACATTGACCGGATCGCACAACTTCAGGGAGCGTCATACGGCTCTGCGCTGTTTCACATCAAGGACGACTACATCTCCTTTCTCCATGAGCGAGCAGAGCGGCTGGGCGAAATTGTGCAAGACACTCTTACACAGCAATTTATAAGTTACTCGACTGCCAGTCATAGCTATCTAGAGAAATTGACGGAAGCCGTTGACGATCATCTTGGAACTTCTCCAGACCACATTACGAGTGACAACATCGAGTCTATGCGGAACATCCATCTCAATCTGCAAAGAGCGTATGAGCTTATTGAAAATTACGGATACAAGTTAGAAGGGACTGAGCGCAAAGACAATTGAATGGACTTTTGAGCAGAGCAGCCGCACCAACTCCATTTTGTGCGGCCATTTTCTCACGACGCAAAAATTCAGGAACAGAATTCCAACGACCAAAACTACGGTCTACAACTGCCACTCGAGCGTTGCCCCGTTCAAACGAGCCTGTGAACTTGCAAGGCCGGAGCGAAGCGCAAGCAGCAGAGCCAAACAACCCAGCGAACCTTTCTGGCTACAACAATGACACTGCCGATGATAAAGAGCCTGTAGCTCCGTGCACTTCTTAGTTGAACTCACGAGTTAGCTACAATCGTCACCTAAACGGCTTCCCAGCAATCAGACGCCAATCCATTCAATTAGTTGATTTGCACAGGAGTATGAAATCAACAATTGAACGAATTGCAAAAAAACACTTCGACGTGGAAACGATGGATACAAGGAATCGGGATAGGCTCGACTTCTACGACTGTGGAATATGGTCGATCAAAGCGGCACTGGAGGAAGCGTATAAGTGCGGTCAAAAATCAGTGAGCCAAGACAACGCGAGGAGTCGTCAAACAGACGGCTAAATGACCCCGTCAATAAAGCGCTCCCCACCAATTGGTAGCAAAGCCTATCAAGTAGTGGATCCTCAAACTGCACATGGAAACAAACGACAAAGCGAAAGCCATCCACAAAGATCCAGACTCACGTTATGCAGAGTATGCCGGAAATAAATACTACGATTACGCGGTAGCTGGTATGAGCCTAGCCCTAAACGATGCATATCGTTCGGGGCTGACTGACCAGTTCGCACTGCTACAATCGGACAAACCAATTACCATTTGGGGCAACAAGCCGGAATCAGTTATGCGCGCCCTAGATCGAGATGGATATACTGTCGAAGGCATCACTTCTATCATGCTTTCTTGTGGCTTGAACTTTAGCCTTCAGGAGATCACCGAGATTCTAAAAACGAGCAAGGAGCCTGTTGTAGATCTGACGGAGGCACAACACTACGTACTCTTTAATCGAGCACAGCTCTTCATCCGGCATGTGAAACTCGCTGAACAGCAATCGAGATGAAATCATAGGCTTTCATCAGCCGCTGTTTCGTTAATGAAACAGCCAACTGCTCGACTCACATTTCTAAGCGCTCTTACTGAATATCGTTGCCTTACTGTTCGTCAAAGTCTGGCCGCAGGCCTTGCTAGCGAGCAAATGACCCGCAGATATGGTCGGGAGCTGGTCAAGAACGGATTAGTCTCCGTTAAACCATTTCAGGCAATGGAGAGTTCGGGCAGGCCAGAGAATCTCATCCTGCCTACCCCAAAAGGGTTTAAAGCAGTAGGTGTCAATGCAAAGCCTCTGGAACAACGACTGTTCTTGCATCAGTACTATCTCAACTGGTGCCGCATTAAATTCGACGATTTAAAGCAGTTCGCGGTTCGTCCGACATTTCAAGTGCGCTCGATTGGTGGATTTTGGCCGGATGGCACTTTGGTGCTTAGAAGCGAGAAGCTCGATAAGTCGCTACTCTTCTTCTTGGAGGTTGATATGGGCACCGAATCGATCTCTGGCGAATTGGCCGCAAAGCGTGGCGCATACCGCGAATTATTCTCCAGCCGGACTTACAAAGAAATCGGTCAGTATTTTAACGGCTTCCGAGTCCTTTTTGTCTTCTCTGATAAAAGTCGCCTCCGGGCATTTCTTCGACTCAAGCGAGACCTGTATTCATTTATTTGGTCAACTGATTTTCAGTCGCTGAATAGGTCGGGCGCTGGAGCCGCGATCTGGCAGCGAGGTGCCGAGACGAGCGAGCAGTTCAGTATTCTTGGCTCTTTACAGAGCGTTACCACTGATTCGGAGCAAACTACATGAATGGATGATGTCACCACTTAAGTATGGAAAAAACAATAGAAGCAATTGCCAAAAACTATTTGGGCGTGGAAACACTCTCGACAAGGAATAATGACTCTCTGGACTTCACAGAGGTTTCCGCCTGGGGAGTGAAAGATGCTTTAAATGCAGCATATCGAGCAGGCCTTGAAGATCAGGCAGTTGTTTTGAATTCAGACCAACCCATAATTTTCGGGAACAGACCGGAAGCGGTTATACGGTCACTTGGGGAGCAAGGATTCACTGATTTGGGCATTTCCCAAGTGATGCGCTCATGTGGCATAGAAATGAAATTAACCGATATCGGTCAAATACTCCACAATAACGATGATATCGCTCCTGCTGAACTAAGCAAAGAGCAATCCAATGCCATGCAATACCGGGCAACGCTCTACCAAGGCTATATGAAATAGCTCGGTTGATTCAACCACTATTACTCAATAATGACACACTATGACCGTGCCGAGTTAGACTCTCTGAAAAAGAGTATCGATTTAGCAATATATGCGCAACATATCGGAGTCGATCTACATGCGATTGGCTCAAAATACCGTGGCAATTGCCCGATTCCTGGCCATTCAGACAAGACACCTTCTTTCTATGTAAATCCCTCGGATTACTTTTATCACTGCTTCGGGTGCGGGTGCAGTGGGGATATTTACGAACTCAACAAACTTGTTTACGGCGATAGTTTCAGCCAATCGGTTGAACGGGTGAAATCCTACCTGGGCGGAAATCTCAGCGTTGAGGGCTTACGAAGTGCCCCTGTTGCGCCCCTAAGGCAACTAGGCGGCAAGGATCGCAAAATACTGGAACATGTCGTTTCACATTTACATGAACTCTTCAAAAGTAATTCAGAGGCTCAGGAATACCTGCATAGCCGCCGAATCAGTGATCAGGTGTTCGATCAATTTGAAATCGGATTTGGAAACGGATACTTAAACCGCCGTTTTCCACGAAGTTCAAAGCCTTTGCAGAAGATGGGGCTGGTTACTGAGAAAGGAACGGACTGCTTCTATAGACATATTACGGTTCCGATTCGGGATAATACTGAGTCAATTACACAACTCTATGGACGCGGGGTAGATTCGAAGCGACACAGATACCTTGGACTTCCCCATCGTTCGATCTTTAATCCTACTGCATTGTCTTCATCGGAAATTGTCCTCTGCGAGTCAGTGCTGGATGCATTAACGATACATCCGTTCATTCCCGAAGTTGCGGCGGTCTATGGCGCAAATGGGCTAAAACCGTCCTTTGCGTCTCAAATTGCCAATGCTGGAGTCAAACGAGTCGTGTTCGCTTATGATGCTGACGATGCCGGCCACAAAGGAGCTATGGCCGGCGCTAAATTGCTGTATTCGCACGGCGTTGAATCGTATCGGATGAAGTTGCTTAATGGTTTTGATGTAAACGACATTGCTGTCCGAGCATTCAGCCCTGGCGACGAGTTCTCGGAATTATATCGGGATGCGCAGCGAATTAAATAGATCGGAACTGAACCTCAACAAACTCTCCTAAATCTTGGGCAAGCTTGTTTAGCCTACCAAGCTAAAGCTTCAGGAGCTTGTGAAAATAAACTATCCAACACGGGATATAAACGATGCTGCCTCTGCATTTCCAGCCAAACGGTTCTATGCCCTAAATTTCTTAGTTCTTGCTGCCGTAAATTCAGCAGTAACTGGTCAGCTCCATTAGCCTTTTCTTCGATGTATTCTCGTAATCTGGAGCGATAACTTCCAAATGCGGTACGGCGAGAATCAACTAAATAATCCCGATGATTAAGCCGAAGAACTTTAATCGTATATTCCGCACGCAGCTCATTTTCTCTAGAAAGGCCTTCCATCGGCAAGAATACGAACGTATTCGCGATATCAAGCCACAGAAAGCTCAAGGGATCCTCAAGACGGGGATTTATTAAGGCTGGTTGGCCAGCGATTGGCGGCAACACGGGGGCATTTCGATGTCGCGTGACATCGACAACTTGAGCCGAAGGAATACTCTTAACGACCGCATACTTATTATTCTTGGGCCCATTACACGGACCGCATGCATATAAGTAGTTTTTCCACGAAAACACCGCTTCGGGATACAAATCTTTAGGTGCGATATGCTCTACTTCGTCCGCCACAGAATCTTCACAATAGCCGCAGCGTTTATGCCCGTGGCACATCTTTGTCAGAACTTCCCGAACATTGATAAATGTAGAATTGCGCTTGTTATTTCTGCTACCAAACAGTCTCTTACCCTCGTTGACACGTGTCTCGTAGTCAGAAATGGAATCAATTTCAACCTGCCATTGACTCAGATCAGTCGCAGCCGAAGCATCCAAAGGAAGTGATGGTAGCTTAATCACAAACTATACTCCAAATCGGCTACATTGAAGCGGGAAATAAAGCTTGTAGCCTCTCTCTCACTCTCTGTTCCTCTTCGTTCAAACTTGAAGACAGTGCCTTTCTGTTCAATTCGGAAAGCCTCCGCTGCTTTTTCTGTGCCGACTCTGATCGACTTACATCTTCTCCAAAAAGGTCAGTCCCGTAGGCATCAAGTACACTTCCAAATACGAGGCGTTCCTTCTCGATCCCTTCAACCATTCGCGCGACTTCATCAGATCCAGGAGTTGGCAGTCTAAATATTGACCCCTTCTCGGCAGCATGACAGACTAGTGGGCTGTGAGAGGTCACAATAAATTGTATTTTCGGGAAATGCTTAGTTAACCAAAAACCGATACGACGCTGCCAAGTAGGATGCAAATGTGCATCAATCTCATCAATCAGAACTACGCCAGTATGGCCGACCGTAATCAGACCAGATTCAGAAACTTTAAACAACAGAGAACCGGGCCATGTCATCACCATCTGACGCAGTAACTCAAAGCACAAGCTGAGTATAGAACGAAATCCATCCCCTAATGAATCAACCGATACGGTAATCCCATTTCCATCGCGAAAATTAACACCCTTTGAATCGACGCTATCAATTGTCACTCCATGCGGGAGAAAGCCCTCTTGATTGACAAACTCAATAAGATTATCAAGCAATTTGCCGCTACGGTAACTATTATCAAGTTGCTCGAACCTAAGTTGACCGAGCCAGTCCAAGCACTCAGATAAAGCCACATCCTCTCCGAAAACCGACAAATGACGAGCTAAACGAGGTTGAGAGTAGAAGAGCTTTTCTGTATCTTTATTACCTCCAGTAAAACGTCGAAAGGGTCCAAATGATGCGCCAAACCATCCTGGCTTATCACTCCAGATATTACGACTTGTTACGTTCTGCAACTTACATTCCTTCAACTCAACTCGGGTTGAACCGCGCGTAAATCTAACTCCAGCTCCCAGATAGTAATTAGTCGTCTGCTTACCCTTCCCTGACCATTTGTCTTCAGCATGACCATCTACACTTAACCTGATCAGACCTTCTTGCGCATCTTCAAACAACCACGTGTCCCAATTTTGACGAAGAGCCTCGGCAATTGTATTTCCGACTAAAGCCAATGCCACGGATCTTAACACTGTTGATTTACCTGAACCATTGTCACCGATAATAACATGCCAACCAGCTCGACTAGAAGTGCATGTCCACTTTAGATGCTTAATTGCCCTAATATTTTTAATTTCTACGGAATAAATATGCATGATCTATGGAAGCGCTTGTTTATAATCACCTTGGCAATTTTTTCGATTTTGATCAAGTAACATCTAGGGTTTTCCAACACAGATAGACGTCGAATGTTGGCGAAGTGCTCTGCCAACAATACAGAGCAATAGAGCGGATCTAAAGACTGACTCTTCTGTTTCGTCCCCCATAGTCGAGCAAGGGGGCTGAAAAAGTCTCGCGTCATCTTTCTCAATCTCCCGACTCCTCTTCCTCGATAAATCGAACCAAGTTGTAGGCAACCCTCTCAATGCAATTGCGGTAATCCATCAAAACTCCGCTGAATGACTGGAAAACGAAAAATGAAAACAAGCCCGCTTCAGTGATTCGCTTAAACTCTTCGCGCTTATTCGGGTTCGAGTGAACCAAGCCCCCGTAGAACAAAATATCAAACAACTCTTTATTTGTGGTTTTTCCGTCTTCGGAGAAATTCGTCAGACTTGGCTCGGCCAACCTTGCTTGAAGCTCATTTCTCGCGCCTTCGATGCCCTGCTTATAATCAGAATACTTCTCCGGCCAACTTTCGGTTATCTCACCAATCTCTCTTAAAGAGAACCCGTCTCCATCCTGAATGAGCAGCCTCAAGTTGCAGCAAAATGCATCCAAGGCCTCCTCACTTAATCCGTCATGTGCCAGCCAATCACCAGCGAAGATTCGCGCCATATCAGACGCCCCGCGTTTGCTGGTAAGCCACTCCCAAAAAGAACTCTTATGGAGTTTGTAGGCTCTCTCAATGAAGAGGATATAGGCTTCGTTGATTTCAGCGAGCATGTCCAGGTATATATGAGCTTAACTCTGTTTCTGAGCTATAGGCTATTATTTGCCTATCATAACATTAGCTAGCTGGGCTTGAGATTTCACCTCGGCAAGCTCTCCTGTTGCATACGTCACTACATTCGTTGAACCATGTGCCAACGGTCCGCGATTACAGACACAGCAATGAACCGCCGATATACTCACAAAAGTGCCACATCCTTTTGTCAGACAATCCATACCTTCAGCAATCTCCTTAGCAAGATGTTCTTGAATTTGAAATCGCTTAGACAAAGTGCCGATAATTCTAGCAATTTTACCCAATCCCAGAATAAGCTCGTTAGGCCTGTATACTACATCTACTGTTCCACTGTAAGGTAAAAGATGATGCATACAAAATGAGGAAAACGGGATTTTCAGAGCGGAGACATACCCCTTGTAGCTTCCTTGATCGTAAGTTGCAGCGACCGAAAGGTGGTCGTCAATTCTCTCACCGTACCCAGACAGCAGCTCCTCATATGCGCTCGTAATACGATCAGGAGAGGCTCGCATAGTCTGCTCGACCTGAGTAATAATATCTTTGGGAAGATATGAGCGCATCCACTCTAATAGCAGGAAATCACGCTCGCTCTTTTGTTTGCAAATAATATCATTCATCTTGGTTTCCTCAGCATCCAGATTTGTTCTTTTCCATGCAAATATGGTTCTCCAGAGAATCCTCCGTAAAGTGACTCTACTTCAAAACCCGCACGCCTAAATAAGCTCTCTGCTTCGAAACGAAAACAGTAACGAATTTTAAACGATCCATACCTTCGCCTTACAACGTCACCCGACTGGTCGATCTCATCATAGATCCAAAGTTCATCAATCAGTTGTTTTTCAGGGTCACAGCTACTCTCGGCCCAAGTTTGCAACGTGTTTCCTGATTGCAGCAGGCCTTCTCGAAATCGACGAAAAGAACCTGATACTGAACCTAAATCAGCCAAAAACCTATATTCTGGGTCAAAGAAATTCAGAATAAACTTCCCTCCCGGCTCTAAAGCTCGGAAAACGCCTTCAAGGCACTCCATCTGTTCATCAGGAGAATATAGATGAAGAAATGTCCTGTAGGGCATGGAGACCGCATCAAATTCACTCGTGAATGTAAGTTGACGAATATCAGATTCAACAAGAGATATCCGTTCTTTATATTTAGCAATATCGATCTTGCCTTGCAAATAAGCCAACATTTCAGGCGAATTATCAACTCCAACGACTTCCCTTACATCGCTGGAAATCGACAGCAAGGTACGACCAGTCCCCGAACCTAGTTCCAGCACTCGTTTCGATTCAGATAATACCTGTTCATAGAACTCACAATCGCCTGAGCAACCAGGTGACGTAATTCCATAGTATTCAGGAAACGCGTATACTCCAGGAATGTTTCTCATCTTATGCATTTTCGCCCCTTTCGACGGACTCTTCCCTCGGGCCATAACGCCGGGCGAAATAGAGCCATGGCGTATCACAAAGCGCTACGACCACCTTAATCACATACGTCGAAAACATAACCACGACCCAATTGTCGATAACTCCAATAAATGCGATTGAGAACACCACCAGGGAATCGATGAACTGAGAAACCAATGTCGAACAATTATTCCTCAGCCATAAGAGCCTATCACCATGCATATTCTTGAGCTTTTCAAAAATCCATACGTCAACGTGCTGCGCAATCACATACGCAATAAGAGATCCAACAACTAAGCGCGGGGTGAAACCGAAAATCACTGACAATGCCTCAGCCAACACATCACCTTCAGCAGCAGATATTGCACGAATAATTAAACCGAACAAACACAAGGCAATAACTGAAAACAAACCCAACCATACAGCTCGAAGCGCCTGTTTTTTCCCATGCCTTTCTGATATAATATCTGTAACGAGAAAAATCGCACCGTAGAGTGGCGCAGCACAGCTCGCTGGAACACTGAACAACCCGAAATCAAGCATGATAATTTTCCCAGCCGTAAGCGTTGTTACGAGATACAAAACAACCAAAGCAACATAAGTGTGACTCAGACTTTGCCTTTGCATCAGGAGAACAAAGCCCAGAGCGCAGACCATTAAAACGAAGACCAGTAGCATATTCATATTTTCGATAGTTTTATATAGTATTAAGTGTTACCACTTGATATGGGTAAAGCAACGAGCTTCGACTCCAATAAAGCCGAAGACCTTGAACAATTGGTAGAGAACATCTCACGCGGAGCACTTGTAGAATTCTTTCCAAAAGATGAGTTTGAAATTTCCGAAGTAAAAAAGTATTCACCAGGCAGCACAAGGCACGAACAAACGGTAATCGCAAATAATGTCCATTTACCCCAGAATGAGGGCACTTCATGGGAAAGATGCAAATACAGCAGATTGGGATTTTCATTGGTTGGCAGTGTTATGAGTATATTCTATGAACACAACTTGAGCTATACGCTAAATGGGAAACAGGAACTAAACGCCGCCCCTACTTTTTGGATACAAATTGCGATGAACAGGTTTTCGCCATTCCGAAGGCACAATATTAAACGAATGGGAGAGTGTAAGTACATTCCTATGATTTATATGGACGTGCATTCATTGGATGGATACAGGGTAATTGATAATCAAAGTCTTCCTAGGCCAGTAGAATATGGCCCCGAAAAACGAGAAAGGTTTATGGATATACATTCGTATGAGTTTAGAGATCAACTTAAAGAAAAGATCTGGGAAAAGTATGCATAGAGTAAAGCACGGTAGTAAAAAACTCAGTTGAATTGAATTTCTTCCGCCTCACGAATCATTCTAACGACATCCTTAGATACTTTTTCCGAGAATGGTGCTAGTAGCGTTCGTCCTGCATCTGAGGCAAAATTCGGGTGGTAATCAAAGGCATGATAGCCTTCATACAAAATACCCCGACCAGGCTCATTTACATTAAAAATAACAGCCTTATTCGCGAGAAACTTAATCGTTTCATTTCTCACGCAGACTTCCAGGTCGATTTTCTTGAATTCCACATTGGACAATTCAGCAAGACCGATGCCCAGCTTTTTTGACAATCTCTCGCGTATATCGCGAGCCTCAAGCTTGTCGCGCAAAGCATAAGTATGCTTTATACCACGCTCTATATTGTCCGCCACTATCCTAGTAAATTCCTGGTCACCGGACTCCTGAGGAGCGAACAGGCTAGTGATATAAACTTGGGACCCTTCCGGCAGACTTTTTTCTAATTCCATCATTTCGTCGAGCGTCATGAAATCATTTTTTTTTAGAGCTTCTGCACCCGTTTGAGCAGGTTGAAATTCATGCACCATTACCACATCCAGTTCCGACGTAAGGCTGACAAGTTCATTGAAACTAGAGCCACAAAAAGACAGCCACTCTAAAATTTGATTCTTGTCAGGGCTTGTTCGATTCTGCTCCCAAGAACCAACAGTTTGACGACTCACCCCAATCATATCAGAGATCTGATCTTGGGTTAAGTTTGCTTTGCGCCTCAGACTCCGCAGTGCAGCGCCATATTCATTTTTTTGACTCATCGGCTCCAAACAGGCACCAGAATGCCACATATGTCAAGTTTAGAGCCTACATTCATAGCAAAAAAATAGCTTATTTAAATATTTTTTATAATTCTTGTCAACATGACGACTTTTTGCTTGTCATTTGTGGCTTTTTGTCTACTTCTTCTAATGCGCCCAAGCATGGGAACCAAAAATCTATCCCAGTGCGCACATTATGACACTACACTAATATTAGAGAAAGGCTCAAAAATGGACAATATGACAAGAATCATCAGCTCAGCGACGCTCAGCCAAGAATCATATCACGTAGCTGTTCCTACTCCCGTCGTTAAATCGATGAAGCAAGCAAAAATTTTGTCCAAACCTTTTCTTCTCATCGATTGGTCTGCAAAAAGCTTATGCTATGTCCCAGTCGAAAACTGGGACAAGCTCAGAGAATATGTTCTGAAAAGAAGAGGGAAGACCGAAAGGGAATTTCAGGACTACTTTGAAGACACGAGAGAATCCACAAAATTTCAGCTTGGCAAGAAAACGCGAGTAAGGATTCCACCTTATAGAGGGGAACGCGTACAGATCTACAAGGGCTCCGGAGTCCTATTTGCATGGAATGGGCTCTTCCTAGAGGTAAGCTCATTGGACGGACAATCCGAAAGTATAACAAACTATTTCAAACAAGTTCCCGCATGATTTTCCGTATTCGTGTATTGGATACTAGGGCTCAACTTGAAAAGTTGAGCCTTTTTTCTGCACCTCAGACCAGTCCAGACAGGTAGAGACGTGAATTTCCAAATTCTTCCTCTATTAGCCCTCTAGATTAATGAAATCATTTAGCATATGATGTTGTCCAGTCGCCGAGATAAGCGACATCGACAAATACTCATCAACTACAACTCAACCGTTACGCCTGATGCAAGTTACTTCTAATAAACCAATCCAACTGATCAACGTCTCCGACCGCACTCCCTCAACCAATCTAGTCCCCGTGGCTAGCCCTGGAAAAACCGGCTGGCACTCTAAGTCCTCCCCCTCCCAAACTAGTATCATACGCCACACGGCTCAGCCAGAAAGCCGTAAGGAATTCTAAATCGAATGACATTAACCAGCCCCTCAAACTTACGTATCATGAAACAACCAGGACTCATCTCACTCGTCGCGTTTAACAAAGAGATAAAAAAAATCGCTGAAAGCGCGGCCAGCAGCCCCGACAAAGAAATCGGCGGTTGGCTCTTCGGATTCTACACACAGGGCAGTATTCCAGTCATCATGCATGCCTCGTTAGCGTCGGAAAATTCGCTACGCACACCCACGAACTTCCAGGAAACAGTTCAACATCTGGAAGGAAGTGCTAGACTCATCTACGAAAGCTATCGATTCGGAGTAATCGGGCGCTGGCACAGCCACCACCACATCGGACTGACTACACCGAGCGGCGGAGATCAGCGGACTGGTAATGAGTTCGCTCGGAAGAATGACATCGAGACTTTCGTAGAAATCATCATAAACTTGGAGGGTTCCAAAGAGTCACCAACCGTTCGGATTCATCCTTACGCCTACCAGAACAAAAAAACCGTGGGCATGGTCTTTGAGACCATCGAGGGTGATAGTCCAATCAACGCAGCCCTCGAAGACACGATTCTTTGCCAGAATGTTATTCGTCCAAGAATTTCACTCCCTTCGGAGAACATTTTTTGGCCAGAGCATCCTAAGCCAGTGACGCCCCCGCCTGGATCACTAATTGAGTCGATTAATTCAATTCCAGAGCAGATACGTCAAAAACTCGAAGTCAGCTACGACTCTGAAATTACAACTGTAACGCTGCCAGTTTCCTTAGATCAGCGCGCCGTTATTTCGTTCGCTTACACAAACGACGATTACGTGCTGCTAGAGGCCAGCATCCGTGACACCGACAACACTACTTTTAATGCCACAGATTTCCTGGCAGGTCTCGGCACCGAACCTCTCTCCAACCTTTTCCTGATTATGTTGCACCATGCACTCATCAATCAGGAACCGCCACAACTTCAACTCACTAATGGAGGTTTCAACGATGAATGACTACACAAAGGCATATATCGATTTCAATCGGAAGCTGATCAAAGAAGAATTTCCTTGGTTTGATTACCATGAGTTCTCCGAATACGGGGCAATGTTCACCGGCGAGATCTGGGATTCCGATCGTTCAAAGAAGGCAATCCTAAGAATCGTCTGCGACAACGGGTTTCCAGACAGCAAACCGAACCTGTCCATCGCTGAACCAAAAATTCTACACCGCTTTGAAGGTTGCCCGCTCAACTTACTCGGATTGTCTCACGATTTTCACTGCCTGGAAGCCAATGAAGTCGGAGAAGTTCGCATCTGTCATACTGCCTCCTGGGACGCCTCCATCACGCTACTTGAACCCATCAGCAAAGCCTATCTCTGGTGGAACGCTTATGTGCTCCATTTGCAAACCGGCAAATCAATCGACTCGTATTTCAACCCTGAAGATTAAACCACAACAACACAAAACCATGAGCAATAATAACGACATCGCCAACACCATGCGGGCACTTTCACAACGGCCCCAAACACCTCCCAAGCACAGCTTGGTTCTCGATAAAGGGACTAAACGGCTCAAGGCCGTGCCGTCCGACAGCCCCTCCGCCAAAAACCAACTGGCAATCACACCCGAGGATCTTCGGGTATCACTCACAACCTAACTCAGTAAACACTATGAAACATGCACCTGTAATCGTATGCGCCGCAGAGTTGTTGGAGTCCGCCCTCAGGGCGGGCTCCCTGGTGGAGCACTCTTTCTCAGTCGTCGACGGACACGTCTACAACGGCCTAATCAGAAATCAAAGCTCTCAAATCGCCCGAGGCGTTATTTCGAGTTCGGCAACTGAAACTCCGGCAGGAGCGACTGTTCAGGTCATTGTCAGCCAAGACAGTTCGGGCAAGCTCGTTGTGAACGGAAGTGTCCGCCAAAACGGGAACTGGATCGAAAGTAAGTTGGCAATCATCCCCTTGCAGGAGCAATTGTTCTCGCGCTTTAAAGGTCTGCACGAGACCGATGATGTAGCTGATAAAACCGTCCTGATCATTGCGGCTGGCTCTGTCGGATCCTCGATTATCGATTATCTAAGCAAACTGGGGATCATGTATATTACTATCATCGATCCGGAAACCCTCGGAGTGGAAAACATCGTCCGCCATGTTGCAGGACTTGATTCTGTCGGACGCTTGAAGGTCGATTGGGCGAAGGATCATATACTCTCAAAGAACCCATATGCGAGGGTTGAAACGCACCCGATCAAAGTCGAAGCGAACACCATACCGCTTATTGAACAGCTGATTAAACAGGCCGATCTGGTAATTTGCACCATCGATAACCGGGAAGGGAAACAACTCGTGAACCGTATTGCGACGCATGCAGGCAAAACCGTCATTTACTCGGGAGCTTTTCGTCGTGCATACGGAGCCCAGGTGTTGCGCTGCGATCCAAATGATCCGGACTCTTTTTGCTATAATTGTTTCGTCCGCGCCCTGCCGGAACGAGACTTGGATCAGGAAGTTTCCGATCTCGCCCAGGCACGGGCGTTGGGAATCCACTACTCAGACCGCCCGGCACCAATTCAACCCGGACTGGGTCTTGATATTGAGCCGACGGCGTTCATGACCGCAAAACTGGCACTGCATGAATTACTAAGAGGCAAAGAGACTCCTTTAAGTTCTTTGAACGAAGATCTCGTCGCGCACTGGTATATGTGGCTTAACCGCCGCGAACCCGGCACTGACTTCGAGAATCTACAACCACTTGGTTTCGAGACCGACGACCTGCGTATTCTCCGGTGGTACGGCGTCGAATTCCATAGGGACGAGCATTGTCCCGTATGCGGCAACGGCCTACAGACCCTCATCACTCACACGGATTCGAACCAACCGGGCAATGAACATGGATCACATTCATCGGGAGCTGGAACTTCGCTCTCCTAAAATTCAAGGGGCTCCGCCCTTCTGGAACAATCGCCAGATTAATGCTCAGGCACCCCTTGGCGAAAAACATGGCTGCTGGACAGCCTGCAATTCAGAGTGTCCGGAATGCACCTCTGGCAGTGTGTGCGAGATGCCTCAAGGACATCAGGGAGCACACCAATGCTGGATCTGCAAAAATAAATGGTAACCCTCAATCAAATCGATCATGACAACAATCGAACAAATTAAGCGACAGCTCGCCCCCCGTGCCATGGCAGATGAGGTCACGAATCCCCACGACGACGCGAGACTATCCTACCGAGTGGAAAGTAACACGGTTGAAGATATGGCAACGTTTCTGGTGCTTATTGGCGATTATCTCAATCACCACTATGAACATGCCCTTGGAGCCAGCTTTCCCGAGCTTCACGCACAGGAGATGGCCAAAGAGATCATCGAGCGATCATTGAGAAGAAATGGTGGTAACCTGATATCTGCTTATCATAACGCAAACACCGGATTAAATGGCGGCGTTCGAAAAGTTTTGGACACTATCGCCGATGACATTCGAGAAGAGGGACTTCGCAGGTATATCAACAATGTGCTCGATACCTACGTAAACCCGGTAAGCTTCGAGGAAAAGGTGGAGATCGTTCGAGAGCTAATCGCCGTCCTTCGTATCGACACAGTGGATGCTGAAAATCCGGCTCGCTATGCTTCGGACTACAAAAGACTCACTGAAATCTACCTCGAAAATCTACGCAGAACCGAGGAAGCGTTCTTCCGCCTTTAGTCATGAGACCGACACTACACAGTTTCCTTGAAGATTTGCTCCTCTGCCATGACAAGATGCACCTCGAACTGGAGCAACGGATGCTGGCACTTCAGCGGAATTCTTGGCGCATCCGCTCAGAGGAAGAACTACTTGAGTTGCTTCACGAGGTAACTGAATTTCTTCTGACTGGGAGAACAGGCAACACGACGGCCAATGGCCATGGACTCATGGCTGTCCAAAAACGCTTCGAGTCTGTTTTCGGCATCAACACGAGACAGGCGTATTTTGACGCCATCCACGGAACCGGAAATGGGCTACGGGGTATTTTGGAACGCTTCACCTCGGAATCGAGAGAGCAACTGATCAAGAGGACGCTTTACTCAATGATTGATAGCTTCTTGACGGTAGCCTACGGCGAGCGTTTGTGCCGGGACTATATGCTCATGCATCAGGACGGCAGGGATTATTTCGCCTATTTCCGTGGATTGTTGCCCTCCTCAATTCTCGAACAAGAAGACTACCTCGTTATGGGTACCGTTTTGGTGCGTAGCCCTGACAGCTCAACCGAAACGCCCATGCCAAGAATGCGAGAGATTTATGTGCGGCATCCTCAATGGCTGAGCGTAAGTCAGCAATCTGTTCACGCTTCCAGCCCTTAATTCCACTCAACCATCGACCGCCCTAATACTGATGAATACAATAACGACACTCACCGCTGCCAATCAAAAGCCATCCATTCGTTACGACTCTCATTCGTTGTTTGAACTACTTCGGGTAATCGTTGATACAGGAGATGAACAGGCGTTAGCCGAATTCCACAACCGTCGCACAGTATTTAAGGATGAGAACGAACGAGCAGTATTGTTTACCCATTTTCTGCATATCTTACGGGAAAGAGCCCTTTCTCAAAACTGGAACTATTTAGTAGTCGAGAAAGCGGTTGATTTGACACAGGACAAATTCACGAACCTTCCGGAACAAGGGTCCAAAGGCCCCGACTGCCGTAAGTATTTCAGGGCAGTCCTCGAATATGCCTCCTCAAAAGTCACGGAGCAAGCAATCGAAGCTGAACTGCAGCTCGCCTATCTCCTGCAACGCTTCGTGCAAAGGCATTTTCAGTTTTCACTAAAAGAAGTGAAACGCTGCCATAACTGGAGCCGCTTTACTTGGATGATCAACGGCAACTCTCTTCAACTTCGTATGCCCCGTTTTATCTCAGGGCGGGAACGCCGCGTCTGGCTTGAGAAACACGTAACATCCGTAAATCACTCCAATTGCAATGAACGTGATCGGGTGCAGGAAATCATCGACGAATATTTCGGCTCTGCGGAACCAGTGGCACTGGATGATGCAATCATTCGGGATACTCGTTTGAGTGACACCGATCTGCCGTGGAAGCTGATGGAGCGACTGAAAATCAACGGGCTGGCCCAAATCGTCGCGGCTGAAAAAGCGGATCGTCTGAACGAGCAACGTCCCGCCATCCGTTCTCTTGGCAAGGAGCGGCTGCATGAGATGGTCTTAGCCATTTTCGACAGGCTCTGTGACGACACCCTCAGTGATCGGGAAATAGCCGATACTTATGAACTGACAAGGCCTACGTATTCGCGCTGGGCGGGCAGTTCGTGGCAACCGGGTGGGAGTCGGAACATCCCTACTCTGTGGGCAAATACCGCTCACATCCTGGCACAAGACCCGGTCTTCATCCAAGCAGCCATTGATGCCGGTATCTGGCAAACCGTTCAAACCATCACCTCAAACTCGCTCTAATCATGAAACCACACCCATACTTCCTCGGCTCGATCACCGAAGCCTATGAAACCAATCCCAACCGAGAAAGCCTTGTCGCACTTCTGCGCGAGTTCGAAAAGACGGAGCGCAATACACCCAATCGTCATTTCACAGACTTCATGGAAATTGCCAAACGAGCCGCATCGTTTGAAGTCTCCTTAGAACTTGAGGGTGAGGTGATCGCTTCAGAGCAATTCCAACAGCGTTGTTTCGATTTCAGAGTCTCATTGGATTCGCCCGGAAATTATACACTCAGAATGTCCACCGGTCGGGTTATCTGGCAAGACACACTGGCAACCCAAGATTTGTTTTTGATTGATGTAACTACCCGGAAAACACTTCCCGTTGCCGCCGATACAGAACTGTCTGCGCCTAAATACTCGCGCTATACCGGGCTGCTCGGGAACCAGTTCATGCTACAGCTCAATCCGGGCATCTCCTGCGCCCAACTAAAGGTAGTCGCTTCACGATGGTTCGGGTAAATACAGTCTTGGTCAACCCGGATGAAACAGACGCGTTTGTCACTGAAATCCACGTCAACGTTGTCAAGAATCCGAGTAATCGCGTGGAATTCAGTGGTCCGCCAAGATTCAACACCAACGTTCGGGAGCAGATTGTATCCACCCTCCTGCCTCTTGTGGATGGCGTCCTTTTAGAGCTAAAAGTGCCCCTTGCCTCTTATGAACTTTCGGTCGTCAATCCGGGGATCGCCTCCTCGTTGGATGCCGCCATCCGTATCTCCGGCTTTTCTGCAGACCTTCCGCTTACATTGGCCTTACTCGGAGCGGCCCTGGATATCCCCATCCATGGATCGGTCTTCGCAACTGGACATATCGCATCTTCTGAGGGCGCGGTTCGCGCTGTCCGAGGCCTTGAAGCGAAGGCAAAAGCAGTGATGCGACTCAATCGAAAAGACGCTTTACTCCTATATCCCCATCCAGACTCTTCCTTATGTGTATCAGAAGAAGCCAGTCCTGATCTACGCGATACACGGGGGAAAATCCGAACCCACGCAATCTCGCATCTTGCGCAAGCCATCCCACACGTATTCTCAAAGGTCGATCTCATTCTGGCTGCGTTGCGTCAAGGATACTTCAGTCGAAACACGGACTCACGGATTGCCACACAACTCAAAATCGGAACCACAGAAGAATTCTACAACGCTCTGGAGAATTCTCTGGATTTACAGGAGGCAAACCACGTGCAATTGCTGCTCGAGGCATGGGTTGCCTTTCACGTCAAAAAACGACGCTACCCTGCTGACACCGGAAGCAGACTGTATGCGCTGCTTCTTTCGATGCCGAAAGCAGTGAGAAATCTACAGACTGAATTTCCGCTTGTCCCTCGAAAGCAGATCATGCGATTGGCATCGCTTGCCGGTGAGAGTGACTACGAAGACTTCGAACTACTCGGAAGAGCTAATGAAGGAAAGGTGCGATTGTCTGCAACCATCAAAAAGCATGTCCTGAATAAGACGGATGCTTGCTCCGAGGTAACGTTGGACGTCATCCTGAATGAATTAAGTGAACAAAACCTTTACCTAAAAATATACGCACCGCTGGATTTGGCATTCTCAAGGCATCAACTCTGCGAAGGCCACAGTTTCGATGAAAGCATCCTCTCCTTTTATCTACACTTACTTCGGTCCATAGGCGAGGTGACCTCGGCTACGCATAAGCAGATTGCCCCGGACGCGTATGCTTTATTGGAGCGAACATACCGCAATTTGGGAGGCTCTTCGGCAGCAATTATCGAAGCCAAGCAGTATGGAATAGGAGGCGTGCGCAAAGTGCTTGAGCGGATGTTTCAAACAATTCGAACGGAACGAACCGAAAATTACATCCACTACGTCTTTGCTCAGGCCATCGATCCACTCGATTACTCGGCAAAACTCGAACTCACCAAAACCTTCATTCACAGGTTCCAGCATGCTTTGCCGGAAACAGTCACAGCAGAACCACCGGAACGCTTCGCCCAAAAATGGGATGTGTTGATACGTCACTGGATTGATACGCAGTCGTATCTCCGCTCAAGACTTCACTCTCTGTGAGCTGAAACTCCATCGTGTGTTCAGCCGCTTAATCGAAAGAGATGTCGATAGAGCATGCAATCATACAACGATCCCGCCCCTGGGTGCAGGCTACAAACGTTGAAGCAATCTTGACTGAAGAGCTGTCGAAAGGCTGCTCGAGGGAAATCTCGGCGACACCGGTTTGCTTGGTACCGCCCTATCGTAATCTTCAAAAAGCGGAAACAGAGCTTCAACAGCCCATCATTAGCGGCAACACGCTTGTTATATACCGGATCTGGCTATCACCAGAACAGATCTTCTCTTGGACACGTAATGAACGGTTCCTTAAGGAACTGAGCCGCGTCCATTCCCCGATTCTATTCGAGATTTACGGAAACAGCACAATCATGCAGATGCAGTTTCGATGTGCGTCCGAAGACGCCCACACGCTTCGAACTGCATTTAGCGGAGAACTCCTGCAATGCCAGTTGACCGAAGAAGAAACATGCCCTTTCAGCACGAGCCTGAGCCATGCAAGCAGCCTCAGCTTCCGGGACTACCTCCCGGCCGCTCCTGCATATCATTTAAATCTAACAATCCACGAGGAGTTCGAATTCACCCCGCTGGAATCTTTTCTCTGCGCTATTGCCGGGCTCCCCGAGTCCGCAACCGGTTTTTACCAGTGCCTATTTCAGCCCGTCCCTCCCAATTCCGGATGGCACCGTAATATCGAAACTCTCTATGATCTGGAATATTTGCACCGGGCATTCAGCGAGAGTCGGTCGCTGCATTTCTCGGCTCAGCTCCCGTCATCGGAACTACGCCTGGCGACGCAGCGTATGGAGCGTAAAGCCCACCCGGATAAACCGATTTTTGCCACTGCCCTTCGAATCGGATTACTCGAAGAAGAGGATGTCTCGGACAAACAACTCGAATCGCTTACGACCTTCCTTGGCCTCTTTCAACAAGGTAGCAAAAGACTTCAATACGTCGATTCTACAGATTATGCCCCTGTGGTGCCACAAGACCGACAACGTGAACTCCTCTCAAACGGCCAAGTCCACCGAAACGGCTTCCTGCTAAATTCAAACGAACTTAGCGGCTTAGTTCACCTGTTCCCGCCCGAAATCGTCACCGACCGATCCTTGCCGTTGGAGTTGGCCAGCGATTTTTCAAATGATATTCAAGACATACAAGGAACGGTCATCGGAAGCACCCGCATAGCCGGGCGTGACCACCCAGTTGCCATAGACCCGCTACTACGGGAACGCTCGGTTCATATCTTGGGTGGTTCCGGCTCAGGCAAGACTACAGTCATGCAACACATGGTGCTTCAGGATATCGAAGAAGGCTGCGGATTGGTTTATATTGACCCACACGGGGATGCCGTTCGCGAGCTACTTTCGTATATTCCGGATAAACATTTGGATCGTGTCATTTGGTTCGACCCCAATAGCCCGAACCTGATCCCTGCATGGAACCCGCTCGCGTTGCATTCGCAGACAAATCTACACCGTTTGGCCGACGACACCCTGGCATCCATTGAACGTGTGTCACGTGACTGGGGGGATCGCTTGGGGATGATCTTACGCAATGGCTTGCTGGGCTTGTTGCAATCTAAGCCTGAGCCAGTCACTTTGATGGATCTCTACCATCTAATCCGTGCCGACAGCCCACAAGGCAAGACGCTCCGCGAGATGATCGTTTCCGGTTGTGAAGATGAAACCGTAAGAAACTTCTGGAAGCATGACTTTCTAAAGGATTACAAGAGGGGAGATCTAGCCGCACCAAAACACAAGCTCGACAAGTTGCTGGGCGGAGGGGGTATACAACTCATGTTCAGTCAGCCTGAATCCCGCATCAATATTCGTGAGATCATGGACGGAGGAAAAATCCTGCTGGTCGACCTTTCTACAGTGGGGGAAGAAACTCGAAGAATTCTTGGATCATTCCTACTCACGCAGCACATGATCACCGCATTTGGACGCAGTACGATTCCTTATGCAGAGCGTAGGCCATTTGGCATCTACATCGACGAATGCCACCTCTTTACTTCAATTGACGCGATTGAGAATCTCATCACACAGGCCCGAAAATTCCGCATCCGACTGACCATCGCAAACCAATTCTTACGACAATTTGGTAGAGTCTCACAAATCGATGCCCTTTCGACTGTAGGCTCCACAATTTTGGGACGTCTGGACAAAAACGATGCCAGCTATTTTGCCAAAGATTTCCAAGGAAAAGTAAAACCGGAGGATATCGTCTCGCTGGAGCCATACCGTATGTTTGCACGCTTGGATACAAGCATCTGCAAAATAGCCACACATCCGCTCCCAGAACCGGTCCGTCGAGACATCACATCCATCATCGAATCTTCCTACAAACAGTATTATCGACCGGCGAGTGAGATTCGAGCAAGAGCATCCAAGCAGGAAGCCTATTCCCCCCGCTTACCGGAGGGATTGACCGATGACGATTTTTACTATGATGAATTCTGACCTGTTGCTTGATGCCATACTCGCCAATTTGCAGCCGAAAATGCTACGCGACAGCATCGACCTACCACTGCTCGAAACAGTAGAGCGGCTCGCCAGCAGCGAGGAAGAAGAACTTAGCTACGCTGGCTTCGTGAGACTGATAAAACGAGCAAGCCAGGCACTTCTAAACACAGCAGGTAACGTGGTTCATCCATGCGAGGCTCTGGCGAGAGGCGAAGTCTGGCTTAATCTCCACTACGGCAAGTTGCATGGCAGTGGATATGAGATGGCTTTGCTCGACTACCTTGAAAATTCTTCCCGCTCAGTAGAACTGATAATTCAGGCACTGTTCCTTGGAGCACAACAAGAAATGCGCCAAGCGTGGATTGATACTCAGTTCGCGCCGCTGGATTGGCATCAACGGATTACACTCATTTCTACCTGCAAGATGAGATTCGCAAATACCTTACCACGGGAACTTCTAGACCGACCCGACTGGTGTTTAGTCGATCATCTTCCCGACCTCATAGACATCTGCTTAGATGATATCCTTTCCGTATTGAGCAATCGATAGCACACCACCCCCCAAGAATAGCCGTATCCCCAATACCGGCAGTCCCTCATCACTTCCGTTTTCCAGTAATCGGCGCATGGGAGCATCATCTTAGACAAGCGTAGATGATGCCCGCATGAGCCGGGTATCTCGGAAGAAAACAAAAATGAGGAACTACCACATACACGGAATAATCGAGTTTCTACTCGGCCAAGTTGAGTTTCCTTTCGACAGCATTGATGTCGAAGAGTCGCTTGATGACGTATTGATCCATTACGGGATCGATGAGACCTTTACCGCAGACGAAGAAGCGGAAATACGACGGTATCTCCTTCCACGGGGAATCGGCTTCCAGATCGCAGAAATGCAGCGTCTTCGACGACAACGGCAGGTGGTCGCATGACCCAGCCGATTATTCCAAACCAAATTGTCCACGGTGACTGCACAGAAGTTCTGCGAAAAATCCCGGACAACTGCGTGGACTTCGTCCTGACTCCAGATTAAACTATCGCTGTCTCAAACAGCCTAATGCAGTTTGACATCTCTCACTGCTTTAATTTGTATCGCATGATGTTTACTACCTTGCCCCCAGAGAAGACTAGACGCATTAGAACTGTGTATAACGCCGATCAGAAGTTCTACAAAAGTGAACTAGACGTACTTCACACCCCGATATTACAACGCCTCTACGACCTCCATCAACTAGGGCTGACCGACAGGGTTTACATCGATGCTTCACATACGCGCCTAAGCCACGTTGTGGGTGTTATGGAGCAAGCTTCGAAAATATGCGCCGCTCTAATTAGGAACCTCACTTCTGAGCCAGAGAAGCAACTAAACTACGTCACATTGGACAAGACCGAAGTCAGCATTTCTTTTCGAGAGATTACTGATCTGATAACGCATCATGAACCCGCACTTCGCCTGATGGCCCTCTTTCACGACCTTACCCATGGCCCATATGGACATACCCTAGAGGACGAAATTGAGTTGTTTACGCAAAAGCATGATGAACCGCTACGGCAAGCCGAAGCATTCTGGAGTTTCTTACACCAGTACATCGCATGGAGCATGCGAAGTGAGTATGGGCGCGCCAGCTTCGAGGAAATCCTAACAAACCTCTACGACCAATCGCCGCCTCCCCCATTACTATGCAAATCCCTCGAAAGGGCAACCCACGGACTCACGCTCTGCCCAGAAGCGAACAGCCCAATTAATTCACCCGAGGGCAAAGAGTATATTGAGGAATTTGCCAAGTACTGCACACTCTTCATTCAAGACATAGACTCAAGCACGCGGAAGATCACAAAAAACACCCTCTCAGTTAATGAGTTTCGCAGACTCATCAAAGACCTCTTGTTCTCTTTTACAGGCCTACTCCATCTCGAAATATTGCACAAGGAATCACCAAGCCCCAAGCATATACCTACCCTAAATCAATATCACTTCCACAGGTTTCTCAGCGCCGTCATTCAGAAGACTAACATTCAAGTCGCAACACATGATACCTTCGATCCGAAACGTGATGCATTCTTCTTAGACATCATAGGAAATACAATCTGCGCAGACCTGCTAGACTACGCAAAACGCGACTCTGCACATGCAGGTCTCAAGCTAGATTACGACCCAGATCGCATTGTTGAGAATTTCACTTTAGTCAGCAAGCACATCGAATACTCGGTTAGGCACCTATCGGGTACAGACAAGGAAATGGT
The DNA here is from genome assembly GCA_002729725.1 of Puniceicoccaceae bacterium. Classification (GTDB taxonomy): domain Bacteria; phylum Verrucomicrobiota; class Verrucomicrobiia; order Opitutales; family Coraliomargaritaceae; genus Thalassobacterium; species Thalassobacterium maritimum. Next base: position 72,339 of record PBYS01000054.1, read on the forward strand.
TGAAGCCCTAAACTCTGAAAGTATTCGTGCAGCCATTTCGATTTTTGGAACTAAGCTCCGCCTAGATGTCATAGGAGAGTTAATGAATCTATTGCAGATTCGGTATTATGTATACGAACGTGTGCTGTTTCACCCCACTAAATGCATAGCAGGTGCCCTACTAGGCCGCGCAATCCACTGCCTCGGACTATCTGAAATGCCACAAGAACTCAAATACTGTGGCGACAACGTGTTCCTTTACACGATCCGAGAGGCCGCAATTAACATACGGGACAAGATAGAGGGCATTTCTGAAAAAAAATTCGACGTTGAGACAATTCGCTCGCTGAGCACATCGCCAATTGAGCAAGCACTCATCGAAGGATTAATCCCTGATCCCAAAAAATCCACGCGATTATTGGAATGTATTGCCTTCTACACCACCGCGAATTCTGGAAACCCGTTACATCCGAATCATACGGATTACCTCAAGTTCATGAATTCGGACGCTAAGGCAATCACTCAGCTGAGAGAAACAGGAACTATTAGCGACAAAGCTACCCTTGAAAAGCTGTCCAAGCGTGCTTCAGAACTATTCCCCCAACACAGAGCGTGGCTCGCACTGGATAAGGAATCAACAACTGAACGCTTAAACTCCGGCCTCGACCTACTTGCCCAACTTCATAGCCGGCGATATCCTCGGCGTGTGTTTGCTCTTCTCCCTGTCAGCATCGACTCAAGCGATAACATACATCTCGTTACTCCGGAGAAAATTGCGGCAAACTTCAAAGATCCCCACCTCAGGATGTCAGTAGAGAATGAGATCGAAAAACGATGCGGACTCCCTCTCGGCACATGCGTTATTCACTGCCCACCTGCTTCAGGGCCGACCAAAATCGCAAAAGTGCTAATTACCGACTCCTCATCAAAAGGGTCAGAATCTGTAAGATTGGGCGAAATTAAGAAGTTGTCTGATGAATACTCACAAATGCTCCATCACCATCAGTCCATTGTCAGCAGTTTAGAACTGCAATATCAGTCGATTTGGCGTCTAACGATCTCATTTTCACCGCCCTACGATATCCACAACAAAAAACACAAGGTGATAATTGAGCAAGTACTCTCTGAGGTCATCGGAAAAGGGATTAACAAAACCATAATTGAAGAAAACAATCTCATCGTCAACGAGCTTTCTAGCGACACTGTCGAGCAAGGAAAGGCAAATGACGGCATAGTAGAATCCAAGGATGTATTCCTTCGCGAAGCACACAGCGCCATAATCAAGCATCCTGTATTTATTAATTTTCAGGCAGCGGCATACACCTACCAAGAAGCATGTGAGCAAGCCCCACTCGCAGTGTCATCAATTATAACACCCCCCTCTCAAGACAAACAACAAGATTTCGACTTAGACAACGAGCGATGAACTGAGACCGTGCACTACCGAGCCTACCAATCTTTACGCTCACTAGAGGCGTCCCTAGACAAGGAGCCAGCCCCTCCTACAGGCGTTCGCAAGGTTCTAGACACTAATTTAGTTCTTCCTAAACGAAGAAAGCATCTGCAATCAATCGTTAGATCAATACCACTCCGCACAGAAGAAATTGTAAATCGCGCCAATGCATACACATCAAGAAGTGCACCATTCGTGTCACTTACCAAAATCGCCCACTTACTCAAGGCGGATATAAACTGGAATAGTGAGGCGGCTTCAGGGAAAAACGCAATAATCCGCCTATCTGAGGGTTCCAGGTGGATCATAGATATCAAGGAACCAAAGACTGTGGAGAGCCGCCACACACTTGCCCATGAACTTGGGCACGCCCTGCTCTACTCAAACAATAATTTCGTACCCGACACAGAAGCCTGGGCACGTCGATCCTACTCCAACATTGAAGAGGTCATTTGTAACGCATTTGCACGCTGGCTCATCGCTCCAAGGCAAATAGAGTCTCACCTAGAAGAACAAACACTTCCACGAGCAGCACTAAAGGGAGCATCGCTTCTTCGACTCCCACTCCAGCAAATAGCAATACGGCTACTAGAGACCTACCAATGGCAAGCCCCCCATCCTGAGGTCGTTGTTATATGGTCGAACAAACGTCCCTCTTCAATAAAAACTGAAACGTTCTTAGAACTACACCTATGTAAGCGTCTATGTATGAAACCGCATACAGGGTTACTATTCGACTACAGCAAAATGGTCGAACAGCTCACGTTTACTAGAAATCGACAGTCATTCATTGAACAGTTTTTTCATGCTCGCATACAAAACTGCCCAAACAAGCGACCGTGCATATCCTCAATTGACCAAGAGACAACAGCAGCAGCCTACAATATGGCGTCGAAGCTCTCGACACCTCAGCTTACAATATTAAAGGAGGAAACCCTATCCTATTTCACCAATGGACTACCGAGAATACAAAGCCTACACTGGCACGAGGCAGGGAACAACAGATTCATAAAATACGACAGCATAATTGCTAGCCCCGAAACGAGCATCGGCCAAACAATGAGATTGGACAGGAAGGTGCACACATCCAACCTAGAGCAAATTAAGCTAGGAACAATTTCTGGAGAACGCCACATAGAATCAACATGCTGGGGATCTCCGGCTCGAGGCACTCGAATGGGAATACAATATATCTGGTCAACAAATGACCAGCCCCACAATGATACATTTCACTCAGAAAAAGCTCAAGAGCCGTCAATGTATTTTAGGGGTGACTTCGAAAATGAAGCTTGAATTGCCTCGCGCACTGCGCGTTTCGCTGCAGCCTGAACCATTGGATCGTCATTCTCAAGTTTAGCCTGATATATTAGGCTAGCGACCGGTGGATCGTATTGAGCGATCCCCACACTCAATCGAGGTTGGAGGAGTTCAACCCCTAGCTTACGCTCAAGGCCATCAAGCTCACCGAGAAATTCATCCATAGACGATAGCATTGCTTGAGGGGTAATTGAATTAAAGGAATCGGGCAGCTGAATATACTCCACTACGTATTGAACCATAATATCTAAATACTCTGATCGTTTATCAATCTTTTCATTTTCTGCCGGAACCTAGTTCTGAAAGTGCCCATACAATCCTGCCGCTCATATGGTATGAGTAACAAACTTCTAAGCCATCAACAACCAGCAAGGATAACCATATCAAAGCTCTTGGCAAAAATCCTCATTCGCGAGATGGTGCAGAGAAAGAACGACATTCGGGAAGAGAAGACTTGATTTTGCTTTCTAGCTATGGCCCAACAGCCGAATCATGAAAAACACAGATAAAATTGATGTCGAACGGCTTGCAAAAGAGCTGTCCGTTTTAGGAATGCCTGAATTGCGCGCACGATTTGCCGAGCATTTCGGATATACTTCACAAACTCGGAAAAAATCGAGCTTAGTTAAAAAGATCCTTTGGGCAGTTCAGCGTGATGCGTATGGCGACATCAGCGATCAGGCAAGAAAGAAAGCCCTTTCGATTGCTGATGATCGGGATGTCAAAGAGCGTTTCCCAAAGATTACAAGTATCAAAAATTCAGATACAACTAGTTCGGTTACGTTACCGTATAAGCCGGATATGAATCTAATTCCTGGCACTTTATTGCAACGCCACTACCAAGGTAAGGACATCCGTGTATTGGTGCTCGAAAAAGGATTCGAGTGGGATGGACGATATTTCAAGTCGCTCTCTGCTATCGCCCGGGAAGTCTCCGGAACGCAATGGAATGGTAAATTATTCTTCAACCTAAAGAAGAAAGGAGCAGCGTAATGCAAACAACAGCAATTCCCGTTGCCATTTACACGCGTAAAAGCACTGATGCTCACGTCGAACAGGACGTCCACTCGTTGAGCGTTCAGCGTGCCTCAGCGGAAAGTTTCGTTGCCAGTCAGCAACATCGCGGCTGGGTCGCGCTCGAAGAACACTTCGATGACAACAACGTGAGTGGAGCGACTCTTGAAAGGCCCGCGCTCGACAGATTAAAACAAAAAATCATCTTAGGCGAGGTGAAGGTCGTCGTGATTAATCGGCTGGATCGCATCTCGCGAAGTTTGTCACAATTTTTGGAACTAACGGAATTCTTTGATGCGCACGGCGTTTCTCTGGTCAGCGTAACCCAAAACTTTAACACTGGCGACTCGATGGGCCGCCTTATGGTTCAAATCATTATGTCGTTTGCAGAGTTCGAACGCTCTTTGATTAAGGATCGTGTGACTGAGCGCATGCATGCCGCTCGCAAGAAAGGACGCTTCATCGGGGGAAGACCCATCCTCGGTTACAACATCAAACCACAGGGCCGAGAACTCGAAATCGATCCCCTCGAAGCGGTTCGAGTAAAGGAAATATTTGAGCTATACCTCGAACTACGTTCAATCAAAGCAACCGTGAAGGAACTCAAGAAACGCGGTTGGAAAAACAAGACCTGGGTCGCTCGCAACGGCAACGTAACGGGTGGTGCTTATTTTTCGGCGAATGGATTGCATGCACTTTTAACGAACCAAATTTACGTGGGCAACGTCACTTTGAAGAAGGAGATTTTCAAGGGTCAGCATGAAGCCATTCTCGACTCTGAATTTTTCGAACAGGTTCAACAGACGCTCAAGGAAAACTCGCTTCATGATGGCAGCCGAAAGCGTAACAAACATGCCGCACTGCTCAAGGGGCTACTTTGTTGTAAGGCTTGCCAAGCGCCATTCATTCATACCTACACCACTCGGCACAACCGGAAGTATCGGTATTATACGTGTCGGAATAAGCGAGATAATGGCGCGCATTCTTGTTCATCCCCGCCTTTACCTGCTGGCGAAATCGAGACTCTGGTATCCGAGCAGATTCTCTCCGTCGGGCATGACCCAGGCTTGCAAAATCTCGTTTACGAGCAATTGGTCGAAGTCGTCGAGCAGAGGGAAACAGCGCGTAAGCAACAACTCAAAGCCGCACGCCAGCAACTTGATCGCGTTCATCATGAGATAAAAACATCCCGAGAACTGGATGCACCGCTATCGCTGATTCGCCACCTGGAGTCGAAACAGAAGGAAGCCCAGAACATACTGGAGGCACTCGACACCACCGCCTATTCAATCCCAATGAAAGTCGACGTGGTTACGACCCTGCAGAGTCTGAAAACGTTATGGCCATCATTTAAGGCAGAAGAACGCTGTGAATTCGCCAGAACGCTACTTGAGCGGGTCGACTACGACGCCGATGGCGGCAAGGTCACCCTGCACTTTAATGACGCGGGCTTTTTCCCTGTCGCAGGTGAGGAGGTGGCGTCGTGAGTGCCTCAATTTCACTAGAGATCCATTTGGCCCCCGGACACTGCGGACACAAGCGCATTCGCAAAGGCAAGAAGCCCAGCCATGCCAAAACAACGCGGTTGCCACGCATCACCCGCCTGATGGCTTTGGCTATCAAATATGAGCACTTGATTGCTGACGAAATTGTCGACGGGCAGGATGCACTGGCCACTTTGGCCGGGGTAGATCGAAGCCAGATTTCACGTATCCTTCGACTGCGGTTGCTTGCCCCGGATATTCAGGAGGCAATATTGAATCTGCCGGAAGTCGAGGAAGGCAGGGACATTTTCAACTGGACGAAAATCGACGTATTAACACGGATTGAGTGCTGGAGAAAACAAACCCATAGATTTAAATCGTTAAGATTGCCTCGCACCTCCTCAATCACTGGGACACTGAATGCAGAGTGAGGTTCGCTTTTTCCTTGAACAGTAAATAAAAAATGACGCTACTGGTTATCATGCTAGTAGCTCCGAATGATCCGTTGAATAAACTGCTCATGAATTCCTCGCGCTTTTTCAGGAGATTCACGATTATCCAAGGCATTTCGTTAATCGTTATGTTACTCGCAATTGCCACTGCATTTGGTTTCCAAAGCTTCAAAAGCAGCCCAAGCACTTTTTACTTACTGCTGTTGGTCTATTTTTTATTGTTCTGGTATTATTGCAGAGGCTACGAGGTGGAGAAAAGGCGCACCGAAAAGGCCATGCAAACATTCAAAATCCTGCATCAGCTTGCCGAAGAACTCAGAAAATCGAGACGCCACCAACGCATTCTGCTGGATAGCTCAGGAATGGAAGAAGAAAAATTACTCCCCCTGTATATTGAGTACATTGAAGAGTTCAGGAAAGTCGGAATTGTTTTTTGTGGACATATTGCGGAGATGCTAAGGCTGATTGGAATCAGGTGTGATCGTGTCTGTTTAAAATCAGTAAATCCCGAAATATCGGAGGTTATAACGATTTCTCGACTTGGCGGCTCCCCTAATCCCAAAACCCAAGCCGAAACAGGGCGCAGAACAATTCAAGTTGGAGGAAACTGCAGAATGGAAGCGCACCCTATCGATGAGAGACAAGTGGTAGCTAAACTTATGATGAGTCTATATAACTCAGATAATCATTCCGAAGCGCTAAATGACCCAAACTTGAAACGACTGTGGATCAATCGACTCTGTGAACTTAAATATCTGGCCCTTGGTCAATTTAATGAGCAAAAATTCCCTAAAGTATTAAGTAAAATAACTCGAGGAAACTACAATGAGACCACAGAAAATGAATTAGTGGGCAACCTGCGCACGCAAGCGAACAACAAGTATCACTCTCTGATTGCAATGGGTGTTTGCGCACTATCAAGTGAAAGGACGGAGCGTATCGGGGCTGATATTGGTTATGCTACGCTAAATGGATTTATTGGTATAGACTCCTCTTCAAAAAGGATGCTCGCGGAGCTAACCCCTCAAGCGGTCGAGCTATTAGCAGCCTGTGGCGATGCCATATCCTGCTCGCTCAAAATATTCAATAATGCGATAAATTTTTTAAACGACAAACAATTAATTGAATATGATGACACAAACACTGAATCCTAGGAGCAAGACTATTGAGTATATAATTCGCACAATGCGGAAATTTGGTGCAACATCAATTGAAGTTAATGGGCACAGCTACAATCTATTTGATGAACACGATTTATGTGCTCTAAGCGGCGAAGAAGATAGGTTACATGTTTTTGAAGAATATTTAAAAACAACCGAGTACATGTGGAGTGATCCACGCATAATGCTAAATGCGAGGAATATCGGTGTCAGCCCTTTATCCGATGAATTCAAAGATTTTTACAGAAGACACAAAGCGATGGAAAGTTGTTATCTCCCAGCATCAGCTCACAACGATAAGAGCTGACGTAAAACATTTGTTTCCTGCAATAAGGGAAACATCAGAAATGATAACTGAGCGAAGCAAACCACACAGAAGCTCTTTCAATCTGATAATCGATGGTACGCCTAAAGGTCGTGAGTGATTTCCAGAAAATTCCATACTTAAGTTTTATGGCACTCCGGAAATTATCCGCCTGTCATTATTTTATTCTAGAAATTTTACCTGTCCGCCGCAAAAACGCAGGTGAAAGCACCGGCTGGTCTGGGTAGAGCAATTCCCATGGTTCCAGTTCAAAGGCTTGGGCCAATTGCGCCAATGAAGTCAGCTTCACGTCCTTTTTACGACCAGCTTCAAGCGATTGGTAATGCTTGTAGCTGATGGAGGCCAATTCGGCCACACCTTCTTGAGTAAGTCCCGCAGATAAGCGCAGGCTTTTGAGCCGATTGGCGAGTTTGCTGTTATAGTCTTCCAAATGGGAGAAATAATACTCGACAAATGCGCCGCTGAACACCATCTACAGAAGGTGTTCAGCGCCTCCTAAAGACGGCGCCAGTTAACAGCAAACACCATGAATACACTAAAACTCACAATCAGTGCGCTCCTCGCGAGCGCCTTTATTAACGCAGCAAGTGCTGAGGAATCTGAGGGTTCGAACAGCGCTTTTGCCCTAACCGGGGGTTACGACACCCGACTGGGCGATCAATGGGGTGTCGTCTTCATCGCCGATCATTTAATGATTGGCGGATCAGTTGGCGGATTCATCTACTCGGATGCGGCAGAACAATCGGCCGATCAGATCAACGACCTTTTCTCCTCCAGATATGGAGATGATCCCGGGGTTGATGGCGATGCCACGACGTATTCGTTCTATGTGGCCTACATCATGGATCCTGAGGTGTCCGGTAGCTGGTATTGGGGGCTGGGGCTTAGCGGAGCGAGTGTCGATGCCAAGATCAGTGACTTCCAAGGCTTTGATGTTTCGGGAAGTTACACGGAGACAGTCGCTGATTTCTTCGTTGGCGTAACTGGCCACGAAAAGAACGGCTTTTTCTACGACATACGCATCGGCTACGGATACTCTATGGAGTTCAAGGGGGATGTCGATGTCAGTGGAAACGGCGTCAACCAGAGCTTTGACGTTGAAGACGAGTCGATGCTCGATGGTGTTTACGGCATGGTTTGTATCGGCTGGGCTTTCTGAAAATACTCCACATTTCTCCAACTCCGAAAGGTGAGTAGCTCCGGCTGCTCACCTTTTTTAATCGCAGAAATTCCCCATTCTCATTAGGATTGCCGCCAGCATAACCCTTATATAGTGCTGCTACTCCCAACTGTCACATTACAATGAGAATCAACCATTTCACCATCAGGAACTTCCGAAAACTAAAAGAGAGTAAGATCGAGCTTTCCGACAAAGAAACCATCTTCGTCGGTGCGAATAACAGCGGAAAAACATCTGCGATGGATGCGCTTATTAAATTTTTGAGCAAAGATAACTCTAAGAGGATTAACACTACCGACGTTACGCTCTGCAACTGGCAAGTAATCAACAAAATCGGCTCCGATTGGGCGGCTCAAGACGAGAACCCAATTGAGATTCAACCATGGCGCACCCTCCTCCCATCGCTCGATATTTGGATACATGTGGAAACTTCGCAGATTCATCGCGTGAGCCACTTAATTCCGAGTCTGGATTGGCCTGGTGGGAATTTGGGAGTTCGCATGCAACTCGAGCCTACTGACGAGTATACGCTGGAAGAACTATATACCGACTTTCGCAATGCCGAAAAGGCGGCCCGAGAAACGACTACGACAGCACAGCAAAACGAAGGCAGCACATTCTCTTTATGGCCAAAGACCATGCGCGATTTTTTGGACAAGAAACTCCATGAGTATTTTAGTATCCGCTGCTATTTACTTGATCCCGCAAATCCAACTCAACTTCCGGAAAATCACGTCCCCCTCGACCGCAGACCATTCGACGAGCTTTTTCGTATCCATGTTATTAATGCTCAACGGGGATTCTCAGATAACAGTTCTGACGAACCAAACAAGCACAAGCTAGCCGAGCAATTACGCGCCTATTATGATAAGCATCTAAACCCGAGTGACATGCCTGACGCAAATGACGTCACAGCACTCAAGGCAATACATGATGCTCAAGTTACTTTTGACGGCAAACTAGAAGAGAGCTTTAAGCCGGCATTAGCAGATCTCAGCGAGATGAACTACCCGGGTTTCCTCAACCCTGACATCATCCTGACTAGCCAGCTTAGTCCAGTAGATGCACTCACACATAAATCAGGTATACAGTTCTCCGTACCAGTGGAAGACACAGAAACCTCTGCCGACCTGATGCGTCTGCCGGAAAATTACAATGGGCTGGGTTACCAGAACCTAATTTCCATGCTCTTTCAATTAGTTCGATTCAGAGATGAGTGGATGCGAATTGGGAAGGCAAGCAAGTCCGAGACAGCAAATGAGCCGCTGCAGTTGGTTCTGATTGAAGAACCCGAGGCTCATTTGCACGCACAAGCTCAGCAGGTATTCATCAAAAAAGCGTATGCCATACTCAGAAAGGGCATACCTGAACACCTCAAGACTCAGCTAGTAGTTAGCACTCACTCGAGCCACATTGCCTACGAAACTGAATTCACCAGCTTAAGATATTTCAAGCGAAAGGCCCCCTCCAAAGAACTCTCGGTTCCTTGCGCTGAAGTCGTCAATTTATCGACAGTCTTTGGCGATGACGAAGAAACGCTTAAATTTGCGAAGCGATACCTCAAAACGACTCACTGCGACCTATTTTTCGCCGATGCTGCGATTCTTGTGGAAGGGCAAGCCGAACGATTACTCATACCACACTTTATACTAAAGAAATACCCCAACCTAAACAAAAGCTACGCAACCATTCTTGAGATTGGCGGGAGTCACGCTCATCGCCTTAAACCACTCATCGAGGCATTGGGTCTTTACACACTAATAATTTCTGATCTCGACTCAATTGAAGCGGTCAAATCAACCAAGGTTCAACCTGAGCGAGGAAAAAAGTATCGAAGCGGCAATGATACGCTCAAAAAGTGGTTTCCGTTAAAATCAGACCAAGATGAGCTACTGGATCTTCCGGCGGTCGACAAAATAACTGAGAACGGGCAGGTTCGGGTATCATACCAGTGTCCATTTGAAGTCGAATTCAACGGCAAGAAAGAAGAAGCAATTCCCTACACTTTCGAAGACGCCCTCGCACTCTCGAACATAGAACTCTTCAAAACGCATGCTAAAGATTCAACGGGTATGTTAAAAAAAATGTGCGACGCAGCAGCAAAAACGGAGTTCTCTACTGCCTGCAAAGAAATGTATGACGCGCTCAGTGGCGTGAAAGCTAAGATGGCGCTGGATGTTCTCTTCAACATTGATCCATCGCTTCTTACAGTCCCCCAATACGTAGATGAGGGCTTACAATGGCTTGAGGAGAAATTCACTCGAAACATTGCACCCAAAACAGCGCCGAGCACGAAGGAGGCAGAATGAGCACCGAAGGACAAACAGCTGATCAGATCATGCTAGAATGCTTGAATTTGGATACACCGAAGAGTTTTTTTCTCTTTGCCGGAGCAGGTTCGGGAAAAACACGTTCACTCGTTGAAGTTCTCAAACAATTCAAGAGTGCGTATGCAAAACGACTTCGAATTGCAGGGCAACAAGTGGCGATTATCACATACACAAATGCAGCTTGCGAGGAAATCCAACGCAGGCTCGATTACGATTCAACCTTTGAAGTATCTACCATCCACAGCTTCGCATGGCGTCTGATTCAACCCTACACCGAAGACATTCGTTTGAGCATCCGACAAAATTTGGTCGCTGAAATATCGGAACTGCACGAAGCTCAAGAGAAAGGGAGAGCAGGAACACAGGCTGCAATAGATCGCGAACGGAAGATCGAATCCAAAACAAAGCGACTCGGAAACCTCCCCACGGTTAAGAAGTTCACCTACAATCCAAACGGAGAAAATATTGGTCGAGACTCCCTCAATCACTCTGAGGTCATCTCACTAACTGCTGAATTCCTAAACCAGAAGCCCATAATGCGGCGCATTCTGGTGCAATCGTATCCGATATTGCTGATCGACGAGAGCCAGGACACAAACAAGGCACTGATCAATACGTTCTTCGAAGTGCAAAGACAACATCAGGGGGAATTCACGCTCGGTCTGTTTGGAGATACTATGCAGCGAATATACACTGACGGCGAAGAAAGCTTAGGGCGTAACATCCCAGAAGACTGGTCGCGGCCAGCAAAAACAATTAACTACCGCAGCCCTAAGCGCGTCATTCAACTCATCAATAATATCCGAGAACTAGTGCCAGGGGATGATCAACAGCAAACAGGTTGGGATCAAAGCGGAGAAGGATTTGTTCGCCTATTCGTCGTCCAAAACAGCGAGCAACTTGACAAGAGCCAGATCGAGCAACAGGTCAAAGAGCAGATGGCTGCAATTACTGGTGACCCTGAGTGGGCTGATGGCGTTTCTCCCGTAAAAACACTGTGCCTAGAGCACAAAATGGCAGCGCGACGCGGTGGTTTTTTTCAGTTTTTCAGTGCGCTAGCTAACATAAAGTCATCCTATACTGGGCTTTTAGACGGAAAGATGCGTGGTATTCCATTTTTCACTAAGCAGATCGTTCCGCTAGTGAGCGCTTTCCAATCTGAAGACAAGTTCGAGGTCGCCCGGATTGTCAGATCTTACTCACCTCTGCTCAACAAAGCAGCATTAGAATCGACACCGATTGAGCTCATTACTCGCGCCAGAGAGGCCGTAGATGCTCTAATGAGTCTATGGGACTCCAGTTACCCGACACTACAGGAAATCGTTCAAGAAATCCATCGCAGCGGATTATTCTTATTGCCTGAAGAACTCAATATTATCGCATCACGATCATCCTCAACCCGTGAAGCGGCGGAGGAGGACCAAGAGAGCCCACTAGACGAGAAAGTTCTTGCGTGGGAGGCGGCTCTGCAAAGTAGCTATAGCGAAATCGTAACCTATGCCGCCTACATTTCTGATGAATCAGAGTTTGGAACTCACCAAGGCATCAAAGGACTTGAATTCCCAAGAGTCGTTGTCGTATTAGACGACCAAGAGGCAGGCGGCTTTCAGTGGAGCTACGAGAAATTGCTCGGAGCGAAGGCTCCAACCACGGCCGACCTCAAAAACGAGAGAGAAGGAAAAGAAACATCGATCGATAAAACCAGGCGTTTGTTTTATGTAACCTGCTCAAGAGCCGAGAAGAGTCTCGCCGTAATTGCATATACTGACAACGCAGCCTCAGTGAAGCAGAGTGCGCTTGCTTTCGGCTGGTTTGCTGAGAGTGAAATTATTGAGCTAGGGGATACTTGAAGCATCTAAGAAGATGCTTCGCCTTGAATACGCAGCACATTCAGCTCTACTGACGAATCATGTTTATTGATCGTTTCTACCCAAAAGAAAACGACCTCTGCGTATTCAAGCCTCATTCCCATTGAGGCATGATAGACACTATGCGTGTTCATTTCGCCAATGGTAAACTCAGGCAACCAATATTTATCCATAGAATCCTCATATACGCCCGAACTTGGTTCAATTATGCCCCAATGCTTAAACTCAACCAGTGCGAAATCAGAAGCATCACGGCAATAGATTGTCTTGTGTTTCTTTTGCTGGATATCCCTTAGAATTAAAGTAGCCCGCTTAGTTTCATCGATTCTAGAAGGGACACCTTTTTTCAAAATAACTCTTTTAAAATCAAGACTGGGGTTCTTCGCAAATCCCTCTGTCTGAGCTCCCAGAAGCGAGACTGAAGATGGCGAGGACAAGCTACGCTCATGCCCTTCTCCGCCATTCACGCTCTCCATATTTTCAGGCTTTGATTCAAAAACACTATCGGAAGAGCCAGTGCGATTCACCGAATCTGCTCTATTTCCTAGACCTGCGATTTTAAACCCCCAGAAATCAACACCTCTTCCAGTCGCGACTGCATATGCCAAGACCAGAAGGATAACAAATAATACAAAGGCAATAAGCCAGACCGGCAAGTGATTCGGATCAAAATCTTTCATTTACTTAAAAACCTCAGAGCGACTTAGGCGCAACAGTACATAGATACTTCAGAGCGAGAACTCCAGGAATATGATCGCCCCCCTGGCTGCGGGAACCACGACATTTCCACCCTCGATTCGTAAGCCTCACTTTTTTTTGCATCTCGCAGCTATTAGTCCCATGATGACTGCTGCAATTACAGTTGAAATCAGCCCAACGTAAATACTCCTATAAAACACCTGTGGTGCTGAATCGGCACCCTCCATTAGACCTTGAATAGTACAGCCTAAAAAAACTGAGGCTAACCAAATAATAAAATTTCCTATGTGATTTTTCATTTTTTCAATTAAGTTGCGGCGGATTAATCTGCCTAATGTGGAGTTTTATCCTGTCCGGTTTCATTGCCTCAATTTCACACGCAAAGGTATATTTTTGACCATAATCAATTTCAACCCGACACGCATCAAACTGAGATTTGTTGTATTTCCAAAAGGAAGCTAGGCCACTCCAGATGTAGGCATCATGGAAAGAAAAAGATACGATGTCCTTGAACCCTTTCTCGCGACATCGGTCAGCATCAAAAGCCTGGTTTAAATCAACCGGCTTTAGCTTAACCTTGAACGTTACGACACGACTTAGAAGCTCCAAACTAGCCGCCTCCGCACCGACAGTATCAGAACTATGCTCATAATTAAGCTGCATGCTAAACTTTCCTTTTCTTAAGTTCCTGATCATCACTTCTGTTGTAAATAATTGAAAGACATTATTCTCTTACTGATCAAAATCGCGTACGCACCTCATAAATTCGTGTCCAGTTGTTGTTAAATGCCACAATTGCTCGGTTCTAACAATTAATTCTAGTTTCTTTAGATGAATGTGATTGAATGTCCTCTCGCGTTCAAAATCAGGGATGCTAAATTGTGAACTCAACACCTTCAGAACTAAGATATATCGATTTCTAGGCTCCTTATTAGCAATGTGCAACAGCAACAACGCATCTTGTGATGTCATTTTTGCTAACAATTTAGCGATCTCGGGATGCACACCTCCTTCAAGAAACTCCCGAGCTAGAAGATTTGACCATAAAGATCTCATGGATTCATCGGTCATCTGCTCAGTATTATCCAAAGCCTCATAAACCACCTGCGGCTTCACCACAGTCCTTTTATTCGGTGTTTTCGCGCCAACCTTCTCTTTCGCTTCGTAAAGGCATTTGGCAGCTAAACCTTGCTGATGAGCATTCAGTGCCTCAAACTTGCTCTGTATAAAAACTCCAGCTCCCGCTGTTGTGGCAGTAAGTGGAGACACTATTTTTTCAAATGTGTCACACAAAGTTTCAGCGATTCGATTGATCCCCTCGGACGGCAGCAACTCCACAATTTTCTTAATCTCATCCATTGAAAAGAATTAAGGAAGGCCGATAAATAATTCAAGCTAACATAAACTTGTCAGCCAAAGGCAATCGTCCCACAACCAGTCAGCTGCAACCTCGGGCATAAGGCTACAAAGGTTCGCTCTACCATCCCCCTGCTCTCCTACCGGGATTCGTTTGGGATTAAGGGCGGAGAAAACGGAGAATTTTGGAGAACATCGGGGGAGAATCAGAGAAACTCGCCGTCTCGGGCACGATTAATTGACACTCATTACTCCCATCATAGAGTTGCACGTTCGCCCTAAAAACACCCAACCCCTTCACTCCGTTGTAGTTATCGAGACTAGCCACAGAGGCATAAAAAAAGCCGCGAACCTTTGGGAAGTTCGCGGCAATTCATTTTGGTCGGGGTGACAGGATTCGAACCTGCGACCCTCTGGTCCCAAACCAGATGCGCTAGCCAGGCTGCGCTACACCCCGTTGATCCAAGGAAGTGGCGAAGTGCATCATATTTTTTGGCGCTGTCAACTAACATTTTCATAGAAATTTAGTTCGCCCTTTTTCTGAAGATCTACAGCCTAATTTTTCCTGTTATGCCGCGACTCTGGTTGAGAAAAAGAATTCTCCTGACAGCCTCTTGGGCTGCGCTTGCGATGTCTGTATTACCGGCCCTCTCAGCCCAGACTTTACAAGAACAGGTGGATGCGGCGGTGGCGGCCTTTGCCGAGGGCAACTACGCGCAGGCGTATTGGGCCTTTGAGGCGATTGAACTGGACTACGGCCAAGAACCGGAATTCCTGGACTCGAAGTTTCAAAGCTCGGTGCTGCCTGTTCGGGCCTATGCGGCCTTAATGGCGGACCGCCCGACGGGCGCACTGGTATTTTTTGAGGAATTATTACGCCAACATGCCCCACGTGAGGGGGTGCGCGCCTTTGCGATCTATAATTATGCGATCGCTCTTGCGCAAACGGACGCGCTGGCAGCGGCCGCTGAAGCCTTTCGCAGCTTTCAGGTGAATTTCCCGGACTCCAATGAGGCGGCTCTGGCGGAGCTACAGGAAGCGGACCTGCTCTACGAGATTGGTGAGCTGGCCAGTGCCAATGAGAAATTGGACGCTTTTTACAACTCGGACGCGCCGGCCACGCTGCGCATGCAGGCGAGGCTGCGCGCACTGCAAATCGCAAGCGAATCCAAGGACTCGGCCCGCGCACTGGACCTGCTCTTCGGGACCGACTGGAATGTGGCCGCGATGCCCGATATCGCGGTGCTGAGCTTTGCCGCGCTGGACGCGGGCGATGTGCTACTCGCGGACGGCCTCTATCTGGAAGCGATCCGCGCCTACCGTCTGACTCTGCCGCGTGATGTGCTGATTGAGAAGCAGCGCGAGCGCCTAGCCAGCACACGGGCAAGCTTTAGCCAGCAAGCCGCCTTCGCCTCTAGTATCTGGAAGAATCACTCCGCACAGCTCATCGCGCGCCTAGAACGTCAACTGGACCGCTTGCAAAATATGGAGGACTACACGCCGGGCTTATTTCTACGCTCGGGGCAGGCCTATTTACTGGCCAGTCGCTATCGCGAGGCAGCCATCCTCTTTCGCAGCATCGCACTGGAGGAAAGCTACGAGAAGGAGCTAAGGGCGGAAGCGCACTACCGCTGGATTGTCGCACTCAATGAAGCGAAGCGCTGGGAGGCGGCACGCAGCACTGCGGAGCAATTCCTGAGTCTGCACCCCAAGCATGCACTGGCGAACAATGCCCTGTTCCTGATCGCTCGCGCCTACCAAGGCGAAGGCAAATTTTACGATGCCATCGATGTGCTCGACCGCTTGATCGCCAACTTCCCGCAAGACAAACAAGCCCCACGCTGGTATTTCACGCGCGGCTACAATTATAGCGTGTTGGAACAACAAGCCACCGCACGCGAGAATTTCGAAACTGCACTCGTTCAATACCCGAAAAGTGAGCTGCTCACTCAACTCGAACTCTGGGCAGGGCTCACTTATTTCTTTGAGCGCAATTACGACGAAGGCCTACAACGTCTTCTAGACTTAAAAAAGCGCAGCTCCAAGCACCCCTTGTATCCGGAAATAAACTACCGGATCGCCAATTTGTATTACGCCCAGCGCGACTACGAAAATGCACTCCAAACGATCGAGCATGTAATCGATCATTTCGCAGACCATGCGCGCTACGGTGAAGCATTGGCACTGAAGGGCGACATTTACATGGGCCTCGGAGAACTCACCACCGCTGCAGCTGCCTTTCGCCAAGTGCCGGCGGATGAACCACTCATTTATGACTACGCGGTCTTTCAAGCCTCCAAAATCTATAAAGCGCTGGAACGCTACGATCTACTACGCACACAGCTGCAAAACTATGTGGATCGTCCGGATGCCAATGAGCGTCCACGGGTAAGTGAGGCGCTTTACTGGATCGGCTGGTCCCTGCAGCAGGAAGATCGCGCCAAGGAGGCCTTCCCTTTGTATGAAGATGCCCTCGCACGCTTCGGCGATGATCCCAAGGCGCGGGCAGTGAGCTCACTACTCTCCGCATATAGCGATTTGTTTAAGCGCGCAGAGGACGCAGCGGGCCTTAGTTTTGACACATGGCTACAAGAAAGCAGCGAGCAAAGCCTAAAGGACGGCAAGCTCACATGGTTCGCCCGGCTCACACAATTCACCGCACATCGGCAGCGGCGCAGGATCGACGACGTGACAGCGGATGCCACCTTGCTTTCGATTCATCGCCTAGTGCCCATTGAGCAGCAAGACCCGGAAACACTCGCCGAAGTGGGCATCGTGCTGATTGAGCGCGGCTATGAATCGTCCGACGATTACTTTGAACAAATTCTAAACGAATACCCCAAACGCTTCGAACGCGCAGCTGCCTTCTACGGCAAAGCTAAATTGGCAGCCAAGCATCAACGCCTGGACGAAGCACGCCGCTGGCTGATTCGCTTCTTGGAAGAAACACCAACCCATCCACTCGCAGCAGACGCACGTTTACTGGCAGCTGATATACTGATACGACAAGGGGTTTATACCGCTGCTCGCGAGGCCTTAAACGAAATTTTGCAAATTAAAGAAATGCGCGGGCGCCCGCACGCGCGAGCACTAGCCGGGCTGGCGCGTATCGAGACAGAAGAAGACAATCCTAAACGCGCGATCCCATACTGGCAGCGCATTTACACCCTTTACCGCGCCTACCCCGAGCTGATGGTGGAAGCTTATTGGGAAAGCGCACAACTCTTCGCAGAGATCGATGATCCCATCGCCGCACGCAACACAGTCGCCGAGCTCTTGCGCGATGATCGATTAAAAGCCTATCCTCAATATGCACTGGCCGAAGCGGAGCTACCACGACTGGAAGAAGCCGCGCAAGCACGCAGCGCGCTGGTCGAGCAGAAGGCCGCGGATGACAAGGAGGTGGAGTTGTGAACATGTGGTCATTTATACGAGGTCTGCTAAGCGTTGGAGTCCCGCCTAAAGGCGGCCCCACTCCAACGCAGCCACCTTTAGGCGGGACTCCAACCATTTCAACCTGGCTAGGCACACTGTCTTTATTGATCACGCTATTCTTACCAAAGCTAGCCTCCGCGATCCCTGCAGACGAACGAGCTGCAATCGAAGCAGACTTGATGGAGCCGATCACACTGAAGCTAAAGAATCGGAATACAGTCACCGGCAATGCAATTCGCGTATCCGAGGAAGAAATACAAATCGCTTCAGCGGAGGGCGCAGGCGAAATCATTTTCACCTTCCAGACAGACGAAATCAGCGAGATTTCGGTGCCCGGCGAAAGTTATAAATCTGTAGCGACGGAATGGATGCTGGCTGGCAACACCGAAGATGCGCTAGAGCTCATGTCGATGCTCTATGCACAACGTGGCCCGCTGCTGCCATTACTACCAGCAAGTGAGTCACACTTTTTCACCTATTATGTCGATTTGGTCTTAAACTCCCCCAAGCCGGCGCGGGCAATCGCAATCATCCAAACACTGCGCCCACAAATTGAGCACCCCGCCGCACTGCGTGCTCTGGATGACTCGACACTAAAAAGCTACCAAACTCTGGAGCTCTACGAACAAGCCGTCCCTCTAGCGGAAGTCTGGGTGGCCCGCCGCAAGCCCTTTGGTGAATCAGCTCTGGGCTACTATGTGCTAGGCGCCGCACGCTTACGATCCGAGGCTTACGAAGAGGCGCTCGATCTCGCCCTGCGACCGATCGTATTTGCCTCACCGATCCCGACCGACCACTTGGCCGAATGCTATGCAGTCGCCATCGGCGCGGCCTTAGGATTACGTGAGCGCAGCTACGCCGCAACTCTCTTTAAAGAAATGCAAACGCGCGGATTTGAATGGCCTGTCCAAGACCGCAGCTTGCAAGCCACGCTGAAAGAAATTAGCCAATACATACAAGACCATGAAGACATTCCTGAATCGCATTAAAACATCTATAAACCTCTCTCAATTGGCTCCAGCACTCCAGACCGTCCACGCGAGCCTACAGCATAGTCGCTGCGACTGCATCCGCCGGACTCGCCAGAGGGGGCTCTGGCTCGCTAGCTTGCTAGCCCCCTGCTTGCTACAGGCTCAAGAGACAAGTGAAGCTGCGGCAAATGACAGTCTCAATCTTTGGGGGCTGATACAACAGGGAGGCTGGGCGATGTATCCATTGGGCGCATGCTCACTGGCAATGTTCTTCTTAATCTTCTATTCATGGAAGGAGACCAGCCGTAAGAAGTTTTTCAGCGTGGAACAAGTGCAAGCTGCCAGCGTCGCAGTGGCGGCTAAGGATTACAAACAAGCGCAAAGCACGATCGCCGAAGGCAAAACCCTACTCGGACGTGCCTTGGCACCGGCGCTGCCAAAATTGGGCACAAATCGTGAAAAAGCCGAAAACCTCTTCATCGAAAATTTAGAAGCGGAGGAGAATGCCGTCAGCCAATGGGTGACTTACCTTAACGTAGTGGCTTCCGTGGCGCCGATGATCGGCCTGCTGGGCACAGTGAGCGGGATGATCAGCGCGTTTCAAACCATCGGCCGAGGCGGCATGGGCCGCCCCGAATTATTGGCAGGTGATATCGGCGAGGCCTTAATCACCACCGCAACTGGTTTGGTCATTGGCATCCCGGCGATGATCGCATATTTCGTACTGAAGAATCGCCTCAACACCGCGATGATTGCAACTGCACAGGCAGGCACGGAAGTGCTGGAAGCCGATTAGGCGGTGACCCAATCGAGGTATTTTTGGCACACGTGTTCAGGACGCAGGACGATCCACTCTGGCACTTCGTAAGGATGATTGGCTTTGATGAAGGCTTCGATCGACTTTGAATTGGCGGATGAGAACTTAACCATCAGGCGGATTTCTGAGTGATCTTGCAACTCGCCCTGCCATTTATAAATGGCACGCACGTTGGCATCGATCTTAACGCAAGCAGCGAGCCCTCGCTCTACGAGCTCGGTCGCGATCCGATCCGCAACGTCTTGATTATCACAGGTAGTAAGGCCGATACGTAATTCATCACTCATAAATTAACGATGATCCCATGGAAGCTTAACGTCAACTAGTTCGTGGTCCCAGACTTCGAAAGCTTCAAAGATTTTACCAGGGTTAAGTATTCCTAATGGGTCGAGTGCTTTTTTGACAGCACGCATCGCAGCGATTTCGGCGCTGCTGTGTTGCATCTCCATAAAGGGCGCCTTGGCGAGACCGATGCCGTGCTCGCCGGTAATCACGCCCCCGAGTTCGACGACTTTCTGCATCAGCTTTTGAATGCCAGCCTTTGCTTTGGCTGCGTCGCTCTCACTGGAGCGGTTATACATAATATGGACATGTAAATTACCATCGCCAGCATGGCCGAAGGTGGGTGTCGCCAGCCCGATCTCCCTCTTGAGCGCAATGGTGTAGCGAATGAGCTCGGCTTGCTTTTGAATGGGCACCACCACATCCTCATTCAGCTTGGTATCGGCAATCGAGAACATGGACTGCGAACATGTGCGGCGCACTTGCCAGAGCTTTTCAGCCTGCAAGTCGGTGCGCGCTTCACGATGCGCAACCGCAACGCCGGCCATAAAGTCGAGCAGGCACTTACGCTGCGCACGCACTTCGACAGGGAGGCCATCGAGCTCTATCAACAAGATGGAGCTTCGCGGCTGACCGGCAAAGATTTTCTTGCCCGTATACGCTTCGGCGCAACCCACCGATTGGCGGTCGAGAAACTCCAAAATCGATGGGCTCACTCCGGCCTTAAATAGACCCACCACCGCACGCAAAGCGGCCGCTTCGCTTTTAAACGCAAACATGCCAGTCCAGCGCTTTTCCGGCAGCGGCACCAATTTGAGATTCGCCGAGGTGATCACACCCAGCGTACCTTCGGAGCCGATCAAGAGATCGCGCAGATTTAGGCCGGAAACGTATTTCTTGAGCGGCAATCCAAATTCAAAGGGGCTGCCGTCGGCTAAGAAGCCCGTTAAGCCGAGCACATAATCGCGGGTAACGCCATATTTCACGCAACGCATGCCGCCGGCATTGCAGGCAATATTACCACCGATAGTAGAGTATTTTTTAGAAGAAGGGTCCGGCGGGAAGAATAAGCCGAGGGCCTCCACTTGATCCTGCAAATCCGCAGTCACAACCCCCGCGCCCACAGTAGCGATCCGCGCGATGGGATCGATCTCGATTTGATTCAAGCCAGAAAGGTCGAGCACCCAGCCCCCCTGGATCGGCACCGCCGAGCCGGTGGCTGACGTGCCCGCGCCTCGCGTGGTGACGGGAATGCCATGTTTATTGGCTAATCTCAAAACCACTCTTACGTCTTGCGGCTCCTGCACTTGAATCACCGCCTCAGGCAGCGCGGAAAGACGAAGATTATCCAAAGAGGCACGGAAACAGCTGTCTTCACCGACAGACACTTGGCTCCCGAGTCGTTTATGCAACTTGCGAAGCGCCTTAGCGGGGTTCCGCTTCGAAGAAGCGTTCTTAGGATTTTGTTTTTTCATAACTCTGGCTATATTACCGAACACACGATGAAGGAAAAGAAAAAGAAGCTCGATCTGGACATTGCAATCATAGGCGGAGGATTTGCGGGGGTGTATTGCGGCAAAGCTCTACTCAAGCGATTGAGCAAAGGCTCTCGCACCCGCATCGGGCTGATTGCGGACGAGAACTACATGGTCTTCCAACCCATGTTGCCCGAAGTGGCCAGCGCCTCTCTCTCGCCGCGCCACGTAGTGAACCCGATCCGGCACCTCTGTCGCGGCTTGGAAGTGTATAAAGCCAGCGTCGAAGAGATCGACATCAAGAACAAGCAACTGACGATTCGCCCGGGGGCCTTTTCGCCACCGCTAACGATACGATTCAAGCACTTAGTCTATGCGCTGGGGGCAAAGGTCGATTTGAGTCGCGTGCCGGGCATGCCGGAACACGCCTTCCTGATGCAAAACGTGGGCGACGCGATGAAGTTGCGCGCCACCGTGCTGGCACGCTTCGAAGAAGCCAACTTGGTGATCGATGCGGAGCGGCGGCAACGCTTACTCAGCTTTGTTGTCGTCGGCGGCGGCTACTCTGGCGTGGAAACAGCAGGCCAAATCCTCGACCTCTTCCAAGGAATCAACCAATACTATACCAATGTAAGTGCCAAAGACTTCCAAGTCTACCTCGTGCACAGCCGCGAGCACCTACTGCCCACGCTAAGCACCTCACTGGGGGAGTATGCCAAGAAAAAACTTGAAGCTCGCGGACTGAAAATACTCCTAAAGCAGCGGGTCAAAGCGCTCACTTCCAGCCAGGTGATCCTGCAAAACGGGGAGATCATCGAGACAAACACATGCGTCTCCACGGTAGGCACGGCCCCACACCCGCTCACCCTAAAACTGATCGAAGACACCGGAGTGGACAGCATGCACGGGCGCATACAGACCAGCGCGACAATGCAGGTGCCTGGCTACGATTGGCTGTGGGCAGCGGGCGATTGCGCCGCAGTACCGTTGAGCGAGCAAGAGGGCAGCTTCTGTCCTTCAACTGCGCAGTTTGCGATGCGCCAAGGCACACTATTAGGCAAAAACCTGAACGCTTTTTTACGCGCAGAACCAGTGCGTCCATTCCGCTTCAAAGGACTGGGCGAACTAGCTGCCATCGGGCACCACACTGCAGTGGCCGAGATCGCGGGCATGCGCTTCTCTGGATTTATCGCCTGGTGGATGTGGCGCACAATCTATCTAGCCAAACTCCCAGGGCTGGATCGCAAGCTGCGTGTGTTGATCGACTGGACACTCGATTTGTTTTTCCCCCGCGACATCAACTTACTCAGCCCGCGCTATACCAAAACGCTACAGCAAATGCACCTGGAGGCAGGTAACGTGCTCTTTAACCCCGGCGAGCCTGCCTTCTCTTTTTACATCGTCAAAAAGGGCCGCATTCTAATAACCGACAGCAATGGCGACATCGTCAAAAGCGTAGGCAGCGGTGAATCTTTCGGCGAGCGGGCATTGCTCACAGATCAGATTTGGCGCTTCAAGGCCACTGCGGCCGAAGAGACGACACTGGTAGGGCTCGGCAGCGAATCGTTTAAAACTCTGCTCGAAAGCAGTACCTCGATGCGCCAGCAAATGGAAAACTCCGCACGGCAGTATCGCTCATCGAGCGAGATTCAGGCTCGTCTACACACGCTGCCCCAAACCGTGTTGCAAAGCACTGCGGGTGACCTAATGACTCGCGACATTCTACAGATTCGCAATGACGCATCCCTGCAACAGGTATCAGAGATCCTCAGCCGCGAGCGACACAGCTACTATCCGATCTACGATGCGCACAGCGGACAGCATTGCGGCGTGCTGGCCAGAGAGCAATTTTACGACTACCTGCAAGACCATGCACTCAGTAGCGAGCTCGGTATCGACGCGCTGACGCTGTGTCAATTGCCCCACATCGATGCCACCTTAGAAGCCGGCAAATGCTTGGAATTGATGACCCGCAGCGGCAGCAATAAATTGATCGTCCTCGACCAGTCACAGCAACTACAAGGCATGCTGACACTGCACGACATCATGCGCGCGCAGTGAAGCTTAAGCAGATGTCAGCGCTAAGCGAAAGGCAGGCCTAACTAGACACGAACAGCGAGTTTGTTGACATCGAACTCGATAGTGAAGACCGCCCCGGTCCCCCCGTCACGATTCCCCGCGTAGATTCTGCCATGATGCGATTCGACGATCTTCTTACAAATGGAGAGCCCGAGTCCTGTGCTGGTTTCATTGCCCGTGGGCTGGACCGATGTTTTGCCAAAGTCGGTGAAGAGCTTGTGCATCTCCCCCTCTGGAATACCAGGCCCCTCGTCGGCGACGATGATTTTGACCAAGTCCCCTTCACGCTTCAACAGCACCGAAACAGAAGTTTCGGGTGGTGAATACTTCACCGCATTGCTCAAAACATTATCTACCAAGCGGCGAAACTGCATCTTATCCAACAAAAGCACACCAGGGATCTCTCCCTCGTCTTCGAGCAAGAGTTCGATGGATTTCTTATTTGCCGTGAACTGGTAAATATTGAGCGAAGATGCGACAATTTCCTGAATACTACACGGCTCGCAATCGCTGCGTTCTTCGCCACTTTCGATCACCGAGAGATCCAACAACTCGTCTACGAGATGTAGCATCGAATCGGAGGTCGACTGAATCGTGTAGGCGATCTCGCGTTGGTCTGGAGTCAACGGCCCCGCCTCTTCCAAGAACTCAGAAAGCCCACGGATCGAAGCAATCGGATTACGCAAATCATGTGATGCAATGCCGATAATCCGATTTTTCGCGAGATTGGCTTTCTTCAAGCCATCAATAAACTCACGCTGAAAACGCATCAAGACTCGCATCTTTAAATGATTACGAATGCGAGCCAAAGCCTCGTGGCGATTGATCGGCTTCGTAATGTAATCACTTCCACCTGCATCCAGTCCCTCGACGATCGAGCCAGTATCGGAGCGGCCGGTAACAAAAATAATCGGCACTTCATCCATGCCTTCCGAATTCTTAATTTTCCGACAAGTAATGAATCCATCAATCCCATCCATCACCACATCGAGCAAAATTAAATCCGGACGATGCGCCTGAATCTGCTCGATCGCAGCCTCCCCAGAGCCAGCTTCGTCGACAACAAAGCCACTACGTTCGAGAACTCGGCGCAGTAACTTGCGGATAATCTCGTCGTCATCGACGACAAGGATCCTAGATTGATCGATATTAATAGGGACTGGTTGATTCACAGCAGATGTAAAAAAAGTGATTCGAGAAAGTAATCTGGCAATAAAGTGAGCTCATCGGCCAAAGTCAACCAAGCGGTGTATTCGCAGCAGAATCATAGTTGGTGGAGCCGTGTCATTTAGCATTGCACTAGGCCCGATTGACGGCATCTTTTCGCGGCTATGCTTCAAGCTGGTATCGTAGGTCTCCCCAATGTGGGCAAAAGTACACTGTTCAACGCTCTCACGCGCACGCGTAAGGCGGAGTCGGCAAACTATCCGTTTTGCACGATCGACCCCAACGTGGGCGTCGTGCAAGTACCGGACGCTCGTCTGGAGCCACTGCGTGAGCTCTCCAAGACGAACAAGATCATCCCGGCAGCAATCGAGTTCGTCGACATCGCCGGTTTAGTCGAGGGCGCGAGCAAGGGCGAAGGCCTCGGCAACAAATTCCTCGCGAACATCCGCGAGGTCGATGCAATCGTGCACGTGGTGCGCTGTTTCGTGGATGACGACATCATCCACAACATGGGCTCGATCGATCCGATCCGTGACATCGAAGTGATCAATACAGAGCTCATCCTCTCCGACATCAGCTCGCTCGAAAGTCAGAAGGAGAAACTTGTCAAAAAGGCACGCGGAGGTGACAAGGAAGCGTCTGAGAACCTCGCCCTCATCGAGCGTCTATTGCCACACCTGAATGAGACCAAGCCCGCGATCACCCTCGACATGACTGAAGATGAGCACGTGGTGCTCAAGCGCTTGACCATCCTCTCTGCCAAGCGCGTGCTCTACGCTTGCAATGTGGCCGAAGGCGACCTAGCCAATCCCTCCGACAACCCTTATGTGGCGCAAGTTGAAAAATTTGCGCGCGAGCACCATGGTGCGGGCACTTGCATTATTTCAGCCGCCGTCGAAGCGGAACTGATCGACTTCGACGAAGAGGAAGCCACCGAATATTTAGACTCATTAGGCGTCAAAGACTCTGGAGTCTCACTACTCATCCGCGCAACCTACGACCTGCTCGGCCTCGCCTCCTACTTCACTGCTGGAGTACAAGAGGTGCACGCATGGACCTTCCACAAAGGCATGAAGGCCCCCGAATGCGCCGGCGTGATTCACACCGACTTCGAACACGGCTTTATTAAGGCCGAAGTCGTCGCCTACGAGGACCTCATCGCCGCTGGCAGCGTAGCCAAAGCACGCGACGCCGGCAAATACCGCCTCGAAGGTAAAGACTACGAATTCAAAGACGGCGATGTCGCGCTCTTCCGCTTCAACAACTAATCGCAACTATTAGTTGAAGGAATACAGAACCTGAATTGGTTGACGAATCCACACAGTCGAGCCTCCTCACAGCATGAAACACTTCACTACCTGCAGCCTCGCTGCCACCGCCCTGCTTTTAGCCTTTTCTGGCTGCGAGCGCGACGAGCCTACCAGCTACCTAATTCCTAAGGAAGAACGCAGCGTCACCATGCCAGGTGCCGTTGCGCCTCCCGCGCCGAGTCCTGCACCTACGTCCGCACCTGTTGCGCCGAGTCAAGCAGCGGTCTCCACTCCTGGCGGCATGCAAGTGCTACCAGGCATGCAAGAAGCCGCCAATCAAGCGGGCGAGATCCGCTACACGGTGCCTGAAGGCTGGGAAGAGCTGGCGCCAAGCGGCATTCGCAAGGCCAATCTTAAGATCAGCGACGACAATGGCAGTGCCGAATTGACAGTACTCGTCTTTCCCGGCGATGTCGGCGGACGCTTAGCGAATATCAATCGCTGGCGCGGACAAATCGGGCTCGCGGCGTCCACGCCGGATGACTTACCCGCCTACACCGAAGGTTATAACATCTCTCAGCATCGCGGACTCTATGTACGCCTCGAAGGCGAGCAACAGAGCATACTAGGCGCACTGCTCCCCTTCCACGGCAACACCTGGTTTTTCAAACTACTGGGCGACAACGGCACCGTGCTCTCAAATGAAGCGGCCATGAGAGCCTTCCTCGATTCCGTGCAAATACAAGACACGCACCACTAATCGATGAAGTCTCTCTTCCAATTCTTTAGCTCGCTGAAACTTACAGTCGTGCTGCTGGCATTTTCCATGGTGCTGATTTTTTTCGGCACTCTGGATCAAGTGCAATACGGCATCTGGCACACCCAGAAACTCTACTTCGAGAGCTTCATCGCGGTTTGGGCCTACCCCGAACAGGCAGTTGGCTACGATCGACTGTTCTGGTTACGCATCCCAATGCCCGGAGGCTACCTACTCGGCGGGCTGCTCTTCATCAATCTGCTGGCAGCACACTTTACACGTTTTAAAATGACGTGGAAGAAAAGCGGCATTTTTCTCGTACACTTCGGCCTGGTGCTCCTGCTGGTGAGTGAACTAATGACCGACTTGCTCTCTAAGGAGAGCCAAATGCCCGTGGACGAAGGCGGCCGCAGCAACTACTCCCAGAGCTATCGCGACAACGAGCTGGTGCTGATCGATCGCAACCACCCCGAGTACGACAGCGTGCACGCGATCCCTGCCAAACTGCTCAAGCCTGGCAAGCGTATCGAGGTGCCCAACACGGCACTCAGCATTCGCACGGTCAGCTACTATCCCAATGCCGAAATCGGACGCGCAACCAGCGGTGCGCCCACAGATTCGCCAGCCACACGCGGGGCCGCGATCAAAATGGGCATCATCAGCACGCCCAAACCTGTCAGCTACGCCGACAACGATATCAATACCGCCACCGCCTATGTGGAAGTGCTTCAAGGTGAAGACTCACTCGGCATTTGGCTGGTGTCCAACGTGATTGACGAGCGTTTCCCACCGCAAATGGTCGAAACTGGCGATCAATCCTGGGAGATCGCCCTACGCTTCCAGCGTCAATACTACCCCTTTGAGGTAGAATTGATCGATTTCTCGCACGATAAATATCCGGGCACCGAGATTCCCTACAATTACTCCAGTGAAGTGATGGTCTACCACCGCGACAGCACGAAAAACCAAAAAGCGCTGATCTACATGAACCACCCACTCCGCTACGAAGGACTCACCTTTTATCAGGCGTCTTTTACCAACCAAGATCGCACCTCCATCTTTCAAGTCGTGCGCAACCCGGGCTGGCTGCTACCTTACGTCAGTGTCCTACTGATGGGCCTCGGCATGTGCGTGCAGTTTGGCATGCATTTCGTAAAATTCCTCGGGAAGCGCCGATGAGCCTGATCCAAGAATCGGAGGCGGGCCACGCGTGTGGGCTGCGCTCCACACTGAACAAACGCAAAGCAAGCGTGATCCAGCTGAAAGAGCACGCTCAACACCGCAGCAAATTATAGTGAAAAAGTTAATCTACATCATCATTTTCGGGATCGTCGCCTCAGTCATATTCAGCGGCCTGCGCTCCTTTAAGTCCGAATCCGAATTCGACCTCGAAAGCTTCGCCGAGCTGCCCGTGCAAGTGGGCGGTCGCATCAAGCCCCTCGACTCCGTCGCTCGCAACACCTTGCTCTTACTATCGGGGCGCCAAAAAGTCGTGACCGCCGAGGGACAGCAGCTGAGCCCGATTGAGTGGTTCATGGACCTCACCATGCGCCCCGAACTGGCCGACACTTACCCGATTTTTAAAATCGAGTTCCCCGACGACTTAGGCCTCGCCGGCCTAGCCAAAGAAGGTGAGCGCTACTACTCCTTCAACGATCTGCTTCCTTTCTCGGAAGAGTTGCGCAAACTGCATAGCGAGGTCAATCCAGAGCCCAAAAAGCGCAGCCCCTACGACAACCAAATCGTCGATATCAACAACGGGCTCATGCGCTACCACCGCATCATGCACTCGCTGCATCCAATCGGTGGAGCCGATCGTCTCGACAAGTTAGACGAAGAATACCAAAGCTACACCTTAATGATCCAGCCGGGCATGGCGGAACTGCGCAAGCAACAGGCTGGCCAAGATTATGATGCCGAGCGCCTCAACAGCTTTATCGCATTTGCCGACGACTACCTGAAGCTTTCGCAAACAGCACTCCTACGCGTGGTGCCACCGCCCGCGCCCATTGACCCTCTGGAAGACTGGAAAAACATCGGTCTGGAATTGCTCGATGTAATGAAAGGCGACCCACTCAGCCCTTACGTGACCAGTTATGCCAGCCTCACCATGAGCTTCCGCTCGGGGGACGCCGAAGCCTTCAATCAAGAAGTGAGCGAGCTACGCCAGCGCTTTATTGCCGATTTCCCCGACTCCATTGGGCGCGTGCATTTCGAACGCATCTTTAACGGATTTCAGCCCTTTTACATCGCGATGCAACTCTACGTGCTCGTATTTCTGATTGTCTGCCTCTCGTGGCTACGCTGGCCACACGAGCTCAGTCGCGCAGCGTTTTGGGTGATACTGCTCGCCTTCGGTATTCACACTTTCGGCCTACTTTCGCGCATGTATATCCAAGAGCGCTATGGCGTATTTGTCACCAACCTCTACTCCTCTGCCGTGTTTGTAGGCTGGGGCGCCGCCTTGCTCGGCACGCTGATCGAAAAATTCTACAAGAATGGAATCGGAGCGGCCATGGCTTCCCTGGTCGGCTTTTGCACATTAATCGTCGCTCATCACCTCTCCATGAGCGGAGACACCATGGAAATGATGCGTGCGGTCTTGGACTCCAACTTCTGGTTGGCCACCCATGTGACGGTCATCACTTTTGGTTACTCCGCAATGTTCCTCGCAGGTGCACTCGCGATAATCTTCGTCACTTTTGGCGTCTTCAGCCGAACATTTAGCAAGGAGACGGCTCGCTCACTAAGCGCCATGGTCTACGGCATCACATGCTTTGCCACCTTGTTCAGCCTAGTCGGCACCATTCTGGGTGGTATTTGGGCCGACCAAAGTTGGGGGCGCTTCTGGGGCTGGGACCCCAAGGAAAACGGCGCGCTAATGATCGTCGTGATGGGGGCGATCTACCTACACGCACGCTGGGGCGGCATCTGCCGCGAGCGCGGCCTCATGTCGCTCGCAATTTGCGGCAACATCATCACTGCCTGGTCGTGGTTCGGCACTAATCTACTCGGCGTGGGCCTTCACTCCTACGGCTTTACCGACAGCGGCTTCTACTGGTTACTAGCCTTCTGGAGTAGCCAATGTATCTTCATTGCGACCGCCCTGCTACCTTGGCGCTACTGGCGCAGCGGGTTCGGCCAAGCCAATTATCGCAGAGAGCGCAAACGAATCTTACTCGCAGCAGAAGAAGCTTAAGACAGACTGCGCTACAGCCGTGGTTTAAGCTTTGTAAACATGCAGTCCGCGGCAGGGTCAAAGAGTGAGGACAAAATCACACGATCGAGTTTGAATTTGGTGAATGTCACATCATCGTGTAATTCACCGTCAATATAGAGCTGATAGCCCTGCGGAAAAGAAGCATGTAGATTCTGCTCAGGTGCTTCAAAAACAATGCCTACTTCGATCGTGTCGCCTTCGATATTCGTCAAAGTAGCGCGTCGATATACCTCTCGATAGGTCTCCGCATCGATATAATGGTAGATCGGTATCGGCAAAATCCCATGACTCAAAACCACGGCACATGAACGCCCATTCCAAGCTTCTTCGGGCTGCAACTCTAACACTGAATTCAGACCATATTCCGCAGCATCGGCAGATAAATAAGACCATGCCAAGTGAGTCATTGAGCCCTCTAATAAAGCCAAGCTAGTGTAATACTGTGCAGCCTCACGACTGAGCTTCGACTGCACACCACGCAACCAAGAGCTGCTTCCATCAAAGCCAAATTCTATTACAGCCCCCGAATCGGAATACTTTGCCTTATACTTATATAAATTGGAGGCACGCCCCATCAGCACAATTTCATTAGTGGCATCCACACCAACTGTGCCTTCAGCTAGATAAGAATTTACCTGATCAAAACCAGTCACACCTAAATGCTGCTCCAACAATCGCCTCAACGGAGAACGTGTTTCTCCAGCGGACAATGAGCGCACAGACAGATTACGCGTCTGAACGCGATCAATCGCACGCCCCTCAATTGCAGCAGCCTTTGTCTGTGGCGCAGCTGCGCTCTTCAATGCAACAGGACTCTCAGCCACCTCCGTCGCGGCCGCATACGCAAGCGCTGAAAGATTACGATTCTTCAACATAATGTAGAAAAGCGAGCCCGCACCACCACAAATTAGTATGAAGACCGAAGCCACACTGAGGTAAACTTTCCATTTCGGAATCGGATTACCTAAGATTATAAAATATTGAGAAGGGCGGAATTCAGACATACCCATAAAATAGAGTAACACCCCTAGCAAAATCGCAAGTCTTACTTATAAAGCGAGCAAACCGGCACCCATACGTCTCCGATTCAAAAGTAGGGAATGAACGTGGCTTGCTCGCCCCCAATCATTCGAGACAGCGAATCGAATCGCCGACTCGAATACGCCCTCCGCTCACAATCTGGCAAAAAATCCCGCGCAAGCGAAGCGGCAGGTTCTCCAACTATGCCTTGCTCGGTGTCCAAATCCAGCCAATCAACCGGATCATGCGCTCCTTCAGCTGGGCGGTTGACCAAATAATCAACCCGTCCACGCCCAATTGGAGCCGCTTTAGCATGGCGTGCGGCGGCTAAAAAATCAGTTTCCATACACCTGACTTCGCGACTTATTCACATTACTCACAACCTTATTCACGTCTCATTCTCAGGATTCTCAACCTTATTCACAGACTTATTCACATATTGAGAATAACATTACATCACTACCCGGCGAGAACTCACAAACCAAAACCTACTGTGCCCTGTCCACTATGCCCGCGGATGCGCTTGCTTATGCGCCTCCTTCAAGCGTGCGATAGAGACATGGGTATAAATCTGGGTCGTCGATAGATTCGCATGCCCCAGCAGCTCTTGCACCGCGCGTAGATCGGCCCCTTCATCCAGTAAGTGAGTCGCAAAGGAATGGCGCAACTTGTGTGGCGTCATATCCAGCGGCAACTCAGCCGCAGCCAGATGCGTCTTCAGTAGTTTTTGAACCTGACGCGGCTCCATACGCTGCCCGCTGCGCTTACACACCACCGGCGCATTCAGCGCAGCTTCCAGCTCAAAGCGCTGAACAAAAAATTTTAAACATTGCACCGCAACCGGACCGAGCGGACACAAACGCTGCTTCTGCCCCTTACCATGTACGCGCGCCACCCCCTGCCCTAGATCGATTTGACCATGATTCAAGCCACAGAGCTCACTCACCCGCAGACCGCCCCCATAGAGCAATTCCAAAATCAAGCTATCGCGAAAGGCCTCGAACTCCCCCAACTTGCCATCTTTCCAGAGCAAAATCGGCGCGTTTAACAAAGCGCGCATTTGGCTTTCGGTCAGAAATTTCGGAAGTGGCTTATCCAGCTTCGGTAAAGTCAGCCCGGTAAATGGGTTATTCTCCACAAGTCCTTGCTTACGCAAATAAAGATAAAAAGCCCGCAAGCCCGAGACCTGGTTATGCAGCGTGCGGCGTGCCTTCGAGCGACCAGCTTCAATTAAGAAAGAGCGCACCTGAATTGGACTGACGCTCGCGAAGTCACCTTTCCATTTACCCACCGCGATTAACTCGCTGACAAAGTTCACCACTGCCGCGCGATAGTTACGTACCGTGTATTCCGAAAGTCGACGCTCATGCGCCAGATGATCGCAAAACTGATCAAGGTATGGTACTGAATCCGGCAGATTCATCACGGGCATCATTCAGCGGGCGTGACAAGTCGCGCCCCTACTTGCCGAGTTTAAAGCGTTCAATCACTTCTTCAGCCAGATAACGGTATGCATGCGCACCCGCGCTGTTCGGCTCATATTCGAAAATGGATTGCCCAAAACTGGGTGCTTCACTCAGTCGAATCGAGCGAGGAATCATGCTGCGAAAGACCAGCTCATCGAAGTGATTGCGCACCTCGCCCACAACTTGCTGCCCCAGATTCGTGCGCTGGTCAAACATCGTCATCAGAATGCCACCCAGCTGAAGGCCGTCGTTGACTCCCGCATCACGCAGCTTGTCCACTACTTTAAGAATTTGGCCCAAGCCTTCCATCGCTAGGTATTCACATTGTAGTGCAATGATCAAATAATCGGCAGCCGCTAAGCTATTCATCGAAAGCATCCCCAGCGCAGGCGGGCAATCCAGCACAATCGCATCGTAGTCGTCCGACTCACGCAGCGGGCGCAAAACCTCGCGCAATTGCACCAAGTAGTCCTCCCGTTGGTAGAGCTCGATCTCAATCGCCGCCATGTCCACCTCTGAGGGGATCATGAACAAACAATCATTCGCACCGACTGGCTGCACACGCTCCAGCGCACCGCCCTCGCCACACAAAGGCGCATAGAGGCTACCGCCCTCAAGCTTCTCCAGCCCCAACCCACTCGTGGCATTGGCCTGCGGGTCGAGATCAACCAGCACAGTGCGCACGCCCTGATCCGCGAGCGCGTAGCTGAGATTAATGGCAGTCGTCGTCTTACCGACGCCGCCCTTTTGATTCGCAATAGTAAATACGGTGGCCGACATAAGCCTCCCTTGATAGACTATGCAGTTAAGTCGTCGAGCAGAAAGGCAGGCAGTCAATGGCCAAGAAAACTAAGCTTCCGCCACCACAGGATTTCTCAACCTACCGATACCGCTAATCTCAATGGCCACGTCATCCCCAGGCTTCAGGAAACGCTGCGGCGTCGCAGCCACGCCCACCCCCGGAGGCGTACCTGTCAAAATAACAGTGCCCGGCAACAAAGTCGTACTTCCACTCAGAAAAGCAATCAACTCGGCCACAGTAAAAATCATATCTCCCGTATAGGACTCTTGGCGGATCTCACCATTCAGAATCGTGCGGATGGGTAGAATCTGCGGATTCGGAATTTGATCCGCCGTCACCAGCACCGGCCCCAGCGGGCAAAACGTATCAAAGCTCTTGCCTTTCACCCATTGGCCGCCACCAAGTTTTTTTTGCCAATCACGCGCACTCACATCATTCGAGCAAGTGTACCCCAGCACATAATCGAGCGCATCTTTGGCCGACACATTTTTGCAGCGCTTACCAATCACCACAGCCAATTCACATTCATAGTCCACCTGATCGCTATGCAGGTGCCGGGGCAATTCGATCGGGCAATCCGGATCCAGAACTGAAGCCGTACTTTTCATAAACACGACGGGATATTCCGGTAGCTCCGAGTTCATTTCAGCCGCATGCTCCCGATAATTTAGTCCAATCGCATAAATCGCCGTCGGCACCACAGGTGCCAACCGCCGCACGGGGTCCAGCAGCACATCTCCCTGCGAAAAGCCATGCTCAAGCCCTCCTTCCAACTGAAAAACCTCGTTAGCGACTTCACAGCCATAGTGAATCGAACCATCCCGAACTTGCACACGTACTATATTCATATGCGCCCAGAATTAACCGATCTAAAAAGATCGCAAATTTTTTCTTGCATTGCCGCAAAAGAGCACCTTTATTCCCGCCCTTTCGTATGGATTACGGGGGCTTAGCTCAGTTGGTTAGAGCGCATCCTTGACATGGATGAGGTCGCAGATTCGAATTCTGTAGCTCCCACCATGCTTCGCTCTTCGAGCTACGCATGGCGCAGCCAAAGTAGCTCGAAGAGCGAAGCATGCCCTTGCGTAGTCCGAAGGACGAAGCAGGGCGCGACTTAAGGATCAAAAAGCAATTCATCCCCCACTAAAAAAAGTCCCCATCCCCCAAAGGTGCACTACGTTTACCTCATACGCTCCGACTCGCATCCTAAGCAATCCTATGTAGGTTACAGCACCGACCTCAGAAAGCGCCTGCACTACCACAACCAAGGCGACAGCCCACACACGGCGAAGTATAAGCCGTGGAGCCTAGCATTTTACGCAGCCTTCCCCACAAAGACCAAGGCGCTAGAATTCGAAACTTACTTAAAAACGCACTCAGGCAAAGCATTCATCGCCAAAAGACTCGTCTAACAAAAAAAACATAGGTTCGGGCTTCACTCTTCGAGCTACGCATGGCGCATTTAGAATCCACAATGCGACTGTGTCCTGCGTAGCCTTTAGGCGAAGCGGGAAGCATGCCCTTGCGTAGTCCGAAGGACGAAGCAGGGCGCGACTTAAGGATCAAGAAGCAATTCATCCCCCACTAAAAAAAGTCCCTCCCCCAAAGGTGCACTACGTTTACCTCATACGCTCCGACTCGCATCCTAAGCAATCCTACCTAGGTTAGCACAACTAAAGCGACAGCCCATATACAGTGAAATTTTGACAAGCGCGCATGTCGACACCACTGTGCCGCCCATGCGACAAATCAAAGCACTCATCTACGGACTTCTCGGCGGCATGGTCGCGTGGGGCTATTGGCAAAGAGGTAGCGTCGGCATGACGATCTTCATCGCCCTATTCACGCTAGCAATGATTGCATTGACTCTCTCCACCATCGGGCGGATGCGCATCAGCTGGAATCAAGAGGGCATCACGCTGGCAGCATTTCCAAAGAAGCCCCAATTAATCCGCTGGGATGAACTAGAAAACATCAAGCTCGACCACCTCGGCTACCACATAAGTGCCTCCAGTGGTCGCTTCAAAATTCGCCAAAAGTCTATGCCCGAAAACCTCTTAAAGCGCATCAAAGAAAACATTCGCAACAATCAAGCGAAGAAAAGCTCGTAGATAATAGCGAATAAGAGCAACGCACACGAAACTACGCACACGGAACTACTACTCGTTCACACAAGCCGCCGAAATCCCAGTCATCTCCTCAAAGATTGAGGGCTCGTCCTCAAAAACTTGCAACTGCTCCACCAAAGCCGCCTGCGCAGGCGCACAGGTCAAATAAAGCTCTGCACCTTCGGAATTCTCGACGCCCATCCATAGCTTAACCTCTGAGTAATGCTGCAATAGCCAGCCCAAAGCTAGATGCATGGCAGCCCCATCCGTTGGCAGTTCATAGAAATCTACCTGATGATCACTATGTGACCAAATGACTGCACTTGGGTTGTCCATTATCCGAGGGCTATATAAGCCGTTACTTATCTAGATCATAAATATAAATACTGACAAGCATTCCAATCAAATCGACTGAGCTTAAAGAGTTTTTTACAAAATATCCCTATCAGTGGACTCCGTCAAGGCGATCCGCTTAATGACTTCAGCGGCCAGAAAAAAGCCTACAGTCCCCGTTAAATACGTCGCGGACCCAAAGCCTGTATCACAATTCAAACGATAATCTTCTCCCGCCTCGCGCTCACAACTGACAGAACCATCCGAAGCGGGAAAGACGGGTAACTCGTCGGAATACACACAGTCGATCTTGAACTTCTGACGCTTAAACTTCGGAAAACCATATTGCTGCCGCAGGCGCTTACGCACCTGTAACAAGAGCGGATCATTAATCGTACGCGCCAAATCGCAGATGCGCACGCGGCTGGGGTCAATGCACCCGCCTGCGCCGCCACATGTGATCAATTTCAGCCCACGCTGCCGCGCTTCGGCAATTAACATGCACTTATGCCGGGTCGCATCAATGGCGTCGATGATGTAGTCATAAACTGGCGTCAACAAGCGATCGGCCGTGCTCTCAGTAAAAAAGACTTCCTCCACCGTCACCACACACTCCGGAGCAATCTGCCCCACTCGCTCGGCCAGCACCGAAGCCTTAGTGCGCCCGACAGCCCCGTCCAGCGCGTGTACTTGGCGGTTCACATTACTCAGGCACACCTCGTCCATGTCGACTAGCGTCAGGGCACCGATCCCCGAGCGTGCCAATGCTTCGACCACCCAAGAGCCCACGCCCCCGAGCCCAATCACGCACACATGCGCCTTGCGAATACGCGCCAAGCCGTCGGTGCCATACAAGCGCCCGATGGCGCCAAATCTTGTTTCATAGTCAGACATTAAAATAGATTTAGAAGATAGAATATAAAACTGAGAAGTTAAAAAACTCTTCACACCGCAGTCCACACGCTACACTCTGCCGCCATGGCTAAGCTACAAGATATCGTCGCCTTTTGTGATCAACGCACTCGCCGAACAGAGATCAAAGATTTCGATGGCGCTCATAACGGGCTCCAAGTCGAAAACAATGGCACTGTACGAAGAATCGGAGCCGCCGTGGATGCCGGCGAACGCCCCTTTCAATCCGCTATCGCCGCTGGCATCGACTTCCTGATTTGTCACCACGGCCTGTTCTGGACACCCCCGACACCGCTCACAGGTGCCAACGCGCGTAAGATCAAGACCGCCTTCGACGGCAATCTCGCCGTATACGGCGCCCACCTGCCACTCGATTGCCACCCCGAAATCGGCAACAACGCCCTACTAGCCAAAGAACTTGGCCTCAAAAAAATTGATACCTTCCTAAATTATGAAGGTAACGACATGGCCACCATCACACTCGGCCCCATGGGAGGCCGCGCGGAAATCTCTAAAAAACTACAGGCCCTCTTCCCCGACACCTACCACGCCATCGAATATGGCAGCGAAAAGCCAAAGCGCATCGGCATCCTCACTGGCAGCGGCCAAAGCGCAGTGCCACACCTGCTCGCCAACGGCGTCGACACCCTCATCACAGGGGAGCTGCGCCAGCACCATTTCAACATGGCACAAGAACTCGGGCTCAACCTCTATCCCTGCGGCCACTACGCAACCGAAGTCTTCGGCGTCAAAGCTCTGGCCGCCGAAGTCGCTTTCAAATTTCAGCTGGAATGGCAATTCATCAAGCAACCCTGCCGACTCTAAACGAATCCACTGATCAAATACGCCTACGATCATAGCAATATCGGCTCCATTTCAGATCAACAGTTGCCCCATAAAAATATTTTGAATCCGAAGCTCTAGGTTTGCCATCCACCCAGGAAAAACTAAGTCTTTCACCCTAAATGAAGAAAACGGCCAAGATCGACCCAGACGGCAACTCCATGCTACTTCGCGCCTCAGCGAAGCGTCTCTTTGAGAGTCTAATGGAGCAGACGGCCGATCGTATTTATATCAAAGACAAAAAGAGCCGTTTCATCGCTGCCAGCCAAACAATGGCCGAGATGCACCGCTTCGAGAACCGCCACGACCTAGAAGGGCTCACCGACTTCGATCTCTTCACCAAAGAACACGCCCAGCAAGCCTTCGATGATGAGCAGGAGATTCTTCGCACCGAAAAGGCGATCATTAACAAAATCGAGAAAGAGACCTGGGAAGATCGTGACACCACTTGGGTCTCCTCGACCAAGGCTCCCCTCTACCTCAGCTCTGGCAAACTAGCTGGCATCATCGGCATTTCACGCGACGTCACAGCCGAAAAGTTGGCTCAAGAAAAATTAGCGGATAGCGAACAACGCCTGCGCGAGCAAAACGAAATCATGCGCTCCGACTATCAGAGCGCCAGGGAAGTGCAAAGCGTGATGATCCCCGGCCGAGTGCCGCACATCAAGCACGTGAATATCGCACACCTATGGAAGCCGATGACTATGGTCGGCGGCGACATCATCAACTTCCCCCGCAACCCCGGCAATTGCCTCCTTTTTTTCGTCGGCGACGTCTGTGGCCATGGCGTAACCGCCGCCTTTTACA
This sequence comes from Puniceicoccaceae bacterium, assembly GCA_002729725.1. Taxonomy (GTDB): domain Bacteria; phylum Verrucomicrobiota; class Verrucomicrobiia; order Opitutales; family Coraliomargaritaceae; genus Thalassobacterium; species Thalassobacterium maritimum. Next base: position 110,700 of record PBYS01000054.1, read on the forward strand.
CGGTGCTGATCAAATACCTGACCGCTCACAGTGCAGAAGTTTATAACGACAACCCGCGCGATTTCCTGAATTCTGTCAACGAAGGCGTGACTGGGCGCATCAACCGCGGCTTCGTCACCGGCCTAGCCGGGCATTTCGGCCCACGCCAAAAGGATGGTAGCCGCAAACTAGTTCTCTCACATGCAGGGCACAAACAAGTGCTCATTTACCGCAAAGAAGCAGATAAGGTGGAGCTAATCAACCTGCCCAATGGCACCGTCATGGGCATCCCCGGAACCACCGCTTCCCGCGCGACATCCTTTGACCTACAAATAGGCGACCGCTTTTATGCCTTTACCGACGGCATCGTCGAATCTTCCAACCCAGCCGGCGAAGAGTTCGGAATGAAACGCATAATCCAGCGCTTCAAAGAGCTCTCCACGAAGCCAATCAACGAAACGATTCACACACTCTACGAGGAAGTCGCCCAATACACCGAATCCCCCGACCAACAGGACGACATCACCATCCTTGGCTTTGAGCTGAACTAAACGCAGAGTGCTCTCTGCAGTTCCGAACTATCCGTTGGCGCACTGATCCACCACACTCAAGATATAGGCCGCCGCGGTTTCCGCCCGCAGCACATTTCGGCCTAAGCGCACCGGCAAAAAGCCGGCCTCACGCAGCGCCTCATATTCACCCGCGGTGAAATCACCCTCGGGGCCGACTGCCACGACCACTTCTTGCAGCGCGCCAGCCGCGTCCAATACCTCGCGCAGAGGCCGACTGCCTGCTTCCAAACTGGCGACCACTCGTAAAGTCCCCGTATTTGCTGGATGCTCCCGCAGCCAATCCGCCAAAGAAATCGGCGCCGCCAAGTCGGGTAGATAGCCCAAGCCACATTGCTTACAGGACTCGATCATCGTCACTCGCCACTTCTCCACTTTAGAGAGCAGGCGTTCCCCCTTTATCTGCACATCGCCCTGATGCGTAAAAACCGGCTGCACCCGCGCAGCGCCGATCTCAGTCGCCATGCGCAAGATTAGGTCCATCGTCTTCCCCTTGGGAATCGATTGCAGCAAAGTCACACGCGGCATCGGCGGCGCATCGCGCACAATCTCGTCCACTTCAATTCGCACCGCTTTGGCATCTGTAGCCGCAATGCGCCCCAGATAACGTGTGCCACGACCATCCAAGACCTCCACCGTCTCGCCCACCTTTGCCCGAAAAACCCGCACCAAATGATGACTCTCCCGCGCGTCCAATGTTAATAAATTGGACTCCACAGAAGCTTCAGGGAACAAAAAGGATCGATAACGTGCCATACTTCAAAGCTGGAAACTCTCTCACTTCTTTGCAACTCATTCAGTTTCCCAGTTGTCGATTTGCCCACAATCGCTTTGCTGATCCTCAAACCACTCAATTTCTTAATTCTTATTTCTTAATTCCAATTTCCATGCATCCCTTCCTGCAAAACGACTTCCACATCAAGTGGTCCACACTCACCCCCTCACACATCGAGGCCGACATCACTAAAGCACTCGACGAAGCCCAGGCCGCCGTCGACGCCGTCGCGAATCAGACACCGCCCTTGAGTTACGCCAACACCATCGCCGCACTCGACGACGGCTTGGAAACACTCAACCATGCTTGGGGCCTGGTCAGCCACCTCGACTCCGTCGCCAACAGCCCGGAACTACGCGAAGCTCATAATGCGATGCTACCCAAGGTCAGCGAGTTCTTTGCCAGTATCCCGCTCAACGAAGCACTCTGGGGCACCCTCAAAGCCTACGGCACACAAAGCGAAAGCGAAACACTCAGCCCCACCAAGCGACGCTACATTCAAGAGACACTCGCCGATTTCCGCGAGGCGGGCGCCGACCTGCCGCCCGAGCAAAAGAAGCGTGCCGGAGAAATCCAAAGCGAACTCGCCAAGCTCACTCAGAAATATTCGGAAAACTGCCTGGATGCCACCAACGCCTGGGAGAAAATTGTCACCGACAAGGAACAACTTTCAGGTCTACCGGAATCCGCACTGGATGCCGCCCGCCAAAGCGCCGAGCAAAAGGGCACAGAAGGCTGGCGCTTCACGCTACAGGCGCCCAGCTACATCCCTGTGATGACTTACGCGGATAGCGATGCCCTGCGCAAGGAGGTCTGGCAGGCCTACGCCGCCATTGGCCGCGAAGGCGAACACGACAACCGCGAACTGGTCCGCCAAATCCTCGACCTGCGCCACGAATTTGCCCAACTCGTCGGTCAGGCAAATTTCGCCGATCATGTCACCGAGCGCCGCATGGCCGCCTCCGGGAAAGCCGCACTCAGCTTCGGCGATGAAATCTTCCAAAAAGTCCGCAAACAATTCGAACAAGAAGCCGAGCAACTGCGCCAATTCAAAGCATCTCTAAACTCCCCACTCCCCACTTCCGATTCCCCACTTCTTCAGCCCTGGGAAGTCGGCTACTGGGCCGAAAAGCAGCGCAAGGCCAACTACGCCTTCGACGAAGAAGCTCTGCGCCCCTACTTCCCGATCGACCGCGTCATCAGCGGCATGTATGAAATCGCACAGAAAATCTTTGGGCTGCGCATTGCCGCCAACACAGACGTCGAGACATGGCACCCCGAAGTCAAATTCTATGATCTTTTCGACTCGGAGACTGACGAACAACTCGGCTCGTTCTACGCCGACTGGCACCCGCGCGAGTCCAAGCGCGGCGGTGCATGGATGAACTACCTGCTCACCGGCAACCGCGACAATTCTGTGGGCCCACGCACGCCGCACCTCGGCCTGATCTGCGGTAATCTCACTCCCGCCGTCGGCGACAAGCCCGCACTGCTCACTCACCGCGAAGTCGAAACCATCTTCCACGAATTCGGCCACCTGCTGCATCATCTCTGCGGTGAGGTCGAAGTAAAGTCACTCAATGGTGTCAACGTGCCATGGGACTTTGTGGAACTGCCCTCACAGATCATGGAAAACTGGTGCTGGGAGCGCGAGAGCCTCGACCTTTTCGCTCGTCACTACGAAACAGGCGAGCCGATCCCGGAGGAACTCTTCGACAAGATGCTGGCCGCGCGCAACTACATGAAAGCCAGTGCCAACGTGCGTCAGCTCGCCTTTGGCAAGATGGACTTGGAGCTCCACATCCACTGGCCAGAGTCCGCCAAGGAAGACCTCGACGCCTTCGTCGAAAACGTGCTCACCGGCTACAGCGCGGAATACAAGACCAAGCCCAAGAGCAATGTCTTCAACTTCAGCCACCTCTTCAGCAGTCCGACGGGCTACGCCGCCGGCTACTACAGCTACAAGTGGGCGGAAGTTCTAGACGCCGACGCCTTCACCCGCTTCCAAGAAGAGGGCATCCTCAACGGCGAAACTGGCCGCGACTTCCGCAGCAAGATCCTATCCAAGGGCAACTCCGAAGACCCCGCTCAACTCTACAAGGACTTTATGCACCGCGCCCCCGATCCCGACGCTCTACTGCGCCGCGACGGGCTGCTGGCCTAGCAGCTACCTGCCTCCGTCAAGTGTCCAAAACTAGATCGAATCATGCCCACAACACACATCACTTTAGTCAGCCAGTCCATAACCGAACTCTCGGAGGCACATCCGATTTTCGTGACCATGATACGGCAACGAAAAACCGATTCAATGGAAGTCAGCTGCTTTCTAATCGATCCTGGCTGTCTGGGGGTCAAAGACGCATGGTACGAAATTCACGAGCCAGACCTCGATGCTCTCAAAGAGCGCTACTTCGAAGACGGCTGTATCGAAAAGTCTGCGGCGTGGGGTCGACATTTCGTGGAGAGCGCGGTCGCTTACGCAAAAAAGCTCGGATTCAAGCCCCACCGTGACTACAAAAAGGCGACTCGCGTCTTCGGCGGCATTCAAACCAAAGACTGCTCAGAGGACTTCAGCTTTGGCCGCAACGGCAAGCCGTTTTACTTCCAAAGCTCAAAAGAAGACGCCGCGACTGCCCGCAAGATCATCAATCAACTCAAGGCTAAATGTGGGGACGACGGTTTTCATTTTATAGTCGAGTACAGCGTCGAAGCCGATCCCGTGACAACACAAGTCGAGCAATGCCTGGAATGGGCAGAATCGGGAAGGATTGAGGACGCCTTCGTCAAGTTAAAGCCACTCGTCAAAAAACACCCCGACCACGCAAAAGTCCTCTACGGCTGGGGACTCCTACACATCCTAGACGGGGATCGACTGGCCGCAATTCGCTACCTACGCATGGCGCTGGAGCAGGACCCCGAAGATCAGTACGCGTGGTATAATTTAAGTGTCTGCTACAGAGAGGAAGAACAATTCGGGCGGGCATTCGAGGCCAACTGCAAAGTCATTGAATTCGGCGACGAAAACGATGCGTTCTGGGAAAATGCTCAGGAGATCAACAGAGTACTGACCGAATGCGCCCATGAGAGCGAACTCTCGATTGAGGATTACATCAGCTCACACATTTCTTTCGACTTAGGCGTTGAAGCCATGGCAGCCAGTCAATTCGAGCCAGCACTGGGGCACTTCCGCACAGCAGTCCAAAAGAACCCCCGCTCGCATCAAGGGCACGGCAATATGGGCACTTGCCTCCTCCAACTCGGCCGCCCGGATGAAGCACGTAAGGCGCTTCAGAGCTCTCTAGACATTGACCCCGACTACAAGCCCGCCCTGCAAAACATGAAATTGCTCAAAAAAGCCAAGACAGATAAGCCTCTCAGCAAGGAGGTCTTCATTCACAATTTCACGCGAGACAAATAAACGAAACAGCGACGATAGCCACTATTCGCTAAAAAACCCGCTTACGACGAATCTCTTCTTCGCTACGCGCACGCGCGCGGCTTTGCTCCAATAGCACCTCCTGCATTTCTTCAGAAAACTCTTCGCGAAACTGGGCGTACTCTTCTTCAGAGTCAAAAGCAGGGACGAAATCACCTGCGAGGTCCGGGACGATAACCATGTCAGTCATAAGCTTTCCTTTAGTTGATTTGGCTTAAATTGCTCACGTAGAGAGCATAAGATGTAAAATTTTGCAAGTTTGATTTAATCATCCGCTCAGAGCTTATCGAGTACAAAAACTACTTCCAACAGTTGCCAAGCTGACAGATATAAACAGTTTAAAGTTGACTAAAGTTGACAACTAATACACGTCTCAGCCACTTTTATGAGCAAATGCCTAAATCTCCCTCTAATCAATACGGCGACCGAAGAGAATGGTCTCACGCAAACAGCGATTGCCCGACAGCTTGGCGTGACTAAAGCGGCGGTGTCTAAATGGCTGACAGGGAAGTCACTTCCGCGTGCCCCTGAACTCCTCAAGCTCGGAAAACTGTTAAACCTTCGCTATGCCGACTTGGTGCAAACCACCGACGAGCCTCTAATCGCCTTTCGTAAAAGAGGTGCCTGTAAAACGACGCCAGCTCACGTGCAACGAGCCAAGAATATGGGGCATTTCCTCGAGCCTTTAGTCGAGTATCTAGACTTCGATGCATTTATTGCTCCGGGAAGTTTAAAGGCACCGAGCGATGCTTATAGCTATATCCAATCATTAGTCACTAAACTTCGACGTGAGGTTGGAATCAGCGACTCGGAGCCGATCAAATTTGAGGATTTGATTGCCAAATTCCAAAAGCATCAAGCCGTAATCATCCCCACTCTTTGGGGCAAAAAACATGAAAACGCCCTGCATGTTTATTTACCAAAGTCCAAGACGACCTGGATTTACCTGAACCTCGACAGCGAGTTGCACGACTTCAAGTTCTGGATGGCACATGAGCTCGCACACGTCTTGAGCGTCTCACTACTCGAAAAGAACGAACTCGATCTAGCCGAAGACTTCGCAGACCACTTTGCGGGAGCCTTACTTTTCCCCGAAAAAGCCGCAAAGAAAACCTACGAGAAGTATGCATCCGCACGCACCGAACGTGCACGCATCAATGAATTAGTGATGGCTGCGGAGAAATACCAGATTTCCCCAAACTCAGTCTATAAAGAACTCGGGCGCTTTGCTGGCGAGTATGACCAGCCATTTAAAGAAGTACGTAACGATAAGCTTTTTCCTGCAATCACGCAGTTCAACAAACAGTTTCCTTTACTGAGTGAGACGCTATTCGATGGGGAGACACCCTCCGCAGATCACTTCATGCGTGTCGCACAGGAGCAATTTGAGACACACTTCTACAAAGCCCTTGGCGAGTTCATAAGAGCCACCGATGCAACTCCAGCGACGATCAGTCGCATCATGGATATCCCCCTCCTAGATGCGAAGTCCTACTATGAGGCTTTAACGACAACCGGATAATTTAGCCTCCCAATGACTCAGACGAAAATTCTGGTCGATTCGAATAGCTATTTTCGGTTGGCTCAAAACATTCATCCACTGCTCTCGGAACCATTTGGCGAGGAGCAATACACACTTTACCCCCACAAAGACCTCACATTTGAATTTAAACGTAAGGCACGGCTGAGAAACAAGTTCCACTGGTTTACCGAACCAAAATTCGTAGAAAACCGTAAGCGTTTCTTAAGGATTGGAAAAAAGGAGCAAGCCGAAATTGAAGACAACTTCGAGCACATCTGGGCTTACATAAAAGACAACAGGCTCAACCCTTTAGAGGTGGATACACGGATTCTCGCGGCTGCTCTAGCACTGGACGTCCCAGTCGTCACAGATGACCGAGACATGCGGGAAGTCGCTGCGTTATTTGAGATACATTGCATCGGCACGCTGGAACTGATGAAAATGATGCTGGATGCCAAACATATCAAAATGGCAAAAGTCCGGCAAGTTGCCGCTCAATGGCAATATGACAACGATTGGCCCTATGGCGGCTGGCAAAAGGAATACAACAAGCTCTTTGGCGAAAAGCCACCGAAAGAATAAAGCGCACGGGCTATATAGTCTTGCGAAGCATTGACTCGGCGGGCGAAATACAAATTTTAATCTGCAAAGCCTCAAAAACATGCCTGAACTCAACTGGATCGGAAAATCTGCCGTCGTCAAACACCACAAGGAGGTGCCCTTTCGCCTGCTGGAAACCGACCCCGAACTCAGCTGCGGCGAGCCGGACAGTGGCAACCTGATCGTCGAAGGCGACAACCTCCACGCGCTCAAAGCGCTGCTGCCCCGCTACGCTGGAAAGGTCAAGTGCATCTACATCGACCCGCCATATAACACAGGCAACGAAGGCTGGGTTTATAACGACAACGTCAAGGCACCCGAAATCGTCAAATGGCTCGGCGAAACCGTCGGCAAAGAAGCCGAAGACCTCACCCGCCACGACAAATGGCTTTGTATGATGTATCCGCGCTTGGTGCTGCTGAAGCAGTTTCTGGCGGAGGATGGCGCGATCTTTGTTTCGATCGATGACAATGAAGTGGCGTCGCTGAGGTTGCTGATGGATGAAATTTTTGGTCGTAGTAAATTCATTGCGAATATTCTTTGGCAAAAACGTATCTCACCTGACGGTAGAGTAAACCTTGGTGATGCTCATGAATTTGTGATTTGCTTCTGCAAAGCAGATCACAACGTATTCCATAAAATACCACTTTCAGATGAGCAGATTAAGAACTACAAAAATCCTGACAATGATCCAAGAGGTGCTTGGGTTTCAACAGATTTCACCGCACAAGGCCATCGTCCAAATCAGATGTATACGATTAAAACACCTGGCGGAGAAGAATACTCTCCTGCCGAAGACCGTTGCTGGGCTAATATAGAAAGTGAATTTATAAAACTAAATAATGAAAATCGTATTTGGTTTGGCAAAGACGGAAAAGGTCGCCCTAGAATAAAAAACTTTCTTGCTGAGCATGAGGGCGTTCGTAGTTGGACATGGTGGCAAAACTCAGAGGTGGGCAACTCCCAAGAGGGGAAAAAAGAACTTAATGCACTGTTCGGAATGGGTCATGGCTTCGACACTCCCAAACCCACACGCCTAATCCAGCGCATACTTCAAATCGCCAGCAATGGCCCATCCCTAATCCTCGACTCCTTCGCGGGCTCCGGAACCACCGCCCATGCGGTGCTCAAACAAAACGCAGTCGATGGCGGCGACCGTAAATTCATCCTGGTCGAAATGGAATCGAAGATCGCCCAGGACATCACCTCCGAGCGCGTTCGCCGTGTCATCGAGGGCTACACGGATAGCAAAGGCAAAGCGGTCGAAGGACTTGGTGGTGGTTTCCAATATTGCCGCTTGAGCGCCGAACCACTCTTCGATGCCTATGGCGCGATCCGTGAGGACGTAAGCTTCGCTCAGCTAGCGGAGTTTGTCTGGTTTGTCGAAACGGGCACGGGCTACACCGCGCCCAAGAAGCCGTCGCCACTGCTCGGTGTCCACGACGGACGTGCGATTTACCTGCTCTACAACGGCATCCTTAGCGACCGTAGCGACTTGGGCGGCAACGTGCTCAATCAACGCACAATCGATTATCTGGAGCACGACTTCCCGCACGACGGCCCGAAGACGATCTACGGCGCGCGTAGCCGCTATCAGCCCGCTCGCCTCAAAGCCGCTCAAATCGAATTCAAACAACTGCCTTACCGCATAAGCCACTAAGCCCCATGCAACTCAAGGATTACCAAAGCGAGCTACTCGACGATTTTGAACAATTCCTCGACGGCTGCCGCGTCGAAAACAGCGCAGCCAAAGCCTTCGCCCAAAGCACCAAGGCTTGGCTCGGCTTCGCAGCGCCCTACCGTCCTTTGCCAACGACCACGAACAATCCGCTGGCGGAAACAACGCCCTTCGTCTGCTTGCGCGTACCCACTGGGGGCGGAAAGACTTTCCTAGCTGCGCACGCCATCCAACGTGTCACCCGCAGCTACCTGCCGAGCGATTATGCACTCACACTATGGCTGGTGCCGACAGAGGCGATCCGCAGCCAAACGCTACGGGTGCTAAAAGACCGTGAATCACCCGCCCACAAATCGATCCGTCGTGAAATGGGTGCGTTTACGGTGCTCGAAGTCACCGAGGCACTCTACATGCAACCAGCTACCCTGGAAACGGGACACGTCATCATCGTGGCCACCATGCAGAGCTTTAAGCGTGAAGATACCAGCGGCCTGACTGCCTATAAAGAAAATGGCAATCTGATGCCACACTTCCGCGGCGTCACGGATAAGGCAATCATCGGCAACCACTCGCTAGTCGACGTCTTCCGCCTCCGCCGCCCTTTCATTGTGGTCGACGAGGCGCACAACGAAGGCACCGCACTCGCGATCGACACCCTTTCAAGCTTCTGCCCCTCTGTCGTGCTGGAGCTGACCGCTACCCCCGACCGCAAGCATGCGCCCAGCAATGTGCTGCGCAGTATCTCCGCCTCGACTCTACAGAGCTACGACATGCTCAAACTACCACTCGAACTGGCTGTGCACGAGGATTGGCAAGTCGTGCTACGCGATGCACTCGCACGCCGCGACCAGTTGGAAAAAGATGCCGAAGCCGAGTACAAGCAGACCGGCGAAGCGATTCGTCCCGTGCTTTTCATTCAGGCCGACAAAGAAAGTAAAGCGCACGAGACCTTCACACCCGATGTAGTGAAACAACGGCTCATCGATGACTTCGGCAAGGACGCAGCGGATATCGCGATCGTCACCGGGAAAAAGGATGAACTCGGCCAACGCCAAGTCGGAGACACTGACTTCCCACGTATCATCATCACGGTCGACAAGCTTCGCGAAGGCTGGGACTGTCCAGTGGCCTACGTGCTAATGACTTTTCGAAATAGCAGCAGTGCCACCGCCGTCGAACAGGTCGTCGGTCGCGTGCTACGAATGCCTTCGGTCAAACGCAAGCGGCACGAAACGCTCAACCGCGCCTATGCCTATGCCTGCTCCAATCAATTTGGCGAGATCGTACAGAGCTTGCGTGATGGTCTGGTGCAAAACGGCTTCGAAAGAATGGATGCGAAGGAGCTGATCATCGCCCCCACTCAAAATGAAGACGACCTATTCACGCAGCTAGACGAGACCGTGCTACCACTCCCAGAGGATGAGGATGGAGTCATCAGCCCGCCCGATTTAAGCGTATTTTCAACAGCCGACCTAAAAAAAATCGACGTCACCCCCGAAGCAGGACGAATGACCGTGCAAGGGAAGGTCACACCCGCCCTTCGAAAAAAAATACTCAGCGCCTTTAAAGACGAAAACCATAAGAGCGCCATCGATCAGGCGCTCACTCTGCAATCTGAAAAGCAGGCCCCCGAAAGACCACTCCCTCCAAGCCGGAAGGGTGAAACCTTCTCCGTGCCACAACTACTCATACAGCAAGGCGATTTTCTCACGCTGTTTGACGAAACAACCCTGATCGAAGGAGACTGGGAGCTAGCCAGCTTCGACCCCGCACTAAGTGAACAAGAGTTCCCCACGCATCAAGAAGCCATCCAACACGCACGCTTCGGCATGAGCCAAACAGAGAAGGTCGATGTGCGCGCCTACGACGAATTGGAAGCACAACTCAGCCTACTCGACGATGAGGGCGGCTGGGATCTCCTCTCCCTTACCTGTTGGCTGGATAGCAATATCGTGTTCCCCTATGCAGGCCGCGACGAAAAAGTTGCTTGGATCCGACGCACAATTGAAGAGTTGGTGAATGGGCGCGGACTCACAATTGAAGAGTTGGTGAATGGGCGCGGACTCACAATTGAAACGCTCGCCTATCGAAAATTCCGGCTACGCAAAGCCGTCGAAGATAAACTAAAATCCGGCCTGCAGAAAGTGCAACAAGATGCATTTAAAGAAATCCTAGCCCAAGAAGGCAACCAATTCAGCGAGGTTCTCGGAGAAATCGACAGTGCGCCAAGTGTCGTCAGCGGAGCAGGTAAACACGAAATTATCTTCAGAGAGGGGCACTACGGCTACGATGATCCCTACTCAGGGTATTACCAATTCCGCAAGCACTTCTTCGGAGTCATTGGCAACCTAAAGAGCCAAGGCGAAGAATTTGAATGCGCGATGTTTCTAGATCAAATGCCAGAAATAGAATACTGGGTAAGAAACGTGGAGAAAAAGCCCGGCTCATTTTGGCTACCAACATCACGCTACCGCTTCTACCCCGACTTTGTCGCCAAACTGAAAGATGGCCGCATCCTCGTCGTCGAATACAAAGGCAGCAAACTCTCGGAGGCCGCCTCAGAAAGAGAAAAAAATGACATCGGCAAGCTTTGGGCGTCACGCTCCGACAATTGCCTGTTTGTAATGGCGATTGATCGAAACTGGCAATCAATCAGGGACGTGATCTAAAAACTGAACTTTCTTAGCCACTGCCAGCGCTCCGCTTATATGCACAACATCTGCAACTTTTCTGACTGTCGAAAATACCGATATACGCTGCTGCATAAGTGGGACCCGCTCTTCGAGCGTCGACGCGCGCTGTTCATTTGCCTAAACCCGTCCACCGCGGATGAGAGCCATCTGGACCCTACACTCACGCGCATCAAATCCTTCTGTCAGCGCTTGGGTGCGAACGAGTTTTTGATGCTTAACATTTTCGCCTACCGCGCCACGGATCCGACAGCCATGCTGGCCGTGGCCGACCCGGTTGGTCCGAAAAATGATGCCTACATTCATGCCGCCATTCGAGAAGCCTACGAACTCAATGGCGGTCAGCTCGACATCATCGGCGGCTGGGGCAATCACGGCATCCATCGCAACCGCCAGGCTGCTTGCTTCAACTTGCTCCGGCCCTATCGTCAATGGCCTAACTTAAGAATTTCCTGTCTCGGCAAAAACGCCAACCAAGCGCCCAAGCATCCGCTCTACATCGCAGCTGACAAAGAATTTGAGCCGCTATAAATCGAGCGATGGCGATACAACTTCAGGAATTTGCGGAACAGGTCCTCTTCGGTACCAGCATCGAGGCAAAGCTCAGCTTTCCGCGCGAAGAGATTATCGACACCCGCCCTGGCGATCCAATCGTCACCCCGCGTCAGCTCACGCGTCCCCAACATCTATTGCTGCGCGACGACGGCGTGCGCGCCAAGCATCCGAGTCAGGCAAAACTGGTGGACGAAAAAGAGCGGGGCAAATTACTGCACTTTTTCGGAAACCACGAGCTACTGGCCACCGAACTGATGGCACTGGCGATTTTGAAGTTCCCCGATGCGCCCGCGAGCTTCCGACGCGGACTACTGGAAACCCTCAAGGACGAACAGATCCACACCCGCCTCTACATGCACCGCATGGAACAATGCGGTATCGAGTTTGGCGAACTGCCCCTCAACGATTACTTCTGGAAGAGTGTCTCCTCGATGGAAGATCCGCTGGATTATGTCACCCGCCTCTCACTCACCTTTGAACAGGCCAACCTCGATTACTCCCGCGAATATGGCAAAGTGTTCCATACCGTCGGCGACTCGGCCACCGCCAAAATTTTAAACAAAATCTACCAGGATGAAATCGAGCACGTAGGCTTCGGACTAAAATGGTTCCGCCGCTGGAAGGCCTCCGGCAAGACCGATTGGGACGCGTATCGCGAACGCTTGATCTTTCCGCTCTCTCCCGCACGTGCCAAGGGCAACGACTTCAATGCCGCCGGGCGCCTCGAAGCTGGCTTGGACCGGGGCTTCATCCAGGACTTGAAAATTTTCCAACAATCGCGCGGCCGCACGCCTAATGTTTTGTGGTTCAACCCACAGGCCGAGCAATGCGCGGCGAGCAATTGTGTCATTACCAGCCCAAAAATCACCCAGCAGTTACAAAGTGATCTGGCCTTTCTGCCGGCTTACCTCTCACGTCAGGATGATGTGCTGATCATGACACAGCCCCCCAGCGCTGAATTCCTGCGCAGCATTCAAGACTGCGGCTTCCACCTGCCGGAAATCCATGCATCCGCACGCTCCGCCGACGGCGGTGGCGAACGCGCGCCCGACCTCAAACGCAAGCTCGGAGAGCTGCGCCCCTGGGCATGGAGCCCCGACAGTCATGCCTTTTTTGAGCGCTGCCTGAGCCAAGTCGCCCGCCCGCGTTCCCACGATGCACTGTGGAACGAGTCGCTACGCGCACTCTACTCCAAGGCCTGGAGCGCACAGTGGGGCCAGGCCTTCGCTGCCGATCACCACGCGCTTGATTGGGTCGCACCGGACTCCATCTATGGCCACGCAGCTCACAACTTCGAAGAGTTCACAGCCGCCCGTAAACACTTCGCCGAAGGGGGCTACCCGCACATCGTTTGCAAAGTCCCCTTCGCCACCGCCGCCCATGGCAATCGCTGCCTGCTGGCCGACGAAGCGCTCTCCCCCGAGCTGTGCAAATGGCTGGAGACAGCCTGGCAACAGCAAAGCAGTGTCGTGGTTGAGCCCTGGCTAGAGCGTGTGTTCGACTTCTCCGTGCAATACGAAATGAGCGCCGAGGGCCTCAAGCACATCAGCTACGCCCGCATGGTCAACAACCCGCGCGGACAATTTCAGGGCATCTTGACCAATGCCTTGTGCAAAGGGCTCGCCCCCGAACTCGTTCGTTTCCTCATGCAACGAGAACCCGAGCAAGGCCGCCCCCGCGTCTTCCACCACTTCGAAACAAGCCTCGCTCTCAGATTGGAAGCTGCGCTGCACGCCGCACAATTTCATGGGCCCATCGGGATCGACGCACTGCTTTTCCGTGATCACAGCGGACAACTACAAATCAAGAGTGTGGTCGAAATCAACCCACGCTTCACCATGGGCCGGGTCGCCCTAGAACTGGAGTCGCACAACGCGCCGTGCTCCGTCGGCTACTTTCAGATCATGACTCGCTCCCAATTGCGCAAGACCGGCAGTCGTGATTTCAAGCAGTGGGCCGCTCAACTCACCAGCACACATCCAGTGCAAGTCAGCGCAGGCCCACAAGCGCAGATCCGCTCCGGCAGCTTCCCGCTCAACGATCCCACAAGCGCGCAGCAATTCCTGGCCGTCTATCACGTAAGAGAATCCATCCACGACCTACTCCAGGAGATCGGCCAGTAAATCACTCCCCAATTTAAGTGGTTTAAGCAAAAAATACAGTATGGGTTTGATCTGTGCGCCATCGCCACTTTAGTCGGCGCGCATTAGAACGCGGGAGAATACGTGCACCTACCACAAATCGCGCCTCCTGTGAACTAAGCTCGCCACACTATACCAATGACCACACGCACAGTTCGACCTTCCACAGGCCCTATTCTTAACAATCCAGATATCGTCCTCATCGGCGGCGGTATTATGAGCGCCACACTCGGCATCATGCTTAAGAAAATGAATCCCGACTTCACGATTCAAATCGTCGAGTCGCTCCCACGTGTCGCCTTGGAAAGCTCACATGCGTGGAACAACGCCGGCACTGGACACGCCGCGCTGTGCGAGCTCAACTACACGCCACAGAGCGCCGACGGCAGCGTCGATGTCTCCAAGGCAATCAAGATCAACGAACAATTTGAGCACTCCAAGCACTTCTGGGCCTATCTGGTCGAGCAAGGCGTGATCAAAGATCCCAGCGCATTTATCAAACGCGTGCCGCACATGAGCTTTGTGCACGGCGAAAAAGATATCGAATTTCTTCGCCAGCGCTACCAGGCACTCAGTGAGCAACACCTCTTTGGCGAAATGGACTTCACCGAAGATCCAGCCACCATCGCCGAGTGGGCACCATTGCTGGGGCAAGGTCGGACCGATAAAGAGCCGATCGCCGTCACCCGCGTCGAATCCGGCACCGACATCAACTTCGGCGCACTCACACAGCAACTGATCGACTATCTCATTTCCCTCGACGGCGTCGAGCTCGCCATGCAGGCCCGAGTCACCGACATCGAGCAAAGAAAAGACGGCCACTGGCGCTTAAAAATCGATAGCGAGTCCGAGGGTAAACGTAAGCTGCGCGCTAAGTTCGCCTTTATCGGCGCAGGCGGCGGCTCCTTACACCTATTGCAAAAATCCGGCATTCCAGAGGGCAAAGGCTTTGGCGGCTTCCCCGTCAGCGGACAATTCCTGGTGTGCAAGAACCACGACATCATCGAGCAGCACGCCGCCAAGATTTACGGCAAGGCCGCGGTGGGCGCGCCCCCCATGTCAGTCCCGCACCTCGACACCCGTGTCATCGACGGCAAAAAGGCCCTACTCTTTGGTCCCTACGCCGGCTTCTCGCCCAAATTTCTCAAAGAAGGCTCCATGCTCGACCTGATCAAATCGGTCAAGCTCGACAATATTTTACCATTGCTCGCAGTCGGTCGCGACAACATGTCGCTCACTCAATATCTGATCAACGAATGCCGCAAATCGCACAGCGACCGCGTCGAAGGCCTGCGTGAATTTTTCCCAGCAGCCAAGGAAGAAGATTGGATGCTAGTCACCGCCGGTCAACGCGTGCAAATCATTAAGAAGAGCCCCGACAGCACCGGAAAACTCGAATTCGGCACCGAGGTTGTGGCCGCACAAGACGGCAGCATCGCAGCCCTCCTCGGCGCCTCGCCCGGTGCCTCCACATCCGTCTCGATCATCGTCGAAGTGCTCGAAAAATGCTTCCCGCAAGAGATGCAAACCGAAGCCTGGCAGAACAAACTCACAGAGATGCTGCCCGCCCACGGCAAATCCCTGGCCCAGTGCGAGACCACCTATCGCACACTCCGCAAACGAGCCGACGCCGCGCTCACGATCGACTAAGACCACGTATCCTCGATCCTCTGGATCGGGGCAGGCAGGTCCTGCGGGATCGCCGAAACTCATAGAATCATAGACCGTAACCTAAGTTTGATTCATTTCTTCGATCTGTCCCAGCTTGACCAATCGAGCCCGAATCGCTCCCACACCTCGCTTGTGCCTCTGAGCAATCGCTTCAATTTCCATATCCTGCTGATACCGTGAGAGGAGCTGCTTTTCTTCCTTCTCAGACCAGGCAAGTCCATGATTCTCGGGCGTCGCAGCCAATAAAAGCTTCTCAGGCACAACAGCTGTGGAGGCTTTTCCTTTCACTCGCGGACATTTGAAATCACTCGAGGATTTTAAGACGAACTCAAACTTTCGTTTCAAATCCATATCACCAAATGTGTGATTAACCGTAGCACAACAAGCGACCTCATTATCTTCAGTTCGCGTGCCCCCTTTTGACACAGGCTTGAGATGCTCAATACTAGCATCTTCGAGCCTAAGCTTCTCACCGCAAAAGAAACACTTCGACATAAAAATTTAAAAGATTCTGAAACTATGCGCCGCACCTGACGATGCCTTCATTCGGGCCTTTTCTCTTGCCTGATTCAATAGACAAGCAATCCGAAAAAACTACCATCTCATTCAAACAATTGTTTGAAGGATTCTCAAAAATGCTCCTTTACTTTGCGAGCCTAGGCGCCGTCAGCGGATCCAACGCTGACGGCGCACTTTTATCGACGACTACACAGTGAAATCTACATTCTACCTTTGCCTTCCTTTTACGCTGCTGTTTACCAGCTGTGTCAGCATTCCCGAAAAACGTGCGCAGCAAGTCGATGAGGCACTGACCATTGCTCCGACCTATGCCTCCAGCGAGTATCCGGACTTGGAACTGGTCGATTCTTTACTGGAGCTTTTCGATGCCCCTCAGCTCAAGCAACTGGTCGAGCAAGCATGGGCTCACAATCCGGACTTGCTGATCGCGGCTTCAGAAATGGATGAAGCGGGCTTTAATTTTGAAAAATCCCGCGGAGCTCTGTTTCCTTCTTTGAGCGGCAATGGCGCTGCCAATCGCGCCGGCTCCAACTCAAGCGCTGCCAGCAATACTTTTTCTGCCAGCTTAGATGTGGAATGGGAGGTCGATCTGTGGGGCGAGCTTCGCAATCAAACACGCGCCGCCCAAGCGGACCAATTTGCCAGCGAAGCGAACTACCAAGCCACCCGCCAATCACTGGCCGCCCAAACCATGCAGGCCTGGTTTAATTTGATCGCGGCGGAGAAACAACTGAACCTGGCCGAACGCGAGCGAGACAGCTTCACCGACACTTTCGAACTCGTCAATCGTCGCTATGAACAAGGCATCGTCACAATCACTGAAGTGGAGCTCGCGCATACCGATGCCGCCAGCGCCCTCGCCGACTACGAATCCAGCAAAGATGCACGCGACCAAAGCGCCCGCGCCCTGAAAGCTCTGCTGGGCCAATACCCTGACGCCAGCCTGTCAGCTTCAACGAACTGGCCCGCCCTGGATCGCAGCATTCCCAGCGGCCTGCCTTCGGAGCTGCTGCTGGCACGCCCCGACATTATTGCCGCGTATCAAAACATTCGCGCCGCGGATGCCCGAGCAGCTGCCGCCTATGCGGACCTCTTTCCTTCTTTTACACTCACCGCCAGTGGCGGCCGCAGCTCCGACACATTGTCCGACCTGGGACGCAGCGCCTTCGATGTATGGTCGCTCGCCGGTCAAATCAGCGCCCCCATTTTCGAAGCGGGTCAACGCCGCGCAGAAGTCGGAGCCGCCGATGCCCGCGCCGAGCAAGCGTATCAAAACTATCGCACCGTCGTCATTAATGCATTCACCGAAGTGGAAAACGCGCTCAACTCGGAAGCCTACCTTGCCCGCGAAGAAACGGCTCGCATGGAAGCACTCGCAGCCGCCCACCGTGCCGAAGCCAAGAGCTTGCGCGATTATGAGTCTGGCCTGATCGACATTCTGGATCTCCTCGAGGCGCAGCGCCGTGTCTTTAGCACCGAAGCCCAAACCATCAGCTTACACAATCTACGACTTAGCAACCGCGTCAGCCTCGCCCTCGCCTTGGGCAAAGGCTTCTAAGAACCATTTACTTCTCTCTCCTAAGCAAACGACCGCTCAAGCAGCCTGCAACATTTCGTATGACCGCATTCCAACGCATCCTTAACATCTTTCTCTTTCCGCTGATTATTCTCGGCGCGCTCTTGATCGCCTGGATCCTGATCAAAAACAAGCCCGAGCGCCCCGCCGCCACACCGCGCGAAGTAATTCCGAGCGTGCGCTATCTCGAAATCAGCGCACAGGATGAGACGCCCACCATCCACACCTACGGCAATGTGCAGAGCTACTTCGAAGCTCAACTCGCTGCTCAAGTCAGTGGAGAGATTCAAGACATCAGCGCGCAATTCAATGCGGGTCAATTCGTCAAAAAGGGCGAGCTGCTACTGGAGATCGACCCCGCGGACTACCAAGCGGTCATCGCGGAAGAGGAAGCCAACCTCGCCAGCATGCAACAAGCCCTGGCCGAAGAAATCATCCGCTCGGAACTGGCAGCCGAGGACTGGACCGAGTCCGGCCGCGCCCTGGACAGCGCCAGCGAACTCACACTGCGCAAGCCACAACTCGCCGCCGCCCAAGCCAGCGTCGCCTCCGCTCAAGCCAGCCTGCAAAAAGCACAGCTGGATCTCGACCGCACAAAAATTCGCGCTCCCTTTGATGCAATCATCCAAAGCCGCAGCGCCAGCCCCGGCAATATCGTCAGCAGTGGCAGCAGCCTCGGCAGTCTCATCGCCACCGAAAAGGCGGAAGTGCGCCTGCCACTGACTTCCGCTCAGGTGCAACGTATCAATCTGGAAGCGCTCGCAGATACGGAGGACAAGCACGCACCACTCAATGCCACACTCACCACCGCTACCCTGCCTCAAGCTCAATGGACGGCGACCCTCACGCGTAACGAGCCTAGTGTAAATTTAAACAACCAAGTAATCTATGTGATCGGCGAAATCGCCGAGCCTTTTAAAGACCCTCAAGCCTTCCTCCCTATCGGCGCCTTCGTCGACGCCAGCATCCCCGCCAACACCATTAAGGATGCCTACCGCGTGCCGAATACCGCGCTGGTCGAAGACCACTACGTCTGGATTATCGACGAGAACACCACCTTGCAACGCTTGCCAGTCACACGCCTGGTGGCCGACGGCGACGACCTGCTGCTCCACATCGAATCCATCGCCAAAGACGCTTCGATTCAAGTCGCCATCCGTCCCTTGAATTCGTTTCGCATCGGTCAAAAAGTTAACCCAATCGCGAAAGCCCAGTAATGAGTCCGATCAAAAAGCATCCGATCATCGCGTGGTTTTGCGACAACACCGTCGTCGCCAACATCCTGATGCTGTGTATCCTCGCCATGGGGATCTCGACTGCATTTAGCGTGCGCAAGGAGGCCTTCCCCTCCTTCGATGCCGAGAGCGTCACCATCAATGTCCCCTTCCGCGGTGGCACACCTGAAGACGTCGAGCGCGGCGTCTCGGTTAAAATCGAAGAGTCCCTCGAAGGCATTCAGGGCATCGATCACATCAGCAGCACCTCCAGCGAGTCCAGCGCCATCGTCACCGTCGATGCAATCGAAGACTACCCGATCACTAAGCTGCTGGATGATGTCAAAATTCAAGTCGATGCAATTTCCAGCTTTCCCGAGCAAGCGGAGAAACCAATCATTTCCGAAAATAAACGCTCACACGACGTGCTACGCGTCAACCTCTACGGCGACGTGGCCGAGGCGGTGCTCAAAGAAGCCGCCCGTACCTTACGCGACGATCTACTCAAACTGGAAAACGTCACCCTGGTCGACACCAGCGGCGCCCGCGATTACGAAGTTTCGGTCGAAGTATCCGAGGATCAACTACGCACCTACAATCTAACTTTCAACGAAGTTACCAACGCGATCTCCAGCAACTCGATCGACCTCTCTGGCGGCGTCGTGCGCAGCGACAGTGGCGACATCTCCGTGCGCACGCGCGACCAAGCCTACGTCGCCGATGATTTTGCCAAGATCCCCCTACGCACCAATGCCGACGGCACACGCATTTTGCTAGGCGACATCGCACAGATCCGCGACGGATTTGTGGATCAAGAATATCTCAGCCGCTTCGATGGCCAGCCCTCGGTAGGCCTGGCAATTACAACTGAAGGCGACAACGACATTATTAAGTCATCCGTCGAAGCAGCGGCATTTGTTGAGAGCTACGCCCTCACTCACGGCCTGCCCGAAGGTGTCAGTATCAGCAGCTGGCAAGACGGCTCGGAGTCGATCCGCTCTCGCCTCAGCCTACTCATCGACAACGGCATCCTCGGCGTCTTGCTGGTCCTGATCTCGCTCGCACTCTTCCTGAACCTACGCCTCGCCTTCTGGGTCGCACTCGGCATCCCCATCTCCATTGCAGGCGCACTGGCTTGTTTCCCAATAGTCGGCGTATCGCTCAATCAGTTGACGGCCTTCGCCTTCATCATCGTGCTCGGTATTATCGTCGACGACGCCATCGTGATCGGGGAGTCCATCTACAGCACCAAAGAAGAGGACGAAGCCAACAACGAGCACCATAAAAACGACCTGCATTCCACTGTCCGCGGTGTATCCTAAGTCGTGACACCCGCCACCTTCGGAGTACTCACCACCATCGCTGCCTTCTACCCGCTGACACAAGTCTCGGGGCGCATGGGTAATGTCTTCGGCCAAATCGCCATCGGTGTCATCTTGTGCCTGATCTTCTCATTGGTCGAGTCCAAGCTAATCCTGCCTTCGCACCTGAATCACATTCGCATCAATCGCAACAAGCCTAAAAACTTCATCAGTCGCCGCTGGGCTCGCTTTCAAGGTGGCGTGGCCGGCGGCTTAAAGTTTTTTGTGCAGCGCATCTACCAGCCCAGTATGCGCATCATGATCCCCTACCGCTACGTGACGCTGGGCGCCTTCATCGCGGTGCTCATTTTGGTGATCTCCCTACTGCCTTCCGGCAAACTGCGCTTCGTTTTCTTCCCGGACATTTACCGTGACTCCATCTCGGCCAATCTCGAACTGGAGCAAGGCCTACCGGTCGACTACCTACACGAGAACGCCAACATGATCGCCGACGCGCTGCAAAAGGCAGTGCGCGAACTGGAAGAGAAATCCGGCGAAACTGTGCTGCGCCACATCTCGGTCAACGCCTCCTCCAACACCGCCGCCTCTATCGCGGCCGAGCTCACCACCTCCGAGACACGCACCGTCACCACCGGCGACATCGTCAAACTCTGGCGCTCCAAAATTCCGCCCATCTCCGGTGCCAAAGCCCTCACCATCTCCGGCACTCGTGGTCCAGGGCAAGGCTTAGAGATTCAGCTCACCAGCCAATCCTTGGACGACCTTCAAATCGCCGCCGAAGCGATGAAAGCAAAAGTGGCCACCTATCGCGGCATCCACGATATTCAAGACACCTTCGACTCCGGTCGCCCGGAAATTCAAGTGCAACTCACACCCGCCGGCCAAGCCGCGGGCTACAACAAGAGCGACCTCGCCAACAATGTGCGTAGTGCCTTCTTCGGCTCCGAAGCCCAACGCGTGCAGCGCGGACGCGACGAGGTCAAAGTCATGGTGCGCTACCCGATCGAAGAACGCAGCGAACTCGAAACCCTGCGAGACATGCGTGTGCGCTTGGACGACGGCAGCGCCGTCCCCTTCTCCGTGGTGGCCGACACACAATACGGCGACTCCCTCGCCTCCATCGAACGCTTTGACAACAACCGCATCGTATCCGTCAAAGCAGACATCGACAAGACCCTCACCTCCAGCGAAGAAGTCCTGGCACTACTGAGCGAAGACTACTTCCCCACCTTTCTGGCGGAGCATCCCAACGTCAGCATCAACCTCTACGGCGAAGCCGAACAACGCGAGAAATCGGTGCAGTCTCTGATACGCGGATTCGGGCTATCGATCATCATGATCTACATCCTCATCGCCATCCCACTCAAGTCCTACACCAAGCCTCTATTCATCATGTCGGTCATTCCCTTCGGCATCATTGGCGCACTGCTCGGGCACTACATCATCGGCATTCCGATCAGTATCCTTTCCGTGTTCGGTATCTTAGCACTCAGCGGCATCGTGGTGAACGACTCCTTGGTGCTGATGTCGTGCCTCGATGACTTACAAAAAGAAGAGCCCGATCTATCCCTCAAAGAACGCGTCATCCGCGCCGGCGGCGAGCGCTTCCGCGCGATTTTGCTGACCACGCTGACCACCTTTGTAGGGCTCGTTCCACTACTAGCGGAAACGTCGACTCAAGCACAGTTCCTAAAGCCCATGGCCGTCTCCGTCGGCTTCGGCGTCGTCTTCGCCACCGGTATCACATTGGTGATCCTACCGATCATGCTACTCATCGCCAACGACTTCCGCCGAAGCATCCGCAACTCCCGCGACTACTGGATCGGCATGCTCCTACGGAGCAAATAAACCCCAGCCAAAAGGATCATGTTAATTATGCGTAAAACACTCATCCGAGAAGCCAAATGCATTGCATTTAAATTCCACCGCCCAGATAGAGTATCAGACATTACCTACGCTGGATCAGCCACATGGGAAGACACAACAATCGCTGCTTTAGGATTTGCGCCGGCCAGCTATGAAATCCGTTGGGATTCTGGCAACCAAGGCATCAACATTACAGTGGTTCCTGAGCCATCCGCATATGCTGCACTTGCGAGTCTATTCGCCTTGGGCGTCGTAGGCTGTCGCCGTAAGTTCAAAGCGTAACTCAATCGAGTCACACACATTGAGAGCACTCCTTAAAGCCAAGGAGTGCTCTTATTGTTTATGAAGACAGACAAGAGTGTCTGTCCTACGTAAGACAGGCGCCTCGCCTGTCACACCGAGCACAACGCACAAAGACCAAGACTTGACGAAGTGGCCTGCTTACAAAAGATTCAGAGCCGACAGATCTCTTGTCACAAGTCGCGCGCTGAATCATGATCCCCCCGAAACCACAATTCGAAGCACTGGCAGATCCCGAATCCGTTTTACCGATTCTCGAAAAGATCTCATTTCTCGGCGGGATCACAGATGAAAAGCGAGCACTCATTTTCCAGTATTTTCAAGTCGCTCACTTCGCAAAAGGCGCCTACATCGCCAAAGAAGGGGAAGAGCCCTCCCACCTTTACATCATTCAAGAGGGGCAAGTAGAGCTACAGATCACTGATCGCTCCGTCACAGTCAGCAAACGCAGCTTCCATGTGGGCGACTGCTTTGGCGAGGCGGCCATGCTCTCGCTGATCAATAACACCGCCTCTTTTGTCGCTGCCGAAGACTGCACACTCATCATGCTCTCACGCCGCAACTTAAACAAATTGCGCAGCGAGGCGCCCGACATCTTTTGCCAACTCATGGTCAACCTAGCCCGCGACCTAGCGCGCAAGCTGCAATACACCGATATGCTGTTATTAAAAAAGCAGCCCAGCCTCTCCAGCTAAAGAGGCGAGCATTCAGCTCGACGCACGCCATTGAATTAATAATTATTCAACATCGAACATCGAATGTAGGGGCTACGGAATACTGAACGCGCGGCTTTCCCCGGGATCGCCAATCTCCGCATTGGCTGCGGTGGCATTGGCCGCGGCTTCCCAGGGAGCACCAAACTTCAAATTTTCCGCTCTTGCGGTGGACATACTATCACCTAAGTTAGGACGTTTAACTGTCGTGCACCAACATGTCCTTTTCCTCCGAAGATCCCCCCACTGGCACCGATTTTATCGAGCAAAGCTTATCCGCGCCTGAAAACGCGGAAGAGTCGGCCTTGCGTCCGCTTTCGTTTCATGACTTCGCAGGGCAAGCCAAGACGCTGGAACGCCTCAAAGTGATGGTGGGCGCGGCGCGCGACCGCGGCGAACCACTCAACCACATTCTCCTCAGCGGTCCTCCAGGGCTGGGCAAGACCACGCTCTCACTCATTCTCGGCAACGAAATGGGCACCAAGGTCAATATCACCTCTGGGCCCGTCATCGATAAGCCCGCCGACTTGGCCGGCCTGCTCACCAATCTCAATGAGGGCGACATTCTCTTCATCGACGAAATTCACCGCATTCCCAAAACGGTGGAAGAATATCTCTACTCCGCGATGGAAGACTTTCGGATCGATATCATGATCGACCAAGGTCCCAACGCCCGCAGCGTGCGACTGAACCTGCCCCGCTTCACTTTGCTCGGCGCCACCACACGCATGGGCTTACTGACCGCCCCCCTGCGCAGCCGTTTCACCTTGCAGACACGCCTCAACTATTACAGCCATAGCGTGCTACAGGGCATCATCGAGCGCACCTGCGGTATTTTAGAAGTCCCCTTCGAGCCCGAAGGCGCTGCCGAAATCGCGCGGCGCGCGCGTGGCACCCCGCGCATCGCGAATAACTTGGTGAACTTCTGCCGCGACTTCGCGCAACAACGTGGCAACGGCACCATTACCCAAAGCTCCGCTGCCGACGCACTGGAACTCTTGGAGATCGACCAACGTGGCTTGGACGAAATGGACAAGCAAGTGATGCGTGTGATGGCAGAGAACTACCGTGGCGGCCCCGTCGGTCTCGGCACCGTCGCCGTGGCGGTGGGCGAAGAAGCGCACACCTTAGAAGAGGTGCATGAGCCGTTTTTAATTCAGGAAGGCTACCTGCAACGCACCGCACAAGGCCGGGTATTAACCGAAAAGGGCTGGCACGTCATTGGTCTGGAGCCCAAGGACAGCAAGGGCACACAAAGCAGCGGCCAAACGGAATTTTTGTAAGGGGTACAGAAGTCAGCCTTCACTCGTCCCGGATCTCGCGGATACGTTGCGCGGTGTCGGGGTGGGTCTGAAACATATAGGCCCATCCAGGCAGCTGCTCTTTGTCTTCTAGAATCTCAAACAAGCGCTCGGCGCCTTTGCGACTACCATATATTTCATCCAGCACCTGCAGGGCAAAACGATCTGCCGCGCGCTCTTCGTCGCGACTGTAATTGAGAGCCATAAAATTCGATACAGAATCGAAGAGCGCATTACCTTGGAAGCCCGTCAAAATCATCAGCCCGGCGCCAAAGCCAAGCTGTCGGCCTAAGCGTTGTAAGTGATCACGCCCGGCAAAGTGCCCCAGCTCGTGCGCCAGCACAAAGGCGAGAGCGATCTCTTCATCCAGTGCGTCCAGCAGACCTTGCGTCAATATGATATGCCCCCCGGGCAAAGCAAAGGCATTCGGCTCCGTGCTCGACTGATAGCCAAGCTGATACTGCAAGGGCGGCACGCCTGTGGCTTGCTGCACTTTGGCTAAGATCGCTTCGGCGTCTTGCCATTGCTGCGCATAGGCCTCGGGCACCTCCTCGGCAAATTCATCTGCGAAATGGTCCTCAAATAAGGCGGCCTCCCTTGCCGGTGAAATGCGTGCCACCGCAAAGTCCGTCACTAGACCAGCCAGAAAATAGAGCAAGCCGAGCAGGCATAGCGTCAACAGCGCCAGAGTCAGCAACTCACGCGCCAGCCCCCGGCCTCCGCCGCCGCTACTGTTTTCGGCACTCGTGCCCAGATCCCGTGGAACGTATTTCAATGCTCCGCTCGATAACGAATGGCCGTGCCATAGGCGATCACTTCGACCCCGCCGATCCCCTTCTTGCGAGAGTGCACATTGGCAAGGTTAGACGTCTCCAGCCGCAGATTGATGATGGCATCACAATCAGGCACCTGCTCCTTGAGCCGTAAGATCGCCTCACGTTTCGCACGATCCAACAAGCTCTCATAGCTGCGGACATTACCTCCAAAAATATTTCGCAGCGAAGCTAAGATCTTCTTAAAATAATCCAGCGAGACCACAACAGAGGCCACCACCAAATGACCGTCCACGACAGAACGATCGGCATCGGCGGAACGCGTAGGAAAAATCGGCAACTTCGCATATTGCGCCTCCCGCTGACGGATGGAAGCGAAATGGCGACGTTCTAAAATACTGCCCACGACCAAGCCGAAGACTGCCAGGAAGACTGGCATGCCATAGACCAAGATCAGCAATAGCAAATCGATTGTATGTGCGGAATCGTCCATGGCCGCTTACTCTGCCCGCACCGCGGTGCCATACACATACAGTTCAGCCGCACCTTGCGCCACCGCCGAAGTCGAGAAGCGCACATTGACCACCGCATTCGCGCCCAAGGCCAAGGCTTGCTCCACCATGCGCGTGGTCGCTTGCTCGCGCGCATCGCCCAATAACTCGGTGTAGCCCTTGAGCTCGCCACCCACTAGATTTTTAAAACTGGCCGCAATGTCACGCCCGACATGCTTCGCTCGCACGGTATTACCCGTCACCAAGCCGTAGTGCTCCACAATCGTCTTGCCCGGCACCTGTTCTACATTGGTTAACACCACCCCCTGAATGTTTGATAAATTCATACCACTAAATAACGACACGATTCATAGAAAGTCGAGCGCCAGATTTCGCTTTCTAACCAGCTCACTCCAGTGACAATAGCGGATATAAACTACAGGCTTCAGCTTGAAGATCCCCCCAAACAGGCATAGATAGCCGCATGATTAAGCCCACAGTCCTGCTATTCGACGTCAACGAGACCTTGCTCGACCTCCGTCCACTACGCAAGTCGATCGGCCGCGCACTCGGCGGACGCGAAGATCTCTTGCCGCTCTGGTTCTCCACCATGCTGCATTATTCACTGGTCGAAACCCTGCCCCAAGACTTCCACGGATTTGGCGAAATCGGCACCGCAGCCCTGCGCATGCTCGCGGAAACGCAGCAAATCGAGCTCAGCGCGGAGGCCGCGCAAGTATTGATGGTGGCCGCGCACGCTTGGGACCTCGCCGGCGCCAAAAAGCTTGGCTTGCAGACCGCCTTCATCCAACGCCCCGGCACCGCGCTCTATCCCAATACTGATCGCCCCGACTACGTGCTGCGCGATCTCACAGAATTGGCCCAGCGCCTCGCTTGAACCGTGTCCAATCCATCGCATATGCCAGCTAAAGCACCACCACTGACTCAATTGCCTGTCAGTTTCTACCTACAGGTCTTGATTTGTGCCACTCTATGGGGCAGCGCATTTCCCGTCATCAAGAACAGCTATGTCGCCTTACAAATCAACGGCTACGGCGAACAACTGGTGTTCGCGGGCAGTCGCTTCGTACTGGCAGGCCTGATGGTGCTCCCCTTTTGCCGCGGGCCCATCATAGAGAAACTCAAGCAAGCCCCACGTGGACCACTGATGGCGGTGGTGCTCGGGCAGACCTTCTTTCAATACATATTCTTTTACTACGGGCTCAGTATTTCAAGCGGTACGCTCGGAGCTCTGCTGGTTGGCTCAGGTAGTTTCTGGTGGATGCTGCTCGCGCCGATGATACTCAAGACCGCTCCGCCTCAGCGCATTCACTGGATACTGCTGGGCGTGTGTTCAATCGGTATCGCCTGTGCGATTTACCAGCCTGGCGCCGATCTAAAGAATGCCGGCCTTGGCACGCTTGCCTTTCTCGCCGCATCCGGTTCCGGCGCCGTGGCCGCCACCTTCATGAAAAAAGTCGCCCCCGTCGCCGGCAGTCGTTGCACCACCGCATTTTCACTCAGCCTGGGCGGACTCATGCTTCTG
The DNA here is from genome assembly GCA_002729725.1 of Puniceicoccaceae bacterium. GTDB lineage: Bacteria > Verrucomicrobiota > Verrucomicrobiia > Opitutales > Coraliomargaritaceae > Thalassobacterium > Thalassobacterium maritimum. The sequence continues at coordinate 137,937 of PBYS01000054.1, forward strand.
CTAATTTCAGCCAGCGCCTGGTCCAGCTACATCGCCCACTTCAATCTCACCACCCTCTTGGTCACACTCTACCTAGCCGCCCTGTCCGCCACCGCGTTCACCCTCTGGAATCGTCTAATTGAGCTCTACAGTGTCAATGTGCTCTCCACCTTTCGCTTCCTCATTCCCCTAATGGGCGTGATCGAATCCACACTCTTCATCCCCGGCGAAAACCTACGCCCCGGCCTCATCATCGGAGCCCTGATCGTCGTCACCTCACTCATCATAATTTCCCAAGTCAAAGAAGCCCCCGTGGAAGGCCGCTGCATTCGTCCTTAGGAAAGGGAGGGAACGTCGAACATCGAACGCCCAACATCGAACATCGAAGGAAGAGGCGCCCCAAAGTAGAGGGGCTCTTTAGACCCCGTTCCAGCGCAGCCCCGTCACGCAGATGCTGACTGCAGGCAGTCGGCCAAGGCTTGGAGTCCCGCTTTTAAGCGGCCA
>PBYS01000055.1 GCA_002729725.1 Puniceicoccaceae bacterium
CATATCACGAAGGATTTTGCCCAAACGGGCAACACTTTTTTTTAAGCCAGCGGATAACTGACATGAGCGATCTAAATAAAGTTACCTTGGGGCTAAGCCGAGTATCAGTTTTTTAAGATGGTGAAGGCCGCAATGCTTTCGTAGACGATCCAGCCGAAGAGGCAGGCCAGCAGAATTACGATCAAGATCGCCAGGCCCTTGCGCCGTTTTCGAGGCAGATCGAAGCGATCAAAGGTGCGTCCACGCACCGAAGGTTGCGACATATAGCTACCCAGGTTGACACGACCATTCGAGTAGCCGTTGCGATCCAAGGGCACTTTAAAGGATCCGGCTTTCTGTGCGCGCCGGTAGCGCCAACGATAGATGTAGCGGAGCATGGGTTTCGGTGAAGACTAAGGGTTGTCAAACGAAGTCAAGCTATACAGATTCGACTTTCACGACGCATTTTCAATCGTTAATAAGCGTATTTGCACGTTAATTATTCACAACCCAAACTTGTATGAATTGTTGTATCTTAGGAGCTGGTGCCTGGGGCACTGCTATGGCACTGCACCTCGACCGTTGTGGTCACTCGGTGACACTGGTCCCGCGCCGTATTGAGCACGCGCTCGACATCGCATCGTCGCGAGAAAATGCTGATTATTTGCCCGGATATAAGCTGCCCCACACCGTACAGATTGGTTGCGAGCTAGGGCCCGTGCTGATGGAGGCCGAGGTGATCTTCCTCGCCTGCCCGTCCAAGGCGTTGCGCGCACTTTGTGCATCCATCAAGCCGCATTTGCAGGCGGCGTGGCAGCTCAAGCTTGCTCTAATTATGTGTAAGGGCTTGGAGTTGGACAGTCTGAAGACACCCGCTGAAATCGTCGCCGAAGAATTACCAGGTCTCGCCTGTGGCGTGCTGTCCGGCCCTACCTTCGCGGGCGAGGTGGCCGCAGGCAAGCCCACCGCAGTGGTGCTGGCTGTGGGCAGCGACTGTGAGCAGCCCGAGCGCTACCAGGAAGCTTTTAGTAATACCGGCCTGCGCGCGTATCTTTCCGATGATGTGCGTGGCACCGAACTAGGCGGCACCTTGAAGAATGTCTATGCTATCGGCTCCGGTCTATGTGACGGCCTGCAAATGGGCGACAATGCTAAGGCAGCCTTACTCACCCGCAGCCTGAATGAAATGGTGCGGCTGGGCGTCGCGCTGGGCGGGCAAAAGGAAACCTACTTCGGACTCAGCGGCTTCGGCGACCTCGTCGCGACTTGCGCGGGGCAGTGGAGTCGCAACCGCACTTTTGGACAACGAGTCGGCGAGGGCGAAGCGCCGCAGGCCATTGTTGATGGTCAAAAATCGGTAGTCGAAGGCTACCTGGCGACCGAGTGTTTATATCGTATCTGTCAGGAGCAAAAAGTCGAAGCACCGATTCTTGCTGTGATTCATGCGATCCTTTACGAAGGCCTAGAGCCACTGACTGCGATGCAGCAGCTGATGACCCGGGATTTGAAATCTGAGAGCTAAGCGTTGGAGTCCCGCCTTTAGGGGGCTTTGGACGCTTTGCCGCCTGAAGGCGGGACTCCAACCCGCTCAATTGAAATTGTATTAAATCGTAGTTCCCAAAATGCCAAAATCACTTTGCAAAGTTAAATCATCCACCATCCACGGGCGCGGGCTGTATGCCACCGCCGACATTGAGGCGGGCACGGATATTATCCAATACATCGGAGAGAAAATCTCCAAGGAAGAGTCGACCAAGCGCGCCTTGGAGTGGGAAGAAAAAGCCCGCGAGACTGGCGAAGGCCTGGTGTATATCTTTGAGCTGGATGATGAGTATGACATCGACGGCCGGCTCGGGGATAACCCTGCGCGCTACATGAATCACTCCTGCGACGGGAATTGTGAAGCGATCAACTACGACGGCGAGATTTGGATCGTAGCGCTCAAGGACATCAAAAAGGGCGACGAGCTGGTCTATGATTACGGCTACGACATGGAGCACTTCCTCGATCATCCCTGCAAATGTGGCTCCGATAACTGCATCGGCTACATCGTGCGCGAAGATCAGCGCGCGAAGGTGAAGAAGCTACTGCGCGGTAAGAAAAAGAAGAAGAGCAAGAAAAGCAAAAAGTAGGTGCTTAGGTAGGGTCTTCAGGTCTTCACTTGTGAAGATTTGAAGTCATGTAGCTCGGTATCGGCGGTCTTCACAAGTGAAACCCTACGATTTTTAGTGCTCCAGTTGGTAAGTCAGTGTCTTGCCTGCGTGCTTAATGGTGACGTGGTTCTCGCCGTCTGCGCGCTCGGTGGCTTCGGTGCGGCCGATGACTTGCGCCGGGATGCCGAAGGACTCGCTCTGCGCGATGATGGCATCGGCGGCTTCGGGCTCGCAGAAGATTTCCATCCGGTGGCCCATGTTGTAGACGCGGAACATTTCCTCGTCGCTGGTGCCGCTGGCCTTCTGGATGGCCTTGAAGATTGGAGGAATGGGCAGGAAGTTGTCCTTGATGTGGTGCACCCCGGTGCCGAAGCGAATGCACTTGGTCTGGCCGCCGCCGGAGCAGTGCACCATGCCGTAGATGCTGTCGCGGTTTTCGGTGAGCAGCTTCTTGATGACGGGCGCGTAGGTGCGGGTGGGGCTGAGCAAGGCGTCGCCTACGGTCATGTCGGACTCGGGCAGCGGGTCGTCCATCTTGTAGGGGCCGCAGTAAAGATATTGCTTGTCGGTGGTGAGGTCGACGGTCTCCGGGTACTTCTCTAAATAGTAGGGGCTGAGCAAATCGTGGCGGGCGCTGGTCAGGCCGTTGCTGCCGATGCCGGAGTTTTCGAAAGTCTCGTAGTTGGCTTGGCCGGAAGAGGCGAGGCCGACGATCGCGAGGCCGGGCTTGATCTTGGCGTTGTCGATCACATCGGCACGGTCCATCACCACCACGGCGCAGGAGTCGACGGTCACGGTGCCGGTGAGGTCGCCCACGTCGGCGGTTTCGCCGCCTCCACTGTGCACCCCGACTCCGTATTCGCGCAGAGTGGCGAGGAAGTCTTCGGTGCCGGAAATGAGTTGGCCCAGTGCTTCGCCGGGAATGGCGCGCGCGTTGCGGTTGACGGTGCTGGAGATCAGGATGCCGTCGATCGCGCCCACGCAGAGCAGGTCGTCGATGTTCATGACCAGGCTGTCTTGGGCGGTCTTGCGGAAGCCTTTGGGGGCGCCAGTTTCCTTGTAGTGCAGGTAAGCGAGCGTGCTCTTGGTGCCGGAGCCGTCGGAGTGAATGATGTTACACTTGTCGGGGCTACCGGTCAGGATGTCGGCGCCGATTTTACAGAAAGCGCCCGGAAAGACGCCACGGTCCAGATTGTCGACCACTGCGTGGACTTCGGATTTCGAGGAAGAGACGCCGCGTTGGGCGTAGCGATCGGAGGATGTGCTCATGGGAATTGAATTTGGGACCGTGGATGGAGGACGTTGATTGGAACCGTTAATTTACGTTAATTGGCGTTAATTTTTATGACTTGGAAATACGTGGACTAGAAATACGTGAGCTTGGAAATACGTGAGCTTGGAAATGTGTGAGCTGGAAATGTCTGGAATGGGAAGGAGGTGAACTGTAATGAGGTGCTTATGATGGGGTTAGAGTGACTTTTCGCCACTGTAAACTTGGATGCTTAAAATTTATGATGAGACCAGTGGTTTTTTGCGTGAATCGCAAATAGGTCAACATCTGTCCGAGTTCGTAGTCGCCGATGTTTTCAATTGTTTTGGTATCTACGATGACTGCGTCTTCGACTTCGAGGTCGGGGATGTATTCGTCGACTTTGACATCGCGGTAGATGACTGGGTAGCTGGATTGTTGACTATATTGAATGCCGAGGTGCTGGAGCTCGACGACTAGAGCGCGTTCGTAGGTCTTTTCTCGGAGGCCATATCCAATCTTCGAGTGAACCGTCATCGCCGCGCCGATGACTTTGTAAATCAGTTTCTCTATCTCGGCTTCGTCCATTTTACCCCTTTTTTTCTAAGGTCATCTCGATTTCACATAGATCCAAGTCACAGCTTGAGCAACCACGCATATTAAAGAGCAATATGAGCAGTCGCATCTATCCAAGTTACAGTTTGATCAGTTACGCATGTTAAAGTGCAGTTTGATTAGTTACGTATTTCCAAGTCATAAAAATTAACGCCAATTAACGTAAATTAACGGTTCAAGAGCGTCTCCAGCACTGGTTACGGTCCATTCACGGTTCAAACGATAGGTGTGATCGGCGGTTGTAGGGCGGCGATGCGTTGCATGATGCGGCGACTGGCTTCCAGGTAGCGTTCGGGGTGCGCTTTGCCGGGGTCGATTTCGGCGGTGGTCATGGGCGTGCCGTAGGCGATGTGAATGTGGCCACCGAGTTTGGGGGCTTTGGCGTTGCGGCCGTAGGCTTCGTAAGTGCCGAAGAGGCGGGTGGGGATGACGGTTGCTTTGGATTTGCAGGCGATCATCCCAGCGCCGGGTTTGGGCTCAGCCAGTTGGCCGTCGGCGGAACGTGTGCCTTCTGGATAGATGGCGACGGCGCCTTGGGCTTTGAGCGACTTAAAGATCGCTTTGAGCGACTTGATCTCCGCGTTTTCGCGGGCGACGGGAATGGTGCCGATCTCGACCAGTGCCTTGCCGAAGAGGCCCTTAAACAGGGTGTCGCGTGCGAAGTAGTTGATGGCCCGATGGTGACAGGCACCAATGGCGGGTGGATCGTAGAAGCTTACGTGGTTGGCCGCAAAAATGACGGCGCCTTCTTGGGGCACGTTTTCAAGGCCACTTTGCGTGTAGTCGTAGCAAGTGTTGAAGAACCAGTCTGCGGTGACGCGGACGACTTCGTAGAGTTTTGGGTTGGGAATGGAGCTGGTGGACATCACTGGGTGAAGGTTGGAATCAATGTTTGAGAGCTTTAGGTCTTGGGCGGGTGGGCGCAGTGCCTATTTCTCGATTAAAGTCGCGATTTTGTCGATCACCTCCTCTAAGGTGTGTGGGCCGGTGTCGATTTGGGTGGCGCCTTCGGGACAGACCAGTGGTGCGGTTTTGCGGGAGGAATCCATCTTGTCGCGGGCGGCGATGGAGTCGGTCTGGCCCTCTTTGGCGCGGCGTGCGCTGCGGGTGGCCTCGTCGGCATGGAGGAAAAAGCGGTGTTCGGCATCCGGGAAAATGACGGAGCCGATGTCGCGGCCTTCCATGATCAGGCCGGCATACTTGTGCTCGCGGGCGAGCTCGGCCAGTGAGCGCTGGTAATCGAAGAGCTTCTGGCGCACGGCGGGCACGGCGGCGAATTTGGAGACGTTGGCGTTGACCTCGGGGGAGCGGATTTCGGCATCCGCCGGCACTTGACCGTTGATGCCGAGGCGTGCGCTGCGGCCTTTGATTTCGGTGCTGAGGCGAAGTGTGTCCAGCACTTGCGGGATCGTTTCCGGCTGTCCGGCATCCGCGCCGGCGGCGAGTAGAGCGTAGGTGAGCGTGCGGTAGTGCGAGCCAGTGTCCACGTGCATGAGGCCCAGTCGCGTGGCGAGACCCTTAGATGTGGAGGACTTTCCGACGGCTGCGCCGCCGTCCATTGCGATGATTTTAAACTGTGTGGAAACTGACATCGTCTCCAAGAAAACCGATAGTGGCTAAAGCTAAAGGCTAAAAGCGGCGGATTGTGGTTTGGCTGTTTAAATGAATTCACTAAAAACGCCACCGCTGTAAAACGGTGGCGCTTTGGAGAGTGAAGATGGGGCTCGCTCAGAAGCGGTAATTGGCACTTAAGCATACGACACGGCCGGCGTTCTGTTGGCTATTGTCTGTGAGAACGATGTATGCCTGATAATGTCTATCAAAGATGTTATCGATGTTGATTGAAAAAGCGGCGGTAACTTAGGCTGAAGCCAGTATAGACCAGCACCAGTGCCGCGAAGCAGCCGAGTGAGGCGATGACTTTACCCCAAAAGCCGAAGGCTCCTCCTGTATGTAAGAAACGTATCCAGATGCGCGCCTGGAGGCCGGGACTGCGATCTCTCAGGTGGGTGGCGCGCAGAATGAGACCGCTATAAGGATCCACATCTACTGGCATCCAAGCGCGGTTGGGCATGTCGTCGGGGAGGTAGAGGTTAAGACTGATGGGCTTGTGTTTATGGATTTATCGTGTCGGGCGCGGCGCCTATGAGATACTTGCCTTCCATATTGCATGGGCGTTGATCGCTGGGCTCGTGCTGATTCTTGGTACGGGCCCCGCACGTCGTCGTCAGTTATTAATCGCCACATTGGCACTGCTAGCGGTGGTTCCTATCTTTGACGGTTGCCTTTACGGGGCTTGGCCCTGGTCGTCCCTTAGCTGGCGCGTGCCCAGCGTTGCCTGGATTAACCTGACATTTTGGGCGATTCCAGCATTTTGTTGGCTGGGCGTTCGGTTGCGGCGTCCTGATTCTCAGGAGATGAACGTCAACTAACTCTGAGTTTGGCTAAATAGGGAAGCTTTGGCTTGCAATTGCGACTGGATCGCATTTGCTGCTCATATTGTCAATATTGAGACTCAGTATCATGCATGGCTGCGGTCAGCATTGGGTCACATCTGTCATCCCAAACGCTTCCATGGACGAATATAATCGAGCACGAACTTACAACAATCGCAGCGGGTTTACTTTCCCTGAGGCACCTTATTCGCGCTTACGGTATTGCTTTGAAACGACTCGCGACTGGGGGCGTCTGCTCTGTCCGGATGCGGCCATCGAACAGAGCTACTGTGGGGTTAATTGCTCTGCGCCTCTGGCGGCGGCTTATAAAGTTGGTCTACCTTTAGAGGTAACAGCGCGGCGCTACGAAGTGAGCTTAGTGCACACTTACGTGTTCGAACGTTTTGAACGCGAAGGCTATTGGGCGCATTGCTATGGATCCTATGGAGGTTTCAGCTTAGACCTTTATGCAGTGAAGCGAACGGTTTTGCATGATGATGGTGGTCGTCTTGCTTGGCTTCTATTGGGCGATGGAGATGCTGTACTTTACGAATTGCGCGCAGCACGAGAAGTCGCTGCAGAAACTGCTTGGCAACAAATTATGCAGACTCGTTTGAAATCAGAAGGAGGGCAAAGTGAGAGCTAATTTATTTAACGTATTTGACACTTAGTATTCGATATATGAATACGGAGTGTGATGTGGAAAAAGTTACGATTATGTCCGTTAGATGTCGATTGAGTGAAGTTTTTATTCACTCAGTTATGTTCGCTCGACACCTTGATTTCTTTGAATCAGCAACTTGATGTCTAGGGAATATTAGATGAGTAATCCGAATAAAAAAAGCGTGCTGATGGATCTGTCTGATGCAGGTGGGCCAAATGAAAATCAGCGAACAATATCCGTTGTTTGGCTGTGCCTGGGCGCGTTGTTACTTTTTGCAGCTGGTTTGTATGCCTTTTTAACTATTTCAGGTCAGGGCGAGAGAACGGAGACTTCTTTGGAGCAGCCTCCGGAACCCACGCCTTCTTTAAGTCACATGCACTGGACGGACGCACCTTTCGCGAGAGTTTAACAGAGCATGCGGGGAGTGCCGAGGTGGTGCGCCATGTGGGCATGGATCCTTATAGTATCGGGTATTCCGGGATTGCATATAAAACGGCAGACGTGGCGACGCTTCCCCTGCAGGCAGCGGATGGCAATTTTGTAAACGCCAATAAGCGCAATGCAGCTCGCGGTATTTATCCCCTGACACGTAGTTTATACGTGATTCTCAATATCAATCCTGAGCAAGGGCCTACCGATCTACAGAAAGAGTTCCTACGCTTCGTTTACAGTCGTGAAGGGCAGCAGATTGTAGAGCAAGTTGGCTACTTTCCCATTGATCCAGCCATTGCGCAGCAAGTATTGCAGCAGTATTAGTTTAGCTGGGCCCATGCATTCATGGGCAATGAAATGAGTCGTTCATTGCAATTCTCAATTGCAATGCTGGTAGTGAGACTCAGTATCATGCTTGACCTGTTTGAGGCGAGCTCGCATTTTGCGGGCGGATTATTCAAACGCAGGCCGTTTTTCGAGGAGCTCCCTCGAGGATCGCGATGCTGGAACCACTCACTTTATTATGAAACGACTAACACTTGCGCTGATGAGCGCATATATATCCGTAGCCAGTGCCTCGCCGGAGGCGCTCGACGACGTGCGTACGACGATCGGCGAGTGGGCCACTGCTGAGAAGGCGATCTCGCGCGAATCTCTGCAATGGCAGGAGGAACGAGTGTTACTGGAAGATCTTTTAACTGTCGCGGAGAAGCGGGTGGCCAAATTGGAAGCCATCATTGAAGAGCACGAAGGCTTTGTTTCGACTGCAGATGCCAAGCGTCTGGAGCTCTTGGACCAAAGTGAGCGAGTCGCCGCGGATGTGCAGCAGATCGAAAGTTTTCTGGTCAAAATGGAACGCGGGTTACGCGAGTTGAAGCTGCGCCTGCCGGAGCCGCTCCAAGAAGAGTTGGAGCCGATTTACCAGCGCCTCCCTCTGCAGGCAGATGAAACGACGCTTGGTTTGGGCGAGCGCATGCAGTCTGTGGTGAACCTGCTGGGCAAGATTCGTGAATTTGACGCCAAGATTTCCTTGAGTGAAAGCATCCGCGCGCTGCCGGGCAGTGAGGTGGAAGTTTCCTTCCGCACGCTGTGGATTGGTCTGGGGCAGGCTTACTATCTGGCGCCAAATGATGCGGGCTATGGCAAATTAGGCACGGCGGGCTGGGAGTGGCACTCGCAGCCGGAGCTGGCTGCGAAGATTCAGGAGTGCATCGCACTGGTGGAAGGCCGCAGCACCGAGCCGAAGTTAATTGAGCTGCCAGTTGCACTGAAAGAAGGGGCTGTGAAATGAATAGGTCTATCAACACTTTTAAACGCGGGCTAAAGCACCGCGCTACTTTTCCGGTCATTGCGCTCGCACTCTTACTCGGCTCTTTGAGCGCGTCCGCGCAAACGCTGGAACAAATCACTCAGGCACGCGAAGCGAAGCTCGAGGCCTCTTTGCAAGAGTTGCACGCTTTACGCGAATCGATCCAAGCCGAGCGCTTGCCGCTGACGCGTGACTTGAATGCGACCCATGCCAAAGCCGATGAACTGGAGGACGAAGTCGCACGTGTGCGTCGCCTCAAGGACAGTCAAAGCGTGGAGCTGGAGACCTTGCGTGAGCGGGTGACCGGGCGTCAGCGCGAAGTCGACTATGTGACACGCACCTTGATGCCTAGCTATTTGGCCAATTACGAGGCCGCACTGTCGGTAGGCGAGCTGGAGACGGTGGGCGAAAGCATCCGTGAGTATAATCTATATCTTGAAAATGCCGATGCCAGTGAGGCGGAAAAGCTGGCCGCTGGTTTGACTCTGATGGCGGATTCGCTGCAGCAGCTGGAGTCACTGCTGGGCGGGCAAGTCTATGCGGGCAATGCGCTCACGCCAGAGGGCACCTTGCTCGCTGGGGATTTCGTGCAGGTGGGCCCCTTGCTCTACTTTGGAGCCAGTGATCAATCCACCGCCGGCTTCGCACTCGCCTCACGCTCTGAGCGTGCCGATTTGCACCCTCTGGAGGACGAGGCGGCCGGAGAGATCTTTATCGTGCTGTCTTCCGGCTCTGGCCAGCTGCCGGTCGATCCCACCTTGGGCGACGCGCTCGCAGTCGAGCAAGCCAAGGACAGCATTCCCGAGCACCTGGTCAAGGGCGGTGTCTGGGTCTACCCAATTCTCGCCTTCGCCCTCGTGGCCACGGTCGTGTCGATTTTCAAGGCACTGCAAGTCTTCTCGGTGCGTCATCCGCAGCCACTGGTCATCCACGATATTATCAAGCACTTACGCGCAGGCGAGAAGCCAGCCGCCCGAGAGCTTGCGAAGGCGCAGCCGCAGCCCACGCGTGTAATGCTGGTCATGGCCGTCGAACATGCCGACGAATCGACCGAGATGGTCGAGGAGGTGATGTATGAGGCCATGCTCACCACACAGCCGAAGCTGGAGCGCTTTCTCAATGTGATTGCAGTTACCGCGGCGGCGGCACCCTTGCTGGGGCTGCTGGGCACAGTGACGGGGATTATTAAAACCTTCCGCCTGATGACCGTCTTCGGTGCGGGCGATCCTAAGCCCCTGATTTCTGGTATCTCGGAAGCGCTGATCACCACCGAGCTCGGTCTGATTCTCGCGATCCCTGCCTTGGTGATGCATGCGATGCTCTCGCGCAAGGTGGCGGGTATCATGGCACGCCTAGAGAAGACGGCTGTGACTTTCGTCAATGGCCTCTCCCGCAGCAAGCCTGAGTAAGATTGTTCGCCATGTTTGGAATACTCGCAGTTCTCGAATCGAATGCACCGGAGAAAATTCCGGTGGATTTGCTCGATTACGCCCTCGGCATTTGGTCCAGCGGGGGCTGGCTGATGCTGCCGCTACTGCTCTTGACCATTTTTATCTATGCCACCGCGTTGAATCTATTTTGCCGCGTGCACTTTCACTTTCTGCTCAAAGGGCGTATTCATAACTTGGATGCGAGCACTCTTGCCCGCTCACAGGAAGAGTCGGTGGTCTTAGCGCGCAAGCTGGTCAACTACGGAGCTCTGAGTGCCGAGGAAGTGCGGCGTCATTTTGAAGCTGTGCGCAACGAGTATCTACCCTTCGTGGATCGCCGGATACGTTTTCTAGGCATCATTATCACAGCCGGTCCGCTACTGGGCCTGCTCGGCACGGTGACAGGTATGCTGTCGACCTTTGACGGTATGCTGGTGGTCGCGGGCAACCGCTTCGATAGCATTGTGACAGGGATTTCAGAGGCATTAATCACCACTCAGACCGGTCTCATTATCTCGATCCCCGCCATCGTCATCCTTTCGCTGATTGTGCAGCGCCGCAACGCCCTGGTGCTCGCGATCGCTCGACTGGAGCGCTATAATACACGGCTGGCCCTGCGCGCCGACTGTCCCGTGCCGGCGCAACTCGAACGCTTTAAGGCCGCAATCGGAAAATCAAAAAGTAAATCATGAAACGTCGCCGCTTACTCTATGCCACTGAAACGAAAAGCGAAGAGATCAATGTCTCTCCGCTGATCGATATCGTTTTCATTTTGCTGATTTTCTTCATTGTGACGACCGTCTTCGTGGAGGAGACCGGCGTAGAGGTCAGCCGTCCGCAAGCCGCCTCAGCGAGCATGTTGGAAAAGAATTCCATCCTCATCGCCATCACCTCCGAGGGCAACGTCGTCTATGGCGGCCGCGAGATCGGGCTCAGTGGTGTGCGCGGCACCGTGCAGCGTCTCTTGAAAAGCGATGAGATGCCCGTGATCGTGCAAGTGGACAAGGCCGTCTCGATCGAGCTCTACACCAAGGTACACGACGCCGCACTGCTGGCGGGCGCCAAGCGTATCAGCATGGCCACTACTCAATAAGACTTGAGAGCTGAAAAACTGAGAGCTGAAAAACTGAGAGCTGAAAAACTGAATCTATAATGTCACAAGAATTTCCCAGGCAAAATTGGAAGTGGGCGCCCTACCTCGCGATCGGGGGCGCCTGTCTCTTGGCGGTGCTGTTGTTCTTGTTGATTCCGCTCACGCAAATGTTGAATTCGCCCAAGCCACCACATCTGATGGTGCGCGAGATGCAGCTGAGTGCTCTGCCGCCGCCTCCAGCGACACCTCCACTACCCGAAGAAACACCTCCGCCCGAGCCACAACAAGTGGTGCAGGATATGCCGAGTGAGCCCACGCCGATTGATTTGCCCCTGTTGGATGTGGACTTGAGCCCCGGTAATGCCGATGCCATCGCAATGGGCGCGCCGATGCCCAGCTTGCAGATGCAGACCGATACCATTGCTGACATTCAAAAGATGTTTAGCTTCGACGACCTGCCCGAAGTGCCGCGCCTCGTCAATACACCCAACTTCCGTTTTCCTCCCAATTTGGCGCGTAGAGGTGTGGACAAGGGCAAGGTGATCGTCGAGATCGACATCCTACCCAACGGCTCCGCCAAGTTGCGGCGCATTGTGTCCTCGACTCATGCCGAGCTGGAGGAGGTTGCCAGAAAGATCATCGCCCGTGCCCGCTTTACCAAACCGATGGTCGGTGGCGTGCCGCAAACCGTGCGTGGCCTGTTCCCACTTGTGCTGCAAAATTAAGAATCAATCCTTATGAAACGCTTCTCTACATTATATCTTGTATCTTCGCTACTCACTCTGTCCTTGAGTCATGCGGCCGTCCCTTTTCAGCTGACCGATTCCAGCCCCGGCAGCGCCGAGTTTCGTGAGCGCTTTTTAGGCAATTACGGCATGCTCTCCGAGCTCGAGCCTAGCGTGAGCGTTCAGGACAAGCCGCTGTTTGTGCGGGTGGAGCCCTTTCTACGCAATAACCCCCAGCAGGCGATTCAAGTGCTGGAGTCGGCCTTGAATAATGAGTCGAGCCCCGCCTTTCGCTTTCTGTTGGGCAGCTTGTATTACCAGACCAGCCGCTATGGACAGGCCGAGCAAAATTTGCGCATGGCCGTCAAAGCCTTTCCCAGTTTTCGCCGTGCCTATCGCACGCTCGGCTTGATCTATGTGCAGAACAATCGCTATCCCGAAGCCATCACCGCGTGGCTGAAGGTCATCTCACTGGGCGGGGGCGATGCGCAGAGTTATGGTTTGTTAGGCTATGCCTACCTGACCGAAGGCAAATATCAGAGCGCCCTCAGTGCCTATCAAATGGCGCGCATGTTTAAGCCCGACAGCGTCGACTTCCGTCGCGGCGAAGCTCAATCGCTGCTTGAGACCGGGCAATATCGCCAAGCCGCCGCGCTCTTCGAAGAGTTGATCGCCGAGCAACCCACCGTGCCCGACACATGGTTACTGCAGGCTAATACCTTCTTACAATTAGAGCGCTACGACGAGGCGATTGCGAATCTTGAAGTCGTGCACAGCATGGGCGCCGGCTCCCGCGACAGTCGCTTTCTGCTCGGTAACTTGTATCTGCGCGCGGAGAACTATCGGCCCGCGCTGCAGGCCTATCAGGCCGGCTTGTCTCAGCCCGGCGAGCTCAATGTCACCTCCGCGCTCAAGCCACTTGATTATTTGATCGGTCGTGGCCTCATCGCCGAGTCGCGGGTCTATTTGCAAGATTTGCAACAACGCTTGCCCGCGACACTCACGCCGGAGCAACAAGATCAGCTCGCCCTCGCCGAGGCGCAAATCGAGCGTCGCAGTGACGATTCCGCCGCAGCCATGGCCGTCTTAAAGCCATTGGTGGAACGCAACCCCTTACAAGGCGAGGCCTTACTGTTGATTGCCGAGCTCGAACTCGAAGCCGAGCATTACGAAGAAGCCGTATTTTATTTGCAGCGTGCCCAATCCTTGCCCGAGCACAAGGTCGATGCCTTAGTCGCCCTTGGTCGTTTGGAAGTGGCCCGCGACGATTTCGCCGCGGCCCTCAAGCACTTGCGCGCCGCGCAGGAAATAGAAGCCCGCACAGGCGTCGCCCGCTACATCCGCTCGATCGAGCAGGCATTGTAAAAAGCTAACACCGTATCCTCGCTTCTCCGAACCGGGGCCCAGCGGCAAGCCCCCTCCTCCAGGTTTGGAGTCCCGCTTTTAAGCGGCTGCGCCGTCCCAGCCTAAAAGGCGCCATCCTTCCAGACGATTCGGTCCGCAGCGTGAACGGAAAGCCCCCGTTCCCCTCACAACGCATCCAACGGACTGCGCAACCCCCGACTCCCGACTCCAGGCTTCTGCATCACATGCGTGTAAATCTGCGTCGTCGCCCGCGTAAAAGGCTGCGCCTCACGCGGTTGCTTTCGACCGCGTGCGCGTAGCGTTTTACGCGGCCAATACCTCAGCCCAACGGGGAAAATGTATGGTTTTCATAATAAACTCAATAGTGCTCAAGAGTTCACTTAAGTCAAGCTAAAGAAGCAGTTGAATGCACGAATTGCCGGAAACAAAACCTTGCTCTACAACGCCCAATAGATTTAGCTTCTGAATCTCAATTTCAATCAATCCTGCACTAGCACTACAACAGGAG
>PBYS01000056.1 GCA_002729725.1 Puniceicoccaceae bacterium
ATCAAGAAATGAAATCGATTTTGTAGTGCCTTTGGAGACGACACCCCTTGTTTATGCACCATAGACGACAGTCATAAGAAACTTGGGTTAGGGAACGTTGAACTCTCTGTCTTCTCATGCGTGGCCGCTTAAAAGCGGGACTCCAAGCCTCGGCCGACTGCCTGCAGTCAGCATCTGCGTGACGGGGCTGCGCTGGAACGGGGTCTAAAGAGCCCCGCTACTTTGGGCCCATGAGCCTATGGGCCTCTTTATACAAATTTGACCTTGGCCGTTCTCAACTTTATAACCCGAGTCGGGTGGCGTACCATGAGGCTTCGGCGCGGGTGGAGATGCCGAGCTTGCGGTAAATCGCTTTGATGTGGCTGGCTACGGTGGTGGGGGCAATACCGAGTTGTTCGGCGACTTCGTTGTTGCGGTAGCCGCGGGAGATGAGTGTGAGGGTCTCGCGTTCGCGTTTGGTGAGTGGCGTATCTTCGGATTGGATGGGGCCGGTGTGTTGAAAGTGCTCCATGATGCGACGGGCGATCGCGGGTGAGAGTGCGGGCACGCCGTGGCTGAGTTCACGTAGTTGACGGATCAATTGCTCGGCGGGGTAGTCTTTTAGTAAATAGCCCTGGGCGCCTGCGGAGAGGGCGGCCACAATTTTGGCATCTTCGCCTATGGCGGTCATAATGACGGATTTGGTTTCTGGGGCGATGCGTTTGAGTGCGCGAACGGTCTCAAGGCCACAGCCATCGGGGAGGGCGAGGTCGATAATTGCTAGTTCGAAGGACGTCTCAGCAATATGGATACGAGCGCTTGCTTGGTCGCCGGCGAGCGCAATCTCGCAGTTTGGAAAGGCCTCGCTCACGATCTGGTGCAGCCAGCGTTGGCAGTCGGCTTTATCTTCAATGATGAGGCAGCTTTTCATTATTTGCTTGGCGTGGCTTCGAGTGGAATTCGGGCTTCTAAGATTGTGCCACCAACTAGGCTATTTATTTCGAGGCAACCGTCAAGTGCGGCCACACGCGCGCGCATGTTGGCCAGGCCGTTGCCGGTGGATGTGGTGGCATCGAAGCCGCATCCGTTGTCGCTGATTTTTAAGCAGAGCTGCTGCTGAATTTCGATCTGGATGGTGACTTGCGTGGCTTGGGCGTGACGGATCGTATTACTCAATGCTTCGCGCAAGAATGAGCGTAGGGCGTGGGTGAGGGCGGTGTTGTCTGTCGCGGGAATCTTTTCGGGGACGCTCCAGGTGAATCGGATGCCGACGGCCTCTAAACGTTCTACGCTTTCGGCCCGTAGGTCGGCCAGTGTGGCTGCGAGGGAATCGCTCTGCTCATGTGATTGATTGATGACAGCGCGCAAGTCGGCCAGTGATTCACGAATGCGGGCATCTTTGTTGGCGGGCTCTGGACTATGGAGTGCGCTGAGTAATTGGGCACCGATATTGTCGTGTATGTCGCGGGCGATCCGCGTGCGCTCTTCGGCGACGCCTTGCTGGTAGGCGGCCAGGCTGCTGAGCGCGTGGCTGAGCATCGAGATCAGTTCGCCGGCTTGGGCGACGTCGCGCGGGTTGAAGAGGGCGCGTCCACTGCGGGCGTATTGAAGCCGCAGGCCTGGGAAGCCCTCGACGGGAGGCAGTGTCATACTGAGCCCGTCGTCTTCCAATACGACGGAGTTTTCAGAGGGGCTTTCATGCGGGGCGATTTCGAGTATCTCCAAGGGGACGAAGACGGAGTGAACGACGGTGCGCCAGCGCTCGCGATGGTTTTCGCTGCCAGGTGGGGCGAGCGCGACTTCGAGCACTCGTTGAAACAGGTGGGGCGCGGTTTGCTGTTTGCGTGCGGCGAGACGTTGCCAGAGCCAGCTGCGTGCCGGTAGCCAAACCAGGCCGCAGACGAGCAAAGTGACGGCGAGCGAGGTGCTGGTGGAGAGTTGTAGGCCGTAGAGGAAAAACAAGTCCATGATCACGAACAGCAGCACGGCGGCCGCCCAAGCCATCACGCCGCGCCACCAATCGCCCAAGTTAAACAAGCGGTAGCGCAGTATCCCGAGTGCGAGTCCGCCGTAGACCAATAAAAACAGTAGAAAGGCATAGCCTTGAATCGGCGAGGTATCCACACCGAAGCTTTGAGGTAACAGGATGAAGAAGGAAAACATACTCGTCCCAAGCACCCAAGAGAGTAAAAACCACTGCAGCTTGGCGCGCTCCAGTGGGTGATGGCGACTGATGCGCCAGTGCACGGCGGCCAGGCCAAAGGTGGTGAGCACCCCGAGTATGACTAGGAAGCGGCGCGCAAAAGTCATCGATTCAAACAGGCCGAGCTGTTGTGCCACGAACCAAAGCACATAGAGCGCCACCACGCCGGGGCCCAGCCAGCGTGGTGCGATACGGCGCGGATAGACGAGTAGCAGGGCCACGAAGCTGGCGGCAAATAGGCTGCCGCCCAGGAAGTTTAGGTCGCTGGCCCATTGCAAGAGTGTGCCGGGCACCGCCAGTTCGCGGGTGGTGTAGCTGGCGGCTGCGGGGGCAAACAGCAGGGTGGCGGCTCCGCTTAATAGTAAATAGCGCGCGCTGGCTTCATTCGGACGAAAGGCAAACACCGCAGCCGACACCAGCCACGCCAGCAGGCCGACCATGCATTGCACCCAAAAGTCCGGCGGTAGATCGCTAATGGGCCGGCCAGTTTGCTCAGGCTGCACGATGTAGCGCTGACTGTCGGCAGCGACGAATGTGAGCTGCTCGCTGGCTTGCATGCGGGCCAGCCGATCTTGGCGTGCGAGAAAGCGGCGATAGGTGGCATAGTCGCCCATTGCACCGTCCGGCTCGACGGTGAGGTCCAGTGAGCTGAGTTCGATTTGATCCGTATCGGTCTCGATTTGTATCAGAACGCTGCCTACAGGGATCGCGGCTGACGGTCCCATGCTGGCGCGCACGCTCGCCCCCGGAGCATTCTCCGGCATGGGGCCTAGCCTGAGTCCGAGCCAAGGACGTTGCAGTGCGAGAAAGGTGACGACGGCGATGACTGCGATTCCCAGGCTGAGTGCCATCGTTAAAATCGTGATTGGAGGAATCTGACGTCGTGGATGAGGTGGAACTAGGGTCATACTGATGAGATGTCAAAATCCTCTGTTCAGGGGATTGAGGGATACTACTTATAAATGCTATTATCAATGCTTAGGTTCACGACACTCGACAAGTGTTAAGAATTCTTTTGTGCGTGTGGTGTTGGCGCTTCCCGTATCGCCGGCGGAAGGCGGGAAGCGCTTCAGACCACCACCTACCTACCAAACCCGATCCTCTACCATGTATAGAAACGTCTTTCTTTCAGTCGTATCTCTTTTTGCGGCCAGTTCGCTCTCTATTAGCGCTCTACGCGCCGCGCCCGACACGGTCGATGCCGTCTTTGCCAATTCGGCGGGGCAGGTGTTTGAGGCTGCTGAATACGGGGGCATCGCCTCGGTGCTGGTGCAGCCGGATGGCAAGATCCTCTTTGGCTCTAATGAAATGCCGGCAGTGCTCGATCGTGGCACGCCGGGAGAGACGTCATTGGCGCTTCCGTTGATTCGTTTCAATCCGGATGGCACGGTGGACAACACCTTTTACGCGGACAATCATGCGACGGGCTCGGATGCCGGTATCTATTACGACAGTAACGGCTGGCCCGAAGTCCACGCCTTGGGTCTGCTGTCCGATGGCAAAATCGTTGCGGCCGGCGTGATGCAGGGGGTGCGCACCGGCACTTATTCAAGTCCCGGTACTTACCTCGAATCCAACTCCATCGTCCGCTTTAATGCGGATGGCACGATTGACACCAGCTTTCAAACTGCAGGCACGATTGGCTGGCCCACAGGTGGCTTGAACTACATCGAAGCGGTCACCATTCAGCCGGACGACAAGACAATCGCGGTCGGCGGTTTTGCTGGCTTTCAAGATGCGTCCACCTCGCCGTATATTGCGCGCTACGGGATTGCTCGATTAAATGTGGACGGCTCTGTGGACACCGGTTTTGAGATTGATCCCAGCGAGTTTGGAGTGCCGTCGGGCGTGTATGCGGTGCGGGGATTTTTTGGCGCTGCCGCTTTGGATGCTTCGGGTAAGATCTATGTGACTGGATATTTTGAGTGGGGCTATTCTTATCCTGCGCCCAGGATTCACGTTGTGGCTCGCCTGTTTCCCGACGGTCACCGTGACCCTTCCTTCAATCCCACTCTGCCCGTTAATCTGGAGGAAGCGCGCGGGGTGGTGGTCGAACCGGATGGAAAGCTTGTGGTGCTGGGGCAATACGAAAGCCCCGCCAGCTCGTCCTGGATGGTGCGCTTGAACCCCGACGGCTCGGTGGATCCTTCGTTTACGCTCGACCCCGCCTTGGGCGTTGTATCCGCGCGTCCCTTACAGCGCGATCCTGCGGGCAAGTATTTACTGGTCACCAGTGCTAGCGGCACGCGGGATCGCATGCAGCGCATTTTGTCGGACGGTTCGCTCGATCCGAGCTTCGATGCCAGTTCTTTATGGACCGATCATCCCTCCGGCACGGCGGAAAGCGGCTATTTTTCAAATGCCACCACTGCGCCCAATGGTAAGATCTACGCTGGCAGCGCTTTTGACTCGGTCAACGGCACGCCCACGGTGAAGCTGGTCGCTTTCGAGGGCGATAGCATGCCCGCTGCGCTGACTTGGACCGCGACGGCGCCCAGCGTGGTGGAAAATGCCGGCTCGATTACATTGAGCGTGCGCCGCACGGGGCCACTGAGCGGTGCTGTGAGTGTCGACTACAGTACCAGCTTTGGCAGTGCCGGCGCGAGCGATTTGACCGCGACTTCGGGCACGCTCCACTGGGCCGATGGCTTGGGCGGAGTGCAAAGCCTGGTCATTCCGATCAGTCAGGACGCGCTTTCGGAGGGGGATGAGAACTTTAGCGTCAACCTCAGCTCAGCTGTTGGCGATCCCATCGCAGGGCCCAGCAGTGTGAGCGTGACGATCATCGACGACGAAGCCTTGCCCGTGATCACGGCGGACCCTGTTTCCCTTGCAGTCAAAGAAGGTGCCTCCGCGACCTTTTCTGTCGGGGTTTCGAGTCCGGTTCCTGTCAGCTACCAATGGCAAAAAGACGGCGTCGACATCCCTGGCGCGACTTCATCCAGCTACAGCATCGCTGCCACCGAGCCGAGTTCTGCTGCCGACTACAGCGTCGTCGTGAGCACGCCCGCCGGATCGACTCCCAGCGCCGCGGCAAGTTTGACTGTCATTCCGCCCGCAGCCTTGCCTGAGGCGGGCGTCTCTTTGACCGGTGTCACGACTCCGGGAGCCTTTACATTACTCACCGACGGATCGCTGCTGATGCTGGATGGGAACTATTCCATAGGCTATACCTTGCGCAAATTGGACAGCAGCTTCACCGTCGATCCCAGCTTCACGGTGACCACAACGCCGGCGAGCGGTTATTACGCCAACTCAGCCTATCCTTCACCCATCGCCTTGCCGAACGGGCAGTTCCTCGCGACTGGCAATTTTTCAGAGATTAACGGCACGTCGCGCCTGAACTTGGCTCGGATGAATGCCTATGGCACGCTCGATAACGCCTTCGTCCCTTTCTACAACGGCGGCAGTTTCCCCGTAGGCAGCTATACCGGTTACTATAATGGCTTGAGAGGCGTGCATGTCGGCGAGAGTGGCACCGTCTATGCCCTGGTGGCTAGCAGTAATCAAGGCAACCATCTCTATCGTTTGCTTGCGGACGGATCTGCGGATCCGAGCTTCAGTATCGCTTATAACTACAGCACCTACGCCAATTTTACCGCCCTGAAAGAGCTGCCGGATGATTCACTGCTGATCGGTTACACCGCCGGTGGCTACGGTGGTCTTGTGCGTGGGATTCGTCGACTCTTACCCGACGGCAGCTTCGACTCTGACTTTTCGCATGTGGCTACGAGCAGTAATACCACTGGCTTTGCTCTGCTCGGCGACGACCGCTTTGCGGCCATCCATGGTAACGAGTTGACGATCCACAATCTGGCCGATGGCACCGTGCTGGAAACGCATACTTTCACTGGCACGCTCACATCGATCCAGTCCTACCGCGGACGTCTGCTGCTCACGGGTGCCTCCGCATTCGGTTCGACCACGCTGCCTGGCATCGCGCTCTTTTCGCTCGACGGCACGGTGGACGACAACTTCCCCGGTGGCGCCGGGCCCAATGGTTATGTGACGAACGCCGTCGTCGATGCTCAAGGGCGCATCCTGGTTTCCGGTTCATTCACGACTTGGAATGGTGTGGCCGCCGATGGATTTGCCCGACTTTTAGTCGAAGGTGCAGAACTCGGCTTTGCGCTGACTGCGGCGAGCCCCTTTGAGGATGAAGGCACACTGAGCGTCGAGCTCGTTCGCTACGGCGATAGCAGCGACGCCGCCTCGGTTCGCGTGACCAGTGTCGATGGCAGTGCGAGCTCGCCGGATGATTTTGCCGCGCTCGATCAGACGCTCACCTGGGCCGCCGGCGATGCGACGCCGAAGTCCGTGTCGCTCACACTCGTCGACGATGCCGCTATCGAAGGTGACGAAACGCTCACCCTGCAGCTCTCCGAAGTTGTCGGCGCTGGTCTCATTTCCAGTGACTTAGCCGTGACTTTGCACGACGATGATTCCCTGCCGCAAATCACCACACAGCCCGCGGAGACCTTCGCAGTGCTGGGACAAGCCGCCACGTTCACCGTCACTGCCACCAGCCCGAGTGCGATGAGTTATCAGTGGTATCTCGATGGGCAACCCATTCCCGCTGCGACTGACGCCAGCTACGCGATCGCCTCCGTTGCCGCCTCCGACGAAGGCAGCTACAGCGTGCGCATCACGAATGATTATGGCAGTCTTGATTCCGATGAAGTGTCGCTCACGATCATTCCCGATCCCGCTGCCCTCGTGAGCGGATACACTGGGGTCTCCCTCAACAGTGGAGTTGTCGCGCTTGATGTGGCCGTCGATGGCAGTGTTGTGATTGTCGGTAATTTCACTGACGTCGGCGGCAATGCTGCCATCGACTACGTGGCCAAGGTCGATGCCAGTGGCGCTCTCGATACCTCCTTCGTTCCTGCCGCCATCACGAGCGGATCTGTTTATGACGTCGCCTTGCAAGCAGACGGCAAGGTCGTGATCGTGGGTTCTTTTTACAACGTGGATGGGGTGAGCCTGCGCGGTATGGCGCGCCTCAATGCCGACGGCTCGCTGGATACAGCCTTCGCCGCCAATATCAGCGCGGGAACAACGGGCGCGGCCAATGCCGTGGATATTCTCACCGATGGGCGCATCGTTTTCGGGGGCAGTTTTACATCCTGGAACAACGAATACATCGGTGCCTATAGCGCTGCTGTGGCCAATGCCGACGGCAGCTACGCAGGCAAGTTGTCGAAAAACGATTCTCAAACGATCAAGGCGATTAAAGCCCTTCCCGATGGCGGTGTCCTGGTTTCGGCCAACACCACTTCTTCGTCTCGCCAACAGGTGTATAAATACGGATCTGACTTGAGCGGGCAGAGCTTTACTTACTCGTCCGGTCGCACCCGCGTGGATGCGATTGATGTGACTGCCGATGGAGATTACCTCTTTGCCGGCAATGGACAGGTGCTCAAGATCAATCCCGATGGCACCACGGATCAATCCACCACGCTTTACAGCGCCACCGAGATCGTCGGCCAACTCAACGGCAAATACATCGCAGCCGGCGGTTCGGGCAGCCCGCGGACGGTTCGTTACCTTTCCGATGGCACGGTCGATCCTTCGTTTGCCGACGGGTCTGGTTTCAACAGTTCGGTGACGGACCTCGGTATTCGCCCCGACGGTCAGGTCTGGGTGGGAGGCAATTTTACCAATTTCAACGGCACGCCTGTCAGCTACCTTGCACTGCTCAATGGCGATCCCATTCCGCTGGCCCTGACCGTGCAGCCCGCAGCGCTCACGATCGTGGATCCCGGTGAAGACGTGACGCTCTCAGTTGGCGCAGTGGGCACCACGGCGCTGAGTTATCAGTGGTTCCTCGATGGTGATCCGCTCGTCGATGGTGCCGGCATCGCCGGCAGTCAGACTGATACCTTGGTGCTCACGGCTGTCGATGATTTGGATGGCGGCGATTATACCGTCGAAATCAGTAATGCCTCCGGCAATCGCACCAGCGAGACCGCTCAGCTCATCGTTTTGGGGGCACCGGAAATTCTCAGTCTTTCCGGGGACGTCTCTCAGCTCGAAGGCGGCACTCTGACTCTCGAAGTTGAAGCGCTGGGGGCCGGCAGCTTGGAATACCAATGGTATCGCGACAGTGATCCACTGCCTGCGCAAACCTCGGCCACGTTGACGATCGCCTCCGTCTCCGAGGCGGATGCCGGCAGCTATTCAGTCGTGGTGACCAATGTGATTGACGCGACGCCCAGTGCCAGCATCGAGGTCAGCGTGTTGGCCAATGCCGCCGCTATCGCGCCGGGCTTTATGCCGCTCACCGTCACTGGTGGCGCGGTCAATCAAGTCCTGCCGTTGCCAGGTGGTCGCGCACTGGTTGGGGGCACCTTCGCCTCGATTAGCGACGGAGTGAATACCTCCGGAGCTCGCTTGGCCGTGGTCGACGAAACCGGTGCAGTGATTCCCGTGGCCGGCTTGTCCGCCGACGGGACGATCGAATCGCTGCGCTTACAATCGGACGGGAAAATTCTGCTCGCCGGAGGGTTTAACAATATTGGCACGACTGCCCGCGCTAAGCTCGCTCGCCTGAATGCCGACCTGAGTCTCGACTCCGTGTTCAATCCAACTGGCTTGGTGGGCTCTTATTATAGTGCGTTCGACATCGCTCAAGAAGTCGGCGGCACGATCATTGCTGTCGGCTCTTTCTTCGACTTCGGAGGCGAACCGACTGCCGACTATGCCGTCCGCCTCAATGATGACGGCTCCTATAACAGCAGCTTCACCTCCGGCGCGGGCAGTTATATTTATCGCGTCTTCCCGCAGGCGGATGGTCAGCTAATCTTCACCGGATGGTTCGATGCATGGGGCGGATCCGGAGATGAATACATTGCTTGTACCGATGCTTCGGGTGCGCAGGAGACCTCCACCGATTATGATACAGGTTTCTTCTATACCAACGACTCAATTCAGCTGGCCAACGGCGATCTGCTCGCAGCTTATTACTATGGTAACGGTGTTTTGCGTCTGTCCACTACCGGTTCAGCGATCACTCCATTCCCCGTTGGAGGGGGGATTGTTGGGGTCGCTCGTGCGTTTGCCGAAAGCCCCGCAGGTGACATTTATATCGGAGGCGATATCACCAGTGCCGCTGGGCAAGCCGCCGGACGACTCATTCGTCTCGATTCGGCCGGCAACCGCGACTTCAACTTCGATACTGGCACGGGCTTTGACAGCAGTGTCTTTGATATCGCCGTCACCAGCACCGGGCGCATTTGGGTGGGCGGGGGCTTTAGCTCTTATAATGGCATTAACACGACGAAGCTTGTCCTTCTTAAGGGTGAAGAGCTGGCCAGTGATCCGTTCGATGCCTTCGTCGCCGCGCTGCCCATGGATCAACAAGGTGAGGACGACGACGCCGATGGCGACGGCTGGGGCAATCTCGTGGAATTCCTCTTCGGCACCGCACCGGATGATGCCACCGCCGCGCCCGCGCCGCTTTCCATTGGTTCGACGCTGACAGGTAGCAGCTTGAACAGCAGTTACGGATTGTCCCTCGACACGGCCAAGAGCTACCGCGTGGTTGAAGTCGAGATTCCCGTGGATCTGCAAGGCTTGAGCGTGACCCTCGAAGCCAGCCAGGATCTCAGCTTCAGCGGCGACGCCAGCGCAACCGAAGTCGGCACCCCCACGGCTAACGGAAGCACCGAAATCCGCCGCTATGTGATTACCCCCGCCATCGAAGACGCCGCTAAGATGTTCTGGCGACTCAAAGTGACCCGTTGAAGCGCCCATGTGATTCCGTAGCCTCGATCCTTCGGATCGGGGAGCGTCGTTTCGGCCTCGGGACCGCAGCCAGTGCCACTGCAGCCAATGCGGAGATTGGCGATCCCGGGGGAAAGCCGTGCAGTCAGTATTCCCTAGCCCTACCTTCGATGTTGGGCGTTCCCGCCCTTTACGTGGCCGCTTAAAAGCGGGACTCCAAGCCTTGGACGACTGCCTGCAGTCAGGATCTGCGTGACGGGGCTGCGCTGAAACGGGGTCTAAAGAGCCCCGCTACTTTGGGGCGCCTCTACATTCGATGTTCGATGTTGGGCGTTCGATGTTCCCTCCTTTTGCGTGGCCGCTTAAAAGCGGGACTCCAAGCCTTGGCCGACTGCCTGCAGTCAGCATCTGCGTGACGGGGCTGCGC
>PBYS01000057.1 GCA_002729725.1 Puniceicoccaceae bacterium
CATTCATATCACGAAGGATTTTGCCCAAACGGGCAACACTTTTTTTTAAGCCAGCGGATAACTGACATGAGCGATCTAAATAAAGTTACCTTGGATAATGTGAATAACTCTAAAAAAGGTATTGACGATTGGGCGGCTAAAGCCATTTTCACGCCTTTTCCAATAACCAAACCACTGATTTTATGTCACTTGAAGTAAAAGTCCGCAAAGGCGAGCCCATGGAACGTGCGCTCCGCCGCCTTAAGAAACGCCTCGACCGCGAGGGTGTCATCCGTGATGTGCGCGCAAAGCGTTATTTCGTGAAGCCTGCGCAAGCAAAGCGCCGTAAGAAGAAGGAATTGGACTTCAACAACATGCTGCGCGTTCGTTATTCGAACATGTAGTTTTTGGATGTTGCAGCGCCATGCGCTAGCTTTTTAATTAGTCTCGGCCCGTCTTGCACGTGCCGAGATTTTTTGTATCTTTTGACTATGTCTGCTCTTATTGACCGCCTATCCCTATCAACTTGCTGGTGCTCTGCACGGCATTCAGATGGTTATGAGATGGTGGAGGAAATGGTTGGGCTCGGTTTTAAGCGAATCGAACTAAGCCATGGTATTCGCATTTCCTTGGTGCCAGGTATTCTGAAAGCCGTTGAAGAGGGGCTGGTGGAAATTTCGTCGGTGCATAATTTTTGTCCTTTACCAGGCAGTGTGCAGCATGCGGCACCCAATTTATACCAACCGTCTGCAATCGATTGCCGAGAGCTGACTTTGTGGCATCGCTACACGCAGCGAACACTCGATTTTGCTCTTAAGGTCGGGGCCGACCGTATTGTTATGCATTCGGGGCGAGTTCGTTTTTTCTTTTATTCGGCTGAGGCGCGTCTTGAAAAATGGATTGATGAGTCGGAGATCGTGGCAGATGAGTTGAAGGATAGCCAAGCCTTTGTGAAGCGTCGGAATCGAGCGATGCGAGCCATACGCAGGGTCGCTAAAAAGACGATTCCTCGCATTCGAGAGAACTATCAACAATTATTGATTGAGGTGAAGAAGCGTGGCTTGAAGCTTTGCCTTGAAAATCGTGAAAGCATGGAAGAGATGCCGATCGATGGCGAATATGACGATTTTTTAGCCAGCCTTGGTGAGCCGGAGCATGCGGGGTATTGGCACGATACGGGGCATGCCCAAATTAAGCATCAACTCGGCTTGCTTGATCATCGAGAGCACTTAGAGAAAATGTCGCCCCGCTTAGCTGGGTTTCACTTGCATGATGTGTCGCCTGAGGGCCGAGACCATCAGGTGCCCGGTAGTGGAACGGTGGATTTTAAGATGATTTCCGAGTTTGTCCGACCAGAGCATACTTTAGTTTTGGAGCTCAGTCCTGGCCTGACGGTTGAAGAGGTTGCGGCCTCGCGTGACTATATTTTGGCTGCTTTTAGCTGATTAAGAGAGTGCAAACCATCGTTTCCTTGAACGAGGAGCTTTCCTTGTTTTTGCGTGCGCCATTTTGGCGCTTTATTTTGTTTGCTGAGATGGCTTGTCTTTCGCTGTGACATTTTGGCGCTACCCGTTGTTTTTGTTGTTTTTGTAAGGATCTGTTTATTAGGGATTTGCGGATTTGAGTCTGCTTGGCATGTGCTCTGCATTAGAGTAGATGTCATTTAACTCAAAACGAAAGGAAAACAATACCATGAAACTAATACGATATGCGTACCCACAGTCACAGGCTTCCAGTGCCTTCAACCGTCTCTTCGATTTCGGTGTCCCTGCCATGGGCCGAATCGGTTCGTTAATGGACGATTTTCTAGCCACGGAAGTCGGACTCAATCAGCCCGCTGCGGATCTTTATGAGGACGAGCATCACTTTTATGCCCGCTTCGAACTGCCCGGCGTGGATAAGGATCAGATCGATCTCGAACTGGAGAATGCCGTGCTGACACTCAGCAGTCAGCAAAGCACTGAGAAGGACGATTCGTCAACACGCACTCAATTTGAGCGCTCAATTTCGGTGCCTGATGGTGTGGATCTAGAGCGAGTCTCTGCGGCCATGAAGAACGGTATTTTGACCGTCACCATGCCTAAACTGGAGGCGCGCAAGCCACGACAAATTAGCGTAAAATAACAATTCAAAAGAAAGGAAATAGAACTATGAGCACACAATTAGATACCATCCAAGCGCCTGCAAAGAAGGCGACCGAGCGCAACTGGCAACGTCCACACTACGATGTCAGCGAAAATGAGGAAGCCTTTATTGTCCGCGTGAACCTACCAGGTGTGAATCGCAAGGATGTCGACATCTCTCTAGAGGAAGATGCGCTTACAGTGACGGGCACACGGCAGAATGATGTGCCAGAAGCTTGGCGCCCACTGCGGCGTGAGATCCATGCCGGCGACTATCGCCTTAGCTTGCGACTCAATGTATCCGTGAACGAAGCTAAGATTCATGCGCGCGTTGAAAATGGCGTGCTCGATCTTCATCTACCCAAAGCGGATGAAGTCAAGCCACGCAAGATCAAGATCAGTTAATGTAATAGTAGTATAGTTAGTAGTGAGTAGGGCGACGACGAAAGTTGTCGCCCTATTTTAGTGTACGCCGGGGGGCATTGGGAAATGTAGCACCATCACTACACCGCGGTCAGCGGGGCGTACCTGCGGAAAACGAGCATTACGATCTTTTGATTCGCGGGCAATGGCGCGAGGGCGCATCGGTGATGCACGCTCCCAATGCCGCCGCACGGCAACAGCCTCCAGCATGCTGATGACTCAATCCGGTAATGTGACTCTTATTTAGAAAGCTTTTTTATGGCTCTCTAATCGCTTCAGCCCAAATGGCATAGCCCTTCTAGTCGGGATGCAAACTGGCCTGTATCATCGCGCCTGGCAGCTCCTGCTTTAGGGCGATAGGCTCGGCAGCTGTGTTCTTGGCAACTAGCCAAGGTCTAGCGAATCGGCTCAATTGAGTCGAGTAGTTCGTCGAGTTTGCCTTCGGCGAGTGCCACGACTGTGTCGCCGCCACCATAATACATTTTCACAGTGTTGTCGTCTTCTAGTATGAAACCGCCTGGGAAAATTACGGATCCGCGGAAGCCGCCAAGTTCGTAGGGCTCTTCGGATTGGAGTAGTGGTTGTCGGGTGATGCCAATTACTTTAGATGGATCTTCTAGGTCGAGGAGCATGAGGCCCGCGACGTATTCTTTGTGCCAGGTGCGGTTGCGGGCCCAAGTGCCGAGGTCGCGGTCGGGGTGGTGCGTGACGGCGTGAAAGGTAGTGAGCCAGCCTTTGTCTGTTTTGATCGGAGGCGCGCCAGGGCCAATTTTGGCGTTGCCGCATTGAGCTTCTTCAGCACCTAGCAGGAGTTTGTGGTGGCCCCATAGTTCGCCGTCGGGCGATTCGCTAATCCATATGTCAAAGGATTCGTTTTTACGTAGGTAGAGTGGGAAGGGGCGATCGAGGCGGATCAGTTTTCCATTCACACGTTCGGGGAAGAGCACCATGTTTCGGTTCTCTGGTAGTGAGATGTGGAGCAGTGTCCAGTTGCGAAAGTCGGAACTGCGGGCTAGCCCGCCGCGCACGCCGTGCTTAGTGTCGAGTGCGAAGCAGAGATAGACTTCGCCTTCAATGACGGTGATGCGTGGATCGTAAATTCGGACGATTTCTTCGTTGCCAAAGCGCTCGGCGTACTGGCCTTTGAGCCATATGCGCATTTTTTCTTGGTCGAATACAGGCTCTTCGTCGACAGTCCATTTATAGCCGTCCTTGCTGCTAGCGAGGCCGACTCGTGTCAGGCGGGAGTCGGGCATTTCTTTGGGGCCGCTGTCGGTGCGGAAAAGCATTTTATAGCCACCTTCCCATTTGCAAACGCCGGCATTGAAGACGGACATGCAGTCCCAGGGGATATCTGCTTCGCATAGGATTGGGTTATTGGGGATGCGTGTGAGCAGGGCTTTATTAGGTGTTGTCATATGTGTACTGAATGTTGGGTGATGGAAAATTGCTGTCTTAATAGCCGTCGCCCCCGTGCATGGGGCCGCGACAGGCGAGTGGATTGCGTCGCCGAAGTGCGGCGGCATCGTTTTGAGCGGTTCGTTGAATGAAGGCTCCGTCGCTGACCATGGGGCTGTTGTTTTTGCTGAGGTAGGCGATGAGTTGATTTTTTAATTGTGACTGTCGCGCGCTCTGCGTGGCTTGACCGGCCAAGTTGTGGCGGTCGTCGCGATCTTGTTCGACATGGAAGAGTTGTTCTGTGCCCCCGGTTAGATAGTAGATATATTTGTAGCCTTCTCCGAGGACCATCGCGCTTTCTGGTGTTTCGCCAAATATATATTCTCGGCCGTTTGGTTGTAGGAGGGATTGTCCTTCGGCAGTGTGGTCGGGGGCGAGTCCTGCCATTTCCAGCATGGTGGGGCAGAAGTCAGCAGTGAGCACTGCTTGCTCGCTATTCAGCTGGGAATACTGTGCTTGCATAGAGCTGGGGAGACGCAGGATATAGGGCACGCGTGCAGCGGATTCGAGGAAGCTATGCTTGGCAAATACGCCGTGGTCGCCGAGGCTCTCACCGTGGTCGGCAGTGAATGCGATGGCAGTTTCTTGGTAGATGTGCTGTGTCTGCAGAGCGCCGAAGAGACGACCGAGTTGGTAGTCGATGTGAGTCATTTGCCCGTAGTAGCGACGTCGTGCTTCGGCGATGGCCTCTGGTTGCATAAAATCGTATTTAGAGAGGATGCGCTTCTCTTGAAAGGTGGCGGGGTAGTCGCTTTCGCGCCAATCGCCTTCGATGGGGGCAGGGATGGTGAAGTTGTCATACATCCGATCGTAGGGGGGCGGAGGATCAAATGGGCTGTGGGGGGCTTCGAAAATGATGTAGAGGAAGAAGGGGGTGGTGGGGTCGCGCTGCTCCAAGAAGCGGATCGCTTGGTCCACGATCCAGGTGGTATGGTAGTAGCGTTGGTCGCAGGTGGACTCTGTGGGGTAGACTTCGTTACCGCCTAGGCCGTGGGCGCGAAAGCTGCCGCCTTGGCCTTGTTCTTCCAGCCACCATAAATAGTCGTCAGGGTGTAGGTTTACGTGCTCAAAGCCGTGACGCGCACGGTGGGGGGCAAAGTGCATCTTTCCGATGGCTTTGGTCTGGTAGCCTGCTTCGCGTGTGAGTCGACCGGGTAGTGTTTGCTGGGGGTCGATGTGGGGTGCATTTTCTGTAGTAAAGTTTCTGATACAGCGATTCTGTGAGCCGGTCCTACCTGTCAGCATGGTCGCACGCTGTGGCATGCAAAGTGGGCAGTCTGCATAGCCGTGGGTGTAATTGATGCCCTCGCAAGCCAATTGATTGAGGTGGGGCGTCATGACCGGATGATGATTGCGATAGAGCCCGAGGCAATCGCCACGCCATTGGTCAGCGACGATATAAATCATATTGGGTTTTTGAGACATGTGCTGAAGATCGGGGGGGAGAAAATGGGAGCGAGAAAGGGGATTAGGTGCGTGTAGACTGGCTTTTGCCAGTCTACACGTGTGTCTATAGACTTGAAAAACATGTTTATTTTTAAGATTATTAAGATTTTAAATTAACAAGGGTATGCACACTTTAAAATGAAAGCAGAACTGAGCTATATGAACTGGCGCGACTTGGATGCGCATTTAGTTTGGATTTATTCAGGGGCCCCGGTGTTGCAATCCGGGCGTTTTCAGAGTCGAGATAGTTCTGCCTGGTTGATGCTCAAGGGGGAGCTCGAGATTGAGGGGGGCGCACAGACGATCGGTGCGGGTGAGTGGGTCTTTGTGCCGCGCAAAAGCCATCGTCGTGTGTTTTCCAGTGATGCTAAGATTATTTCTGTAAAGTTTGTTTTGAGCTGGCCGGATGGACGTTTGCTTTTTGAACCTTCTCAGGTTCTGAGCATGCCATCTGTGCAGTGCCCTAAATTGGAGCGGGCAGTGCGAGCTTTACTGAAGTATGTTAAAAAGATTCAATTGGAGGCGGGTAATGCGATGCACGCACAATCATTGAGCTTAGAGGAGTATCTACAAAGCAAGCAGCTATTTGAGACCTGGTTGATGGCTTATTTGGAAGCGATGATGGCTTTGGGAATGGATGCATATCTATCGCGACGTGAAGACGTGCGTGTGGTGCGAGCCAAGCGTGGACTGGAGCAGCACCCATTACATACGCCTTTAGATCTGCGAGGAATTGCGGGAGATGTCGGCTTGAGCTTGGGGCATGCGGATACATTGTTTCACCAATCCTATGGGCAGACAAT
This sequence comes from Puniceicoccaceae bacterium, assembly GCA_002729725.1. Taxonomy (GTDB): domain Bacteria; phylum Verrucomicrobiota; class Verrucomicrobiia; order Opitutales; family Coraliomargaritaceae; genus Thalassobacterium; species Thalassobacterium maritimum. Next base: position 6,233 of record PBYS01000057.1, read on the forward strand.
GCGGGCCTACTACGATGTGCGACGTTACACTGCCGCTTGTCATTGGTTGTCGCGGACGCAGATGCCAATTAAGGAGATTGCATTTAATTTGGCGTTTAAGGATGCGGCCACTTTCTCGCATTGGTTTAAGAGGCATGCTCAGCGGGCGCCTCGACATTATCGGGAGTGGGCGACGCAGAAAATTGGCTAGTGAATATGTTCAATAAATATGCTTTGTTGCTCGGGCAGCCTTTGAGGTAGTTGTGAGTCTGAATACTTGATTATTTATGAACATTGTTTACATCCATGCCCATGACGCGGGGCGTTATATTCAGCCCTACGGCTATGCGGTGCCCACGCCTCGTTTACAGCAATTCGCGCAGGAGGGGATGCTTTTTCGCCAGGCCTTCTGTAGCAATCCAACTTGTTCGCCCAGTCGTGCTTGTTTAATGACTGGGCAGTCTGCCCATGAGAATGGTATGTTAGGGCTGGCGCATCGTGGCTTTCGTTTGAAGGACTATGGTGAGACACTGGTACAGTTTCTCGGCGAGGCGGGCTATCATACTGCGCTTTCGGGAATTCAGCACATTGCACTGGAGCCCTATGCCGCGACGGCTGATATTGGGTATTCAGAAATTTTGACGGAGGCGCATATTGACTCCAATGCGATCGCGACGGCGGCTGAAGACTTTCTAGGGTGTGAACACCAGCAGCCATTTTTTCTAGATGTGGGATTCTTTCCACCGCATCGAATTGGGGAGGGCGAATTTCCCGCAGATGGGCCAGCGCCCGATGCGAATTATGTGCGTGCGCCTGCGCATTTGCCCGACACGGCAGCTACGCGAGAGGATTTTGCCGCTTACATGGCGAGTGTGCAGACATTTGATACTATGTTTGGGCGTGTAGTCGATGCGATTGAAGCGAATGGCTTGGCGGAAGAGACTCTAATTATTGCCACGACGGATCATGGCATTGCTTTTCCAGGGATGAAATGTCGTCTCACGGATCATGGCTTAGGTGTAATGCTGATGCTGCGCGGACCGAACGGCTTCTCGGGTGGGAAGCTTTCGGACTCGATGGTGACGCACCTCGACCTGTTTCCTACCATTTGCGAAGTAGTGAACTTACCAATACCAGATCGCTTGCAAGGGCGTTCGCTGTGTGCACTGGCTCGCGAGCCAGAGCACTGTCTACACGAGCGTATTTTTGCAGAGGTGAACGTGCATGCAGCCTATGAACCAATGCGAGCGGTGCGGTCGCAGCGCTGGAAGTATATTCGCCACTATGCAGCCCGCGAACATGTGATCTTACCTAATTGCGATAATGGTTTGAGTAAAGATTATCTATGCGATCATGGCTGGGCAGCGCATGTGGCTGGGGAGGAAGAACTATACGATCTGTTGTTGGACCCCCAGGAGGCTAATAATTTAGTGACTAAGCGAGATTGTGCGCCGCAACTTGAGTCGCTGCGAACTGCCTTACATGAATGGATGCTTGAGACACAAGATCCGCTCTTGCGCGGGCCGCTGGACTTGTCGGATAAGGTGGTGACGTCGGCGGATGCATATTCACCGGCGGGAGCTCCACGTGGGGGATGAGTTCGGTGATTTTGTCGCTACTGAATAGCTTAAGTTGAGCTTGCGTTGTGGCTGTTTAGTGCATCGCCAGTCTGGGCGTATCGCCCTGAATGGGTGTGATCGAATTCACTTATTCGATCACATCTTGGCGATATATCTTATAACAGTGAGTTCTTTCTGACTCGCTGTCGCTCTTAACAAACAAAAAAGCCTCATGAAACCTCGAATCTTGTTTCTCCCGCATGGGAACCTACAATACAGCCAACTTGATCCTGCGCGTCGCCCTTGGGTCATCGATAACTCTTATGATCCTCTGTTTGATTTAGTCGAACGAACGGGTGCCAAAATTGGCTTCGAGGCATCGGGCGAGACGCTTAAAGTGATGGCGGACACGCGGCCTGAGGTGATGGCTAAGCTGAAGCGTCTCATGGATGCGGGCTTAGTTGAAGGGGTTGGCTCGCCGTATACGCACATTATGTTGGCGAATCTGCCTCCTGAAATCGGCCTTGAGAGTTTGAAAGATGGCTTGAATGCTTGGGAGCAATACACGGGGCATCGTCCTCGCTTGGGCTGGAACCCTGAGTGCAGTTGGGCTGATTTCCTGCCAGACATTTTTAAAGAAGCGGGTTACGATTCACTTGTGATGGATGGGGATTCTTTCTTCTTAGGCTTTCCTGAAATACGTGAAGCGACGGGCTTGGATTTTGATGTGCGTGGACACAGCAATAAGAGTAAGCTCTTTCGGATCGAAGAATACATTAAGGATAAGCCCGAATATCAGAAATATTTGACCAACGTTTCGCGGACAGAGTCGGGCTTGAACTTGCTCTTTCGGGTGGATTTCTTTGCCAATCCCATGCTCTGGTATTTGATGGGAGCGACTGAGGGCAATCGTGACACTCCGATCGATATTTCCGAGATTTCAGCACTCTTGGGCCGTTGGAAAGAACGCGCGGAATCAACCGGGAGTTTTGTGATCCCATACGCAGAAGATGCTGAATACATCGGTACGAGTGCTTATTTCTATGTGAAGCAATTTGGACATGCGCGCTTTTTCGAGCCTGAGCCAGATAGTATTAAGCGCTTTGAAAGCCTTTTGCAGACAGCCAATGAGTGCGGTTATGAATTTGCTACGCCTTCAGAGATCATTGATCAGAGCGATGTGATTGAGCTACCGAATAGTCGTTTGCAGCAGATCGAGCGTGGAAGCGCTTGGCATGGTGGCACAGCGCGTGCGTGGCTGAATACCCCACATGCGCGTATTCTCGATCCTGTTTGTCAAGCAGTTTTCCAGGGCGTGCAGCGCTTGCAAGCGGAGCTTTCGGATAATGCTGAAGCAATGAAACATCTTGATAATGCTCGCAAAGAGGTGACTTCGGCCTATGTCTCGGATTCACGTTGGCCGCCGGCGCCGACCTCGCCAGGGCGCTTCAATGTGCGCGAAAGCATCGAAGATTTAAAGAAGGCGAACCGTTCGCTGGAAAAGGCGATGATTGCGGGGCAGATCCAAGATCTGCGTTCTCTGTATTCGCCGAATATTATGAGTACTCAAATTCTCTCGGTAGAGGAAGAGTTGATGGCTGTCGAGTATTTCGGAGAAGTGGCCACGGAGAAGGCTGAGGCAGTCTCTACCTCTAGTTAATACGTGTCGTGTGTAGTTTGACCTAGTGGGCGGAGTCGTTTAGCTGCCGAGGCTTACGCCATCGTGCCAGATGCCGTTCACTAGTGTCAGCTCCGCCCGATTGCTTTCGCGCTTCATTTCATGGGTGCGCATCTTTCGGGCGAGTAGCTGTGCCGTTGTTTGCCCGAGTGTGGCTTCGGTATAGATGCCAGAGAATTCAAGGTCGGTCGCTTCGTCGATTTCGATGATCACCAGTCGAGTTGGTGCGGGAAATGTGATACCTGCGTCTTGGAACAGAGAGGCCTCGATCGCGCGGTGGCTGATGATAACGTCTGGTTTGTGGGCTTGATACCATGCACGTAAGCGTGTCGGGCCCTCATTGAGTTTGTATCGGTAAGGCGGAATGTCGGACTCTAGGTTTTTCCGTTCGTAGAGATTTGCGTGGTAGGCGCCCATGATGTGGCTTTCCGTTTTGGCGGGGCAATCATCGTGCAGTATGAGGCCATAGCGGCTTTCAGGGAATGCATCCAGGCGATCGAAAATGCTGTCCAGAGCATGGAAATGATTCATGCTGACCTTGTCGATGGCATAGCCGAGGTCGGTGCGTTCGGTCGAAATGACAGCAAACTCATGCCATGGGAAGCTGCGGATAGAATCGGGCCATTGGCCCCAGCCGAGTAGTATGCCACGTATGCCGCGGGTGCGTAAAATTTGAGCCAGGCGCTCGGGGCGGTAGCGGTTTGAGTCGACTTGGAACTCCGAGACGGAGCAGCCTAAGTCTTCCATTTTCTCTTTGAAGTGGCGGCTGTGAATGTTGAAGAGTTGTGTGGCTCGCGAGCTTTTGGGGTTGGGGTGTAGGACGCCGACCGATGCGTAAAATGGAGTCTGTCCGCTGCGTCGCTTTTTGGCAGCGAGCGATGAGAGCGAGGGGTCGGGGCGGTAGCCTAGCTCGTGCGCTACTTTTTGAATTTGTTCGCGTGTGCTGACTGAAATGTGGCGACTGTTTCGCAGCGCGTAGGAGACGGTCGCTACACTGACTTGGCAGGCTTCGGCGATCTGTTTTTGGCTAACGCGTTGTTTCATAATGAAGCGATCTCTGTGGAGGATTTTTCGGGCGGGTGAGTCGTTATTCCTTCACGCCATTGCCCATTAATGAGGATTAAGTCACCTTGTCTCTGTAGGTCGACGCGTTCCCCGTAGTGTAGCTTGGCGGCGATGACTTCCGCCAATGCATCGCCTAGGCCCGCGTCAATGACGACACCGGATTCTTCGTGAGCGTTGTTATCATCAATTTCAATTACAGCATACTGCGAGTCTTGCGGAAACCGTAAGCCTTGTTCATTGAAAAAACTAAAGTCGATCTGCCGGTGCGCTAGGATCGCGTCCAGCTGATGTTTTGTGCGCCACTTTTCGAAGGGCTGCGTGGGTGCGCCAATTTTGTAGAAGTAGGGTGGAGCCGGGGGCGAGTGACCCTCTTTCTTGTAGATATGTTGTATGTAAGCACCTACAATGTTTTTCTTCACACGAAGCGGTAAGTCGTGGTGGCAGACTAGACCAATCCGGCGTGCGCCTCGTACTTCTAATGCTTGGATGGCGACTTCTGTGGCGTTGAAGTGGTTGACGCTGACGCGATCAATTGCGGGGTGAATCTGGTTTCTTTCTGCGGAGGCAACCGCGAATTCTTGCCAAGGAAATTCGTTTAATTTCTGTTCCCATTGGCCCCATGCGAGGACCAGTCCTTGGGTGTCGTTGACCCGCATTTGATGCAATAACTTGGCGCCGCCATCGGCCTGATTGCCGATGTAATACTCTTTGAGATCGTAGCCATATTGTTGAATGCTTTGGCGAAAGCGATTGACGTGCACTTGAAAGAGTTTCGTGCGTCGAGAGGCTGGTGGATGGGCGTAGGCGATGGCTACGCTCGGTCGCTGCACATCCGTATGAATTTGCTTGCGGTAGCGAACCAAGGCCGAGTTACTGGAATCGGGGCGATAGTTGACTTCTCGCGCTTTGCTTTGGATGCGTTCGCGCACGGGCTCCGAGATGCGGCTATCATTGCGCAGTGCATAGGACACAGTCGCAGGGCTCACGCCGCAAATCGCGGCAAATTCTTTCATGTTCATCGTGATAAAGCGATTTATTCAGAGGAGGGCAGACTGCAGGGGCGAGCGATCGGGGAAATTTTTTCTTGTCGACCTGCGATATGACTAGCACTGTTGAATAGATTCACATGATCAAGCTTTTACTGGTAAATAAATATCTGTGTTTACTCTGATAAAAAGTGATTGCGCTGCTATGTGCTAAGAGTTTGTATCAGTCCTTTCCCCTATTTATGATTCTTTTACTTCCCCCAACAGGCAAGTGCATAAGCTTTGTGTTTATGCATTATATTGCATTGCTCCGACTTCTTTTTGTGGCTATGTCAGTTGTTCGCGTCTCAGATTGCTTGTGTTCTTTATACTGTGTCTTATGTCGCCTCTTATGTCCATTGCGCCGCGTGTCGGCTTTATGGCTATTCTGCTTATTGGCTGTGCTGTGTATCTGGGCTCCGCAGCAGATGTCGGCCCAATCAGATCCGTCGCAATTAACGGATCCCCAATTATACGAGCAGTTGAAGGTGAAGATGGACGAGAGCCTGGTGGCCGCTCGGCCGATACTCTTAGAGTTGTCGAAGCGTTTGGCGGATGAGCCCGAGCGCGAATCATATATCTTTTTACTGGGTTTGTCTTACCAAGACGAATACGCGAGTAGTTCGGACACTGGGAAGTTGAAGCAGGCGGTCGAATATTATAATCGCTACTTAAAGGAGTTTCCCTCAGGCATTCGTGCCGATTTTGTGCGCTTTAATTTGGCGGGGGCATATACAGATTTGAATGATCTCGCCAGCGCGATCAAATACTACGAGATTACTTATAAGCGCAGCAATAAGGCGGTCTTCCGCTCGGAGTCGCGCAATCGCATGGCGGATCTGTACATTCGCTCCAACCGTGCTGCAGACGGGATCCCCTTGTTTTTAGAAGTGTTCTCCGCTGCGGTGTTGGATGCGGATCTGCGCGCGCAATCGGCCTCTTGGTTGATTCAGGGATACTTGGCGGCGGGACAGCCAAAGGAGATTGTGCCTTACTTGCGCTATCTGACAGGGCGCTATGAGGCGATATATGATCCTGCCTTTAATGTGACTTTGTTGAAAGCGGGGGACAATCTCTTCGAGCAAGAGAATTATGACCAAGCGGTCCTGTTGTATTCCTTCGTAAAGGGGCGTGGCGAAATTATCGATTTCTATGAGGCACGGGTAGAGTCTTTGCAGCAGAAAGTGCGCTATGTGAGCCCTGATAGTGACCAGTTCATGGTGGTAGACGGTCAGCTTAAAGCCGCTGAGGCTCGCCTGGCTGCGGTGAAAGAGATTCGCGAATATAATGTCGATATGAAATGGCGTATCGCACGGGTGTATAAGCAAACACAGCGCACTTGGGAGTCTCTCTGGGCCTTCGTGCATCTGTATGAGGATTTCCCGGATTATGAGCATGTGGAAAGTTTCTTGTTCACTGCATATTCTGAGGCAAAAGATCTCGGTGACGATGTGATGAGCGAGAAGCTCGCGACCGATTATTTGGCTGAAAAAGATTTCCTCAAGTTTCGCGCGCAAGTGATCACCGGTTTAGCGCAGCACTATGCTAAGCAGCGCCGCTACGACGAATTGATGGCCTTGGTGAATGCATACATGGCTTCGCCTGAAAATTTCACAGTGGCTGCGCAATTAGTGAATATTGTTTGCAGCTACTATATGGTGGATGCGCAATATCAAGAGGTGCGCGTGTATGCTGAAGGTCTGCGCGAGCGTTTTCCGCGTCGTGAGCCCTTGTATGAAGCTACCCGCTATTGGTCGGGGCTGTCTTATCTTTTATTGGCAGATTACGTTCAAGCTTCCGAGACCTTGGGTGCCTTTATTCAGGACTATACTCAGCGTAGTGTTTTCTACGAAGACGTGTATTATCGCTATGCAGTCGCGCTTTTTGGCGAGCAAAAGATGAGTGATGCGGAAGCTCAGTTCTTGAGTTTTGTCGATGCGTATCCTTCCAGTGGTCTGCGTGGCGAGGCTGAGCTTTATATCGGTGATTTAATGCGTAGCCGGGGCGCGTTGGAAGAGGCATCGACACACTACCGCAAAGTGCCTGATTTTACTGATAACCCCTCGTTTTTGGCGAAAGGTGTCTTTGCGCTCGCAGAAGTTTTGGAAGAGCTGGATCGTCCTCAAGAGGGAGTGGATGTGCTTCAAGCTTATGTGGAGACCCATGGTGAGGATGGTCAAATTTCTGAGGCTTACTATAGGATCGGAATGGTTTTTGATCGATTGGGAAGGTTGGACGAACGCTTTAGAATTCACTCCTTGGCTATACGTGAGCTGATTGGAGATGTGTCACGCTACTCTGTGGACGAATTGATACTTAGCTACGTAGAGCACTACGGTCGTTATTCGACAACTTTTGCGGACAGTTTAGCTTTACTAAATCGCTTAACAGAGGACGCAGCTTTTCGTAAAGAGTTCCTTACGGATCGTGCCTATCAGTATCAATACATGCAAAGTGCCGAGGGCATCCATGTGGACAAGGAGCTTGCTTACCTTTTGGTGCGAGATCGTAGCTTTCGTCATAAGATTATAGAAACCGAAATCCAAGTGGATCCAGAGACTGGGCTGGAGATTCCGCCAAAAGGCGAGCCCGTGACAGAGGACATGGTGATGGAAGAATTAGAGAAGTTGGTAGACTTCTATCGTGAGAAGCAGGCGAGTATTGCTGATTACAACCCTGAATCGTTCTTCAGCGACTTGGTCGCCTCGGGACGCGCTTCAGGCGACTTGATTCAACAGATGCGCGCTCAAATGGCTCTGGATTCTATGACTAGCGAGCCCACGCCACCGCGTTTCGATTGGGAACAGCTCAGTATGGCTCCACCGGCAGTTATTATTTTTGAGGCCGCGAAGCACCGTGAGAGCCGTCCTGATGCGACGAAGGAATTGTACGAGACCATTTTACAAAAGCACCCGTATTCGAATTCTGTATACGATGCCTTACTGGCACTCGCCGATCTAACTTTTGAGGAAGCGGAGCGTAGTGGTGCAGAGAAGGATTGGTTGACCACTTTGGCTTACTACAACGCCATTACCGAGCGCTACGCTATGCGCTCTAAAAATGCAAAAGCGCACCTGCGTAAAGGGCGTATACTCTCAGAACTCTCTCGTGATGCAGAAGCGATTCAAGTGCTGGGTCAAATTTTGCGTAACCCACAATGGAAGGGCTTGGATCATGCCAAGGCGCATTTAGAACTTGGGCGCGCGTATCGGCGACAGGGGAAACTCTCGGAGGCTCATGGCTTTTTCGAACGCCTGATCGTGGCTTATGGCGGTTATGCCGAAACGGTCTCTTGGGCCTATTACTACGATCTCTTAACCCTCGAAGCGATGAATGAAACAGAGAGCGTGCAACAATTGCTCGAAGAATATAAAACCCGCTCCAAGGTGCTCTCGCAAACTGAAGCTTATCCCCTCGTTGAAAAAAAGTATGCACTCTAGTCACCAACGTTTCTTTCGCCGGATCCTGCGTCCATTGATTGGCGGCCTCTTGTTTGCCAGCAGTGCACTCTCTGCGCAGCCATCGGAGCTACCTCGTTTACCCGAAATCGACCTGCCGACGGATACCTTTACCTTGGCAGAGCCGATCCGTATTACCGATGCGAATAAGAACCCACAGCTCTTGGTTGGGATGGATGCGGGGCAGCTGCGGCTCTCATTTCCTAATATGCCTGGTGCCGAAGCGATTGTGCCGGTTGATGGTAAGGACATGATGGTCATGGTCGAATTACCTTCGAATTATAACCGTTTGTTGAACGATTTTCAATTGGGACAGTATGGGCTCTTTCTATCTGAGATGAAAGAGACTGCCGAGCCCTTGGCGGCGTTCTTAAGCATTCCAGCTGCGCAAACTAATTTTCACGGTATTTTCAGCCGCTACTATGAGGCGCTTGCTCTGGCGGGGGAAGTTGAAGATGCGGTGGCACTCTCGCTGCGCATGCCATGGCAAATTCTGCCGCCTGAGTACCTAAGACTGGGGGAGCGCTTGGTCGCACGTAGTATCGAAGCGCAACAATTTGATCAAACCAGACGCTTGCTGGCCTTGTTTTATCAGTCTTTGCCTGAGTCTGATTTCTCGGATATGGCCTTTCGCCTTGCGGATGCCTTGCGCACGCAAGGAGAGCATGAGCTCGCCGCGCAGGTCTACGGCTCGCTCTCGCAGTCGAACGATTCGGTCTTACAACAGAAGAGTTTACTCTGGGCGGGCTATAGTCGTGCGGTGGCCGGGGATGCCACTGGAGCACGTCAGATTTTAGATGAAGTGCAGGCCTTGCAGCGTGGCGATGAAAACTTTTTAACTTATTGCCTTGCCCTGGGGCGACTTGGCTATGCCGACAATAATATCCGCGAGGGGTTACGCTATCTCTCACGTGCGATGGTGCTCACAGCTGTGGATGCTACTTTTAAGCCAGAGCTCTACTACTTGTTGACCCTCGGTTATCAGCAGTCAGGCAATATTGAAGCCTCCGATCGGCTGGCACGCGAGTTTTCCATTTTCTACCCTGAAAACCCTTGGTTGCAAAAGTATCAAGAGGAGTCAGGCAATACGCTTTAACAACTAAATCACCACCCATCATACATTATGAAAAATAAACTATGTCTATTCGTACTCTGTGCGAGCTCACTTCTCTTCTCCGGGCTCGTGGCGAACCTCCATGCGCAGGATAGCAGCACCGATGATATGGCCGAGCTCACGCCGCCACCTGCAGAGAAGACCTTGTTGGATATGGTCAAGGCTGGTGGTTGGGCAATGTTCCCATTAGGCGTGCTTTCCGTCGCGACTGTCGGCTTCGCCGTTTTTAACTTTATCGCCATCCGCCGCAGTAGCTTTATCGATGATAGTGTAATCGAAGAACTCGATGCCGCCGTCAGCCAGATGGACATCGATAAGGCGCATCAGATTTGCACGGATAATCCTAGCCCCGTCACGAACACTTTTAACTTCGGTCTGGATCAAGTGCGTCATAAAAATTTCTCGACCGATGCGGTGGAAAAAGCTTTCGACAACGCTTCGACCAAGGAGCTGTCCGGCGCATTTATCATCGTCAGCTACCTTTCGATCATTGCAGCCATCGCACCGATGGTGGGGCTGCTCGGCACGGTTTCTGGTATGGTTAAGGCCTTCAACTCGATCGCTTCACAAGGTATGGGTAAGCCAGAGCTATTGGCCGACAATATTTCGGAAGCTCTAATTACGACTGCAACCGGCATGGCGATCGCGATCCCGGCGATGTTCTTCTTTTTCTTCTTCCGCAATCGCTACGGTAAGATCGTGGCTGAGGTTAACTTGACGCTGGGTCGCCTCTATTCGGATCTCCTACGCGCTGCAGGTAAGTAAGCATGAAACTCTGGAACAATAGCGACGAAGACGGTGAGGTCGATCTCACCCCGATGATTGATATCGTCTTCCTGCTCATCGTGTTTTTCATGACAGTGGCCAATATGATCACTGCTGAGAAGAAACCGATCGATGTGCCCGTCGCGCTGAACTCAACCATCCCGGAAGACTACGGCGAGCGCACCACGGTCACTGTGCAGCGTGATGGCTCTCTCTATTCTGGGGTCTATGCGGTTACGCTTGATGAGTTGCGCGAGACCTTGATCAATGCGCATCAAGAGGATCCGCAAGTGCGTGTCTATCTGCGGGCCGACAGCGCTGCCGAGCACCAATACGTGAACGATGTGATGAAAGCTTGTGCGAACGCGGGCTTGAGTAACGTCATCTTCGCTGCCTTTCAAAGCGATAAATAACCGCAGGATTTTTAAACAATGCAAGCCGACGATATACTCACCGGAAAAATCAAGGCCGACATGACGCCTATGATCGACGTGGTCTTCCTGCTGTTGATCTTCTTCATGGTGACCACCACGATCATCAAAGAAGAGGCCGATCTCGGCATACAACTGCCGACTAACACCAAGGCCACCGCGAGCGATGAACTGCCAAACCGGCACACCATCGATATTTTGCCGGATGGTTCAGTGCTGTTTAACGGCAGTCCGATTGCGAGCCCCGCAGAGCGCGTGACGCTACACGGACTGATCGCTACATTACGACGCGTGAAAGGCACTTCCGACCGCATGGGGCAGAAAGCTGTTGTGGTCGTGATCGCTGATCCCATTTCCCCGCATTACAAATCTATCGAAGTGCTCGACGCCTGTGCCGCCGCTGAGATTAAGTTCGTCTCCTTTGGAGACTTTTAACGAGCGTCTATCCCTTCCCGATGAATATTAGCAATACCTATGCTCGCAACCGAGCTCTTTTTACCGTGGTCGCCATCAGTCTGGGGCTCCATGTCCTAGGGCTCATCGGCTTCGGTGCCTTTAAAATTGTTGAGAGCATTACTCGGGAAGAGCAGACCTTTGAGGCGCCACAGATTGTGGAAGTGCCGCAGGAGCAGCCTGAGTATCAGGTGAACTTGGAACAACGCAATCGCTCTAGCGCGCCTCCGCGGCCCAATCCGATCGTTGTCGATGCGCCCGATGTTACGATTCCTGCGCTCAATATTGACGTGAACATCGCCAACGCCTCAAGCTATCGTCGCGGTTCAGGAGGTCTCGGCAGCGGCACGGGCGGTGGCGTTGCAGAAATGCGCGAAATGGTCGTGGCGGATCTCGATTTCTTCGGTGCTAAAATGCAGTCCGATGCGCAACGCATTCTTTTCATTATTGATATGTCCGGCAGTATGGTGATGTCCGGTCGCGGGGTTGATGGCTACAAGAAGGTCGTGGATGAAATCATTAAGACTTTAAAGCCCATGATCGGTGTGGGAAGTTTCAATGCCTTGGCTTTTGGTGGCGACGTTGATAAATTTCGTGGCTCCAGTTTTAAAGATGTGAGCGAGGACTCAATCGCATCGGCTCATAAATGGTTGATGGACCGCGATCCTGCTGAGGCGAATGATCGCAAGCCAATTAAGGGCTCGGATGTTTTCCGTAACTATAAGAAAGGCCGGCACATGGGGACCCGTGCGGATTTGGCCTTAGAAGAGGGCTTTAAAATGAGGCCAAACATGATTATTTTTCTCTCCGATGGAGATCCGACTACCATGGAAGCAAAAGACGTGCTGAAACTGGTGGACGAAAAATTACAACCTGATGTGAAGGTGCCGATCAACGCCGTTTCGTATAAAAGTTCGAATGGGCGCAGCTTTCTTAAGCAGTTGGCCGCCAACAGTGGTGGCACCTATACAGAAGTAAAATAGTATTTTCTGCGCGTAGTTCTCTCTGAAGCGTTTAGGGGCTCTATGCTTAGATTCGCAATCACCTCTTCATACTCAACCGCTGAGCATTGAAAAATGAACATTAGCAATACCTATACCCGTAACAAAGCCCTGTTCACCGTTGTCGCTGTCAGCCTTGCTTTACATGTTCTTGGGCTGCTTGGCTTTGGCGCCTTTAAAATCGTCGAAAACATCACCCGCGAAGAGCAGACTTTTGAAGCGCCACAGATCGTGGAAGTGCCACAAGAGCAGCCCGAATATCAAGTCAATTTGGAGCAGCGCAACCGCTCGAGTGCGCCGCCACGCCCGAATCCGATTGTGGTGGATGCTCCAGATGTCACCATTCCCGCGCTCAATATCGACGTGAACATTGCAAATGCTTCGAGCTACGGTCGCGGTTCAGGAGGTTTCGGGACCGGCGGTGGAGTGGCTGAAATGCGTGAAATGGTAGTTGCGGATCTCGACTTTTTTGGCGCTAAAATGCAGTCTGACGCTCAGCGCATTCTTTTCATTATTGATATGTCCGGCAGTATGGTGATGGAAGGGCGCGGTGTGGATGGATACAAGGTGGTGGTCGATGAGATGGTCGCCACTTTAAAGCCCCTGATTGGTGTGGGCACATTCAATGTGTTAGCCTTTGCCAAAGATGTCGAAAAATTCCGTGGCTCGACGTTCAAGTCGGTGACCGAAGATAGTATCAAAACCGCGCAAAAATGGCTGATGGATCGTGACCCTGCTGAAGCGACCGATCGCAAGCAGGCAAAGAGCTATGATGTCTTTAAAACCTATAAAAAAGGGCGCAACCTGGGCACACGCGCTGACCTCGCACTCGAGGCAGGCTTCAAGATGAAGCCCAATATGATCATCTTTCTCTCCGATGGCGATCCTACCAAGATGGAAGCGAAGGAAGTGCTCAAGCTGGTGAATGAGGAATTACAACCTGATGTCAAAGTGCCGATAAATGCCGTATCTTATAAAAGCACCAAGGGGCGCAAGTTTCTCAAGCAGCTAGCCGCTAGCAGCGGAGGCACCTATACGGAAGTCAAATAAGAGCTATACGCCGTAAGTGATTCGGACGTACCGTAGCCTCCGAAGTGATTCGGATGATCATCGGCGTGTCCGCCGATATTACGGAATTGTGACGGTGCTGCTGGTGCGGGCCCAAGCGAGTTCGCCCAGCTCGGAAAAGAGCTTTTGCTGCTCGAAGCTTTTGTGTATCGCCTCGGGTAAGCTAGGCACGTAGAGCAAGCTTTGGCCGTCCTCCAGTTCTTGCTTCACTATGTCCGCATCGTCAAAGTTCGTGACCTTTACTTTTTGAAGCGCTTCGACGCATAGCGTCAGCGCGGTGGCTGATTCTACACTGCAGATCGATTCGCGCGAATTCTTTGCGCGACACTGCCGGATACAAAATGCGAGTTTTCTCATTCGGTCGGCGTCAGGGTTGCCATAATTTTTCGTGCGGCCGTCTGCAAATGTTGCGATGATGTCGCCCAGGTTTGAATAGTCGATTTCCGCGTGTTCGAAGATGTACTTGAATACGGGCCCATCGTCTTGCGGCACCGCGTGCGTGGTGTAGAATAATATGTCGGCTGCTGCTTCAGTTTTGATGCGACAACAGGCGGTGTCGTAATTTTCGATCGGGTTGGCGCGGTAGCACTCTGCGCTTACAGATTTGGGGCGAGTGGATTGGTTTATCTCTTCGCCGAGAATGTAGAGCATGTTGTTTAGGTAGTGCGCAGTGGCATTGCCTACCGGGCTGTCATTGACGGTTTGGCCCTGCTTGTTTAGGATGCAGCCGGCCCAATTGTTACGACTGTAATAGGCACTGTATCGACTCCATTCCACGCGGGTCATTAAAGTTTTTGCAGCCCCAAAGACGCCGTCAATGATGTCTTTTTTTAGGTCCTGAATCGCCTCACTGAAGCACCATTGGTAACCAATTTCCAGTAAGCGCCCCGTTTCATCGCGTGTTTGCCGCATTTGCTCGGCATCTTCCACTGTGGCGGCGATGGGCTTTTCGCACAACACGTCGATGCCTGCTTTCATGAGCGCGCAGCTTTGCTCGGCATGGAAGGAGATTGGCGAGGACACGATGGCTAAGTCGACCTCAATGCCAGAGGCTAAGAAATCCTGAATCGATGGGAATATTGGCATCCCCTGTGCCATTAGCTCGGGCCCTAGAGGCGCCTTTTCGGGCATCGGATCGACGATTGCGGTCAGCGTCCCTTCCGACTGTTCCGAAATGCTTTGTAGGTATCGATTCCCGTAGCCGCCAATGCCGACCATGAGAAGTTTGATGTTTGAAGAGTTGTCTGTCATGGAAAAAAAAGAGTGGGAGTTTTGTGTAAATCAGGAGCTTGAGCTTGAATTCTGCGGGGATGCTGTTGAGCCTGACAAACGCATGGCTGCCTCAGATAAGGCCGAGATTAATCTGTCCGATTTACTGTGAAATGCATCGACCGTTAGGCAATAGAATATTGCGCCTACTTGTTGCTCGTGTTCGAAGAATTTTGCCACTCGGCAAATGCCGGGTCGTGCTTGTGAGCGATCAATATAGACGCCGGAAAGTTGCTGCATCTCGTTTTGTATTTTATTAAAGCTATATTTGGCTGGGAAGCGACTATAGCTGCTTTGCAGACAGGCCTTGCGCTGCGCGGCTGGTAAGGCACTCAACACCGCCACGGCTGCAGCGTGGTCGGCTTCAAAATGTAGTCGCTCGCCAGCTCCCAGCACTTGGATCCCTTCATTGATCGTGCGGGAACATTGGGTGCGCAGACAATTATCGTGCAGCAGTACGACCGCGGCGGATTCCTGCGCCAGTTCGGCGAGCTGATCGATTTCTTTGATCGCTAAAGTGGCGAGGTCTGGCTTTTTTTCGCTAAGGTAAGGGCTCCAGTCACGTAGCTTCGCAGTGATGCTGTAACCGAGTTCCGCATCGCGATGCAGATAGCCATAAGTTTCCAAAGCCTTCAGAATGCGTGATAAACTAGAGTCCTGAATGCCTGAGAGTCGCTCGCGGAGTTCGTTATAGCGCAGGGGCCCTTGACTGCGAACGATCTGGTCCAATATGTGTAGACTGCGATCTAGCGCCGGAAGTGCTGATTTTATGCTGGATTGCTTCGGCATTATGCGGGGGCAATGCGAGGCATACTCAACACTTCTTTGGCCATCTCCGCTTGTAAGAAGCGTTGTAGTAAGCGGATCTTAATGTCGGCGTAGGCAGGATCGTTAAAGCGGTTTTCAAACTCACCAGGATCATTCTTTAAGTCGTAGAGTTCGCCATCGTCGAAGGTTCGGAATACGGTGAGCTTATAGTCGGCTTCGACATAGGTCTTGTGTTCGCAAATGCCTGGTTCGTGATTATTCTCCACGATACACCAATCACGGACCTTGTCTTTTTGTCCCGCCCAGACGGGACTCTGGTCGAGGCCAGTCATACGTTGTGGCTTTTCGATGCCAGCGGCGGCCAGGAAACTAACGGGCAGATCGACCAGGCTTTGTAAGGCTTCAGTGCGCGTGCCTTCCGGAATGTGCCCGGGCCAAGCGGCGATCATCGGAACTTTGACACCATCTTCGTAGTGATAGGGCCCTTTGGCGATGAGCCCGTGCTGGCCAAAGTAGTGACCATGGTCGGTTGTGAATACGACTAAGGTGTTTTCTGTCAGACCGAGCTCATCTAACTTGTCTAAAGTCTTACCAATGTAGTGATCCATGCAGGACACCATGCCGTAGTAGATCGCCATGTCCTTGCGCTTCCTAGATTCTGAGCGTAAGTGGCTTTGCACGCCATGCATCCATTTGCCATCACCAAGACCATAGGCAGCAAGGTCAGGGTTTTCCATCTGTGTGATCTTGTGAAAAATGGTGTTTTTTTCGTGCTCACCCTCACGCCCAGTCGGCAAGTCGAGGCTGTCGGGATCATACATGCTCGCCCAAGGTTCTGGGACGGTGTAAGGTGGATGTGGATCGAAGTAACTCGACCACAGGAAGAAGGGCGTCTCGCTTTGCGCGTAGTCTTCTAAGATCGCGTTGGTGCGCTCGCTGATCCAGGTGTTGTAGTGGTATTCCTCAGGAATATTCCATGCCCCATACTGCCTGCCGCCAGTGCCGGTCGGGGCTTGGAAACATTTGCGCCAATCTTTGAAGCCTTTCTCTTCCATCCAGATGGCATAGTGCTGACCGGCGTGAGCTTCGTCCGTGTGGTTACGCGCCAACTCGAATCGATCAAAACCATAGAAGGGGCCATCGTAAGACTTCCAGAATTCGAGGTCTTGCAATATTGGGTAGGACTCTAGCGAGGGATACTCTTCGGTGGATTGGAGAGGCTGGAAGTGCGCTTTGCCCACTAATGCACTTTGGTAGCCCGCATCGTGCCAAGCGTCGTTCATGGTGGGCACCTTCTCGTCGAGTTTGGTGCCTAAGGTGTGCGCGCCGTGCTGGCTTGGATACTGTCCAGTCAAAATGCTGGCGCGTGTGGGGGTGCAGGTTGGGTTGGGGCAATAAGCGCGATCAAAGATCATGCCGCGTGCGGCCAAGCGATCTAAGTTTGGCGTCTGAATTTCTGGGTTGTTGTAGCCCATCGTCATCCAGTGTTGTTGATCACTGGTGATGAGCAGTATGTTGGGGCCTTGGGATGTTCTCATGCTTGCATTTATGATATTAAATATCATAAATGCAAGTCCAGCTTGAGCCTTATAATCTTTGACGACGGCGACGAGTTATAAGAAGGGAGGCGCCTAAGCCCATCAGAAGTGCGGCTGCGTTGGGCTCGGGAATTTGCGAGAATTCGAGTGTGGGGCGGTAGCTTATAGTCGAATTCTCCTTCGAGCCGAAGCCATATTGAGTCGTGTCGGTCCAAGAAATCATGAGGGTGACTGTGTTGTCTGCCTGGACGTAATCTCCTAATTCGGAGATCGTGATCGTATAGCTTTTTCCGATGTCTGAATTGTATTGATTGCTCGCCGTATAGAGCAATGAAGTCGTTGCTGCATCAAATCCAGTGTCTATGTTGGTTGTGCGATCATTACCGGGTGCATTGCTCCAAGTGAGCGCAGTTTCGTCCCAATCAGTGCCGAGTTCACCAGTAGGGGCAGTGAAGCCCGCGTTGAGACCGTAGAAATAAAATGTGCGATTCCCGTTTTGGTTGGCAGATCGATAACTGATGGTCGGCGTGAAAGTCGCTGCTGCACTCAGGTCGGCATTGAGCCCGGTTAGATCAAATTTGTAATAAGCTTTTCGTACGTGGTCGTTGTTGCCTGAGTTATCTTTGCGGACATAAAGATGTTCGCTTATGCCACCGTCTTGCACGGTGGTGGATTGACCCTCGCGGACGTAGCCATCGTCTGAACTGGTGATCGTGAGACCGTAGGATGCGCTGGTGAGGGCGAGTAGTAATGCGGGGACTGTTAGGCGGGTACGAATTTGTGGTAATGTATTCACTTTATTTCTGGGATTGAGTTTGGATTATGATGTTAGGAACGAATGCGACGGTATGCGCTGGCAATCGCAGCGGGGCATACGAATTGAGTCGGGGAGGGGGATGATTTGTTCTGGGGTCTGTCTTTCATGTTAATCTTTGGTAGGTTGGGGTTTTGTACCGTTCTTATGATTGTTCTTTTACACAAATTTTCCACTGTGTGCTAATTGAACGTATTCAATAACCTGATTCATTATCTCTATTGAATAGATTCATTTGGATCGAGCTAGGAAGGGCAGCTAATTTGTCTCATAAGTAGCATGCCACGCTTCGCGATGACTGGGATCTTCCCCATAAATATTCATCCCCAACAATATACCCCTATGCTTGATGCTATGAAAATATGGCGAGCTTGCGCTCGTCTAAGTGTATCCCGTGTGCTGTTATCGGCAGCTGCGTCTTTATCTATTATTCATTCTCTGCAGGCCGCTGACTATTATATGACCCCGAGTGGATCGGGCGATGGTTCGGGCTCTGATTTCTCAAACGCGCTGGCGAAAGGAAATCTATCCGCGACTTTGAATACCACTATGGTGGCGGGCGATACGCTCTACGTTGGATCGGGTAATTATACCAATACCCGAATCTATATTAACTCCGATGGCACTGCAGCTTTGCCTAAGTCTATTATTGGTGTTGATACGGGTGGAGGGCGGCCACATTTTAATGGGGATCCTGGCTGGAGTCGTAGCGATCCCGATTCAGGTATGGATCATGGGCTCTATATAATCGGTGATCACTGGCTGGTTGAGAATTTTGAGATCAGTCGTGTGCAGCACGGCATCAAAAGTTCTTCTTCATCTTCGAATGCGTCCAATCATATTGTTTTACGTGATTTGTTTGTGCATGATGTGCGCCATGGCATGTATGTCTATTACATCGATCATTCGCGTTTTGAAAATATTGTAGTTCAAGAGTATACGAAGCAGGGCTTTCGCTTGGATCGTGGTTGTGACTATGTGACCTTTACCAACTGCGTGGCGGATATGACCGCAGGCGATGAAAGCTGGTGGGATTATGGTGAACCATTGCCATTTGGTTTTGTTTCTTACGGTAGTGGTCCGTCAAACTCGAATATCGTGTTTGAGGATTGTGTGGCCTTGAACAATCGAATGAATAATCAGAAAGACAAAGACGGAGATCCACAGAGTTATTACAATGGAGATGGTTTTGTTCTCGAAGATGGTAATTCAGGTAACAATCAGTTTATTCGCTGCATTGCTGTTAATAATGAGGATGCCGGATTTGATGTAAAAGCTGTGGCAGATTTCGAAGGCTGTGTCTCCGTAAAGAACTACCGTGGCTTCCGACTTTGGCACACTGCGAAGACGCTCAACAACTGCGTGGCGGCATATCCATTTCGTCGCACTTATAGTAACGAAATAGGAGGCGAATCCAGCGGTGGCTCTGGTATCTGGACTCAGAATGGGCACTCGACTGTGACGAACTACACCTTCTACGCGAATAAAGGGCGAGGCTTGGATGAAGCCGGGAGCGGCAGTTTGACTGTGTC